>CAVBWZ010000007.1:86096-150418 GCA_963599445.1 Bacteroidaceae bacterium
ATATAACCATCGGGTTTTAGTCAACTCTTATAAATAAAAAAATAAAATTGTAAACTCAAAACTCGTCCGCTTCATGACAGCCCATTTCACAACAAGTTCTTGCAGGGACAAGAGAACAACCCTGTTTGTACATTCATGGTTGTTTGTATTTCAAAAAACTTTAACCTAGCTCGTTAGCAGACAACTCCAACTGTCAGAATCCCTTTCCGTCCATCTAAGGACTTTTGCATCATAGCTTCTAAAACCGTCTTCAACCCCACTTGCCACGGGGTTCTCATCGTTTAGCAATATGACCAATTGGCTATCATTTCTTCTAGCTGGCTTTGTGTCATTCCATGCAAACAGGACATTGACCATGTTGTTCTTGGTTGGATTGTTTACAACCCTACACAATCTTTCAGGTCTGTTCTTGGTTCGCTGCATCAGGAATTCATAGTTATGGGAAAACCCAGAGATACCAGAAAACTGGACATTGTCGGTGTAGTAGACATCCCTTGCAAAGAAATAAGACTGAAGATTCTCCACAAACGACGAAGAAGCTTTTCCTCTTGCTGTCATAAACATATCATCTACAGCCATAATCGCTTGAACAAACATATGCTTTCTTTGAGGAAAGGATTTTGAGTCCGCTTTAGCGGTCAAGCAAAGACCTTCCAAAGAAACACCATACCTGTTCAAAAGAAATTTAAGACTAGCTTTCCGAGAAGAATTTAATGATGACATATTCAAATTGGACAAGGTGAAGCCATCATCCGTAAAGTACACAACATCACCTTCCAGCTTTACATAAAACTGAATATAATCATTTGAATTGTCAAGAAAAGGAGTTGTAATTTCATAATAGTTTTCAACATCTTCAACAGTTATCTCTTTTCGCAACCATTGAGTATAGTCATCAATCAGTTTTTCGATTTCCATAACAACCTCCTTTTTCCAATACTATAAAGTTTAAAACAAATCGGGCTGATATTGAATATCTGGTTTCTTCACGACATGGAATCTATCTAAAAACATGACCGTATTCTCAACAAACAACTCACTATTGATATCTTCTGCAGGGTATGCAATCTCTCTTCCATTTGATTCCGATAACACATGCCAATGAGAGCCCTTGATTATCGTTCCGTCTGGATTCGTATGCTTGTTTCCTGGATTGATATGCAGTTCCAACAACGGAATTTTCTTAAAGCTAACCAGAGCGCCAAGATTGTATTTCCTAGCATTGATGCTTCCTCTATAGATTCTTACATCAAATACATCCTTTCCATTTTCACCTTGGACTTGAAAAATCTCGGCCTTGCCTGGTAATGGAAAGTAAACTGTCTCTTTTAGAGTTTCTTTGAGCATTCCAAGCATTTCTTCGATTTCATGCTGCTTGATATCTCTATTGAACATATAGAACCTATTCTAATTAAAACTCCTCAAAAGCCTTTGAAGCAGCTCGAGGAGACATCGAGACAATGAACCAAATGAAGAAGCTTGATCCTACCAATTGTTTATTGTCTGACAACTTCAAACATATCTTGCCCAGGTATCACAGCCAAACCTCCCCAAGTACCATGTAGGTGTCCCATATCATCAACGTGTTTGACTACTCCTTTTCTTCCTCGGTATTGGGGCTCTCCTTCCATTCTGATTATACGAATCTCTTTGTTAATGAACTTATCCATATTCACCTCCGGTAAATCTAATTACAAGATAATTCGCCTTTAATTAAAAATAATCTTGCTGCCGCATCAACAGCAAGATTACAGCAAATTGCGTTCCTCCAAGCGAATCATAACTGACTGCTTGGAAACATCAAATAAATCTGCTAATCCGTAAATTGCCTGCCAGTTATCTCTTCCATATACAATATCATATTGACTTGCAGCTTCGATGAAGGTTACCTTTGGCATCAGGATTCTTGGGGCTATACCAATAGCCTGTCCTTCCATGATATTCTCGTCCTTTGTTGCATAGGGAAGTTGGCTCACATGACACTTACAGAATCGAGCCATTCTTGACATAGTAAACTTCTGCATTTTGTAGTACATCCGATGTTTATACCAATGCACACATTCATGAGCCAAAGTATTGTGTTTGCATCCGACATTTGTCTTTTTAACTGCCTCAGGATCAATCAGAACAGTTTTTCGCTTGAATACTTTGGTATCATACAGACCCTCTTCGGGATTATATATTTCCATCGCTCCATCTGTAAAAATAGTGGCACCATAAATATCGGCTTCTTCAGAAAGACAAACATACTGTACTTTCAATCCCATGTCCGCTGCTATTTTTTCGATAGGTATCGCCATAGGGCGCTTCAACGCCTCCGGACAATATTCCTCAAGAAACTGCTCTGCCACCTTGTCATATTCAGATGGAGGGATGAACGGGATAAGGTTGTTCATGTTATAGTTCATTAATTGTCTCCATTTCTCCGATCAATGATTTTGTTAACTTCTTGCCAAAAGTCATCGCCGAGATTGCTATTTCTTGCTCGTCTAAGTGCAACACGTGCAGTAGGGATGTCTTCACCCATGATATACTCAGGAAGATCTGGGGATACCTGATTTCTTTCCCTACCTGCGAGGTCAAACATTTCATCACGCTCTTCTTCGTCCAAATTCAGAGCATCAGCCAATGCAGCAAGGCCATCAATATCTGGCGGGTTACGTCGTCCCTTAATAATATCAGAAAGATATGTTACAGACACTCCTAACTTTTCTGCTATCGGTTTCAACTTAACGTCTTTTTCAATGCGCTTCTGTGCGATATATGCACCAAATTCTCCTGCCATATTTTTTCTCCTTTCGCTGTTACGCTTTTTTGCGTATTCCTGTTATACATATAAGTTGTTGCGCTGTCAAGCTGTATTCAGAATTATTTTCACAATCTTGATTTTGGGCATTGCTTTTTCAAGAGCTATATGCTATACTAAAATCCGCAATAATCTGAAGGGAGATTGTCTATGTCTACACATGGTGGAAAAAGGGAAGGGTCTGGTCGTACCCCGCTACCTGAAGATCGAAAAAAAGTAGCAAAGACCATCTATATCTCTCCCACCTTGCAGAGTGATATAGAACAATATGCTCAGGGCAGTAACTTTTCTGAAAAGTGTACAGATTTATTAACTACCCAAATTGAACGCAGAAAACGCATTTCGGATCGTACCGTTAAGTTTATTGACTTGTTTGCAGGTCTTGGCGGCATACGCCTGGGATTTGAAGCTGCTTTCAAGAAAAAAGGGTTCAACCCTGTTTGTGTATTCAGTAGCGAAATCAAAGACTACGCAATAAAAGCCTATAAAAAATACTATAAAGAAGAAGAGATTGCAGGCGATATTACCAAAATTCCTGCCAGTGACATTGAAAATTTTGATTTTCTCTTGGCTGGATTTCCGTGTCAACCATTCTCAGCTGCCGGATTGGGATTAGGATTTGATGATACCCGAGGAACACTCTTCTTTGAAATTGAAAGAATTCTAAAAGAGAAAAAACCGTATGGATTCCTCTTAGAAAATGTTGAAGGTCTCATGAACCATGACGGTGGTCGTACACTTTCTATCATTGTCGATCATCTCAAAAAACTGGGGTACTATGTGTCTTACCGCTTGATTGATAGCCAGTATTTCGGTCTGGCTCAATCCAGAAAGCGTGTATATATTGTTGGCTCTAAAGACGCTCACATTTCATTAGACAACTTCGACGAGCGTACCTCTGTTCTTGGTGATATTCTGGAAACCGGACTTCCAACTGTTGATTCCACTTTTACACAAAAATTGTTTGCTCACTTCACACCTGATCAGGTGGTTGGTAGAGCAATCAAAGACAAACGCGGTGGTGCTGATAACATACATAGCTGGGAGATTGGTCTCAAAGGGGATACAACTGAAGAACAAACACAGTTTCTTAACCTCCTTCTGTTGGAACGAAGAAAACGCAAATGGGCTGCCGAAATCGGTATTGATTGGATGGACGGAATGCCACTGACCGAGCAACAAATCTCTACTTTTTTCCCTCGAGAAAATCTCAAGGAATTTCTGGACGAGCTGGTCGATATGGGTTACCTCACATTAGAGTACCCTCGAAAGAAAAAGAATGGCAGACGCGTTCCCGATGAAACAAAACCGAAGGGATATAACATCGTTGCTGGAAAGCTTTCATTTGAATTTACCAAGATTCTTGATCCCCAAGCATTGGCACCTACACTGGTGGCTATGGATGTATCTCATCTTGGAATTATTGATGGAAATGGTATTCGCAGATTATCTATCAGAGAAGGCCAAAGACTTTGCGGTTTTCCAGAAGATTACGATCTATCATTTCTAAAAGAAAGTGAAGCGTTTGACTTGCTTGGTAACACAGTATGTGTGCCGGTCATCGAAGCTGTTGCAGAACGTCTTGCAGATATGTATAACAACTAAATATCAGATTGTACAGGGCATAGAAATCACTCTATGCCCTGGTTTTATATCCGTTGTACTTTATATGAAGCGGTGTTAACGAGCCAGCTATCATCAGAAAAAATCACATTATATGGATCTTGAATGTACTGTGGCTGATATCCTGGTTCTCCGATACGAGTATAGTCGACTAAGCAAAGAACATATTTATCACCCTTCTGCTTCGCAATGTCACATTCGTTTTCTGACCAATAGAAATGCGGCTTGCCCAAATAACATTTCACTTCTAAAAACCTATCGTATTTATCGCTACTCTCCGAAGCATAGGAAACTATATCATAGCCTGCAGCCACATCAAAGTCCGATATTCTTTTGATTTTATGAGTCTTTCCAGGAATACGATTCCTCTCTAATTTTAGAACAAATTCTTCTGCTTCCAAGCCTCGCTTACTTTGTTCTTCCTGCTGTTTCAACAGTTGATCCAAAGTAAATTTCTTTCTGCGCTCTTTCAAGTCCTTGGCAAATATACTTTCGTAGTAATCGGCAACACCAATTTCACCGTTTTTCTCCTTTTCAAGTGCCCCGGCAAGAGTAAGAAAGTTACGTATCGCGGCATACGCCAATGGAAACGCAGAACGCTTAATACTTAGATGTCCCTTTTCTGCATCAAACACCAATGTGTCCTGATCAAAAATACCATCTTCAATCATCTTAGCCAAACACAGCTGCACAACTTCGTTGATGGTATCCTCACGGCTTTTTGCACATAACCGATTTATGTAGTCAGTCGGGATAACAGAATTCTCTGTTATCCCGACCAACTTAAGATATTCCAGAAAAGCAATCGCACCAGAACAATTTACCGTAATACCATTTTCCATGGCACAACGGTTATTGATTTCAGATCTACTGACTTTGCTTTTTCCGAAAAGAATTGACAGTAAAAACAACAGACCATCAATATTCCCTATAGAATTACACCTTTTTAGTTCTATTAACATACTCTGCTATTAAGGCGGCAATATCTTCATCTCCTGTATCCAACTCTGCATTGTTAAACAATGGAATCGGCATCCTTTCAATGATTTCTCTGAGCCTTGTCTCCTTTGCTATTAGTCTGTCATGGATGACCTGATCGACCGAATTTTCTGAAAGCAAGTAGTAGTAATTGGTTTCTATGCCGGGTTTCAGACCATATCGGTGAATTCTATCCTTTGACTGGATAAAATGTGCCGCATTAAAGCTACGCTCAATGTAGATTGCATTGTGGCAAACCTTGTGTAAAGAGATAGATTCCGAAACAGCGAACGGGTTAGCAATGATGACTTTGAATGACGAGTCCGATTTATGGAAGTCAGCGATAATTTTCTCTCGTGTTTCAATGGTCTCGTCATCATCATCACCCGTTGCTACCGGAGTAGCACCGTAAAGCGTTCTACAACTGATTCCTTGCGATAGAAGATATGCTTCAAAATCAAGGATGTTTTTAACATAGATAGCCCATACAACGACTTTGCCACCTCCGGCAATAATCTGCTCTATAAGCTCTTTCGCTTTCACAAATTTAGCAGGTGTTTCCGTCTTAGAATACTGCAAAATTTCCTTAATGAGTGCGTCATCCTCGGCAACGGCATCAGGATCAAACCCACCGTAATCAACAAAATTCTTCAGAGGAATACTGAGAAGGTCGGGATTCGTGGAAGCTTGCATCATTCTAATCAAACGTGCTTTTACAAGATCCTGCTTAAAACCACTGTCTTTGTTTGAAACGATATCAGTCATGTACTTCTTCTCAATGATATCGTAAATGCGTCTCTGCGTTTCTCCCATTGGGACAATAATCGGAGCATTTTCCACTGCTTCTGGAATTCCAAGGTCACTCTTTTTGACCCTGATGAAGAAGGGCTCGACAGATTTCAGCAGAGTATCAACACGAGGATCGGCATCGGCCTTGCTCATATCCTTTAACTGATAAACCTCGAACGGAATAACTTTCTTGGTCGGCCATATGAACTTATAGAGATTATACAAATCTTCGTATCCGTTAGGCGCAGGGGTTCCAGTCAGCACGACACGCGCAGAACAGTAGGTGGCTATCTCCAAAACACCAGATGCAGTGATGCCACCATTGGTGTTTTTAATCTTATGAGCCTCGTCAAGAACAACCATAACTTTATTGTTACGGAGAAAGTAAATCAGTTCTTCTTTCAGCTTCGGAACGGAAGCATAAGAAAGCAATGTGATTTTTGCAGGGTCAAGGGAATACAAATACTGTTTTTTCTCCTCGACATCAACCTGCCCGTTTAATCTTTTGGTTGACGGTTTTTCGCCAAAACACTCCTCATACTCTAATTCCCACGGACCAAAAGCGCTCAGAGGGGAGATGATAAGCAATTTATCTACATATTTGATGTCCGATGGGTCAAGATTGGAAAGATACGCAAACGCACCGTAAACCACACTGGTTTTACCAGCACCTGGCACGGAGAAGTTACACGCATTCTGGGCAAAGGCAAGATGATACGCAGACAGAAGCTGTAACTGGTACAGACTTCTGTTGCGTAAGTTAGTGCTCACAGAATCAACAAACGCTGCAAAATCCTCTTTCTCACAATGGTTATCACGAATCAGACGTGCCTTTTCGGCAAAATCAGAAAACTTTTGTTCTTCCATTGCATATTGATTTACAGCCTCTGAAACATTACCTGAGTACACTAACTCAGCCGAGATATACTCGCAGATTTTTTTCAATCGGTCGATGCTTTTATTAATATCATCCTCTGTGGTAATAACAATCGCATCGTCCGTCCGAGTGAACTGCAATGTATCTTTCAGATATCGAGTTGCACGCCTATTGCCAAAGATTGCGTCTATATCTCCTGTAACCGTGAGAATACTGCTATTTTCATTCGATTCAAGACACAATTTTCTCATATACTACGCTTCCTTTACATTCCCAGAATTTCCTTGAATCTGGCAACCATCTCATCCAGAGTCTGAACGCAACCACGGACACTGGATTCCTCGGTAAAACCAGGCTGGTCGACATCAACTACTTCAAGCGCCTGACAGGCCTTGATCAACTGCTGTAGAGGCTTTGCGGCATTAGCATGGTTGTTCAACTTATCAAGGCTCTGTACATAGTTATCTTCAAACTCATCGTCGACCTTCTGCTTCCACTTCTTGTCACGAGCATTAAGGGCACGGCCAAGATCAGGCGGATTGGTTGCCATGATATCTTCAACGCTGTCTTCCTCAATCTCATCCGTTACTGCAAAATGATTATCACGGAACTGCTCCCAAACTTCTTGCTTTGCAAAGAAGCTGGAGGCCGGCTTCTTTGTAGTAGGTGCGGTAATGATATTACGGAACAGGGTCTGCTCAAAACTTGCTCTGATATAATCAAAGGCAATCAATTTTAAATCTGCCACATCGGCATCAGGATCATATGCCCACATCGAAGGAACACCTGCTTTGTATTTTTTAAGGGCAGAGTCCAGTTTCAAAAAAGAGTCCTCATTCTTATCAAGCTGTGTGTACATACCAGAGTAACCATACTCGTCAAGATAATCATCCATCAAACGCAGTGCGGACAACATAGTTCTGATTTCTCCCGGCTTAGAATCCATCATGCCTGCGATATCATCATCGGTGAAGCCTTCGTCCTTCAAGTCCTTGCACTTAAGGTACTTTTCAATCGGATTATAGTCGACCTTGGCATCTTCGCCCATCTGGTAGGTGGTCTCCAACGCCAGAATTTCCTTCTTATCTGCGTCTTCCGGCAAGATGATGGCAATGAAATATCTGCAGTGACTCTTCTCGTTATACGAGATATTGGTGTCCGCCATAATATTGTTCAAAAGGCTTGCGCGGCGGTTGCCATCAATAATGATACCATCCGCCGTAACAATACCATGCTTTTGCTGATGCTCCTTCAGCAGACGTTCCTTGGTCTTCTTGTTTGCATCTGGCTTGGATTCCCACAGGAACTTCTCAATAAGAGCCTTATCGTCTGCATCCTCCGGGTCAAGGGTATGGTTCTGCCTTTCATAGGACTTCACTACGCTACCAATACGACCGTTATAGGGATTGTAGACAAGATATTCGAGCGGAATTGCATATGCGTTCAGAATAATGATACCCCCATGATAGGTAATGGGGATACCAGTACGGCAAGCTGTTTCAGGGTGATCAGTAAATTCTTTCAACTTTGCTTTTCTCTCAGCAGCGTTCATAATAAATCCTCCAATCAAAATTCAGTGATATGTTCGGCAATAATATCCTCTAAGAGTCCAAGATTCTGAAAGTTAAGGACATAATCAGAGCAAAGGTGAATCGCTCTCATATCTGCCTGTCTGCCAATCCAACCGGCACCATCAAGGAAATTAACGAATACAAAGTTTTTGCCAGTACGCTTTCTGGCATCGACTGTTTTACGAGCAGCTTCCTTCTTGCTACCCTGACTACTGGATGTAGTAACACTGTAGGAAACATCCAGAATCAGTTTAGGATCATTCGGGCTTTCAATCACAAAACTAACCGCACGGTCAAGTATCGGCACCCTAACATTACTCTGATAATCCAGGCCGTGAATAGCACAGACACGCTTGAGTTCGCATTCGATATCTGCAAGGACAGCATCGCCGATACCATTGCTGTATTTTCCCTCAAGCCCCTTTTTAACCAGCTGACGAACAGTGTTCTCATCTCTCAGTTTGTTCAATGTGTTTTCGTCCATTGCCATGTTTTCAAGGTAAAATGCTGGGATACAAGCCTGCATCTTCTCATCGTTTTTTCCATTCCAAACGAGGTTCAAGATACTCTCCATCATTGCAGGACTGTCCATCATTGCGGTTCTGATTTTATTCAGCCCCCACTCCGTCTGAAAAACAAAGCCTCTATCCTTGCGAATCATAGATACCATGCGCTTGAAGCGTTCAACTGAAATTTCAGCAACAGAGGTGAGGTTATCCAACGAATCTTTATGGTCAATGATATACTGTTTCAAGCTATCCTTATCTGTAATGGTGCGGAGTCCTACAGAAATCTCTGCTGTCTTTTTCTGCACTACTTTTTCTATCTTAGCCTCATAATCCGGATTCATGTAGAACATTGTGGTCGAATTGAACAACTCGTCATATGTCATCTTGCGAGCTTTTACTTCAGGCATAAATAGTTCCTCCTTCATTGATTTGTTTCCAGTATAACATCGGAGCATAAAAAGGCAATATAAAAATTACACTTTTTTGCGTAAACTTTAAAGAACCCTAAAAAGTTTATTCATATTCATATTTAGCATGGTCAACTACTTTATTACGCTTATTTGCGTAATTGAAAAATCATCTAATCTGTATCCTCTACCTGCCAAAAGCCAATCTGTATTCTCAACCCTCATCAAACAGAGCGGTTGATTTGTTTCCGAAACAACAAAAAGGAATTTCCACCGTCCGGCATTTGATTGCCTGGATAGTAGAAATCCCTTTTTTTCGGGCATTTTCGCCCTTTATTTGCGTACTCTTGACATCAACACTACCGTCTCAACGTGGGAGGTTTGGGGGAACATATCCACCGGCTGAGCGCCATACATCCTATACTCCCCCATCGTAGTCAGATACCTTATGTCCCGCGCCAAAGTCTGGGCGTTGCATGAGATATAAACTATCGTTTTGGGCGCCATACGAATCACAGACGCAAGAAAGCGCTCGTCGCTGCCGCTACGTGGAGGGTCAAGGAACACCACGTCTGCACTGCGTGGCAGTGTGGATACATCAAAGCCTTCAAAACATGAAACTCCATCGAACGAGCCGCGGGACATGGCCTTGAGAGCCTCGCTGGCATCGCCGCAGACGAAGGAGGCGTTGGAGATTCCATTCAGCGCAGCGTTCTCGCGTGCATCCTCCACTGCGGAGGGGTTGAGCTCAATGCCAAGGACTCGGCCTGCACCCCATTTGGAGGCTATGAGGCCAATGGTGCCGGTTCCGCAGTAGGCATCCACAACGAAATCGGTCTTGGAAAGGCGGGCCATACGCATGGCTATCGTGTACAACCTAGCCGCCTGCACGGGGTTGACCTGGTAGAAGCTTTTTGCAGAGATTCGAAAACGCAGGCCGCACAGTTCGTCTTCTATCCATGACTGCCCCCAAATGAGCTTACACGGGTTGGACGACAGCACCATGGAGGTCTTCTCGTCGTTCAAATGAAGCAGAACACCCTTCACGGACGGGTGCCTGCGTGCGATTTCGATTGCAAATGAATCCTTTGGACGGAACTTTGGAGAGCCGCTTACAAGCACGACGAGGCTCTGGTTGGTGGCAACGGCACGCCTTATGAGAACATGACGCAGCGCACCCGTGCCAAGGTCCTCGTCGTAGGGTTCGATTCCGCGGGCCTTCACAAGCGCGCGGATGGTTCCAAGGATGGAATCGGCCTCCTCGTCCTCGATCATGCAGTCGCGGATAGGAATGAGCTTGTGCGTCCCAAGCCGGTAGATGCCGTTTATCACCTCGCCCTTGGAATTGAGCCCAAAGACGGACTGCACCTTGTTGCGGTAGTGGAACGGATTCTCCATGCCAATGATGGGTGCAACGGGGCCAAAGAAACCTATCTGCTCCTCCACGAACGCCTGTTTGCGCGCAAGCTGAGTCGAATACTTCACACCACTGAGCTGGCACGCACCACACGCACCCGCCCTTGGACACTGCTTAGCCATCCTGAAACGATTCCTCAAAACCTATATTTGGACCGATATTCTAGGCCGATACCCCTGAAACAAGCCTTTACAGCTGCTCTGCAATCCTTGCAGCCAAGGCTGCGTTGTTGAGGACAAGCTTTATGTTGGACTCAAGGCTGTCGCCGCCGGTGAGCTTCTGGATCTTGTCCAAAAGATATGGAGTGGTCTCCTTGCCGTGGATGCCAAGCTTGTTCATCTCCGCTATGGCCTCGTCGATTGCAGCGTTTATGCGGTCGCTGTCCATGCTGTACTGCTCTGGAATTGGATTTGCAACGATTACGCCGCCACCAAGACCAAGGGCTGTCCTTGCCTTCCATATGGCAGCAAGGTCCTGCGCACTGTCAGACCTGAACGGAGCCTTTATGCCGCTCTTTCTGCTGTAGAAGGCAGGAAGCTCGTCCGTCTGGTACGCAAATACAGGAACACCCTTCGTCTCAAGATATTCCATGGTGAGGTTGAGGTCCAAAATGGCCTTTGCACCGGCACATACGACCATGACAGGCGTCTTTGAGAACTCATCAAGGTCTGCGGAGATGTCCATGGTCTTCTCTGCACCTCTGTGCACACCGCCTATGCCGCCGGTTGCGAACACCTGGATTCCTGCCATATGTGCAATGATCATGGTTGCGGCGACCGTTGTTGCACCGTCCTCGCCTCTTGCAACGATTACAGGGATGTCGCGTCTGCTCACCTTTGCAATGGCGGTTCCTTTCTTTCCAAAGTACTCAAGCTCCTCCGGTGTAAGGCCAACCATGAGACGGCCCTTGATTATGGCAATGGTTGCAGGAACTGCACCGTTGTCCCTTATGGTCTGTTCAACGGCGACAGCCGTCTCAACGTTCTTTGGATACGGCATACCGTGGCTGATTATCGTACTCTCAAGGGCAACGATTGGCTTGCCCTTCTCCATAGCCTCCCTTACTTCAGGTGAAAAGCTAAGATACTCGTTCATGTTCTTCATATTCGCGCCTCTTATTACATTCTATCTACTTCCCTCTCAAAGGGAAAACAACACTATACACACCCGTGACCACTTAGGCAAGCGGCTTTGGACCTGACGTAGGATCCAGCCTTGAAAGCTCCTTCGCCACAGCCTCGTCGCTCATTGCATTCACGCTTGCCGCATACTGCCCAAACTCCAAGGCCTCCTTCAAACTCCTGCCGTTCGACAAAGCGGCAAGGAAACCTGCGAACAGGACATCACCGCAGCCGTTCGCATTCACTATCTCGCTCGTTGGGGGAGAGACTCTGTACCACTCCAGCCCGCCGCCTTCGAAGGCATGGACCTCGAAGCAGAACGCTCCGCCCTTTCCAAGGGTGATTATCCCACGCTCCAGACCTTTGTCTGCAAGCCTTTGGGCAACTGCCAAAGGGTCTTTGGCCTCTCCGTTCTCTGAGGAGTCCTCCATACCGGCAAGGGCGCAGGCCTCGCCGTAGTTGGCCTTGAGGAGATAGAGGTCGCAGAGTACACTTGAAAGCCTGCCGCACTTGGAGACAGACACGCAGTCGGCTGCAAGCTTCACTCCGTCCTTTGCAAGACCTCCAAGATATTCGATGGTCTCTACTGGAATGTTGGCTTCGAAAACAACGTAGTCTGCAGCTTCCAAGGCATCGTTGTATTTGCCAACGAATGCTGGCGAAAGCTCCTCGTTTATCCCCATGTCGTTGATTCCGCAAAGCAGGGCTCCGTTGGAGTCCAATATGTAGGAATACACCCCGGTGCGAAGTTCTCTGCCAAGCCCCTCGCCGGTGAGGAACGGAGCGACGGGCTCAACGGCATCGGCCTTGAAGGATGCCATTATGTCGCGTCCAAAGGTATCGTCTGCAATGGCGGTGAGAAATGAGACTCCAAAGCCAAGACGTCTGAGGGCCACGGCTATGTTGCGGCCGACCCCTCCGCAGGCATTGGAGACGATACCAATGTTGGAATCGGCCTCGCGTATTGGGTCGCAGCTTTTTGCACAAATGTCCATGTTGGATGCACCAACAGCGAAAACTCTTTTCATTCGTATGCCTTCGATCAGATCCGCAGCCAAATCAGATGGCTTCCAACGCCACTTCCATCATGCGGGTGAAGGTCTGCTCGCGCTCCTGAGGGGTGCAGCCTTCGCCTGTCACGATGTCATCGCTCACGGTAAGGATTCCAAGCGTCTGGACCTTGTGGCGGGCACCAAGGGTGAAGAGCTCTGAGCATTCCATCTCGGAGCAGGATACTCCGTATTTGGAAAGAAGCTCGAACTTGGCCTTGTCGCGTTCGTCGTAGAAGAGGTCCATGGAGAATGCAGTCTGCACCTTTGCCTCGTAGCCCAAAGCCTGCGTGGCCTTGACGGCATCGGACAGAAGGAAGTAGTCCGCAACCGCCGGGAACGTGATGCCTGCGCCAAACCTTGAAAGAGGTATTCCACTGTCAGTCGCTGCAGCTTGGACAAGGACCATATCCCTCACCTTAAGGTCCTTCGAGAACGTACCGCAGGTGCCGGTCCTTATAAGACGCTTCACGCCGTAGACCTGGATGAGCTCGCTTGCATATATGCCAATCGAGGGCTGCCCCATGCCTGTTCCCTGAACGCTCACTTCCTTTCCCTTGTATGTACCTGTGAAGCCCAGCATACCGCGGATGGTGTTGTAGCACTTCACATCCTCAAGGAAGTTGTCGGCTATGAACTTGGCCCTCAACGGGTCGCCAGGAAGGAGTATCCTTGATGCTATGTCCCCTGGCTTTGCTGCAATATGTGGTGTTCCCATGGTTTCGTCTCCTATTTCATCTATTTCATAACTTTCTTTATGAAAGCCAACTTCTTCTTTGAGTATGGGTGATACCTCATTGGAAGGTCAATCACGTTGGACTTCTTCACAATGCTCTTGTAGTGCGTGAAGGTATCGAAACTTCTCTTTCCATGATAGCTTCCCATACCGCTTTCACCAACTCCGCCAAAACCCATATAAGGGGTTGCAAGGTGGATTATCGTATCGTTCACGCAACCTCCCCCGTATGGAACGGAGGAAAGAACCTTGCGCTGCACAGTCTTGTCGTTTGAGAAAAGATATAGAGCAAGAGGCTTTGGCCTTTGCTTTATGATGTCCAACACATCGTCTAGATTGTCATATTCAATCACAGGAAGGATTGGTCCAAAGATCTCCTGCTCCATGATTGGACTGTTCCACGTCACATCATCCAAGACAGTAGGCTCAATGAAACGAGAGCCTATATCTCCATTGCCACCTAGGAAAACCTTTGCACCCTTGGCTTTTGAGGCATCGACTACGTCCATAAGCCTCTTGAAATGCTTGTCGTTAACAATCACCGGCATGTTGGAGAAGTCGCCCTTTGGGAAGAACTCGGCTACGGCCTTCTTGAAGCATTCAAGGAAATCATCCTTCACACTCCTTTCTATGAGCAGGTAGTCAGGCGCCACGCAGGTCTGCCCTGCATTGAGGTATTTTCCAAATGCAAGCCTTCTTGCAGACACCTCCAAATTGGCCGTCCTGTCCACTATGACGGGGCTCTTTCCTCCAAGCTCAAGGCTCACAGGAGTAAGATGCCTGGAAGCCTTCTCCATGACGATCTTGCCAACCGCCTCGCTTCCCGTGAAGAAGATGTAGTCGAACTTCTCCTCAAGAAGCTGCGTGTTCTGCTCCCTGCCGCCCTCGACGACCGCCACATGCTCCGGAGGGAACACCTCTTCCACGATATTTGCAAGGCAATGGCTCACCTCCACCGCATAGGCCGATGGCTTTACGATCACCGTATTCCCTGCCGCCACCGCACCTACCAAGGGTTCAAGGCACAGCTGTACGGGATAGTTCCAAGGAGCCATTATGAGAACCACCCCGTATGGCTCCGGAACGACGAAGCTCTTTGATAAGAACTGGGCGATTGGAGTCTTCACCCGTTTGGTGCGACTCCACTTTCGTATGTGCTTCAACTCGTACTTGATTTCATCAAGCACCATGCCCGTTTCAGACATGTAGGACTCAAGCTCGCTCTTTCTGAGGTCTTTGTACAACGCATCCGCAATGTCCTTTTCATGAGCCCTTATTGCACTTCGCAGTCTTTTGAGTGCATTGATTCTATAGTCGACATCCAAGGTCGCCCCTGTCATGAAGAACTCACGCTGCCTCTGCACAATATCATGTATCGCTTTTGCTTCTGCCATAGTCCTGAACTCCTGCCTGCATCGTATTGCGCTTCAATGATAATACCATTTCGCCAAGCTGAAAACACGAAGAAGTAAGAACGACACTACCATGTCTTAGGTTTTCTCTATCTTTGCCGCAACAAAAATTTCGTTTTTGGAAGTTTTTGTTGCATTTTTTCAACAAAACTACGATTTTTCTCCATTTTTGTTGAAAACGTCATTCTTTTCATTCCTTTCACGGACCCCTCTTCATCACATTTTGTTATGCAATGGCGGATTAATGCTGTACAATGAACTGTCACCAAAGGAGACATAGGAGAAACAAGAAATGAGAGAAGAACTGAAGCCCCTTCTTACCCCTTGGAAGATAGGGAACGTGGAGATCAAGAATCGCATCGTGCTTACATCCATGGGAGGAACGGACCTCTTTGGATGGATGGAGGTGAACCACTTCGACAAGGATGGAGCAAGATTCATACAGACCGTAGCGGAGAACAACTGCGGCCTCGTGCTGCCAGGATGCCAGCCGGTCTACAACCCAATGTTCGGACAGTGGCTGTACAGAAAGAACAGGATGTTCAAGGACCTCGCAAAATGGATGCCACAGTTCCACAAGACAGGAGCAAAGCTCTTCATTCAGCTCACAGCTGGCTTTGGAAGGTCGTTCACGGTCTCAAAGATGATGGAGACCCTGTACAACAACCCGGTTCTCAACGTACTGTCAAAGCCATTCATGAATTTGGACAAGATAACGGCATCGGCCTCCCCTTCGCCCAATAGGTGGAGCGACAGGCTTCCTTCCAGAGAGATGACCAAGAAGGAGATCGAGTTCTTCATCCAGGCGTTTGCAAAGAGCGCAAGGAAGTGCAAGGATGCAGGCGTTGACGGTGTGGAGATCCATGCGGTGCACGAAGGATACCTTTTGGATCAGTTCACGCTCCATTATGTGAACAAGAGGACTGACGAATACGGAGGCTCCCTTGAAAACAGATACCGCTTTGCAGCCGAGATAGTCAAAGCCATCAAGAAGGAATGCGGGAAGGACTTCCCCGTCTCGCTCAGGTACTCCGTCGTTTCAAAGACAAAGGGATTCAGGCAGGGAGCGCTCCCTGGAGAGGACTTCGTGGAGGCAGGACGCGACATGGCGGAATCGGAAGTGGCTGCAAAGTTCCTGCAGGATGCCGGATACGATATGCTCAACTGCGACAACGGCACATACGATGCTTGGTATTGGGCGCACCCACCTGTATACATGCCAGAGAACTGCAACCTCGAATACGTTGAGCACATAAGGAAATTCGTCGACATCCCAGTCGTATGCGCTGGAAGGATGACGGTGGAGGCAGGAGCCAAGTCCGTCGCAGAGGGCAGGATAGACGGTGTTGGCTTTGCACGCAACTTCCTTGCAGACCCACAGTGGTTCACAAAGGTCATAGAGGGCCGCGAGGACGACATAAGGCCATGCATCCAGTGCCACAACGGCTGCTTCAACATGTGCCACTACAAAGGCGTTCCAAACGACCAGGACCTCTCTGACTCGCTCCACCTAGCCCGATGCGCCGTCAACGCAGAGATGATGCAGTGGAACAAGCACTACATCAAAAAGACCGACCACCCCAAGACAGTCCACATCATAGGCGGCGGAATAGGCGGAATGGAAACCGCAAGGGTTCTCAAGCTGCGCGGCCACAACCCAGTGATCCACGAAAGGTCATCCGTCCTTGGAGGCACGTTCATCCCAGCATCGGCCGAGTCCTACAAGGGCAGCCTGAGGGCGCTTCTTGCTTGGTATAGACACGAGATGGAACGACTCGGCATCACAGTGCACTACAACGATGACATAGCCGATGTCTCTGTGTTCGCAAAAGACCCGGTCATCATCGCAACAGGTGCAAAGGCAAGGCTCCTTATAAAGGTTCCAGGCTACGAGAAAATGGTGGAGGCCTGCGACTACCTCAACGGCAAAGAGGTTGGAAAGCGCGTAGCCGTCATAGGAGGCGGTCTTACAGGATGTGAGATTGCATACGAGCTTGCACTCAAGGGCCATGAGCCTGTCATAGTCGAGATGAAGGACGACCTCATCTCCCAAAAAGGCGTATGCCTTGCAAACTCCTCCTACCTTAGGGAATGGTTCGCATGGAAGAAGGTGCCGGTATACCTTGAAACCACACTTGCAAAGGTCAACGCTGGTTCCATAACGGTGAAGGACAAGGAAGGAAAGATCTTTGAGATAGAATGCGACAGCGTGATATCATCGGCCGGATACATTCCAAGCCCAATTGCAAAGGAAGGCGGCAATATACACCTTGTTGGAGACTGCAGGGAGGTGGGAAACCTCAAGAGTGCAATCTGGAGAGCCTACGAAGTGGCTATGAAGATCTGAGCTTGAAAGAGACAGGAGAGAAAATGAAACTTACAGAAGAACAGAAAGCCATACTTGACGGCAAAAAGGGAGAGACCCAAGCAAAGGTCATGGAGACCCTCGTCCGCTACGGCGAGCTCTTTGGAGCCGACGAAATGGTCCCAATCACATCAAAGTACAACCACCTTGTGACATCCTTTGGGCTCAAGGCGTTGGGAGCGGTCTATAGCCTGCTCGACCAGCTCATA
Organism: Bacteroidaceae bacterium; assembly: GCA_963599445.1. Lineage (GTDB taxonomy): Bacteria > Spirochaetota > Spirochaetia > Sphaerochaetales > Sphaerochaetaceae > UBA9732. Next base: position 103,966 of record CAVBWZ010000007.1, read on the forward strand.
GATGCAGGAGCCATCTCAAAGCAGGAGTTCTCGGCAGACCCAAGGCCTTTGGACAAGAACGTTCCCGCAAACCTCTTGGAGAAGTTCGTGTTCAACAACTTCATGTACACCAAGCAGGAAGAGTATGAGAAACAGCTTGAGAAGCTTGGTCTCATGAACAGGAACGCATTCACCTGCACGGCGTACATGCCAGAGGTTGGAAACGTTCCAAACAAGGGGGACATCCTCTCCTGGAGCGAATCCAGCGCAGTCGTCTATGCCAACTCCGTCCTTGGTGCACGATGTAACAGAAACAGCGGAATCATTGATATTATGGGGTCTATTGCAGGTTTTGTGCCATCGTTTGGACTGTTGAAGGACGAAGGCAGAAAAGCCACATGGGTCGTGAGGATAGAGACCTCCAGGAAACCTGAAGCCCAGCTGTTGGGATCGGCAATTGGAATGAAGGTCGTGGAGGATGTGCCCTACATCATCGGGCTGGACAAGTATCTGAACGGCAAGCTGGATGACGATGCCAAGGCATACCTCAAGGACTTTGGTGCAGCCACCGCCTCGAACGGCGCCGTAGGCCTCTACCATGTGGAGAACATCACTCCGGAGGCTGTCGAACAGGGGCGCGCCTTGATTGCAGAGGGTGCAAGGGAATATGTGATAGACGATGCGGAGCTTCAGAGGGTCTATGACAGCTACCCTGTCATTTGGAAGAACAAGGATGCAAAGCCAAAGCTCTGCTTCATAGGCTGCCCTCACCTTTCAATGGCGCAGCTCAAGGGTTGGAGCCATGACATAAAGAACGCTTTGAAGGCCAACGAACGCAGGAAGGTCGCAGTCCCAACAGTCCTCACAACCGCCCCTGATGTGCTTGAGGCGTTCAGGAATGAGAAGGAATACCAGGACCTTGTCGATGCCGGCGTCGTGCTCTCCTATATTTGCCCGCTCATGTACATGAACAACCCAATATGCCAGAAGGTGCCTACCATAACGTCATCCAACAAGCTGAGGACGTATACATCGGCCCGATACTACAAGGATGCCCAGCTTTTGGAGATCATAACAGGAGGAAGGAACTGATGAAGCAATTCAAAGGAAGAATAGTTGCAAAGGGTACCGTCACGGCAAAGGCCGTGGTGTCGCACAACGGTCTCAATACGTTGGCATCGTTCCAAAAGGCCCTCCAGTTCGGAGACAAGACGGCGACCTGCGGAGACCAGAACAACCCTGACCTGTACGGCAAGCAAATGGCAGGAAAGGCCCTGTGCCTTCCAAGAACCATAGGCTCCACCACCGGAGGCCTTGTCCTCTATTGCGCATGCGCCATGGGCCGTCAGCCGGCGTGCATGCTCTTTTCAGAGCCAATAGACTCCCTTGCCGCCGCAGGAGCAATCCTCCAAGATGTGTGGCTCAAGGACAGCAACATGCCTGTCATAGACTCTCTTGGAAACGAGTTCCTCTCCTACGTCAAGGATGACATGACAATCACCGTCAAGGAAGATGGCATCGTAGAGGTCTCCGACTGATTGGAGTGTCTTCAACTCAACGCATGGAACATCAGGCCCCGCAGTTTCGCAGGGCCTGAATTCTTCTGACCTTCAAGAATGGATTGGGTCCCGTTATAGGTCTCGTTGCCAATTGCAGCAACTCCTGCGTTGACTCTTGCAATATCTCTGATTATTATTCACTGTGTGTGCATTGTATTACATTGTGTACAATGCGTACAAAAAGGAGGCCAAAGATGACTACAACAGTAACGTTCAGGACAAGCCTGGAGAACAAAGCTAGAATAGAGAATCTTGCCAAAAGAACCAGAAGAAGCGCCGCATTTTACTATAACGTGCTACTTGAAGAGCATTTGGACGACCTTGAAGATATCTATGATGCAATCCAAGTAAGGGAAGATGTCAGAGCGGGAAAGGAAAAAACCTATTCTCTGGAAAGTGTAGCCAAGGAGTTTGGCTATGAAGATTGAGTTCACCGACTCATCCAAAAAGCAACTCAAAAAGATTGACAACTCCAATAGAAACAGAATCCTCAAGTATCTATTCGAAATCGAAAGCCTCAAAGACCCTAGAACCAGAGGGAAGGCTTTGGAACAGAACCTCAAAGGTCTTTGGAGGTACAGGGTTGGAGACTATCGCATAGTATGCGACATAGTAGATGAGAAAGTAACGATCCTTGTGGTCAAAATAGGTCATCGCCGCGATGTCTACAAAGCATAGGTTGGTTCTCTCGAAACAGATAAACCCATAGCATCAATATTCCACTAAAACGAGCAAAATCCTGCTAGAAGTGGAAAAAATTCCACAAAACACCAAAATTTCCTAATTACAGTGGATTTCGTGCCAATCTAGCCGTTCTGGATGATCTGGTCACTCTAGACGGTCTAGCCGTTCTTGCCACTCTGGACATTCCAGCCACTCTAAAACGGTCTGGATTTAGGAATGCGGGACGCTCAGGTACACACAGGTACTATCTGGCACACTCAGATACGCTCAGGAACGCTCTAAAGCGCTCTACTTCCATCACGGTTCAACCGTCTTCAAGTGCCACAAGCGCAGCAACGTAGTAGACAGCTCACAGGACTGATAAATCCCTTCGCCGGGATTTTGGTCCAGCTACAAGGATGGAAACGAAGGGCAGTACTGAGCTGTACGACCTGAGTGAACCGACGCAGTAGATGTCCAAAAGACCAAGAAGGTTAGTCCATCCAATAGATGCGGCGGGCAGTATCAACATTATCGGTCTCATCGCAGCTAAGCCACATGCCAAGATGCCTCTGCATGTTGAGAGAGGCCTCGTTGTCCTCGTAGATATGGCAGTATGGGATGCGGCCTTCTGCCATGATGAGATTGCAAAGGCTTTTTATGAGGATGTTGCCATAGCCGTGACGGCGGTATTCGGGGAATACTTCGAGCATCCCCATGGTCTCTTCGTGGTGTTTGCCAATGAAGCCAATCATGCGCCCGTCTACGTAACCGCCCCACACCTTGCCGGCGGCTATGCGCTCCTGAGCGTAGTCGAAGCCTTCAGGAGAGTCCTTCATGATGGTGTAGTGGTGCCAGACGTCACCGGCATCGGCAAGTGTGGCTTGGCGGAACTCCATGTCCTTGTAGTCGATCTCAAACGGCTCGGTTCTAAAGAGGGAGCCTACGACACAGGGGTTTTCGCACTTTATGCCACCAAGGATTTCAGAGACGATGTCGTTGCCCAAAGCCTGGTGGGTGCAGACCATCTCGGATCTCTTCTTGTTCTCTCGTACGACCTGTGCAAGGTGGGAGGCTCTATCCTCAGTCAAGGCCATGATATACCAAAGGTCATCCGGGAAATGTATGAGCACTCCATCGTCATGGACTTCGACCGCATTGGCAATACCAACTTCAAGAGGGTCTATCATGTCTATATAGAAACGTTCGTCCGTTGAACGCAGAACATCCACCGCTCTTCTTGAAACATCATCCATGAAAACACCTCCTGACATCAAACCCCTGCCGTTGGGATGATAACATCAAAAGCAATCTTAACAAAGATGAAATAAAACACTATACTCTCTCATGTGGTGCTGATTCACAGCCCACTTCATAGAAATAGAAATCCAAGGGGCCATGGTTCAATGGTAGAACGGTGCTTTCGCATGGCACAAGTGGCGGTTCGATTCCGCTTGGCTCCAAAACCAAAATATGAAAAAACGTAATGCAGAAGTAACGAACATTTCTCCTTTTGGAATCTGGATTCTTGTAAACGGAGAAGAGTTTTTCATGGGATACAAAGAATATCCTTTCTTTGAAAACGCTCCAATAAAGGCCATTGCCTTCATTGAAATGGACCACGAAGGAAATCTTCATTGGCCGGAACTGGATATTGATATCGAAGCCGATTCTTTGAAGAAACCAGAGAAATATCCTTTGGTGTATCGATAACTGTTGTTAGTTGAAATCAGAAAGAACAAAAGGGCTGCGTTTCCGCAGCCCTCGTCTTTTATATGCACATTGGTGTTCACCTTCACATGAACCCCAATGGAAGGGACCCTTTACTCCCACTCCTTGATGCCCTTGAGGATGTCCGCCTGGGAACGCCTTCTTGGGTCAATGGAGATGTCTATCCTCTTGACTATGTAGGTCATGATCGTCTCGATCACGAAGTACATTATGGCAGTGAGGATGAGAGGGAAGAAAGCCTCGTAGGTTCTGCTACGCACAAGGTCGCTTATCTTCGTCAGATCCAGAACGGCTATGTAGCCAACGACGGAGGTCTCCTTTATGAGAGTCACGACCTCGTTCCTGTAGATTGGAAGGAAGTGCCTTGCAGCCTGCGGCAGGATTATCTTGAAAAACCTGAGGGTGTCTGAATAGCCAAGGGCTGTGGAGGCTTCGAACTGCCCCCTTCCAATTGCATTGTAGCCCACGCGCAGCATGTCTATCATGGAACATGCGAACATGAGCGAGAATCCAACTGCCGATACCCACATACCGCTGAGCCTAGAGCTACCGAACACGATGTAGTACAGAATCATGAGCAAAAGTACAGTCGGCATTCCATGGATGAGCCAAAGGAAGAAGTCGGTGATCTTGTTGGCAGCCTTGTTGCCCTTCCTTATGAGCATGAACACTGCAAATCCAATGCCTGTTCCTGCAAGTATGGAGACGACCGTAATCAGAACGGTGACACCTGCTCCCTGCAGGAAGAGCTTCCAGCGGTTCTCCCTTATGAAGGTCTTGTAGAAGCTGTTGCCAAGCTGCTGGAAGAACGTAAGCTCACTCTTCTGCTCACCAAGGACTACAAGGACGACAGGGCAGGAATAGTAGACATCGGTAAGGGTTCCGGTCTCGTTCCTTTCCTCGCTTACAACGATGTTCATTCCAATGTCGTACTTGCCGGTCTCCACGCCTGGAGCTATGGACTCGAACGGAACTTCATAGAACACTGGGGTGTAGCCGTAGGCACGAGAGAAGCGGCATATGAAGTCGATGTCGTAGCCAGAAAGGCTTCCGTTGCTTACGAACGAGAACGGCTCATAGCCACCTTCGACTGCAACGGAGATGATTCCGTTCTCACCGGAGAAGCCTGTTGTGTCGCAGGTGCTGGTCTCTGGGTCGAAGTTGTTGATCCAGTAGTCGTACATCTCATCCGCCGTACCGTCGGCCTTGCACGAAGCGATGAACTCGTTGAGCTGGGAAAGAAGGGTATCCTGCTTGCTGTTGTTTCCAACGATCATGGTGGCGTCTATGTAGCCGGGAAGTTCATCCAAGGTCTCAAGCTCTGGATGGTTGGCCTTTTGGACGCCATAGCCCACCTGCTCTATGAGGTATGCGCTTATCTTCTTGCTCTGCAACGCCAGAATCATGTCGTTTGGCATTGTGTAGTACTGGAACGTGGTGTTTGGAACCTTGTCTGCGATGAGCTCTTCGTAGAGGACGGCGGTCTGTACGCCAATGGGCTTGCCATCAAACGAAACGATGCTCTGCTTCGTGATGTCTCCAGTATTTTCAACTGGATTGGCAGCGAACAAGGACATCGGTATAGAGAGGAAAAGGATTGCAAGGATTGTGGCAAATGCTTTCTTCATGTTAGTCCTCCGCCCATCCAAAGTTCATGTCTATTCTGTTCACGAAGCCGTCTGGGTCGTCGACGGTCTTCTCCGAGTACGATGTCGTGGGCTCGGAAAGGAGCTCTCTGAACAGTTCGCTGTCAGTGTCGCGCACATCGAAGTACGGCCCCTTGTAGGTTATGATGAGGGAGAGAGTGTCCTTCTTCTCCGAATACTCGACCTTGACGATGATGTCAGGGTTCTCCGAGTAGTCGGCGATCGTGTTGATGCAGATCTCCTCAATGGCAAGGCTCAGCTTGGAAAGACGCTCGGACTCGATGAGAAGCTTCTCGCCGTAGCCCTGAAGCTCCTCGTTCATGGCCTCGATGTCGAAGTCTATGCCTTGAATCCTGTAGCTGAGGGACGAGAGGCGCTGGATGAAACGACGGGTCTTCTCCCTCTTTGGATGCTCGAAGATCTCCTTGGGGGTGCCTTCCTCGTAGATTCCGCCCTCGTCCATGAAAAGCACGCGGTTGGCCACCTTGCGCGCGAAATCCATCTCATGGGTGACTATCATCATCGTACGGCCCGATTTCGCAAGAAGCTTGATTACGGACTGCACCTCACCTATCATGCTTGGGTCCAATGCACTTGTAGGCTCGTCGAAGAGGACGATCTCCGGATCCATGGCAAGGGTCCTTGCAATTGCTATTCTCTGCTGCTGCCCACCGGAAAGTTCGTCTGGATAATTGAAGACCTTTGAGGAAAGACCTACTGACGACAAAAGCTCCATGGCCCTGTCGTAGGCTTCCTGCCTGCTCTTTCCCAAAAGTGTTATCTGCGGATTCATGATGTTCTCAATCACGGTCAGATGTCCAAAGAGGTTAAAGGACTGGAAGACCATCCCCATCTTCTTTCTGACTTCGTTGAGGTCGCAGCCACGCTCGGTGATGTCCTCACCGTCAACAATGATATTGCCGCTCGTTGGTTCAGTAAGCATGTTTATGCATCTGAGGAGAGTGGACTTTCCTGTTCCGGAAGGTCCAATTACAGCAATAACGTCACCCCTGTTGATAACCAGGTTCACATCGTTGAGAGGAACCGTATTGTCATCAAACTCTTTTCTAAGATGCTTTATTTCAATCATCTTGGCACCCCCTAAAAGGGCTCTTTGCAGAATCCTTCTAAAGTGAAAATTCCCAGAGAAATGGCCTGGGCCAAAAGAGTCGTCAAGCAACGCACAGACGAGCAAGGCTCATTATGCCCATAATTGGGGTTTATGCAACCCTTTTTGGATTTTATTTTGTTTTATTTTCCCAAGTCGTTCCATTTGCGATATTTCTATATGTCATATGAAAAATCCAAAAACCCTCCATAGGTATGGACAGCATGTGGCAAGATGCCCATAAAAGCCCCTTTTTGACCATTTATGTCCAAAAAGATGAACATAAACTGAAAAAAAAGATATTTATGGGCAACAATGATGGTATAATCTGTAGTGCATAGGAAACATAGGAGGAAATCATGAACCACGTAATAACAATAGGAAGACAGTTCGGCAGTGGAGGACACGAAGTTGGCCTTAGGCTTTCAAAGCGTCTGGGAATTCCTTTCTATGACAAAGAGCTCCTCACGCTCACAGCGGAGAACAGCCGCTTTGCAGAAAGCTACCTTACGAAGATGGACGAACAGAAGCCAAGCCTTCTGAACATGGGGACCACAAGCCTCATTCCAGGAGCCGGAGCTGCAACATCAAGGGAGGTTGTGATGAACCAGTTCTACAGCCTCTCCCCAACGGACCAAGTGTTCCTTGAAAAGTCAAAGGTCATACAGGCCCTTGCCCAGAAAGGCCCATGCGTCATCATTGGACGCTGTGCAGACTATGTCCTAAGGGACTGCGACACCATAGACTTCTTCATCCATGCAGACATAGAGGACCGCATAAGCAGGAAGCTGGCCCTTGAAGAGCACAGCGACAACGACCGCGCCAAAATGGAGAAGATAATCAGGAACACGGACAAGAGCCGCTCCAAGTACTATGAGTACTACACCCACCAGAAATGGGGGGATGCAGACAACTACGACCTTAGCATAAATACAAGCTCAGTAGGCGTAGACGGTGCAGTGGAAGTCATCCTCAAGTTCATCGAGGAGTTCAGGAAGAAGACCATAATGCCTGACAAATAGAGTCTTCTGATGCGCCCTGGTACGCCTTAATCCGCCTTAATGCGCCAAAGTCCGCCCTTGGAACGCTCAAACAGCAGCCACGGGGCGGATTCCTTTGTCCTCGACCTCCCACGATACGAACGACACCCCCACCTTTGAAGCGAACTCGAAGCATTCGTTGACGTATCCATCATGCGCAGGCCACCCATGGACATCCTCAGGTCTATGGGCATCGCTGTTGCAGCATATCTTCACCCCTGCATCCACAGCCATCTCCCAGAACTCCCTTATGGTGTAGCGAGTCCTCTTCACACCGCCGACATCAATGATGCCCTTTCTTATTCCAAGGCCATTGATTTCAAGCGGCATGTCGTTCTCAAGTGCACACTGGATTATATCCTTGGACGCCGCCTTGAGGTCTGCGCTCCAAGGCGTGGAATAACAGAAGAGATCCGGGTGAGCACCAAGTAGAAAGATGCCCGATTCCAGCATATCAGTATAGTTTTTAACGTATTCTCCCAAAAACGGAGTATAGTTAGGAATCTTATTGGGATACAGGTCTTCACCGGTCTCTTCGTCATGATGAAAGTGTACTGCCCCAATAAGATAGTCGAAGCCTCGTTCTCCAAGAAGCTCATCCCTGTAATATGGGAAATAGGTCTTGAGGCTGTCGCACTCCGCACCAAGCAGAATGCGAAGGCCGTCAGAACCCAAGGAAGCTCCCGAAGATTTCTCAGCATCACGTGCAGCACGCACATCATCAACATATGAAGGCAAAAGCGAATAGTCCATCCTCACCGATGCCCAACGGTTGTCCTGCACAGGGCAGTGCTCAGAGAATCCCAGGACCTTCAAATCACCTCGTTCCTTTGCAGCTGCTACATAGTCTGAAATCTCACCTTTTCCATGACCGCAGTACCATGAATGGGTGTGGAGGTTAACCTCCGCCTGGCTATATACTTGACTATATACTTGTCTATACACTGGCATCACAGCACCTCCTTCGAAGAAGCCACACCTGCAACGGAATCCACAACAGGCTCCACTACATAATCCGTCCCATCCTGGAACGTCAAATCCACGAACACGGCTCCAGCCTTGGAGCCAGTCTCGGAGTCCTCCAATGAAACGATAGCCTCAATCACATCGCTCTTTGAAGAAAGCGAGGCCATATAGACCAAATGGGCCATGTCATCCACCAAACTCCCATTCGCCAAGCCTCCAGCCTTTCCATCAAGGGAAACCAGCGTACAAGACGACATCACATCATGGATCTCTCCAGTGGAGACATCGAAGAACAAATGCCTCAAGCGTCCATTCACCACGGAATAGTACAAGCCGGAATACTGCCCAAGCGGGAACGCAGACATGAAGGCCTTGCGGGAAGAACCTTCGACCACAAACGAACCGCGCTCCACGACAGAGCCGTCCTCAATACCATATAGAACATACCCCTGCCGACCGCAGCCGCTCAATGTAATGGCCAACCCGTCCTGGCTCAGCAAATACCCATCAGTAAAACCAAGATCCTCCAGCGCAGAAGCAATCATCTCCAATCTATATGCATTGGTCAAAAGGTTCAGGTCCAAAGCCCCTGCCTCAATCTCCATCTCCCTGCAGAACGCAGCGTATTCATCGGAAACGGAGAACCGCACGATATGCTTTTCATCGTCAAGGAACTCAAGTGAGAAATTGTCCAAATTTGACACCTGCGCAGCAATGTCAGCAAAACGCGCCGCCATGTTAGTATTCGTCAAAGGGTCGAACCCCACAGGGTCGTCCAATATGAGCACGGACTTCCACTCTGCAAACAACGCCCCTGCGAACATGTTGAAGTTCCGTCCCTCCAGAGTGCGCGCATACGCATCCTTGAGAACCGCATAGAGCTCCGCACTCACACCAATCTCTTCACCCAAATGGTTGTTCAAGGCCCCAATGCTCACAGCCCCGGCATACTCCACACTGGAATCCAACTGCTTGTACGCCGCAGCCAAGATTGGAGTATACACCCCAACAAGCTCCTTGGTGGCCCTCTTTATGGCTCCGCTCGACCCTTCAAGATAGTAGCTGAACGTTATCTCCTTGTTGTAGAAAGGCGCATCGGCATCTGCACTGGCCTCTATGAGCTGGTATCCGCTCTGCTTTGCACCCAGTGCGCTTATACCATACGAGAAAGCCCCAACCGCAACGAGCACGGCCACCACGAAGAACACAACCCGGAGCCCCACATGCTTCTCGCTGACCTGAATCCTATCATCCTTCATTCGCAAACCTATACCACAAAGACCGATGTCCTTGAACATCCATCCTGAAAACAAGAAGTCCGCACCGCACAACCGTGCAGCACGGACCTTATTCTATCATTTTGATGGAACTTCCAAAACCCAGCCAAGACTAGTTTCCAAACCTCACCTTCTTGTAATGGTCAAGCTCCCTCTCGTTGCCGTAGATGAAATGTCCGTTTCCAAGATCCTCCATCCTAGGCTTGTCCACCGAGTAGTCATGCTGCGACGGATCGTAGACAAAGAGCTTCTTGTTCTTCTCAAGGATAGGATCAGGAATTGGAATCGCAGACATGAGGGACTTCGTGTATGGGTGCAGAGGATACTTGAAAAGCTCCTCCGTCTCAGCAATCTCAACGATCTTCCCCTTGTGGATGACGGCGATCCTGTCAGAGATGAATCTTACGATGGAAAGGTCATGGGCAATGAAAAGATAGGACAGCCCCCTCTCCTTCTGGAACTTCTTCAACAGGTTCAGGACCTGTGCACGTATGGACACATCCAAAGCGCTTATAGGCTCGTCCGCTATTATGAACTCAGGCTCCATGACGATGGACCTTGCAAGGCCTACACGCTGGCGCTGACCACCTGAGAACTCATGAGGATAGCGAGTCAGGTGCTCAGGAAGCAGACCAACCTCCTTTATGATGTTCTCCACCTTGTGGTACCTGTCCTTCTCATCCTTGAAGAGATGGAAGTTTATGAGGCCCTCGGAGATTATGTACTCGATCGTGGCCCTTTCGTTCAACGAGGCCGCAGGGTCCTGGAAGATCATCTGGATCTTGCGTACGACCTCACGGTCGGCCTTGCGCGAAAGCTTGCCCGATATCTTCTCGCCCTTGTAGTAGATTGCGCCGTTGGTGCATGGGTTGATGCGCACGATGGCACGCCCAATTGTCGTCTTTCCAGAGCCGGACTCTCCAACCAAGGAGAACGTCTCACCCTTGTAGATGTCAAAGCTCACATCGTCTACGGCCTTGAACTCCTTCTTGCCGTTCTTGAACACAACATCAAGGTTCTGTACGGAGAGAACCACTTCCTTCTTGTTTTCTTCCATGACTCCCTCCCTACTCTGTGAACTCTATGTGAGACTTGAGCATCTTCTCATGAAGATTCTGGATGATCTTTGGAGGCTCCACCTTAGGCGCGCGGGGATCCAAAAGCCAGGTCTTGGCCCAGTGGTGCTCGTTTATCTGGAACATAGGAGGCTCCTTGACCATGTCTATGGCCATGGCGTACTGACTCCTAGGCGCAAAGGCATCACCAACGATCTTGTTGTACAAGGATGGTGGCGTCCCAGGGATGGAGAACAGGTCGTCGCCCTTCTCCGCAAGCTGCGTCAAAGAACTCAGAAGAGCCCAGGTATAAGGGTGCCTTGGCTCGTAGAAGATGTCCTCAACCGTACCAATCTCAACGATCTGACCGCCGTACAGGACGGCTACACGCTCAGCCACATTTGCAACGACGCCAAGGTCATGCGTGATGTACACGGTCGTGAAGCCAAGCTGCTTCTGAAGGTCCTTTATAAGGCGAATGATCTGAGCCTGTATAGTAACGTCCAAAGCCGTGGTGGGCTCGTCGCAAATGAGGATCTTTGGCTGACAGGAAAGGGCTATTGCAATGACGATCCTCTGCCTCATACCGCCGGAGTACTGGAAAGGATAGTCGTTGAACCTCTTTTCAGGCTCAGGGATTCCAACCTTTGCCATGATGTCCAAGGTCCTCTTCTTGGCCTCCTCCTGCGAGCAGTTCTGGTGCTTTATGATGACTGTGGAGATCTGCTTTCCAATAGTGACGACAGGGTTCAACGATGTCATTGGATCCTGGAACACCGTAGCTATCCTGCAGCCGCGGATGTGCTGCCAGTCCTTGGTGTACTTGACCTTGGCGCAGTCGACGATTGCATAGCCTTCTACAAGGTTCTCCTTCTCGTTTATGCCACGGAACTCGACTCTGAAGGTGCAGGTCTCGAAGATTCTGTTCCTGACCTCCTCGTCGCTCAGGTTCTCACCTGTGCACATCGCAAGTCTGAAGGCCTTTTTGAGCTTACGGACGAATACGAACTGGGTGTGCTTTGGATAACGGGCTATCGAAAGCAGGATTTCGTAGGCAATGAGCTTGTTCCTCTCAAGCACCGCATTCGACAAGCCAAACGGATTGCTGGCATCATCGGCGACGGCTATCTTCTCAGTCCTCTTCTGGGTGAGGTCGTCTATGGTCTTCTTGTCGCGGGCCACACGCTCCTTGTCCGCATTGTAGTCCTGAGCCCTCTTCTTGATGAGCTCAAGACGCTCGTTCACAAGGGCCTTCTTCTGCTCAGTCCAAGCGGCTATGTTGGCCTTTATCTCCTGGATCTGCGCAGCGTCATCGGCATCATGGCGATCCAGAGCCAGCATGAAGTTGGTCCTGTCCACGATGTCGTCCTCAAGGTCCTTTATCTTTTTGGAGTACTCGATCTCCTCATCCGGAGTGAGGGACTTGGCGTGCTTGATCTCCTCCTTCTTCCGGGCAATGGCCACATACTCCTTGGCACCGCGCTCCAAAGGCGAGAAGCTGTTGAGCATGTCATACGCCTTCTTGAGGATCTTCTTGTTCTGGTCCGTAAGCGGCGCAACGGTCCTTGAAAGCTCATCGTCGGAAAAGATTATGCTTCCGTTGCTGATGAAGCCGTTGGAATCCAACATACCCGCAAACGTCTTCGTCAAGACCGATTTCCCTGAGCCCGATTCCCCTACGATGGCAATGGACTCGTGCTCGTATATGTCCAATGAAACGTGCCTTATGGCAGAGAGGATCCTTCCTCTTACATTGAACTTTACATCCACATCCCTGAGGGACAGCAGGACTTTTCTATCGTTTTCTTTGTTCTCCATGTCTCCCTCCAAATCACATGTGGGTCCTTGGGTCGGAAGCATCGGCTAGGTTCTGACCAAGGACGTAGAGGATTATGGTCACAAGCGATGCAATGGCAACAGGTGACCAGAACTCCCAAGGATAGGTGATGAACGCCGTCTGGGCCTCCTGGATCATTCTACCCAAGGAAGGCACGCTTGCAGAGAGTCCAACGCCTATGAACGACAGAAACACCTCCATTGAAATGTAGGAGGGAAGCTCCGTTGCAAGGATCGTCACTATGACTGACGTCATGAACGGCAGGATGTTCTTGGAGACTATTCTGGCGATTGGAGTTCCAAGACATCGGGATGCAAGCGAGTATTCGCGGTCTCGTATGATCATGACCTGTGTTCGGAAGAAATACGCAATGCTGAGCCAGCCCGTCACGGTAAGGGAGAACACGAAGCTCCAGAATCCAGAGCCAATGATGTAGACCAGAACCGATATCATGAGGATGTACGGCACGTTGGCAATGATGTTGTAGATTACAAGCATCACATGGTCGAACTGCTTGGAATAGCCCCAAACGGCACCCATGATGATACCAATGGTCATGTTTATGGCCGCACATATGACAGCCAAGAGAAGGCTCGTCCTGGCTGACGCCCATATTCCGTAGAAGATGGAGTTTCCAAGGGCTCCGCTGCCAAGGCACCACTTGAATGAAAAGCCCCCCGTCTGCGCCATGGCCTGGCTTGGGCTCAGGTGGAACATGAGGGCGTTGGTGACGTTCTCGTTTGGGTCGTACTTGCAGAACACCGGGATTATGAACGAGCAAAGAAGAAGTATCGTGAACAGGATGAGAAGCACCCAGTTTATCTTCTTGCGGAAGAACACACGGAAGACTGACTTCCAGTATGAGTATCTTGGAGCGATTATCTTCTCGCTCTCTATTGTGTTGTGGTCAATGAAGGTAAACAACGAATCTTCGTTGACAACAGTCTGGTTCTTGTTTGCTGCCATTATCATCTACCTCCCTTCGTTTCGAATGAGATCCTAGGATCGTACTTGGCCATGAGGAGGTCTCCTGCGATCTGGGATATGATGGAGAGCGTCGTGTAGAACACCGTACATGCCACGATGATTCCGTTGTCATGTCCGTTTATGGCCAAGGTGAGAAGGTTTCCAACGCCAGGGACGGAGTAGACGCGCTCTGTTATGATTGCACCCGTAAGGCATCCAAGGATGCTTGCAGGGATTCCATGCACCAACGGAATGATTGCGTTCCTAGAGATGTGCTGGGAGAATATCTCCTGCTCGCTCAGGCCCTCGGCTCTTGCGAACTTGACATAGTCGGAGTTCATCTGGTCTATCATGTAGCGTCTCATCCACTTCATGAGGCTTCCTATCTGAGGAAGCGCAAGCGAAATGGTTGGCAGTATGTAGGCAAGGAACTTGACCTGCGCGTTGGCGAACTTGTACGGCAGGTTGAACGCCTTCGTGCCAATGGCTGCAAAGAGGAAGATGTATGCAAGGGACGGAACTGCCATGATGAACACTATATATGCCATGCCAAGCTTGTCCACGAGCTTGTCCTTCTTCCTTGCCATGAGGATTCCAAGTGGAAGACCAAGGCAGTATGCAATGACGACGGCCACAAGTCCAATGACGAACGAGTTCTCTATCATGCTGAGGCCTTTGCGTCTATAGGTCATGACGGTGTACTTGTCGTTGAACTGTGTCTTCTCCGCTTCCGTAAGCTCCCCGGAGTTGTAGGTTGCAGAGTGGAAGTTGGCCGCAGTCTCCACGTATTGGTCTGTACCAATGAGGGCAGGATACTGCTGCTTCGTGGTCTTGAGGTCTCCGGACGGATCCGTTATGACCCCGGTGATCTCCTGACCTCTGAAGCGTGTGTAGGACACGCCAAGGTTGAGATGGATCCAGTTCTGGTGTATCCAAGGGAACCTTGAATCGAAGTACAAGAGGTACTTGTGGGTCGTACCGCTTCCAACTATTGCAAAGAGTCCGCTATAAGGGTCCTTCTCAAAGCGCACGTAGCGGTCTGTAAGCGTTGGATCCTTGACGTCGTTGGTCGTCTCCACGGTGAAGAGGTTGCCAAGGTAGTCGAACAACCTATAGATGATGGGCCTTTCGCGCACAGCAAGGAGGAATCCCCTTCCACCTGGCTTGAGCTGACCCTTCGTCCTACCGGTGGAGAACTTGATTGGATCGAGACGGACTATCTTGTAACCCTGTGCAGTGTATTCTTCAATGAACCGCTGAACGGTCGCGCTTTCAAGGTATGCATCGCCTTCCTGCCTTTGGATGAGGTTGTTCTCTGCAGTGTAGGCATCGCCGTTGCCAAGTATGCTGCTTGCATAGCTTGTGTAGTTGACATACTCAAGGTATCCGTATCGCTGGTACTGTGAGTATTCGTAAACGGTTCTCTCGTTTGCGCTTCTCTTGTTCCACGTATCGTCGTTCTGGAATATCACGCTTCTGTCCGTAAGTGAAAACACGAGCAGCATGACGGTCCAAATGACGACAAGCAGTGAGAAGAGCGAGAAAAGAATACGTCGCAAAAGGTATTTCTTCATAGTTTCTAAGTCCTTCTCTCCTTTGGACAATGCCTTGCACCATAGATACATACACAAAAAGCATACAAAAAAGCGCAAAGCTTTGTCCAAAAAACCATGGGAGGACCATAGTAGTCCTCCCATGGAAATTGCGTCTAATTATGACTGTGGTTTTGGTCGGTTATTAGAAGAGACCTATGACCTTTGTCATGTAGCCGGCACCGTTTCCAAGGAAGGTGTCGAGGTAGGAACAAGGATCTCCAAAGTCTGGACCCCAACCTGAACCGTAGAACATATCGAAGTTTCCAGCCTCTCCGTTGGAAGCTCTGTAACCGCAGGCGTAGAAGTCTGCTGCAACAGTCGCCTCAATGAGGTTGACCACGACGTTGTCGGTTCCGAGTGTTCCCTCGATGACCTGCTTGTAGGCCTGTGCCTGAGCCGTCTGTGCTGCACTTGGTGAGTAGTACACGACATCGATGTTGATCGGCCATGTCACGGAGTCGCCAAGCTCTGCCTTAGCAGCTGCGAGGCAAGCCCTTGCCTGGTCTGGGTGATACCATCCATCGATACCATCGGCTACCTGGATGCCAGCGCCGATCTGGTCGCAGTAGTACTGTACGAGCTCGCCGTAGAGTGTACCGGCCTTCCATTCCTTTCCATCGACTGTGACGTCCTCTGAAAGCTGTACGAACTCTGGGTGTGTGTACATGTTCCTGAGGTTGGTCGTTGCAAGGTCTGCACCACGGCTTGTTGCATTGACGGTTGCCTTGTCGAATGCGAACTGCATTGCCTTTCTGAAGTTCTTGTTCTGCATTGCAATGTGGGTGCTGATCTTCTGTTCCTCGGTCTCCGTGGATGCGCATGCGCCGCTTGCAAGAGCGAATGTTCCTCTGTTGAGGTTGAGTCCGCCGAAGTATGTCGTGGATGTCGTATCGGAGATGTAGTGGTACTTGTCGAAGTTGCCGTCAGCCTTTGCAAGAGCAAGGGTTCCGGATGCCTCTGTAAGGCCGCTTCCAGCGTATACGCCGTCGCAGACATCCTTGTAGTACTGCTGCATGTTCTCGCCGTTGTCGTAGATCCATGTTACGGAATCGAGCTTCACGCTCTCTGGATCGTAGTAGTTAGGATTCCTGACGATTCTGACGATGGATGTGTCGTTGAGCTGCTGGAGAAGGAATGCACCGTTGTAGACCTGTGAGGAGACATCGGTCGCCTTTCCATAGGTGTATGTGTTTGGATCGCTGTATGCATCGGCATATTCTGTGATTCCAAAGACACCGCCACGTGAGAGGTAGAAGCTCTCGCACATTGGTGCAAAGCAGCTGTATGTAAGCATCGTGAGGAAGTAGCTGGTTGGCTGGCAGAGAGTGATCTGAAGCGTGTAGGCATCGACTGCCTTGTATCCCACTTCGTCCCATGTGCCGCCTGCGAGGTACTCGGAAACGCCTGTGATGACGCCTTCGACGAGCCACTCAAGACCTGCAGCTGCATCGAGCATGTGGTGGAAGCCAGCCTCGAAGTCCTTTGCTGTGACCTCAGCGTACTTCACGCCCTCAGATGTCGACCAGTATGCACCCTTTCTGATGTTGAAGGTGTAGACAAGACCATCGTCGGAGACCGACCAGGACTCTGCAAGAGCTGGAATCATCTGACCAAGGTTGTTGTACTGGACAAGACCATCGACGCAGTTCACGAGGATCTCGGTATCGGACTGTGAAGATGTGTTGAGAGTATCAAGGGTTACAGGAGCTGTCTGGAACGTGAGCCTGTAGTCCCTGTTGATGGAGTGGCCGTGTGCTACGAGCCAAGCTTCTGGATCGTATGTAGCCTCCCCCTTGACTGCCTGTGCCCAGATCTCGAGAAGTTCATCTCTCTCTGCTGGAGTAAGGAAGTCGTCGCCGGAGATTACAAGACCCTTGAATCTATCGTCATCGTTTCCCCACTGGACATAAGGGATCGTTCTTGGTGCGACTCTGGAGATCGTGTATGCACCGTTCTGTGTTGTGTTAGGAATCATGACTGCGGAATCGAGAAGATAAGCCTCAGCCTGAGCATAGAGGACGAATCTTTCTGAATCTGTTGCGGCAGCCTTTGCTTCCATACAGAGTTCTTCGTACTTTCCAAGGACAGAGTTGTAGATCTCTTCGTCATCGCCGCGCACGTATGTTGCTGGTGCAGCTGGAGCCGCTGGCTCAGAAGCCTTTACCTCTTCCTTGACAACTGGAGCTGATGTTGCAGGTGTATCGCTTGCGCCCTGTGCGAACACAGATGTGAGAGCAACTGCAAGGACCAGCATGAGAACTGTCAGTTTTTTCATCTTTTTCCTCCTGGATTAGAATGCATTTTCAGGCCTTGTAAGAATCCTTTTTGGAATTCTACAAGACGTTTGTTAGGAAATACAACAGAAAACTTGGAAAAATACAATACATCGAGGCATAAAAATTGATAAAAATGCAACGTTTTGTGAATAAAATTACATTTTTTCACATATTGTTTGTTTTGAAACCGTTTGGATTGCCTTTCTGCCACCTCCAGGAATCCTCGCACATCCTTTCTAGACCGTACTTTGTCTCAAAGCCAAGGACCTCCTTGGCTTTCGTTGGATCGGCATATACGGTTGCAAGGTCCCCAGCACGCCTAGGCCCTATTACATAAGGAATATGCCTACCACTTGCCTTCTCGAAAGCCTTCACTATGTCAAGGACGCTTGAGCCTTTGCCGGAGCCAATGTTGAACACCTCGCACCCCTCGTGCTTTGAAGCATAGTCCAACGCCGCAAGATGCGCACGCGCAAGGTCCACAACATGGATGTAGTCCCTCACCCCGGTTCCATCCGGAGTGTCGTAGTCGTTTCCAAAGACCGTAAGGTGGTCGCGCTTGCCAATTGCCACCTGTGTCACATATGGCATGAGGTTGTTTGGAATCCCCTGCGGATCCTCTCCCAAAAGCCCGCTCTCATGGGCTCCAACAGGGTTGAAGTACCTAAGAAGCACAATGCTCAGGCTCTTGTCCGCTACGCAGAACGCCTTGAAGAACTGCTCGGACATATACTTCGTCCACCCATACGGATTGGTGCAGTCCCCTGTTCTGGAGGTCTCCTTGAGAGGCATCTCGTTGTCGCCGGAGTACACCGTGGCGCTTGAAGAGAACACAAGGCGCTTCGTGCCATGCTCCTTCATCACCTCCACAAGCGTAAGCGTAGCATCAAGATTGTTCCTGAAGTACTCAAGAGGCTTCTGTACGCTCTCGCCAACCGCCTTGAGACCCGCAAAATGTATGACCTCGTCTATATGGCACTGGTCGAACACCCGCCCCAGAGCCTCCTTGTCGCAGACATCCACATTGAAGAACAGCGGCCTCCTGCCTGTAATCCTCTCCACCCTAGCCAGAGCCTCCTCATGGCTGTTGCATAGATTGTCCACCACCACGACATCGTAGCCATGCTCCAGCAGCTCCACGCACGTATGCGACCCAATGAATCCAGCTCCACCTGTAACAAGAACCATTCTTCCCTCCATATCCTCTACTATTGTTATATCAATCCCTTTTCAGCCCGATGTCCTTGTGCTTTGCATTCCCTAGAGCACATCCACCATTATGGACCTAAGACATGCAAGCGCAGCGCTCTTGTTGTCAGCATTGGCATCGTCCGTAGCCCTAGAATCCACCACTATGCGGGATTCGGGAAGGCTCGCCTTTGCTATCACCGCATTGCTGAGAACACATATGCTTGAGACAAGACCGCAAAGCTCCACCTCATCATAGCGCTGTTCTGCAAGGTATCGGCCAAGCTCAACGGACCCAAACGTTGGTTTCTCAATCACCTTCTCCGCCTTGTCCACATAAGGAAGAACGCTTTCATCCAACCGCCAACCCCAGGAACCCTTTATGCAGTGCTTCACAGGAAGCCCCCTGCCCTCTGCAGTCTCAAGATAATCTTCCCCATGTGTATCCATTGTAAAGATCACATGCGTTCCACAGGACAAGGCCTTCTCAATCTTGTCCACGATGACAGGCCTAAGCAGCGTTGCACTCTCAAAACCCAAGGAGCCGGTCACAAAATCGTTCTGATAATCCACAACAACAAGAGCTCTTTTCATAATTCATTGCTCCATATATAATAATAAAAACATTGAACCAAAACTACGAATATTATATCATATTTTTCCATGGGCGATTATGTTTTGACACACAAAACCAAAAGAATCCTTAAGCTCAGGAAGGCCGTGGACATAGAGGACGTCACGACAGCCTCCCAGCAGGAGATAGACGAATACAATCGCTCAGACATAAAGTCCAAAAGAACCTTCTACTCCCTGTACCGCCCGGTAACAAAGGATATCCTCAAACGAACATTCATAATCCCCGTCAACGATGGCGCAATAACAGGGTACTTCTTCGAAAAATACAAGGATCGCTCCGTTTCAGGCCAAAGTTCCCTCATTATCCTATTCCATGAAGGCGGTTGGATGTTGGGCAACATGAGCAAGTGCGGAGCCTTCTGCAGCAACCTTTGCAACGTCACAGGTGCAAGTGTGTTGGCAATAGACTTCAGACTCGCCCCCAAGTTCAAGTTCCCAATCCCTGTGGAGGACTGCTACAGCGCATTCCTGTGGGCGTACCAAGGCGCACGCTACTGGCGCGTAGACCCGGACAAGATCTATCTCATGGGTGCATGCACCGGCGGAAACCTTGCCGCAGCCGTAAGCAGGCTTGCACGCGACCGCAAAGGCCCAAAGATTGCAGGGCAAATCCTCATCTCCCCCGTAACTGACTGCCGTATGCGCACGGAAAGCTACGAAAAGTACAAGGACTGCCCCTCCTTCTCCGTCAAGGAGATGGAGTACTTCATACGCAACTACTCGCGAGAACCAAAGGACATCCTCGACCCATTGTTCTCCCCTCTTCTTGCAAAGGACAACTCAAGGCTACCGCAGACCCTTGTCTTCGCGGCGGAGTACGACCCATTGTACGACGATGCCCGCCTATACAGCCAAACACTCATAGAAGCGGAGACCCCTTCAAAGTTCCTTGAAATGAAAGGCATGTACCACGGCTTCCTACTCTACCCAAGCGCCCAAGGCTGGATAGACGTAATGCTAGCAATAGCCTCCTTCGTAGGAGGAAGAGCCGTCAACGATGTGGAGATCATGAGCGACAGCGAACGCCGCCGCCTCTCCCGCCGCCCCCAACTCATAGTCCAGTAATCACTGCAACCCCTAGCAAAATCTGTAGCCAATCTGTAGCAAGTGTAGCGTTTGTGGAGTCTGTGCCATCTGTAACATCTGTTGAATCTGTAGCAGGTGTCGCACCTGTTAAACCATCACCCTTTCAACGCATCGTTTGGAACATTGCCAAGCAATAGTCCAATGGACTCCTTCTTGAGAAAGAGCTCCTTTTCGCCGCTTGCGGAGAAATAGCAGTACCAGCATTTTTCATCGGCCTTGTAGTGGACGTCGCATCCCATGATGTAGGAGCTGGACCACCCCTTGTCCGCAGGGACGAGGATTGGCTTTGAGCCGCAGCGTGACCAGTTGTATCCGTCTTCAGACTTGAGGAGGACCATGACTGAACTTGTGCGCTTCTTCTTCTGATTCCAGAACACAGGACACTGGAAGGCGTAGAGGACATCCCCGCAGGGAACGACCCTTATGCTTCCGCAGCCAAGGTTGGACCACGGGTCATCCGGAATGGGTTCAAGAAGAGGTCGCTCAGGCTTCTTCATCGAGTATGGACCGCTCACGGCAGGGGAGGTCGCACAGGCGAAGTATCGGGAGACCTTCTGCTTGGTATCGGGAAGCACAAGATGGGAGGCTCCAAAGAACAGAGTGTACTCATCTCCTGCCTTTACAAGCTGGGGTCTTGAAATCCTAGGATACCTGAGGTAGTCGCCTGCAAACGGAATTGTTCTGCTGTCAAGGATGAGACGTGGCTTGCTCCACGTCACAAGGTCAGTGGATGTCTTCATCTCAAAGCACGAATACGAGTCGTGCTTCCCCTCTCCCGTGCGTTTGTTTATGAACGGCATGCTGCCGTCATGCTTCTCGTACAGCAGATAGTAGTTCTCGTTCTCTATGAATATGAAGGGGGAATGTCCTCTAGGCTCGATGAGACGACTTGCCTCCCATGCGATGCCGCTTGATGATACGCAGTGATGGAGCCCCAACCATGTGTGGTAGAAAAGGTGCCACTTCCCATCGCATGACTGCTCGGGAAGAAGGACCTGCGGGTCGCAGAGCGTTGGAGTCAGTTTTCCACCGGAGACGAGAGGTTCGTCACTGAATGGAAACCATATGCATCTTTCAAGATCCTGCATTCAAAGACCTACCATTCATTCCTTCATGTTCATCTTTGGACCGCTTGGAGCGTCGCCGGACGGACTGCGCCTTTTGGAGAATATAGGTGCAAAGGTCTCATCGGCATCGACCTTCTTCGTGTACCATTTCACGAACCTTGAATATATGAACCATGAAAGTCCAATGGACACGAAGAATATGAGCATTATCCACACCATGTTGCCGTTCTCATCATCAGGATTGCCGAACCTTCCAAGGAGAGCGAACCCTAGAATGAAGAAGATCATCATCAAAACGACGTTCCCAATCGTTGCCAATGTGATGAAAACTGCAGTGTTTCTCTTCTTACGGGCATCGTTGTTCATTTAGAGCCTCCTTTCTTGGATCCCCTGGCTGATTCCTTGCAAGAACCCTTACCTCCACCTGAAAACAACACGGACAATGCGAACAAAATCACGAAAACCACAACGCAGCTGTCGCTTACATTGAAGGTGGGCCACCTCTCCAATCCAAAGAGGCCGTAGAACTTCACGCTTATGAAATCCACGACACCTTCGTCGAACCTGAATATCCTGTCGGCAATTGTTCCAAGTCCTCCGCCAAGGATTCCGGCTGCAAACCACCTTTGGGTGTTTGTGAACAAATCCTTCTTCGATGCAACCGCCCATGCAATGGCACACATGAGTGCAAGAGGAAGGACTATGAGCATGACAACCCTTACGAAATCGCTGCTGCCAGCTCCCATGCTAAAGGCCGCGCCAGTGTTGCGCACGTGGCATATCCACAGGAAATCGCCAAAGAACCTCTTTGCAATCGTCCCCTGAGGGATGTTCTTCACGACAAGTAGCTTGGTCACTTGATCCAATACGAGGATGCCGGCTGTGAGCACGAACGGCATGAATCTCTTTCTTCCTTCCATGCAACGCCCCTATATATCCACCTGCGTGTCTATGAAGCACGTTTCAAGACCCATGTCTGCAACGACTTCCTTGACAGCCTTCACTCCAAAGATCTCCGTCTCGTAGTGGCCAAGGCACAGCATGGTGAACCCCGCCTCCACACAGTCGTTGTAGGTCGAATACCTGGCCTCACCGGTGATGAGGGCGTCCAACCCCTCTCGCATGGCATCGTACATGTCGAACGCACCGTCACCAGACACTATGCCGATGTTCCTGATCACCTTCTTCTCATCGCCCACCACTACCGTCCTTGGAATGGTTCGTACACCCAACTGCGAGATGATCTGGCTTGCCGACATCGGTCTAGGAAGGGAGCCTTTCACGCCTACGTAGACCCCTTTGTAGAAGGAGAAGGGCTTTGGGTCCACGATTCCAAGGCGTTTGGCCATTTGGGCGTTGTTGCCAAGCTCCATGTGCGCGTCCAAGGGGAGATGGCAGGCAAAGACGGCCAAATTGTTGTCAATAAGCGTCCTTATCTTGTCGTAATGCCTTCCCGTGACGGCGATTGGCTTGCCCCAGAACATTCCGTGGTGCACGAAAAGCATGCCCGCCTTGGCTGCGATGGCCTGCTCTATGCTCTGCATGTTGGCATCCACAGCGAATGCGACCTTTTCTATGCTGGAGTTCAAATCGCCCACCTGAAGCCCGTTCAAAGAGATGTCCGCACCTGCAAACGCAGGGATATCAAGAAGGCTCGTAAGCCTGTCCGAAAGTTCGTTCAACTTCATATCTTTATTATAATAGTTCATTGACATGAGTTTTTCCACTACCTACAATCCTAGGCATGAACATAGAGGAACTATCCGTCAGCGAGGCACGGTTCTCATACGACAAGGCCATGGTCGAGGCTTTGGTCCAGGAAGTAAGGGGAAGTGGCCATAGGAGTGCAATCGTAGGCCAACCCAGAGCTCTGAGCGCCCTAAGAATGGGCATGAGCGTGAACACAAAGGGCTACAACATATACATAAGCGGTGAGGATGGCACAGGCCGCCACAGTGCAGTGAGACAGATAGCCGCTTCGTTGGAACATGGCGGTTCTGGCGTTTCCGGTTCAAATGGAGTCTCCTGTTCCAGTGCTTTGGATCTCCTGTACGCCTGCAACTTCGACAGAAACGAAGCTCCTTTCCTCCTTGCCTTGCCATCACCGCTTGGCGCTTCGCTTTCCTCTTATATGGAAAGGATTTCAGGTTGTGTTGATAGTGGAAAATGGACCGAGGCGGTTGCGCTTGAAGAAGAGCTTGAAGGTTCTTTGGGAACTGTTGCGAGCCCACTTCTTCCAACCTACTTCTCGCAGGTGCATTCTTCTCTTGCAAGGAGAAGCGGCGACCCCTCTTCCTATCTTGTGAACATGATACATGACGGCTCTTCGGATGCAGGACGTATGGGCGAGCATACGACAAGACCTCTTGTCGAAGAGTACCATCCAACACATGCAAACATGTTCGGTCAGATAACAAAGCAGAACATGTCCTGCCACCTGAGCCTTTCAGGAGGCTCTCTTCTGGATGCAGTTGGCGGTTTCTTTGTTGTACGCGCAGACAAGCTTCTGACGCAAAGCCAAAGCCAGCATTCGCTGTGGTCGTTGTGGGACAGCCTCAAGCTGTTTGCAGAAAGCTCAAGCTTCACTGTAAGCGGAGACAACTCCCAGGACCAGCTTTTCATAAGGCCCGTCGTTTCACAGCTTCCAGTGAAGATAATCCTCATTGGAAGCGATGCCCTGTACGACAAGCTGTGCGAGAATGACGACGAATTCCTAAGGCTTTTCAAAGTATCCGCGGAGTTCGATTTCTCAATGCCTGCAAACGAAGAAAACATAAAGGGGACGATAGCCTACATCTTAGATGTGATAGAGAAAAACAACTTGAAGCCTATAGATCAAGATGCTATTTGCGAACTTCTGCGCTACAGTTCGTGGTATGCGGAGATGCGTGGGGAACTCACGACAAAGCTCTCTTTCATTGGAGATTTGGCTTTTGAAGCGAACTACATAGCCGTGCACAAAGGAGCCCCTTCGATAGACGAATCCAGCGTCAAGGAAGCCGTGAACGCACGTGACTTTGCAAACGGAATCACGGAGGAGCGCATAAACAAGGAGATTCAGGACGGCGAGATGATAATCTCCCTCTCCGGCACAAAGGTAGGAGTCGTGAACGGCCTTGCCGTCATGGACAGGGGCCTTGCTTCGTTTGGAACTCCAACGGTGATTTCAGTATCCGTTGCACCCGGCTCAGAGGGCATCGTGAACATAGAGCACGAAGCTGGCCTTTCAGGGGAGATCCACGACAAGGGACTTTTGATACTGGAAGGATACCTTCGCAAGCAGTACGCACGCACCTTCCCTCTTTCCATCTATGCAGGAATATGCTTTGAACAGTCTTATGCCGAGGTCGATGGCGACAGCGCCTCCTCTTCAGAGCTTTTCGCCCTGCTCTCTGCAATTGGAGAGCTTCCGGTCCGTCAGGACATAGCCGTGACAGGCTCCGTGAACCAACTTGGAGACATCCAACCTGTTGGCGGAATCAACGAAAAGATAGAAGGGTTCTTCTCCATTTGCGAGAAGATGGGCCTGTCTGGAAAGCAGGGTGTCATAATCCCTCGCCAGAATGTGAAGTCCCTCATCCTTCCGGAGCGCATCGTGAAGGCAATAGAGGAAAAACGCTTCCACATCTATCCAATATCGTCCATAGACCAAGGCATGGAAATTCTGACCCTGCGCCCAAGCGGTGAACGCAACGTGAAGGGCAACTTCCCACCAAACACCGTCAACCGCATAATCGAAGACCGCCTCAAGAAACTCTACGAGCTCTCCAAACCCGCAAACTAGTTGGATCCAGCCTTGTGGCTATTTCTCCAAGACCACCCATGTTCCTGCCTTGTTTGACCCTTGCCTCAAGAGAAGACCTTCCCCTTTGAGTCGTGCTAACATACGCTCTACCTGACGTGATGACATTCCAAGAGCCAATGCAACGACTCTAGCCGATGCCTTTGGATTTTCTTTCAGGTATTTCAAAACCTTAGCCTTTGCATCTTCATTTATTCCGACATTTATTCCGACATCACCCCCGTTTATTCCGACATTTCGCTTGAGGGCATCCCTAACAACGTTGAGCATGAACTCTATGAACCTAGTGGATTTGCCCTCGTTGTCAGAATCGGCAAGAGCCTTGTAATATTCCTCCCGCCTTTCATACACAAGGCTTTCGATAGGAAGCCACGCAAACAAAGGCTCCCATTTGGAGAGTATGAGTGTATGCCACAGCCTTCCGGTTCTTCCATTGCCATCTGAGAAAGGATGGATGTACTCGAACTCATAGTGAAAGATACAGGCCTTTATCAATGGATGGAGATTTGAATCTTTTGTCCACTTGGCCAACTGTTCGACGAATGCAGGAACATACTCAGGCATAGTTCCCATATGGATGAGCTCGCTCCCCTTGTATACGCCAACACCTCTGGCTCTGAAGCTCCCTGCATCGTTTGAAAGCCCTCTCATCATAATTCCATGAGCTCTAAGTAAATCCTTTACGGAATAAGGATTGAACGACGGCATTTCATTGTAGGCATTATATGCGTTTTGGACTTCAATTATATCTTTCCTGGGAGCTACGACACGTTTGCCGTCTATCACAGCGGAAACCTGATATTCCGTAAGGGAGTTATGTTCTATTGACAACGAAGAATATATGGTCTTTATCCTGTTCTTCTTCCTTAGTTTTGGGTTTCTAGAAAAGTTTGGTGCCGCTTGGATTTTGCCGACCATTTGGCATATCTCGACCACAAGGTTGGCAATGTTCTCTGTAATATCGAAAGGAGGTTTGTATCCTGCATCCATAGGCTGAGCCCTTCTTTTTTTGTACTATAAACCTACAGCACACAGAATCTCTTTTCAAGATTTATTCCGACATTTATTCCGACATTCTCAAAGTCCGTGCGCCATTTCGCCGGCGCATCAAGGCGCACTAGGGCGGACCATGGCGCATCAGGGCGCATCAAAAAACGCACCCTGAGTCTGACCCAAGGTGCGTTTGAAATCATTTAAAGATATGAAGCCTACTTTCCGGAGTTGAAACGGGAATCCCACTCGTTCTCCTTTTTCCTGCGTTCGTAGCGCTCGCTGGCATCGGAATCGGAACTGGATTTGGAGTTCACGAAGTCATCGGGCTCCGGATTGTAGTAGTAGGTGTGTTTGGAGTTCCTTGGGTCGTCTTCGTCCTCGTATGGGTTTACGGGAAGAAGGAATCCTAGGATGCAGTATATCACAAGACAGGGAACGATCGCCGTGCAGCATGCAAGTATGATCACTGCAAGCCTGACGGAACCTTCCGGGAGGTCCCTCCACTGGGCGATGCCCTTGCAAACACCAAAGATTTCACCATGCTTCGATCTATAAAGTCTCTTGGTTGCCATTTTTAACCCCTTCACAATTCGTTGTATTGTTTCGCTGTATTCTGTTGCGCTTATTTGCTTTCCATCTTCTTCTTGAGGGCGTCGAGCTCCTTCTGGATTTCGTCAAGCTCCTCAAGGTCTCTGAACTTGCTGTCCAAATCATCGGCAGCCTTGTCCTGTTCCTTTCTGGCGTTCATCCTGTTGATGCGCTCCTCCATTCTGTTGAAGCGCTCCATCGGATCTTCGCCGTTGCCGTAGCCGCTTGAGCCGCCAAAGCCATCACCTGGAGCCTTGCCGTTTGTGCCGGTTCCATAGGAGAACCCCTTGGAATCCTGCGCTTGGGCCTGAGCCTTCTGATTTGCCTCCCTCATGCTCTGGTACTTTGCCTTTGCACCTGCAAGCTTCTCTTCAAGCTTTGCAATGTCATCCTTGTACTTGGCAATGGTGGCATCGTACTTGGAAGCTTCCTCCTGAAGGGCTGAGAGCTCCTGTGAAAGCTTCTTCTTCTCAAGGAGCGCTTCGCGGGCAAGAGCGTCGCGTCCGCTTGCGATTGCAAGCTCGGCCCTGTTCTGCCAGCGTCCAATCAGGGACTCAAGCTCCTTGGCTTTCCTGTCCATTGTGTTCTTGCTGCCAATGGCCGCCGCACAGTTGGACTTTATCTCTATGATGGTGTCCTCCATCTCGTTTATCATGAGCTTTATCATCTTCTCTGGGTCTTCAGCCTGATCGAGAAGAGCGTTTATGTTGGAATTGACTATATCCAGGAACCTTGAAAAAACTCCCATATCAATATCTCCTTACCTTTGCGTTTTAGCTGGCGTCCTTATCGTTAGTCAGCACATCTAGATTATAGCACGTTCCATGCCAAGTGCACCAAAACCCAACAGACAACAATAAAGGTGCCCATAAAAAGGCTTTTTTCAGCATTTATGGGCACAAAGTTAGTCATAAATCGCAAAAAAAGAAGATTTATGTGCACCAAACCACAGGAACCAGAAGAACTCAGAGAGGAAACAATTGGCAAATACCGCCAATAATGGTAATATTTACCAAAAGGACTTACGCAAAACACATGGAACGACAGACGGAGAACTACATAGGGGAATCGGAAGTGTTTCTGGACTTCCAAAGACGCATAGCGGATGCAGCAACGGTTGACCGCAGCGTACTTGTCATAGGAGAACGCGGAAGCGGAAAGGAACTTGCCGCAAGTAGGCTCCACTACCTATCCAAGCGTTGGCAGAAGAACATTGTGACGGTCAACTGCGCAGCCCTTGCCCCAACGCTCATAGAAAGCGAGCTCTTTGGCTACGAACAGGGAGCGTTCACGGGGGCTGGAAAGACACGCAAAGGACGCTTTGAGGAAGCCCAAGGAGGCACACTCTTCCTTGACGAAATAGGAAACATCCCCATGCAGGTACAGGAGAAGATACTTCGCGTCGTGGAATATGGAACATACGAAAGGGTGGGATCGTCCGTCACACACGAAGCCGATGTCCGCATCATCGGCGCCACCAACGCAGATCTCAAGCAGATGTGCCGCGAAGGCAAATTCAAGGAAGACCTCCTTGACAGGCTGAGCTTTGAAGTCATCTTCGTTCCACCTCTTAGGGAACGCGGAGAAGACATCCTCATCCTTGCAAACTACTTCGCCTCGCGAATGGCAATGGAATGCGGCCTGCTCGAGACACCAATCTTCAGCGATGACGTACAGGAAACGCTTCTTTCCTACTCATGGCCCGGAAACGTGCGAGAACTCAAGAACACAATAGAAAGGGCAGTCTACCGCAGCAAAGGCCAAGCCATCACGACAATCCAACTCGACCCCTTCGAAAACCCGTTCACCGCAGCAGGCCAATGCGCCAAAGAAAGCACAACGAACGCCAAAGCAATCCCTCCAATACAAAAGACCGATGTCCTTGAGTCTTCCAAAACAATGTCCTTTTCCTATGACAACATACCAATTAACAAGTTGAATGAAGCAAAAGAGGACATCGAGCGCAATCTTTTGGACAGAGCCTTGAAACAAGCGAACGGCAACCAGAAGGAAGCGGCGGCCCTCATGGAACTTTCCTACGACCAGTTCAGAGGTCTGTATAGAAAGCATAGAAGAGAAACTTTCAAAACTCCTTCATGAGTCTTGAAAGTTTCTCTAGAAAGTAAGGGATACATACAAACAAAGCCGGGCGAAAACCCGGCTTTGCGTTTGGAAACCAAGAGTCCCTTACTTTGCAGCAGGAACGTTCTTTGAACTGTTTGAACTACTTGGACTGAACTTTGCTTTGAGCTCTGCAAGCTCTGCATCCACACTTGCATCCTGCTCCATGGAAGCGAACTCGGTCTCCGTCCTGTAGGACTGAGCGGACATATTGGCCTGAGCTTCAAGACGCTCAACACGCTCCTCCATTTCATTGAACCGTTTGATTGCATCGCTGCAATCGAATGAGCTGAGCTGCTTCTCGACCTCAATCCTCTCTTTGGCATGCTCCGCTCTGGCGACAAGGGTCCTTTCCTTGTCCTTGACTTCCTGGAGCTTATCTGTAAGCTTCTTGATCTGGGCTTCCTGGCTTGCCTGAATCTCCTTCAATGTCACAAGCTCCTCCTCCACTGCCTTGGCGCGGGCGGCGGTGCGCTGCTTCTCCGCAATGGCTTCCTTTGCAAGGTCGTCCTTGCTGTTCTTCACAGCCATCTGGGCTCTTATCTCCCAACGAGTTGTTGCAGCGTTGTACTCTTCAAGGGCCTTCTCGCGGCCTTTGATGTTGCAACGGGTCTCGGCTGCGGACTCCTTAGCCTTGCCAAGGGTGTCCTCCATTTGTGTAATGGAATAGCGGATTATCTTGGAAGGATTCTCAAGCTTGTCCAATGCATGGTTTACATTTGAGCTGAATATCTGACCGATTCTTTTAAACGTGTTCATTTCTGTTCTCCTACGTCTTTGGTTTTCTTTTCATGTCCTTTTGGGGACGCAAACCACGTAGCAAAACACGTGCCAAGTCAGACTAATTGATTATCTAAAAACGAATTGCATCAAACCAATCAAAAGGCGAATCCAACATCAGACACCAGTTGGCGAAAAATACCAATGCTGCATGAGGATTCCTGCAGCGACGGACACATTCAAGGAGCCTTTGCTCCCACCCATTGGGATGGAGACCCGCCTTCCTGTGCAGGCAAGCACAGCAGGACTTATTCCAAATTCCTCGGATCCAAGGACGGCGACACCACAGGAAGGGAAATCGAAGTGGTTTATGTCCTCGCCTCCCACTTCAAGTGCCAGAACCTGGGAGGGGTCGTATGTTTTGAGGAATTCAACGACATCGGTCTGGGACATGAAAGACCAGTCCACGGTGGAGGTCGTGCCCATGGAGGTGCGTTTGGCGCGCACGTGTTCGGGTGAGGCGGTGCCGTCCACGAGGATTATGCGGCGGATGCCAAAGGAGTCTGCGCTGCGGAAGATTGCGCCCACGTTGTATGGGCTGCGGATGCGGTCCAGAACCAGAATCTTGTCTTGGATGACGCGTGCGTTGGCGTCAAGGCCCCCTTCTAAGGTGCGAAAATCCCAGTCGGACGGCTCGCTTCCAAGGCGGGTGAGGATTGCCTTGCTCATGTCGTCAAGAATAATTGCAAGCTCTTTGCCGTTAGAAGCGGCTGCACCGCAACCATCGCAGGCAACAGGTTCGAATCCCGCAAGAGGGACTATGTCGTTGATGTACTGCATGTCCACAGAGCGTCCGGCTGCCGCCTCGAACGCCGCATCATGCAGGATTATGGAGATTTTGCGAAGACGGGTGTTGTCCTTAAGGGAAAGGAGCTTTTTCTTTGTTATCATGCTACGCTGTCACCGCTCCCCGCCACCATCGCCATCTTCGTCATCGTCGCAGTCGCCTTTCGAGCGGCTACTGGGGAGTATGCACAGCGCAAACTCCCCCTTCACGACCTTTAGCTCTTCCTTGACTTGAGCTGGCGTGCCGCTGACTATCTGCTCGAATGCTTTTGTGAGTTCGCGTCCAAGAACGATGGTCCTGTCAGGACACAGCTCGTTTAGCTCGTCCAAGAGCTTCACCACCCTGAATGGGGATTCGTAGATTATGAACGCCTCGTCGCGTTCCAGAAGCTCCTTGATGCGGTTCTTGCGCCTGCCGCTCTTGGGGCTTAGGAAACCTTCGAAGGTGAAGGTCTTCCCTGCAAGTCCGCTTGCGCTTATGAGAGTTACGCAGGCGCTGGCTCCTGGAATTGGAACCACATCATAGCCTGCCTCCCTTACCGTTCTGACAAGCCTACTGCCAGGGTCGCTAACACCAGGGGTTCCAGCATCGCTTACATACGCCACATCCAGTCCTTGGTCCAAGAGATTCACTATTCCCTGACTGGATGCCGCTTCGTTGTGGGCATGGCACGCAATGAGGCGTTTGCCGGTTATCTCAAGGTGAGTGAGCATCGTCTGCGTGTGACGGGTATCCTCGCAGGCTATCACGGGTACTTCCTTGAGCGTCCTTATTGCCCTGAGCGTTATGTCATCCAAGTTTCCAATTGGAGTTCCAACAATGTATAGCGTACTCATATCGTCAAGATTATTGCATATTGCAAAAAATTTTAAAAGGACGCAGAATCCACTGGTGGCATTGAAGACCACAACAGGAGATTCTTGTATGGAACTTTTGAAAGCATTGCAGAAAAGAAGAAGCGTTAGGAGATTCACGGATGAAGTCGTATCCAAAGAGGACATCGACATTCTGATGCACGCAGCCATGTCAGGTCCAAGTGCATGCAACGCAAAACCTTGGGATTTCTATGCAGTTGAAAGCGAAACAGTGCTCCAAAACCTACGCAAAACCACAAAATATACCAATATGAACGCACCGCTGGCCATCGTTGTATGCGGAAACCTATCCCATGCGCTTCCCGCTCCACTTACCGATTTCTGGGTTCAGGACTGCAGCGCCGCCACCGAGAACATCCTTCTTGCAGCAACGGACATTGGACTTGGAGCCGTCTGGTGTGGAATATATCCAAAAGAGGACGCCATAGGAAACGTGAAGGAAGCCCTTGGGCTTTCAGAAGGACACATTCCACTGAACATCATCTATGTGGGACATCCAGACCAATTCCCAGAGCCACGGGACCAGTACGACGAAAAGCACGTCCATTTGATCTGAAACATCTGAACCGCACCAAAAGGCACTTCCAGAAACAATGAGAACCAAGACAGCCAACGACTATCTTATAACCGAAAAGCCAATGAAGGCCCTGGTGAAGTTCTCCATCCCCATGATAATTGGAAACTTCTTCCAACAGGCCTACACAATCGTGGACTCGGCCATCGTGGGCCACTACAACGGAGAGACCGCATTGGCCGCAGTGGGAGCCTCGTACGCACTCACCACAATCTTCATATTCATCGCACTTGGGGGCGGCATAGGCGCATCGGTCATCATAAGCCAACACTTCGGCGCACGCCGATTCTCCCAAATGAAGACCGCCACCTACACCGCACTTCTCACCTTCCTTGGCCTGAGCGTCCTACTTGCAGGCTTTGGCCTTCTATTCAGTAGACCGATAATGACGAGCCTGAACACTCCAAAGGACGCCCTTGAAATTGCGGTGGTGTACCTCAACATATACTTCTACGGCCTGCCGTTCCTGTTCATGTACAACATACTGTCGTCCCTTTTCAATGCACTTGGAAAGTCCCGCATTCCGTTGTACTTCCTCATATTCTCTTCGCTTCTGAACGTGGTTCTGGACTGGTACATGGTCGCAGTCCTTGGAATGGGGGTTCCCGGAGCTGCATACGCAACGTTCATAGCGCAGGGACTCTCCGCAATCCTGTCGTTCATAGTGTTCCTAAAGGAGATATCCCAGTACGAGGAGAAGGCCAACGGACTTTTCGATGCAGGAGAGCTTGGACACATGACAAGGATCGCCATACCTTCCATCCTGCAGCAGTCCACGGTCTCGATTGGCATGATGCTCGTGCAGTCGGTCGTGAACGGTTTTGGAACCCAAGCCCTTGCGGGATTCTCCGCTGCAATAAGGATAGAGAACCTTTGCCTTGTCCCTTTGTCGTCCTTTGGAAACGCGCTTTCATCGTATACGGCACAGAACATAGGAGCGGACAAGAAGGATAGGGTTCCTCAAGGGTATCGGGCTGCTAACATCATGGTGGGCATCACGGCGGTTGTGATATGCGTGGTGCTGGAATTGTTCCACACGCCGATAATCTCCATGTTCCTCGATGCCTCGCCGTCGCCGGAGACAGTCGTCACAGGAGAGAACTACCTCAAGTTCATAGGTTTCTTCTTCTGCTGGGTTGGGCTCAAGATGGCGGTGGACGGTGTCCTGAGAGGCGCAGGTGACGTGAAAATGTTCACCATTGCCAACATTGTGAACCTCTCTATACGCGTTCTGCTGTCATGGTTCGGCGCACCGGTGTGGGGAATCCAAATGGTCTGGTACGCAGTCCCAATGGGATGGTTCGCAAACTTCGTCATCTCCTACTCGGAATACAGAACAGGAAAGTGGCGAACGAAGAAGGTTGCGTAGGTTTTCATGCAGTCTTCTCGAGGAACTTTCAAAACTATGCTTTGTGTGGATTGGACATGGATTGACGAGATGGAAACCGTCTGAAGCGACTGAGACAATACTTTGTGTATTGTGAAGTTGCTGAAGGCGAGGTTCCAGCCGTGCAGGGCATGGCCAGGACGCATGAAGGAGTTTTGAAAGTTCCTCTCTCTCCTACATCTTTTCGATGACGGCCACTGCACAAGGGATGCGGCCTTCGCACAAGATGTACTTGGCGTTGCAGTAGCCTGCATCTTGGAAGAAGCGTTTGTAGGATTCGAGGGAGAACTCTCTCTTGAAGTCCGCACCTGCCTTGCCTATGGCCCCTGAGATACTGTTAGTTTTGCCCTTGCCGTTTTCGTTCATATAGGTGGGGATTATCATCCTTCCGCCCTTGCGGCACACACGGTCAAGTTCGGACAACGCCTTGTATGGCTCATCCAGAAGATGTATTACATTGGCGGCGACCACAACGTCAAAGCTCTCGCTTGGATATTTCAAATGAAGGATGTCGCCCTTCTCGAACTTCACGTTTGGCAGGTTTCCGTATTTTTGTCTTGCCCTTCTTAGCATGTTCTCTGAAAAGTCCGTGGCTACGAGCCTTTTGCATCTTCGTGCAATCACTCCGCTTAGAAGACCTGTTCCGCAGGCACACTCAAGAACTTCGTCAGTTGGACGAATCTCATCGGCGACGATGGAGCACAGCTTTTTGTGGGTCTTCCTGTTTATTACATTTGCAAACACGTCATAGACGCACGCAACCCTATCCCAGAACATTTGGCCTTCTCCTTTGCGGCTTTTTCTTCAAATCAGCACAGCCAATCCAAGAAACATGATGACGTTGGCGATGTTCCCCGTCCCCACGATGCGCAGAGGGAAAAGAACAATGAACAAAGGCAATACATTGAACACACACGCCCATCTTGGCAATGTGGTCATACCCGCAACAACGGCTACGAAAAGCGATACTGCAAACACCAACAGGAAGCTGTAGCAGAAAACCATGGTGCAGGAGGTCTTCTTGAAGAACTCAACTATCGTCTGTCTTGCCTGCTCCGTCTTTCCAAGGCGGAGATAGAACCACTCCACAGCCCCACAGAACACATGGTGTGCAATGCCTGGAAGAATGGAGAGAATGCAGCTTATAAGCATGATGGTTGAAAGAACATGAGAGAACTGTCCCATCCATACACCTACCGCCAAATATCCAGGAAACGCTACCGTAAGGGCGAACGTTCCCAAGACCATGGACACCATCGGCTTCTTCGGATCCGTGTTTCCCATGACAGAGGAAAGCCTTGCATTATCCTGCAGGTCCTTGAAACCAAAACGTCCTCCATCCAAGTACGTGATTATCCAATCGCAACGCCAAAGTGCAATATGTCCAACACAAGCCAAAAGCAACAGAACCTTCGTGGTGACAATCGTCATGTTCCAACCCCTTTCAAGTTAGTCAAATCTAACCACAGTGTAATGAAAAGCAGGTCCGGAAGTCAAACAAACAAGACCTGCTGCAATGAAAGGTACAAAACCGTTTCTATCTTTCGTTGACTAGATGGATTTCAACTTCCTGTCCGGAAACAGCCGTGAAACCATAGGCAAAAACCCATTTACCGTTATCACCTCCATTAGAGAAGGAACCCCCTCTACTGTATGCTCCAGGAATCAATCTAACAGTACTCGGCTTTCCGGAAAGTTCAATCAAGTATCTTTCGTTATCGAGCCATATTATTGGATATTTGCCAGAATACTCATCAGTGAAATCGAAATCATAAACAAGATTTCCTATTGCAGGTTCGACATCATTTGCAGGAACAAGTTTCAGGACGATTTTCGTGACGTTATCTTCAACAGAGGAAGATGCCTCTACGAAGAAAGAGGTACCTCGTACCACATATACGGACAAAACATCCCCTTTGGAAGTATTATTTACGAACAATTCATCAGAGAGAGTTCCAAAAAATCCAAATTTTGCGTCTTCACCGTCTCCAATTCTATACAAAGCCTTCAGATACTCAGGAAAAACAAATCCGTTGGTATCTACAGTTATGGAACATAAAGATGTTTGGATCTCGACTCCTACGTCTTTGTAGGGAATAGCCTCTCTAGTCAGATTCACTGTGTTATTTCCGTCTACAAGATTTGCAGAGCCAACAAATCGATAATCTCCCATTGTTTCACTATACAATTCAAATGAATACTCTCCTGTGAACCAGTCCATCGTAAAATCGTTATCTTTTGACAACATCCAATCAAAAGCTTCGCCATTTGCATAACCAGAGAAAGATAAGCAAGTCAGATCCACATCTTCAGGAAATTCAAACTTGGTTGTCGAATAAGGTCTATTGGTCACATCGACCTTCACAGTCTCACCGGCAGAAACAACAACTTCGGAAGGCTCAATATCGCAACAGTAGACTTTAGAATTGTAACCTATATGGGAACCTTGCGAATAAGAACCTTCTTCAACCTTAATAACTCTGGAAGACATATCGTTGGCAATAGTCACAAGGCCTCGAAATTCAGAAGAGTATAAAACAAAGGCGATGCTCGAATATTGACCAAGGGTATATCTTTGGTTGAATGAAAATTCAACATAACCACAATCCTGAACCTCTCTATCGAGGACAACATATATTATAGTTTTGCCTTGTTCTTCTTCATGAACCTCTAGATAATAGTAGTACTCTCCGGTGTTTTTCACATCGAAAGACAGATTCGTCTTTTCTTCAAAGTTTCTTACAATATGCAAAAGGTTAGAATGAAACATTGCAATTTCATTGCCTTCTGCCAACATCGAGATATTCACATCGCTGGGAATCAAGACATCCCCAACCACCCAAAACTCGACCTCTCCTTCGACTTCAATGGAGGTTATGCGGTCTACGACACTAAATGTCTTGGATTCAGACCAAACGAGGGAATTCTTCACAACAAAGAAAGAAACTGTATGTTCTCCTTCCTCAAAACTCGTCATATTCAGGGATAAATCCGCATAGAGACCGGCATCTCCTTGCTTGGTTCCATCCACCACCCAGAAGCAAGTGTAGTCTTTAAGGTCTTCGACAACTGCGGATACTGTCAAAGAATCTTCCTTAGAGAGCGTCGTCGAACTCAATGAAAGTGCAATCTTTGGAGTTTTGACAATGTCGTTTACAATCTTAAGCGTTCCATCGCTTTCAAGCGTAAACTTTGCTTCAAGACCGGTAGTGTACCCGGCAACGATTCTACAGGTATCCATTATAAGAACCTTGTTGGTATCGGTTCTGGTTATAGTAAATCTATAGAAACCATTCGCAACGTTCTTTTCAGTTGCATACTTTCCATCCTCATAAGTCAAATCGGAACTGAAAACCTCATCACCATCGGCCTTGAAAAGTTGGAGCCTCAACGTATAGCCTTCGTTTCCTTGAATCAACACCTTGAACGTTCCGTCCCCTGTCGTTTCATGGACATTTACAGTAACTGAATTGGCTCCTGTCGTTACGGTGCAGTCTTGGGTACCGGAACCTATAACGAGGCCATCTCTGTTCAACGCATAGACTGTAATGACGTAGTTCCCTACAGGAAAAGAGCCTTCGTAAGCGGCATTGGAAAGAGGAACAACCGTGTCCAAGACGACATCTTCAGAAGAACTTCCTTTTCGCATGACAATACCGTATTCAACGGTATCCATCGAAATGCTTTCAATCCCCTTCGGGATACTGGAACTGACTGAAATTTTGACTTTTCCAGTTTCAGACACATTGCCATTGCACCCGACAAAAGAAACCAAAGCAGCTACCAGCAGAAGCAAAACAAGATAATTGCGTTTCATTTGAGTCTCCCCTTGGAAAATGATAGG
This sequence comes from Bacteroidaceae bacterium, assembly GCA_963599445.1. GTDB lineage: Bacteria > Spirochaetota > Spirochaetia > Sphaerochaetales > Sphaerochaetaceae > UBA9732. The sequence continues at coordinate 141,392 of CAVBWZ010000007.1, forward strand.
AAACACCATCCTCCAAGGCCAAGCTTACCCCCCCATCACAAATCGTCAAGAGAAACATCCCTGTCATGTTATGCACCTCATTTTACGTTAACTTCAAAGGGGGCTGTTGGGACGCTTGGGGCTTATTAGACCGTTGGAGCTGTTGAATACCGTTGAATTTCAGACGAGCCAGAGCGTTCTAGATAGTGCCTGATAGTGCCTAAGCGCGCCTGAGTGTACCTGATAGCACCTAAGGTCCCGAATCCTCAAAAACTAGACCGTTTGAAGCAACTTGAGGTTTCAAGGAAGAGTTCCTCCATTTGCCTTCTTATGCACATGGTTTATATCCTTCCAATCTAAAGTCTATTTTATTTTAGCAAGGCTTTGTATATAAGACAAACCTTTTTGAGCCAATAGAGGTAATTTGGTTAGCAACTCCATATATGACAAACAAATGATTACAAGTCTTTTAATATGAAAGTTTGATGGAAACAATAATACGCAGGTTTGCAAAGAGCTCAAATTCCAACAATACGCGGGTTTAAACGGGTTTGAAAGGGAAACCTCAATCAAACGAAGCGGTACTCCATACCGCAGCAATGGGAGTCAACTTCATTTTGGAGGTAGTCGAAACCCTCTTTAGAAACAATCTGGAAACCGCACTTGCGATGCGTCCTTAGAGATGGTTCGTTTCGTTTTGAGACGCAGTCGCAAAGAACGAATGGGCCACCGGCCTTGAGCCTCCCAATTACCTCGTGCAGCAACTTTGAGGCATAGCCTTTTAGCCTAAAGGAAGGATGGGTTTCAAGGGCTTCCAAGTAGTAGCGACGGCATTCACAGTCCTCAACGATGGATAACCGCAAGGCGCTGACCCAAGAGCCCGTCTCTTCAAGAATGTAATAGGAGGAGTTTGGACGCACAAAGAAATCGGTCTTGAGGAATTTAAGGAAGTTTTCTTCGACCAATGCAAGTGCTGCTCTCTTGTCGGACATGTCTGGATAGAAGTAGTCCACGTTTTCACGATTGCTCTCTGCGTAGATATCCATGAGTTTCCTTGCATCGATGTCATTGTATGAAGTGATTTCAATCAGCATAGAAGTCCATCCTCAATGAGCCTTTCAAGAACCAAGGCTTCACGCTCCAACATGACGGGATTCTTGGGACCATGGTCATGTGTGCGATTGACAACGATGGCCTGTTTTGGGGTAATCCACTCCAAAGTGAACCGCTCATCCTTCTCATAGGCATCCAAATGCTGCGATACGACTTCAGACTTGGCATCACAGATGTAGTAAAGATTGTCCTGTACGAAGATGTCTATGCCCTCTTGGTCGCTCTTAGACACACGATGTACGTTGCCATACTCTTTTATGGAAGAAGGAACAACTACAAGACCGGCCTCTTCGTGGGTTTCACGAATGAGGGCCTGTTCGTTGGACTCTCCTTGTTCTATTCCGCCACCTGGAAACTTGTAGTAGTCGTATTTGAGGCTGTGGACCATTCCAACCCTGCCGTCCTTGATTATGATTGCACGGACCGACGGGCGGGAGAATACATGTTCAGTGCTGGTGTAATCCTTTGTATCCAAATTGAATAGAAGCCGCATGGGGCTAAGCATAATGGAAAATGCAGAAAGCATCAACACGAAGGCAAATAACACAAAATACAGCAAATATAAAGCAAAACATTTGACTTTGCTTTACATTTGTCCTATTCTCAAATCAGAGAGGAAGAAAAATGGCACAGGCAATGGTGAATTTCAGAATGGATGAAGACCTAAAGAAAAACATGGAAAAGGTTTGCAAAGAGATGGGGCTTTCGATGACATCGGCCTTCACGATATTTGCAACGAAGGTCTCAAGGGAAGGAAGGATTCCGTTTGAAATCTCCGTAGACCCGTTCTATGATAGAAAAAACATGTACGAACTTGAAAAAAGGATAGAAGACATAAAGGAAGGCAAGACGCAGTTTCAGGAGCATGAACTTATAAAGGATTGAATATGAAATTCTTATGGCAGGAAAAAGCCTGGAAGGAATACGTTGATTGGCAGAAAGTCGATAAAAAGACACTAAGAAGAATCAATGTGCTACTGGAAGACATTTCTCGCAATGGATACAGAAGCAAAGGAAAGCCAGAACCTCTTTCCGGAAACCTTTCAGGATGGTGGAGCGTGAGAATAGATTCCTGCAACAGGATAGTGTTCAGAATATCTGAAAAAAACATCGAAATCCTTCAATGTGGCACACACTATAGGACGAGTTAATTCACACGAGTTGGTTCGCAACTGTTGAAAAGACCGTTACTTCTTTCTATTCTTCTCCCCAAACGCAAGGTTTCCCATCACAGCCACAAGACTCTGTTGGAAGACGATTCCAAAGATGACAGGAAGCGAAGCGGCAGGTGGCATGAAGGATATTGCAAGGACCAATGCTGCGCTTATGTTTCGCATGGAAACGGCAAACGTGACGGACACTACGATGTCTCGATCGAGCTTCGTGAGCTTTGCACATAACAGGCCAATGGTGAACCCACACACAACCATGAGGGCGTTTGCAATGCCAATGGATACATATTGAAACGATGCATTTGCAATGATGGACTCTGACACCTGAGATGTGTTTATCATTATGACGAGCACCATCAACAGCTTTGAAAGAGGATTCGTCGCGGGAGTCCAGACCTTCTTTATGGAATCGGCCTTGAAATGGTTGAAGACAAGTGCGAGCAATGAAGGAATAAGAACCATGAAGCACAGAGACTTCATCATCCCCACGCTATCTACGGCAACGGATGCGCCAGTGTACAGCTTCAATATCAAAGGTGTCATGAAAGGAGACAGGAAGGAATCAAAAACCAGCATGGCTATTGAAATGGCCATGTTTCCGCTGTAGATTCCAGCCCATATGGTACAGACCACCGCAGAAGGAGTCGCCCTGAGCAGCACATAGCCACACAAAAGCTCCTTGTTGCCTGGGAAAAACACACTTGCGATTATGAATGCCACGAAAGGCATGAGCACATAGCCACCAAGTGCGAAGGCAATGAAGAACACCGGCTTTTTGAAGGAGGAGAACATCTCCTTGGCGCTTATCTTCATTGCGCCAAGGAATGTCATGACCCCAAAAAGCCAGTTTACGGCAGGTTTCATCCAAGAGACCTTGGAACCTAGCAGAAGCCCCAGAAAAACCCCAAAGGGAGTCAAAAGGGGCATTATCCTGTTCAAAACCCTGTTGAGAGAATTGGAAAAACCAAGAAAGCGCTCCAGCCTTCCCTTGTTCGAAGGAACGACGGAAACCTCAGAATCCTTCTTCCCTTTGCAATCACCAGATGAAACCAAAGCCGAACCCCTCTTCTACTTAGTCAAGGCATGATTGTACTATCAAACCACCAAAACTGCAAACCTTGTCCCTCAAGGTATCTAAGGTTATCTGACGAGGATTCCAGGACGAACGAACGTCTTTCCATCGACGACGATTTCAACCTTCGGAAAAAGGACAGGATGAGTCACAGGAATCACACCATCCTTGGTGCAAATGACAGTGTCCTCGCTCTTCGTACCGGTTATGGAAGGATTCCAGCAAAAGGCATGATGCTCTGAAATGACACCAGGAGTCGAAAAATCCACCCTATAGTCACGTCCTGCGTACCCAATCGGCCCTCCCTGATGGTGCTTGTCGAACTCAGCGGCATAGCCAAGCTTCTCGTATGCGGCTTTGCCCGCTTCAAGGGCGGAGACATAGGAGACTCCCGGTTTGCATGCAGCCATGTAGGTGCAGTCTATTATCTGGTTGGCCTCCAGCTGAGAGAGGATCTCAGCGGAAGGCTCAACGAAATAGACATAGCGCGTCATGCAGACAACTAGACCGTTGCGTCTGAAGTTTCCACCAATCTGAACCTTCTCCTTCACCCTCTTGGAAGTTGGAAGAGGATGCCTGTACAGGGAAATCCTTTCGTCTGCTGCGACCATGCAGGAAAGAAGTTCAAGACCAAGAGCCTCCATCTTCTCCATGATGCGGCCGGCAATCTCGTACTCGCTGTCACCAACGGAGATCTCCATGCCGGCTTCTTCCAAAGCCTTTGAAGCGTCATTGCCAATGGCGATATAGCGCTCGATCTCCTCTTCAGTCAAATCAAAACGCAGAGCCTTTATATCACCTGCCAAATCTCCTGTGTCATAACCGACACGGCCGGAAGGCACAAGCTCTCCAATCGTCCTATCCTGGAATCCGTTGTCATGCCAAACTCCATAACGGACATCGAACCCAAGCTCTTCAAGGTGCTCCTCTGCAATCATCCTTGGAGCCTCTATGTTGTTGGTAACGGCAAAAAGCCCATCCAAAGTCACAAGAAGTCCACAGTTGCCGACCTCTCCCATTCCAACATAGTTGCGACCGCCGCATGTAAGCCATGCAAAGTTGTCCTGCCTCTTTATGAAAGCGGCATCAAGCCCCTTTTGGGAGAGAAGCGCCCTTACTCTGGAAATCTTCGTATTGAATTCTTTCAAATCTTTCATTTCTCTCATTTCTCTACCTTTGGGGAACTTTCAAGACCCGCTTCACGAGTCCTGACGTCGTCTTTCCTGTGCAAATCGCATTCCTCATCGGAAATCCAACATCAATCCTCACAAAGCCTAGTCTCTCAAGTTCCCCTTTCAATCCCTCATCCCTGCACGCAAGCTCCCTTCTGGGACTTTCTTGATTCCATTATAGCCTTCACGTTTGCATACAATGCATACAGGAGAGATCCAATGGAAAGGATCATGAATACGCAGCTGATCGGGCTTGTGAAGAACACTCCCCAGTTGTTGCCGGAGAGAATCAAAGCCCTGTCAAGGTTCTCCTCAGCCATGGAGCCAAGGATAAGACCAAGCACCAACGGCGCTCCTGGGTACCCGAACTTCTTGAACACAAGACCAACCAGACCGAACACTATTGCAAGAAGGATGTCGAACACATTGTTTGCATTGGAGAACGCACCAATCATGCACAGGATTGCAACGATAGGCATGAGAAGGGTCCTTGAAATCTTGAGGATCATTGGAGACACCTTTGCACAGCCAATACCGGCGGCAAGCATGAGGAACTGTATTACGAACATACCTGCAAAGATTGCATAGACGATTGCAGGGCTCTCGTTGAAGAGCTGAGGACCCGGCTTCACACCAATGAGGATGAGAGCTCCCAACATGACGGACGTAACGACGTCTCCAGGAACGCCAAGGCACAGCATTGGAATGAGGGCACCGCCTGTCGTTCCATTGTTGGAAGCCTCAGGAGCTGCGACACCTTCAAGCGCACCGTTTCCAAACTGATCCTTGTTCTTGGACATACGCTTTGCAACCTGATATGCAATGAAGCAGGAGATGGACCCACCCGTTCCAGGAATGATTCCAATGAACACGCCAATGACGGCACCAACGATTGCTGACAATGCAAAGCCCTTGAAATCCACCCAAGTCGGAAGCACACGGCCAATCTTCTGGGCTGCAAGCTTGTTGTCTGACTCACCTTTCGTTGCAGACTGCATGAAGAACTCGCTCAGAGCGAACACTCCGATGAGAACTGAAAGCAAAGGAATTCCCCTCATGAGCTTGTATGAACCAAACGTGAAGCGGTCAATGCCCATGAGCTTGTCCACACCAATGGTGGATATGAGAAGGCCAAGCATACCGGAGATGATACCCTTGATGGGATCCTTGCCGGTGCTTGCCATGATGGTAAGGCCAAAGAACGACAGTGCAAAATAGTCCGCAGGCTTGAAGTTGAGTGCAATCTTCGCAAGCTGAGGGGCTATGAGGATGAGACATATCGTCGAGACAAGTCCTCCAATGAAAGAGGAGACCGCAGATACACCCAAAGCCTTTCCAGCCTTGCCCTGCTGACACAAAGGATAGCCATCCAAAGCCGTTGCGGACGCAGACGGGGTACCAGGAGTGTTCAAAAGCACAGCCGATATCGAACCACCGTACATGGAACCGCAGAAAAGGCCACACAGCATGATAAGGGCCTGCGAAGCCTCAAGCCTATACACCAACGGCAGTAGAAGGATGATGCCGGTGGAACCCGAAAGGCCTGGAAGTGCGCCAATGACGACGCCGACCAAAGTGCCGAAACAAGCCAAAAGGAAAGTAAAAGGTTGGAAAACGTTTGCGAAACCCTGCATAAGATAACTGAACATACCAACCTCCTCAACCCAGAATGCCCGCAGGCAGCATCACCAGGAAGACCTTGGTGAAAAGGAAATACACAGCGGTGGTGAACACGACGCTGAAGATAGCAGCCTTGACCTTGTTCTTGTAGCCAAACAGACAAATGGCGAAGAAAAGATAAAGAGGTGCAAGGATTGGAAACCCGACGATCTTGAGAAGCTTGTAGAACAGGTAGGTTGCAAGGACCATGATGCCAATTCTTCCAAGACCCTTCCAATCCACATTGGGTCCGTCTATCACAGGAATGCCCTTCACCATGAGAACGCACTTTACGACCTGCACGACACCCAAGAACAAAAGAAGCACGCTTATGAACGTAGGGTATGCGCCAGGCCCAATCCCCTTCGCCTTCGTGGGCAGCTTCTGCGACTCAAAAAGGAACACCACCGCAATCGCAATCACGACGATGGCGATTATGAAATCGGCGGCGACCTTGGTATTCTTCACGAAAAGGCCCTTCTTGTCCTTCTCTTCCATACTCAAACTCTCCTATTCGAAAAGACCGATGTCCTTGAGCTCCATCACAACGAAAAACCCAAAGACGATATCCTATTACAAATAGACCGACTGCAAAGATTCAATATTCTCCTTGCAATCGGCCATCGTTTTCAAAATATTCTAACTAGAATGCTCCAATCAGAAACCCTTGGCCTCTACGAGGTTCTTGTACATGACATCCTGCTCGTGGAGGAACTTGTCCGTCTCAGCTGGATCCTTGTAGACGACCTCTACGCACTGGCTCTGCATCTGCTCGATGAACTGAGGATCCTCGATGCACTGCTTGATGATGGAAGCGAGCTTTTCAACAATCTCTGTCGGTGTGTTTGGAGGACATACGACGACTCTCCACTGTGGGAGGACGATGTCAATTCCGCACTCGATTCCAGTTGGAACCTCTGGGAATGCACTGTAGCGCTCCTCTGCAAATACAGCGAGGATTCTGAGCTGTCCGTTCTCAACGTTGGTGATGCCTTCTGGAGCATTGGCCATGACGCAATCGACTGTGTTGGAAAGAAGACCTGTGATGGCCGGACCGCCGCCTGAGAATGGAACGTGTGTGAACTCAAGACCTGCAGCATCCTCGAAAAGAAGGGCTGCCATGTGGTTTCCACCCTGTGCACCTGCGTTGCCCATCGTGACCTCACCCGGATGAGCCTTTGCATACTCGACGAACTCCTGAAGGGTCTGGAATGGGGAGTCTGCATTCACAACAAGATAGTTGTAGGAAGCTACGATCTGACAGACAGGTGTGAAGGTATCGGCACCGGTTACAGGAACATCTGAAAGATGCGTCTTCGTAAGGGAAGCGTTGTTCCAGTGCATGATGGAGTAACCGTCATTGGAAGCATCCAGGAACTCGATTGCACCGGTGATTCCAGCAGCACCTGGAACGTTCTTGATTATCATTGCCTGATTGTTGGCATACTTTGGGAACACAGCGGCAAGAGCTCTGAAGACAACGTCTCCACCACCGCCTGCGGACCAACCGACTGTAGCTTCTACAGTCTTTGTAGGAAATTCTGCAGCTTCTGCGGCTGCCTGTGCAAAAATACCTGCAACTGCAACGAGTGCAATGAGCAGAACCATCAAAGTTTTCTTCATATAAGTCTCCTTCTTCGAAAATGCTTGCAACGAACCTCCAAGCCCTTACAGAGCTACGGAGGATCCCTTCTTCACACTTTCATAGATTCCATTGATTATCTTCACGGCCTTGGCCGCTTCTTCACCTGTAACGAAAGGCTTGCCACCGCTACGCACAGCGTCTGCAAAGTCCTCGAACTGCAGCATATGACCAACATAGTTGATGGCCCCTGGATCTGATGCTCCACCCATTGTGCTGTTGGCATTCGCAAAGCGCTTTCTTATCTCTTCGTCCTCTGGAGTCTCGTCCTTGAAGCTCCATGCCACGAGGGACTCGTCCTCAAGGATTGCAGAACCCTCCGTTCCACACACCTCAAGCCTCTTTATGAAACCAGGGTATATACTGGTGGAACCCTCTATGACACCAAGAGCGCCGTTCTTGAACCTGAGGATTGCAACGCCGTTGTCCTCAACCTCAATGCGCTCGTGTGCAATGGTCTCCGTGTAGCCGTTGATGCACTCGACATCCCCTCCGAACCACGAAAGCAGGTCTATTGCGTGGATGGACTGGTTCATGAGCGCTCCACCGCCGTCTATCTCCCAAGTGCCTCTCCAAGCGCCGGAATCATAGTATTCCTGCGAGCGGAACCATTTGACGGAAGCCTCCACCATGGTGAGCTTACCAAAACGCCCCTCGTCCAACGCCTTCTTCACAAGCCTTGGAGCCTCGTAGAAACGCGACTGGAACACACCGCCAACCAGCCTTCCCTGTCTCTTTCCTTCCTCGATTATGTCATTGCAACGCTCGACGGTGATCTCAAGAGGCTTCTCCACGATGACATGCTTCTTGGCCTTGAGGGCTGCAATTGCAAGGTCATGGTGCAAGCCCGATGGTGTCGCAATCACGACCACCTGGATATTCTCGTCTTTCAGGAAATCATCAAGCTTGTCATAGGCCTTTCCTCCGTTTTCCCTGCAAAAGGCCTCGACCCTTTCCTTGTTCATGTCATATGCACCGGCGAAATAGCACTTGCTGCTCTTTGAAAGCGCATATGCATGAGTTTTGGCTATTGCGCCAACGCCTATCGATCCAAAAACTATTTTGTCAATCATGTTTACAAATCCTTTTTCTGACAGTGTAACAGGCTTTGGCTATTTGTCAATCAAATTTACAAAAAACTTTTGGCATCCCTTTTCAGCCAAAAACCCCACTTCTGCACAGTGTTGGTGGCAATCCTCAAATGAAGTCATGAATTGG
>CAVBWZ010000008.1:0-130386 GCA_963599445.1 Bacteroidaceae bacterium
GTATCACCTGTGGACAGTCAACTTCTTGCTTGTTGAACGAAACCTCATCAAAAATACAGGGTCTGAAGTTTGCTAGACTGTTATTTCCTGCGGGAAGGGAATTGTTATGATTTTCATTTTAAAACTAATTATTTGTCAAAACTTGACAAATAATAGAACTTAATTTATCTTCTAATTGGATTAAGGAGTGAAAGCTATGCTGTTAGGATATGGAGCAAGGAACTGTTGGTGTTTCAAAGACTGGATGCAGGTTGACTTGAAGCTTGATGGTTCCGTTCCTGCTGACATTTCAATGAACCTTCCTGCTGCAACGGCTATGTGCTTCAAAGGCTCCAACGCTTCAGGGAAAACCAATGGTTTGAAAGTATTGGCTTTCATAAAATACTTCGCTCAGTTCAGTTTCCAATCAAAACCTGAAGACACGATTCTATTCGATCCATTCTTCTTTCAGAATGAAGAAGCTGAGTTCTATATCGAATTCTTGCAGAACAACTGCTATTATCGCTACGAATTGACAGCTACTCCAAAAGCTGTTGTCTCAGAGAGGCTGTTTAGAAAGAAATCGGAGGATGGTTCCAGAGAAACAGAGATCTATAGGCGTGAAGGTAATGCCGTTGCCAAAAACACGCTGTATAGAGGACACTCCGGTATATTGTTCAGAGACAATGCCTCCTTTATTTGTACATTGAAGCAATATAGTCTTTCAGAAATAAATGATGTCTTTGATTTCTTCCAAAAGGTTTTGCCAAATGTTGCATACAGTGGACTGTCAAATGAATGTTATGGTGATGCCTTTAGTACATCAGGCTACTATACAGCTCATCCAAAACATCTTGAATTTACAACAAGGATGATTGAACGGTTTGATACAGGAATCAACAGAATCGAAATCAGATCCAGAATCGACGAATACAATCATATTGTCTATTACCCTGTTTTCTATCATATGCTTGCTAATGGAGAGAACCTTCCTCTTCTGTATGACTCTGAGTCAAGTGGCACAAAGGCGCTTTTGGGAATATTAATGGACTATTATGAAGTTCTTTCTCGTGGAGGTGTTCTTGTTCTTGACGAGTTTGACATCAACCTACATCCCGACATTCTTCCGCATCTTTTGGATTTGTTCCTTGTGAAGGATAACAATCCTCTTGATGCACAGCTTCTCTTTACATCCCACAATACAGAGATTATGGACATTCTTGGACGCTATAGGACATATATTTTCGAAAAGGAGAGCAATGAAAGCTTTTGCTATCGTTTGGATGAGCCGAAAGCTCCAAGTCTAAGAAACGACAGGCCTGTTTCCGTACCGTATAGAAAACATCTCATTGGAGGATTCCCTAGAATTGACAGTGATAAGAACTAATACAAGGAAGGAAAGATTTATCAAGTCTCTTCAAAACCCTGGTTTTGTTTCCGATATCTCTGATTAAAAGGGAAGCTGTCTTTTAGCTTTAAGTACTTTGATGCCAGTCAGAAAGCAGGACAGGATTTCAAAGATTGGACGGATGAACAGAAGAACAAGCTATTGAACAAACTTAAGGAGTATTCATGTGAGGACAAGAAATACTGGCTCAATCAAAGAGTTGGTAGTGGCGGTCTGAATGTGCTGGAGATATATGGTGTATTTCCTCGCAACTCTGACTTCGTCCATCCTGTCCATGTTCCTGATAATGTAAGATGGGCTAGGTTCAGAATGGAGAGTTCTGTTCGACTTGTTGGATTCTTTGTCGATGAGGATTCTTCAAAATCAAAGGGTCTTTCAACTGATATCTTCTATATCGTTTTCTTGGACAAAAACCACTGCTTTTACAAAATGGAAAGCAAATAGCTTGGTTCCATTTGTATTTTGTTCAAGGACGGAGATAGTCATGCTTTGCTAAAACTTGACAGCTGATGTTTCTTTTGCGATACTCCAAGTGGAAAGAGGCACTGCCGGTAGACGGAAACGACCTCATGCTTGTATGAACGGAAACCGCTCAGCGAAGTGCTAGGACGCTGGGCGGTTATTTTCTAACATTGTAAGCCATTATTAATGGTTCAAGCACATTTTTGTTAATAGGCTAAGGACTGTGAACCAGAGTTATAGCCCTCGTCACAACTGGTCAGCTATTCAAAAGGATTCTGGTTTCCTCAACTGAAATGGAAGCGGCTTTGGCTATGACCTCAATTGGGACTCCTTGCTCTTTGAGGCTTTTTGCCATGCGGCTTCTTTCGTTGGCTTCGCCTCTGGCCTCTCCAATGGAGATTCCCTTGGCTTCGCCGGAGGCTTCTCCTTCCTTGTACTTCTCAATGAGGTTCAGTTCGTACTTCATATAGCCCTGCCTCCAGTCCTCGTCCCCGTTTATGTCAAGGACGTAGTTGTCCACAATCTCCACGAACTCGCTTCCGCTGTCCTTCCCGGTTCCTATTGAGGAAGCCCCTCCGTTGAGGTAGCCGAAAAAGGCGTCCATGTCCGCACCAAGCTCTCCAATGGAGCCTTTGGTGTTCAGGAACATGATACAGCGGCCGTCGCCAAGGGGCAAGTCCTTGTCCTCCTCGCATATGGATCTGAACGTGTATTTCGTCCGGCCCCTTTCGAAGAGGTCGAACATGCATATGAATATCACATAGCTGTCCTTGAGCTGTTCGTACTCAAGCCCCTTGTCAAGCATGTTGGCGTCCATCATGGAGGAGTACATGCGTGCCCTCAACGGAAGGTTTCCCGTATCGACCTTCTGCATTTCTATGTCGTAGACGGTGTCCCCGTCCTCGAAGTAGACATCCAGCCTTATGCTCTTGTTGGCGGGGTCGAATACGATGCTTTTCTGTGATGTGGGAGGCATGTCCTTGTATTGGAGCCTTCTCACCCTGCGCCCTTCGAATATGGTCTCTATGAGACCCCTGCAGGCGTCCTCGTGCTGCATTACGGTGGAGAACATGGCGTCGTTCTCAAGCGGGATGTCCCTTCTGTCCCTTCTTCCGAAAACCTTTTGTGAACAGTTGTGTTTCTTTGTCATGGAAACACCTCCTGTAAAGTAACGTTGAAAGCTCCCAAGAGCCCTTCATATTACTGATTCCAAGAAACCTGCAATTCCCATTCACGGTTTTCGAAAGGTTTTTGGCGGATTTTCAGAAATAACAAATGCAATTACATGTATTTGAAAGAGTTGGATAAAAGAAAAAATATTTTTAGAAGGTGGATGAATCCTATTGTCTTGACATTCTACATTCAGTTGAAGTATATAGTTAGAGGCATTTAATTAGATATGTCTAACCATGCGGCTGAGAAGCTCTAAGAGCATGGTGCAGAGGGGAATAGATGATAAAGACTGTTGGTTTGAAGAAGGTCTACAAGACCCAGGCGGAGAGCGTCGTGGCTTTGGACGACGTGAACATCACCATCAATGACGAAGAGCTCGTCGCCCTTGCCGGTTCAAGCGGTTCTGGAAAGACGACGTTGCTAAACCTGCTTGGGACGCTCGATTCCATAACGGAAGGGGACATCGAGTTCAATGGAGTGCATCTTGGAAGGATGAGCGAGAAGGAGAAGACCGTCTTCAGACGCCTCAACCTTGGGTTCGTGTTCCAAAGCTACAACCTCATTCCTGTCCTTACCGCGTTGGAGAACGTTGAGCTTTCGTTCAAGCCGCTTTCCAAGGAGGACCTTGCAAAGATCGGCATAGAGGATACCCGCAAGGCCTCACTTGAGGTTCTGAAAGACGTAGGGCTTGAAGGTTATGAGAACCGCAGACCTGGCGAGCTTTCAGGTGGACAGCAGCAGAGGGTCTCCATTGCAAGAGCCGTCGTGAGAAGGCCTTCTCTGATACTTGCGGACGAGCCAACTGCAAACCTTGACTCTGCAAACAGCAAGACGATTCTTGAGCTTATGAAGAAGCTCAATGCAAAGTACGGGATAACCGTGGTCTATTCATCGCATGACCAGGAAGTCCTCAACAACGTCAGAAGGATAATAACCCTCCATGACGGAAAGGTCGTGGGGGATGAGGTATGCTGAGCCTTGTTAGGATGGCGTGGCGGAACATCTTCCGCTACAGGAACAGGACTGCGATAACCGTGGTGGCGATAGCCATAAGCGTGTTCGTGGCCATTCTGGTGGATGCTGTGATAATGGGCATCATGACACAGTCCAATCTCAACATGGTGAACTACGAGGCTTCTGAAGTGGTCGTCTACCCTGACGGATACTTCGAGGAGAAGGACAAGTTCCCATCCGACATTGTCATGGATTCCAACACAAGGGAAATGGTCGAAAACGCCTTGGATTCGAAGGGCATCATATATGCTCCAAGGTACAGGACGACTGCGGAGCTTGTCTTCTACGATGAGGACAAGGACTTCGAAGGTGTGCTTGAGACCATTCTGTATGGAATAGATCCTCAGAAGGATACAAAGGTGTTCCTTCTAAAGGATTCGCTGGAAAGCGGTGAGTGGGGCGAAGAGGGTGACGACTCCATTGTCGTAGGTTCTACGATTGCCTCCAAGATGGGACTTGAAGTAGGGGACTTCGTCTCTCTTCAGTGCGAAGGCATGGGTGGCTTTGCGCAGAGCTTCGATGTCATGGTCAAGGGAATCGTCAACACCGAGGACTACGAGGTCAACAGCACGATGCTTTACATGTCGCTGGATCAGCTTGATTCGTATCTGGAGCTTGACGGAGGTGTGAACCACTATGCAGTGTCAGACGGAATAATGTCCTCTTTGGCTGGCGACGGCTTTACTTCCAAGGTCAAGAAGGCACTTGAAGGCATCGATGGCATAGAGGTCTATGGATTCGAAGAAGACAACGAGGGCTACATGGCCATTGTGAACGGAGACGTGGGCAGTTCGTACATGATTCTCTTCTTTCTTTTCATCATTGCAGGTGCAGGTATCGTGAACACAATGGTCATGAGCGTTATGGAAAGGCGCAAGGAGTCTGCAATGATGCGTTCCATGGGCTTTTCAAGTATCTCCATAAAGCTGCTGTTCGTTGTGGAAGGCTTCTTCATTGGCTGCATTGGGTCTGCCATAGGCTTGGTGTTGGCCTGTGCCGTGAACTATCCGCTTGCGAGAATCGGTCTTGACTTTACGGGATTCGTGGGCGGTGACCTCGACATTGGGTATAGGATTTCGTTCGTGTTCCATTCGGTGTGGTCGGTGCATTCGTTCGTGGCCATACCTCTGATTGGGATTGCCTTGACTGTCTTGGCTTCGTATCTTCCTGTCTCCAAGATTGGAAGGGGTCAGATTTCGGATATGCTCAGGAAGGTTTGAGGAGGGGTTATGCTTGGTTTGGCTTTCAAGAATACGACTAGGAATCCAAGAAGGACCATCCTGACGGCGTTTGCGGTTTTCATTGCAACGTTCATAGTCCTCATCGCCATGGGTTTCATGAAGACGATGGTTGCGGACATGGTGGACAACACCGTGTTGCATTTGAGCGGGCACATAAGGATACGAAGACAGGACTATGCGGCTTATGAGGATGTGATGCCTCTTCAATTCTACATAGAGGATTCCAACGACATTGCAGGGGCTCTGGAAGATTTGGACGGGGTCAGCCACGTGGAAAGGGTGTCGAATGTGTTTGCATCGGTCTATGTTGGCGGGGCTCTCAAGAATGTCCAAGCCCTTGCCGTTGATCCAGAAACCTCCAACTTCACGGTGGGCAAGGGGGTTTCGATAAGCCAAGGAAGGCTTATGGATTCCAGCGCCAGAGAGGTGATGGTCTCCCAGAAGTTCCTCATTGACATGGGTTTGGCTGTAGGTGATTCCGTTACACTCGTTTCAAGGACCACAAACGGTGGTACCAACGGCGCTTCGTTCAGGATCGTAGGCGTTGTGGATTCGATGGATGCAAGCTATACCTCAGCCATAGTGTACATTCCCTTGGAGTGGTTTTCCAAACTCTCCCATATGGATGGTGGAGCCATTGAGATAAGGGTAGAGCTTGATGACGAAGAGCAGGTTGATGAATTTGTCGATAGAATCAACGATGTTCTATACAACGGCTATGGCTATGAAAAAGGTTACTTTGAAGTAGAGAGTTGGCATGATTCAACCATCGTATACAAGTTCATGAAGATATACGAGGCCATGTTCCTTGTCATAGAGATCCTTTTCTTCTTCATTGCTTCGACATTGATCGTGAACACCACGATGATGAGCGTCATGGAGAGGAAGAAGGAGATAAGCACCCTTTCGACGCTTGGATTCACCCGCACGAGGATCCGTTTCCTGTTCATGGAGGAGTCCACGTTCATTGCATTGTTCGGGTGCGTGCTCGCAAT
Source organism: Bacteroidaceae bacterium (assembly GCA_963599445.1). Classification (GTDB taxonomy): domain Bacteria; phylum Spirochaetota; class Spirochaetia; order Sphaerochaetales; family Sphaerochaetaceae; genus UBA9732. The sequence continues at coordinate 6,273 of CAVBWZ010000008.1, forward strand.
CGTGCTTGGACTTGTCACGTTCCATTTTGCAGGAAAATACGGAATAGACATAACTATGTTTGGAGCCGACCAGGTCGAAGGCTGGGGCTTCTCCAAGTATCTGTATCCTACGATGGGATTTGGAAGCATGTGCATGTACGCCCTTGCCATGCTTGCCGTAGCGTTCGTGGCCTCATGCTTTGCCACGCGCCATGTCAAGGACATTGAGATAGCCGATGCCCTTAGGGAGGAGAATTGATGAAAAGGTCTTTGTTTTGTGTTCTTTTGGTTGTTTTGATTGCATCTTGTGCGTTCGCGGCCGCTTCCAACGATATGACTGCAAAGGAAATCCTTGACAGGATGGACGAGCTCATGGATTTTGACAGCTGTATCATGAGCGCCACGATGGTCAACACGGACCGTCTAGGCTCGACATCCATGGTGTTCACCACCTACCAGAAGGGCGACGGCGACACGCTCTTGGTCGTGACTCAGGGGCCTGACAAGGGCCAGAAGATCCTGCGGCTTGACAGCGACATCTACATATACTACCCCGATGCCGATGAGGTTATACGACTTTCGTCGTCAGGTCTCAAGAACAGCTTCCTTGGGTCCGATTTTTCGTACGAGGACCTAACCGGGGACGATGACTACGACTCACGTTATGAATCCTCCCTTGAAGACAACGTAGCCGTTGACGGCGTAGAGTGCTACGCAATCCTGATGAAGGCCCGCAAGTCGTCCGAGACATATCAGATGGAGCGTGTCTATGTGGATGTTTCCACCTTCCTTCCTGTGAAGTTCGAGATGTACTCAAAGAGCGGAAAGCTCCTCAAGTCCATGTACTACAGCAACTATATAGAGGACAAGGGTTCGTTCTTCCCTGGCTCCATAAAGGTCGTGAACGCTGTGAAGAAGAACAGCTACTCGGATATAACCATAGACAGCCTTTCGTTTGGAGAGGATCTTGATCCTTCCATGTTCGACAAGGAGGAGCTTGCATGGTGAAACTGGTGAAACGGCTTGCTTTGGTTGCTCTGCTGTGCGTTGCGGTTTCGTTGTGTCTCTTTGCTGGCGAAACCACGGTTAAGGGTGGTTCCTCGCTTGCGGGTGCTATGCTGCTTAGAAACGGCAATGCGGACCCAGTTGTTTCCTATGCCTTCTCTCCTTACTTGAATGTTGTATATACCGCTCAGGGCTCTTTCAGAAGCGAGCTCAAAGTAAGTGCAAATGTAGTGAACAAGCCAGTCTCTGGTAATAGCACTCCGATTTCGCTTGACAAGGCTTATGTCCGTTTCAGGATTCCGACCTTTGGAAACCTCAAACTCACGACAGTGGCCGGAAAGGCTCCTGTAAGCTGGGGAATTGGGCAGTTGTACAGAGGAGGGGACATCCTTTTTGAAAAACCCATTTCAAACAGCGAGGCCGATGTGGACGTAGAGAACACCCTTTGGGTTCTGTCTTTGTCCCAGTCTCTAGGAAATGGACTTTCCGTTGATCTTGCATTCGTTCCCGCCGTCGAGGACATCCCAAACGAAAGGTTTGGAGTCCTTGTCAAGAAAAGCCTTTCCGGTGCGGTTTCCGACTACATCAAGGAAATCCGTGCAGCCTACGTATATGAACCAAAGGCAAGTGACAGCCATAGGGCATCGGTCTTGATGGATGCGAATGTATTCGTGGATTTGAATGTGTGCGTTGAGTCCCGGTTCAGGAGCGCAAAGGATATCAGACTGGTTGCAAACGCCATGCGTGCGTTTTCGATCGACACAGAGCTTTCAAGCCATACCTTGACGGCATATGTTTCGTTTCAGGGCGATTTCTACGAAGGTTCGCACGACCTTTGCGAATACGTTTCATTCGATGCAACGGAAAGGCTCTCTGTTGCCATTGTGCAGTCGAATTCGTGGAAGGATGATACCTACACGTTTGGGTGCACTCTGTCATCGTCCTTTGCTGTGGCCGATGGCGTTGATGCAAGCGTTGCCGCCAACGTTTCAAAAGCCAAGGACATGGATCCTTCGTTCACCGTTGGCGGAGGTCTGCAGTACTCGTTCTAGACTTCCTTGTTTTCTTCCAGGTATCTGCAGATATTCTTGAAAGTGTCTACGAAGAACACGGATAGTATGACGCCCCCGACTATGTCCGTAAGCCAGTGGACTCCGCTTGCAAGGCGACCAACTACAGTTATGCCTGCAAGGATGCCGCATATGAAGGCTGTTGCGTTCCTGGCTTTTCTGTTCTTGATATAGTAGTGGGCCATCACCGCAGTCGTGCCAAAGACCGTCGTTGCAAGCATGCTGTGGCTTGAAGGGTACGATGCTTCAAGGGCTCCGTCCATGAGAACCGGCCTGTAGTTCACCACCACAAGTTCGAAGAAAACGTAGAAGAGCACAACCGCAACGTATACCCCTGCAAGGGCGTAGAGCTTTGGATCCACCTTGGAAAGTGATCTGCGCTTTATTGCTTGGACAAGGCCTACGGCTGCGAATCCCGCCGCTACGGCTATGGCAAAGTATCCAAGGTACTGCGTCACTGCATACCATGTGGCGTTCGTGCCAAATGAATCCCTTGCCTTTGCGTTTATGGATGCAAATCCAACGGAGCTCCCGTTTGGCCCTATGGGCTGTACGTCAAAGAACCTTATCATGAGCGTGAACGCCACAAAACATAGGAGCATGAGCAAAGCTCCTTTCATTATCCTTCCCATCTGAGCGTATCTGTTTGGTCTTTCCATATTATAGACTCCTTGTGACATCATTATCCTACATAATAGCTATGCTTTTTTCCATGCCTGTTGTTGACATGATAACACATTTTTTCTATTAATAGAGTCGCGAAAACAATTGTTCTGAAACTAATGATGCAATTTGGAGGAAACATGCTTAACATCCAACATCTTACAAAGACCTACGGCGAGAAAAAGGCCGTGGACGATCTTAGCCTACATATCGCTCCAGGCGAGATATATGGCTTCATAGGGCACAACGGAGCCGGAAAGACGACGACGCTCAAATCCGTAGTGGGGATACTCCGCTTCGACAGCGGCAGCATCACGATAGACGGAACCTCCATACAGGACGACCCAATTGCATGCAAGGCAAAGATTGCCTACATACCCGACAACCCAGACCTCTATGAATTCATGACAGGCCTCAAATACCTGAACTTCATAGCCGATATCTTCAAGGTGTCTAAGGAGGACAGAGAGGCACGTATCCGGAAGTATGCCGATATCTTTGAGCTCTCCAATGACCTGACACAGCCAATTGCTTCGTATTCCCATGGAATGAAGCAGAAACTGGCCATCATTGCAGCATGGATACACAATCCAAAGCTCATCATAATGGATGAGCCCTTCGTTGGTTTGGACCCAAAGGCAGCGCATCTCCTCAAGGGTATGATGCGTGAGGTCTGCGACAACGGCGGTGCAATCTTCTTCTCCACCCATGTCCTTGAGGTTGCGGAGAAGCTTTGCGACAAGGTCGCAATCATAAAGGCTGGAAAGCTCATCCGCTCCGGCACGATGGAGGAGGTCAAGGGTGACGACAGCTTGGAGGATGTGTTCCTTGAGCTTGAGGAGGAGAACAACTGATGGTGAAGGTCCTTCTTGGAAAACAGTTCGCGGAGATGTTCCGCAGCTATCTGTATGATGCAAAGAAGAACAAGGCAAGGTCCAAGCTCTCGACCACGCTCTACTTCGTGTTCTTCGCCGTCCTCCTCGTGGGTGTGATAGGTGGGATGTTCACATTCCTTTCCATAACGATGTGCAGCCCTCTTTCAAATGCCGGCATGGGGTGGCTGTATTTTGCAATAATGGGTCTTGCCGCCATAGTGTTTGGTGCTATGGGAAGCGTGTTCAACACTTTTTCAGGCCTGTACCTTGCAAAGGACAACGATTTGCTGCTTTCCATGCCAATTCCCGTATCCGTTATAATGACTTCAAGGCTTCTTGGTGTCTATCTCATGGGTCTGATGTACTCCTCCATGGTGGCGCTGCCTGCCGTCATAGTCTACCTTGCAGCATATAGGTTCAGTTTTGCGACGTTGGTCTGTGGAATCCTCTTCGTGTTCCTCATCTCCGTCATAGACCTTGAGCTGTCATGTGTCCTTGGCTGGGTCGTTGCAAAGCTGAGCCAAAAGCTCAAGAACAAGAGCTTCATCACGGTGATTCTGGCCCTTGTGTTCTTTGGGCTTTACTACTTCGTCTGCTTCAAGGCACAAAGTGTCATATCGGACCTCATAATGAACGTCTCCGTATATGGCACAGCCATCAAGGGCAAGGCCTATCCTATGTACCTGTTTGGAATGATAGGCGAGGGCGACTGGATTGCGACACTGATATACTATGCTGTATTTGGTGCTTTGTTCGCTTTGATGTGGGTCGTCATTTCAAGGAGCTTCATAAAGATCGTCACAACGAACACCGGATCCAAGACCAAGGGCGCAAAGGCAAGCTTCGAAGGCAGGAGCGTGAAGGCCACGCTGTTCTCAAAGGAACTGGGGCGCTTCACTTCAAGTGCCAATTACATGCTCAACTGCGGTCTGGGGACTTTGTTCATCTTGGTGGCGTTCGTCGCCATTCTTCTCAAGGGCGAGACCGTGGCCGCCGTGGCAAGTGAGATGTTCGGCTCCAATGGTGCTGCGCTCATAATCCTGATTGGAGGAGTATGCTGCGTTGCGTGCATGAACGATATGGCAACGCCTTCCATTTCCCTTGAGGGAAGAAGCCTTTGGATCCTTCAGTCTTTGCCGGTGTCGCCGTACATGGTTCTTGCCGCAAAGCTCAAGGTACAGATAATACTCACGGTCGTACCAGTTGTCATGTGCCTTGTTGCGATAGCTGCAACCGTTCCATGCAATGCCATACAATTCATTCTTGGTTGCGTCTTTGCTGTGCTGAACGTCAATCTCTTGGCTTTGTTTGGATTGCTGCTTGGTCTCAAGATGCCAAATCTTACATGGACGAGCGAGCTCATTCCAATCAAGCAGAGCTTCAGCATCGTGATCGTCTGGATAGGAGGCCTCCTTTTCAATGCGGCCTTTGTTGGACTGTACCTTCTTTTTGGCTACAAGTTGGGTGAAGTCGTCTACCTTTGCATTTCCATACTTGTAGCTGCGGCTCTTGGATTCATTCTCAATTCATGGCTCAAGAACAAGGGAAGCAGGATTTTTGCAGAGCTCTAAGCGAATTTGGACTATCATTGCCCTGTGAGGGCATTATGAAAAAAGGCACGGCTGCTTCTATGCGGTCGTGCCTTTTCAATTTGCATACCCTATTAGGAGTCCAAGGACATCGGTCTATAGGAAGGGGCTTCGTGCTATGAGAGAAGGGCTCTGTCCGTGGCCAGTTCGTCGCCGCTTGCTTTTGCGAATTCGTTCATGAGGGCGGGGACGGTGAGGCTTCGTTTCTCGTCTCCGGAGATGTCAAGGATTATCCGGCCTTGGTGCATCATGATGAGGCGGTTTCCGTAGGTGATGGCGTCCTTCATGTTGTGCGTGACCATGAGCGTCATCAGGTTGTTCTCCTTGACGATTCTGTCGGACAGCTCAAGCACCTTGCCTGCGGTCCTTGGGTCGAGCGCTGCGGTGTGTTCGTCAAGAAGAAGCAGCTTTGGCTTTGTGAGCGTGGCCATGAGGAGGGTGAGAGCCTGCCTTTGGCCGCCTGAGAGGAGCTTGACCTTTGTGGTGAGTCTGTCTTCAAGTCCAAGTCCAAGCGTTGAAAGCATTTCCTTGTACTGTTGGCGTTCCTCTTTGGTGATTCCTATGCCAAGCCCTCGTTTCTGTCCGCGGCGTTTTGCAATGGCTAGGTTCTCCTCTATCTGCATGTTGCCGGCGGTTCCCATCATTGGGTCCTGGAACACTCTTCCAATGAATGCCGCGCGTTTGTGTTCGCAAAGTCCCGTTACATCCTGCCCGTCTATGACAATCTGCCCTTCGTCAAGAGGCCATAGACCTGCAATGGCGTTGAGAATGGTCGATTTGCCGGCTCCGTTCCCACCTATGACGGTCACGAAGTCTCCGGATTCCATGTGGAGGTTCACTCCGTTCAGCGCCACTTTCTCGTTTATGGTATGGGGATTGAATGTCTTTCTTATGTTGATAAGGTCAAGCATGTCTGGCTCCTTTGCTTCTCTTCGTGTTCCTGGCGTTCTTGGTCCAGTAGGGGATTGCGAGGAAGAACGCAACCACCAGCGCAGACAGCAGCTTAAGAAGGTTCGTGTTGAGTCCAAGCCACAGGACGACCTGGATGACTATGTAGTAGAGCACCGCTCCTATGGACACCGCCATGAGCTTGAGCCCAAAGTTGTGGAAGAGCTTTCCGAATACGACTGTGCCTATTATCACCGCCGCAAGTCCTATGACGATCGCTCCACGTCCCATGTTGACATCCACTGAGCCTTGGTACTGTGCAAACAGTGCAGATGAAAGCGCAACGATTCCGTTCGAGAGCATAAGGCCTATGCGCTTGCATCGGTCGACGTTTATTCCCTGTGCTTTTGCCATTTGCTCGTTGCATCCGGTGGCTCTGAGTGCGCTTCCAAGCTCCGTTCCAAAGAACCAATAGAGTACCGCTATGAGGATTGCCGTTACAGCCAGCATTATGAATATTGGATTGTCCATTCCAAGATGCCTTACGTTCCTTGCGCTTACAAGGAGGTTGTACTTCGTGACGTTTATACCCTGGTTCGCCTTGAACCCCATGATCCACAGGTTTATGGAGTACAGGGCAAGCTGCGTAAGGATTCCTGAAAGGATTGGAGGGATTCCCATTTTCGTATGGAAGATTCCCGTTACGAGTCCTGCCACCATGCCTGCAAGGACTGCACATACAAGTGCTATCCAAAGGTTCGTGCCGTTGAGCATGAGCATTACGCATACGGCGCCTCCAGTTGCCATGGTCCCATCCACCGTTAGGTCGGAGAAATCAAGGACCTTGTACGTAAGGTACACTCCTATGGCCATTATCCCCCAGATGAGGCCTTGTGCAATCGCTCCGGGGAGCGCGCTTATCAAAGATGCTATGTTCAAGTTCTTCCTCCTTATTCGTTCGTGATGCGCTGTGATGCGTCCTAGTGCGCCTTGATGCGCCATGGTACGCCGTAATGCGCCCTCATGCGCCCACATACGTCCACATTTCGAAACCTTCATTGAATACACATGAACAAGCCGACTTCTGCACTTTCCTGCAGCATAGCCGGCTTGTTCGTTGTATCATCAGATTGCAACGTAGTCTGCAGGTACCTCGACTCCAAGTATGGAGCAGAGCTCTGCGTTGTATTCCTTGGTGAACTTTGGAGCGTACTGGATTGGCATGGTCGATACGTCTGCACCGCCAAGGATCTCAGCTGCCATTTCACCTGTTCTGTATCCAAGGTCGTAGTAGCTGATGGAAAGCGTTGCGACTCCACAACCCTTGCAGATTCCTTCCTCTCCTGCAACAACTGGAACCTTTGCCGGTTCAACGACGTTGCGGATCGTCTCTGTGCAGGAAGCTGCGGTATTGTCCGTTGGGATGTAGATCACATCGCTCCAGCTGCAGGCGTTGGCCGTTACAGCCGATACATCGTTGGAATCAGAGAACGCATAGTCCTGACATTCGATTCCATGGCTCTCAAGGATTGCCTTTATGATGTTCACCTGGTATACAGAATTGGCCTCGGCTGAGCAGTAGAGCATTCCAACCTTCTTGGCATTGGGGAAGAGCTCCATAATCATGTTGGCCTGCTGGTCAAGCGGTGCAAGGTCGCACGTTCCCGATATGTTTACACCCGTCGTGCCTGTGAAGTCGTCCATGCCAAGGGCTGTGCCGTAGTCCGTGACGCTCGTTCCAAGGATTGGAATGTCTCCTGTCGCAGCCTGCGCCGCCTGAAGGGCAGGGGTTGCGTTCGCCATTATGAGATCCACGTTGGATGACACGAAGCCGTTGACTATGGTTATGCATGTGGCCACGTCACCCGATGCGTTCTGCTCGATTATCTTCACGCTGTCGCCGAGCTTGTCCTTGAGGGCATCCTCAAAGCCCTTGGTCGCTGCATCAAGCGCATTGTGCTGCACGAGCTGGCATACACCCACGGTATAGGTCTTGCCTGCGCTTCCTGCACTCTCGTTGCTTCCACCTGCGAAGGCGCTTGCCACACACAGGGCCATCATTGCCAGTACCAGACCGATTCTAACGACTTTCTTCATCTCCATTCTCCTTCATCCGTCCATGCGGATTGTAATTGCAATAAAAAAGGTCCTCCGTCTGAGGAGGACCCATCACATTCTTTTCTATGGTTTCCAACGCTCAGGCGTATTGGTGAGGACTTCTAAAGTAAAAGTAGAAATAGGACGAAAAGAGGGCTTTGTTCATTGCTGCGTCTGATTTGATAACCAATGCCTTCATACGTCCCTCCGTCTTGGATTTTGCAGTTTCCTGCATAAACTTGCACTCTGTATACAGCTTTAGCCGTTTAATGTCAACCATGTTCCAAGATGATTGTTTCAAAAAAATGCGGATGCCTGTATACTTTTGGTTGTATGCCAAGGAGTTTTCAATGAGGGTTCTATTCTACAGTTCCGTGAACATAGACATGGTGTTCCATGTCGACCATATAGTAGCTCCAGGTGAGACGCAATCGTCGTCTGGAGTGTCCGTAGGTGCAGGAGGCAAGGGTGCAAACCAAGCCGCCGCACTTGCAAAGGCTTTGCATGGAAGCGATGTTGCAACTGTGCATCTTGCAGGAAAATGTGGAGACGACGGCCAATTCATCTTGGATAAGCTCTCCAGTTTTGGCGTGGACGTTTCATATATGAGACATTCTTCATGCGGGACGGGACAGGCCGTCATCCAGGTGGACAAGAATGGGCAGAACTCCATTATCCTCTATGGGGGAGGCAACCAATGCATTGAAAGGAATGAGGTGGACGAGACCTTGTCCTTCTTTTCAAGCGACGACGTTCTTTGCGTGAACTGCGAGATAAACGATCTTGGATATGTGATAGACCGTGCATACGAGAAGGATATGCGCATCTTCGTGAATCCTTCTCCCGTGAACGACGTCATTTCCCAGATCGATTTCTCAAAGATATCGGCCTTGGTTGTGAATGAAGTCGAAGGAGCGGTCCTTGCCGGACTTGCATGTGGCGCTGCCTATGAGGATGTGATTAAGGTTTTGTCTCTGCGGTGGCCTATGTGTGAAGTGGTCATGACCGTTGGCGGGGATGGTGCGTACTATTCGTTCCAGGGGCAGACCTTGAAGGTTCCGGCAGTGAAGACGTGCGTGGTGGATACTACCGCTGCAGGTGACACGTTCATGGGTTATTTCATCGCCTCCCGGCTCAACGGTATGAATGCGGAGGCTTCCCTCAAGCGCGCCAGCCTTGCAAGCTCGATCACCGTTTCGCGCCCAGGTGCAATGGACTCGATTCCGTTTGGGGACGAAGTCGTTTAGTTGCTGTTGCCCGTCATCCGTGAATCCTTGAAAGAGGAGGCTGGTTCTGTTAATTTTGAAGTGGGTTCTGGTCCCAGTGCTGGGAAGCGGACTCCAAAAGGGGGATGGCGAATGAGTGACTACGGCAAGGTTGCAATTGGGATTCTGATTCCGTTTCTTGGTACCACATTGGGCGCAGCCATGGTGTTCTTCCTGAAGAAGGACATGAAGGCAAGTGTTCAGAAGGCTTTGCTTGGGTTTGCATCGGGTGTCATGATAGCGGCTTCCATTTGGTCCCTTATCATGCCTGCAATAGAGATGGCTGAGAATGCTGGAACGATAGCCTGGATTCCTGCTTTGGTTGGTTTTCTAGCAGGAACCCTACTGCTTTTGGTCCTTGACTCTGTTGTCCCTCACCTGCATTTGGATTCTGACAAGCCAGAGGGTAGACCAAGCGGACTTGGCAAATCCCTCATGCTTTTCCTTGCCGTCACAATACACAACCTGCCGGAAGGCATGGCCGTTGGTGTAGTGCTTGCAGGTATGCTGTCAGGTGGCAATGTGATAACTACAGCTGGTGCATTCGCACTCTCCATTGGAATTGCAATACAGAATTTTCCTGAGGGTGCAATCATTTCCATGCCTTTGGTTGGTACAGGTCTTTCAAAGAGGAAGGCTTTTGGATATGGCTTCCTTTCAGGTGTAGTCGAGCCGGTGGGTGCGTTGCTCACGATTCTCCTTACGCAGTTTCTTACTCCAATTCTTCCATATATCCTGTCGTTCGCAGCAGGTGCAATGTTCTATGTCGTCGTTGAGGAGCTCATTCCGGAAGCACAGGCAGGGGAGCATACCAACATTGGCACAATGGGTGCCGTCTTTGGCTTTGCCCTCATGATGGTTCTGGACGTGGCTTTGGGGTGATGTTTCTTGTTCGTCTGACCAAGCCTCTGTCAAACATCTCCATTAATCTTCATCATGCGCAGGAGTCTTTTGCATAGGTATCTTGGTCTTCCAATGACCTGTCTTGTTTGAGCCTTCCCTTTCTACATATCCGTTCGCTTTTAGAAACTGTAGAACCTTCCTTACGTAGCCATCGCTCATGCCTGACTTCTTCACCATATCCTTTATGGTGTAGTTTGGGTTTTCACTTACGATGGAGTAGAGAAGGGATTGGGAACTGTTCATGACGTCCGAGTAGTAGTTCTGGTATTCTATAGGGGTCTTTTGTTCATCGTTATTCTCTTTGTTGAATGGAATAACCACATTGACATGGTTCTTTGTAATCTCGAATGCATGTTTTCCATAGTTCTTCGTAATCAATGGTATTCCATGTCCGGTTTGTTCCACATATCCGAGTTGTCCGAATATCTTCTGCAGCTTAAGATTCACGGGGTAGCTGATACCTTTGAAGAATTCCTCCTCCGTCATTCCTTGCGGTAGACCGCCTGTTGATATCACTTCGATTCTGTCTCTGAAAACGTACACAGCCGGAGGTATCTGCATGTCCCATCTTGTATGGAGACATGCGTTCGTCCACGCTTCCCTAAAGCTTTCCATGTCGAAAAGCTTTGATTCCTCACGTTGTTTTGGACCTATGTCGACAAGCGTTTCATTGATGCTTTCAACGTAGGAAAGTACCTGCTCCATTGCCAAGGCAAGACACTTGAATCCATATTCGTTTCTTTTCTTTACAACGCTTTTGTCTCTACCTGCAAAAGTTACGACTTTTATTGATACATCATTGACGTCAGCCATGAGCTCTGCGAGATAGTTGTAGTTTCCATTTTGCATCCTCAAGCCTGTATTCCATTCAAATTCCGAGTCATTCACGGAGAGGCCTTTTATTGTATACAGCGTCCTTATCTGTCCAAATGAAAGACGTTGGGATATGGCTGGAATTCTAGTGATGGGATCCGCTTCAATCTTCCTTTCCATGATGCTCTTCAATTGCGAAGGAGTCAGCTCCCTGTCTTCGTCGGCAGACCTCATGTAGTATCTTCCATAGGCACTATATGGTTTGTCAGTTCCTTCCACGTATACTTTGACTACGTTCTTTTCGTCTATGAGTTCATGTGTGATGGTTGGTATGACTTGGGGTTTTATGAAGTTCGCAACCGCTTGGGACACTTCCATCAATGTTGCATCTCCTATCAGCTGTCCTATTGCCTCTCCATTGTTGTTTACACCAAAGAAAACGGTTCCATACCCATTCTTGTTCAGCATGGAGGCAAGAGATACCATGGCGTTTTTAAGTTCTCCTGTGGTTTTCTTGTATTCGATGCTCTCCGTCTCTGGTCCCATGTTCATAGCATTACCTCTCAGTTCGGTTCATTCTAGCATGGAACGATTTTATTTGCTACTTTATTTGCTACTTTATTTGCTACTATAGTTCCTTTGTATATCTTCGAATGGCATTTGCTACATAGATTGCCATTATGAGCTCTGTGATTGGCATTGCAAGCCAAATCATGTCTGCATCGATGAGAGGTAGTATCAGAAGGAGGGCTCCGCTTATCACAAGGCCTCTGAAGACCGATACTACGAAAGCAGCCTTTGGCTTCATAATGGACTGGAAGTAGTAGGTGGAGAATATGTTGAATGGAAGCAGAAGGAATGAGAGTGCATAGGTTCTGATTATTCTAGGTGCTATCTTGAGGATTGCATCGGTTGGAGCCATGAATATGCGTATGAATGTGTTTGGAAACAGCATCGTCACTGTAGTCCACAGTAGTCCAAAGACAGCGACTGTGAAGAGCGAGTATCTTAGGGTTTCCTTGATTCTTTGTGGTTTGGAGGCTCCGTAGTTCATTGAGACTATGGGTTGTGCGGCCTGTCCCACACTATAGGCGCAGCACTGCACGAATGTCGAGATGTTTATTATCGGTCCATAGACGGCCAATGCATCCGCTCCAAGGTGGGCCATGATTTGGCGGTTGAAGATGACTGTGAGGATTCCCATGGCCACGTCTATGAAGAACGACGAGAACCCTGCGGTTGCGACTTCCTTGAATTGTGCAACGGGGTGCTGAAGCCTTGTGATCCGTAGGGTATTGCTTCGTTTGAAGAAATGGGAGACCAGGACTGCGAACGAGATCGCAGACCCCATAGCAGTTGCCAAGCCTGCTCCAAAGATGCCCATTTTGAGGATGAATGTGAAGAAAATATCGCCGAACACGTTGAATAGGCCACCGGCAAGTACTCCCACGGTCGCCAAGGCTGGGTCGTTGTCGTTGCGTATGAAGACCGATATCATCTGATTCATCAGAAACAGGGGAAGCACGAACTTTATTGGTTTGAGGTAGCTTTGGGCAAGGTCTAGGATTTCTTTGGTTGTGGCTCCAAAGAACGTGAGGATTGGACGTTCGAAAAGCCATATCGTGGCTGTGGATGCGAAGGCAAGTACTACAGATCCCATGAGGGCTGTTGTGAAGTACACGTTTTCGTTGTTTGAATTTCCTTTGTTTGCACTGCCTCTTGCTGCGCTGAAGAGAACGCTTCCTCCGACTCCCATGAGGAGACCAAGGCTGTAGATTATGTTCCAAACAGGAGCAACGACCGCAAGTTCTGCAGTTCCGCTTGGGCCTTGGTATTGTCCAACGACAGCCATGTCAACGATGCCGTAGATGCAGCTTATCATTGTGCTGCCAAAGGCTGTGACGAAGTATTTCGTGTAGAGTTTCCTCACGTTGTCGTTGAGAATGTCCATTGATGCCATAGTATACGATTCCTCCTATACAAAAAAAGCCGGACAAGAGACAGACATTCCAGTCTGCATCTTGTCCGGCTGCCATTTCCAATCGAACGGCTCACCCTCCGATGACCACGCAACTGTCTACCATTGTGTGGAGCATTTGTCAAGAGAGTAGAGTCTTTTGTAGCGTTTTACAGGTTTCAACCTTGATTATATGTTCGGGGGGGGGTATAGTTGAACCATAAAAATAAGGGGAGGGATATGAAGAAAGTCACTCTTTGTTTTTCAGCTTTGTTAGCGGTTTGTTGTTTCGTTATTGTTTCGTGTAATGGAAATCCTGTCATCGAAGGAAATGTTCCCAATGAAATTGAGACTCCTGATACTACTGAGGAAGGACAATCATTGAGGGTCGTTGGCAATCTTGAAATTGATGATTTTGCAGACTATGCATCAAAGGGGACAATAGAAAAAGGCCAAAAGATAACAGGTGTTCTTTTAAAGTTTCATTCTGAGGGACTCTTCGATAGGGCTTCGAACGTCAGACTTGAAGATCCTTATGCTTTCTATGTCGATTACCTTGGAAAGAATGCTAGGTACTATAATGGTGATGGCATGGAGTTCAATACTGTTCTGTATGTCCCTGATGTTATCAGAACAGTCTATAAAGGCTTTGGAGGAGTTAACCCTGACTCTGGAAATCCTTTCTGGTGGTATATGGATGTATTCCTTGGGATGGATATGAATACGGTTAGATCTTCTTGGAATGAAACGATTCGCTTGCTTGTTGGAAAAAAAGGTATGAAACTGCCATATCCAAGGGGTGATGAGAGCGGAAATCACGGGTGGGGTAGTAGAAAGAGCTCTATAAAAGGATGGAAAGGTTACTTCTATAATGCTGAGACTGGAAAGTATTCGGTGAAAGTGGAAAAGCCAACGTATACCATGGATATAAATCCCAAAAGCCAAAGTGAGAAGCTTTTTCTCCCTGCAATGTTGACAAAGGTGTATGTCGCAGGAGGTGGTGACTATAGGAATACAACAGAGTCCTTTTATTGGTATATGGAGACTTATCACGAAACAACGAGGAAATCGATTGACTCTATGGTTGCTGATGGTTCCTTAGAAGAATACTTGCAGAAACTTGATTACATTGAACCAAAAGAATCTGATGTTAATGAAAACTGCATGCCTATAGTTTCTACAAATATCGAAGAAGGAAGCTCCCTGAAATTTGCGAGTGTATACTACTATGATGGTCCCGTTCTACAGTTTTCAGATGGATCTTTAATAAAGGATACGAATCGTTTGTATTTCGTAGACAATGGACAAAGTTTTGTTGTTTTTATTCCAAAATCCTACATTGAACCAATAGAATCAAATGTTGGTGGCAATTGGAAATGGAACGGCAATGGTGATTTGTTTTGGAACTTGTTGAAATTATACGAATTGGAAGTTGACACTGACTTTTTGTTCACCCGTGAATACATAGAGAAGAACCTTCGTTCAAAAAGAATTGTAAATGGTCTGGTGGAAAGCTTGTAAGGTTGATTTATATCTTTTCTCTCAATGTTATTGAGCTTTGTTTCTAGTCGTCTGTTTGGTGGTGAGAGAGAAGCTTGCCTTTTTTCGTTGAACTATGTATCCTATACGTACCAATACAATTTCCAATAGGGGGTGTATTGGTTTCGACTGGCGGAGTTCAGCCCACCGGTTGCAGGCCAAGCGCCAACTTGTAAAACTAGCAAAAAAAATTAACTGCAAAGAAAGAAGACGATTTCGTCCTCGACGAAGCAGAATTCGCTCTCGCTGCTTAATCGTAGCCAGAACGGACAAGGTGACGGACACCGCGCCCATGGCCCTGAACCCTGTAAATCCCTTGGGCTTGCCTTTGGTTGATGGTTGTAGGCCATAGGGACATCTTCAATCTGGATTGGATGAGAACTGACCGACTGTCGATTCCAATCGAGATCTTCCAGCCGGATCTAAGCCTGTAGACGCCTGTGGATGGGCCGTTAGGACGGGGGTTCGACTCCCCCCACCTCCAATAGTAGTGAAGACCACCAAATGCGGTAGTCTTCGCTGTTTCTTGGAATATGAAAGGTTTTCCAAAACTTGACAGGTGAGTTTTCTTTTGCGATACTTCAAATGGAAGGAGGCACCGCCAGTGGACGGTCAACCTCATCCTTTTGAACGGAAACCGCTCAGCAGGGAATTGAAGTTTGCTGGGCGGTTATTTTCTACTTCCATAAGCCATTATCAGTAGGCTGAGGACTGTAAAGACAATCATCAACAATTCGAAATCGCTCATAGGCAGCACCTCCTTCTTCATCTTCCGAAGAATCGGGAGGCAACCCCTCCCGATATCCAGCTACGAATACGAGAGGTCGAACCGTCCACCGTTTCACGGCAGTGCCAAATACATTATCACACATGACTTGTAACTTATCAAGAGTTTAGCCTTGATTTTGGTTTTCCTTGGCCTCGACACATGCCACAAGTGCCACAACCTCTACACTTGCTACAACTGCAACAGGTGTCACAGATTCGCTACAGATTCACCAACCCACCACGCTCACATTACTCACCATGCTTACCAACCCACCACAATCACCAAGCTCACCAGTGCTACAAAACGCTGACAATTTCCAAGCGAAAGTCCCAAAACAGTCCGTTTTGGTGCGTGTAGCCCGTGATGTTCGCTCCGTGCGGGAAGTCTGCGAAGTGAGTGTTGTACGTGGAATACATACAGGGCGTGAAGGATCTGTATCGATATGCGTTTACAACGTTCGAATGTCTGATTTCAACCCAAAACCTTCGAGAACCAAATGCAGAGAGTTGGAATTGCAATAGTAGGGTAGGTTGCAAATCCAACGAGGACGACCAATTTGAAAACAGGGCACAGAAGAAAATCAACCAACGAGCCATAGGGGAAGTTGAATGTTGTATATAGAACCGCAGTGAGCCCGAACGATTTGACTATGGAATCTGACGATGTTGTATCATCTGATTTCGAAGTACATCTAAAAATGCATGCTTCGTAGGCCAATGTCATTGCAACGGACTCTAGAAGAAGTTCGAAGCTCGTCATGGTAAAGAACCTCTGCAGAATCTGTGATATTGAAAAATCATTCCTATAACTGCTTCTAATGGAAAGTATTAAAAAGATTGCAATGCATATAGAAATAGCTATTGCTACTCTCTTGCAAATCGTTTGCTTATCAGAATAGTTGCTTCTTTCAGTTCTAACGTAGGATATTGGATGAACGAAGAATCTTGAGAACACTACGATTACAGCCAAAATCCATATGCATCGGACCAATGGTTCTGTGAAGATGCATAACCTAGCTTTGCAAAGAAGAAACATGCATATTGCAGACAGTACAAGTTCCTTTGTGGTGGGATTTATATCATCTTTACTCCTCAGGACAAAGGAAGACGCATCTTCAAGTTTTGCCTTTTGTATATCCCCATATCCTCTACCTGCACCGCCATATTTTGATTTCAGCATCTTTCAAAACTCCCATTTTCAGTCTAATTCGTTACTTCAATAAAAACATGATTATTTACAATTGTTTATATTTGAAATCTTAACTGAATTCAGTTATCATAAACCCATGACGTTGAAACAGTACATCAAAGAGAACAACAAAAAAATCTCTGAAATATCCAAGGAATCCGGCATTCCATACTCCACAGTGTCAGAGCTTGCAAACGGCAAGAAGAAGATAGGCAAATGCAATGCTGAAACGGTTTACAATTTGGCTCATTATCTCGACACAACCATGGAGGAGCTTTTGGTCTCTGAGAACGATAATTCCTATCCGAATAAATACGAACTCGATAGGACGCAAAGCTTTTTTCTTGCAAAGAAGAAATTGGATGAAAACGTCTATTGTGGAATGCAGATGGAAGCACGTGCCGTTACTTTTCCGCAGACCAAAACGATTCTTGAAGGTGTAAACGTTCCAAATGTTTCCCTCGATGACATCCTCGCAATCAGAAATATGCGTGATGCGTGGAACTATATACTCAATTCCAATGACAAACTTAATCTCGACTACATCTGCAAACTGAACGATTTCATTGCGAGGGACGAATCCATTGAGTGGGGAGTCCTTAGAACCGGCAACGTTGGAATATCGGGGTGTGATTACAAACCTCCAATTCCAGAGAAGGAAAAAGCCGAAGGAAACATCAAAAGAATCCTTTCTTCGTATGTTTCGGCAACTGAGAAGTCTCTTGACCTGTTCTGTTTCATCACATACAACCAATTGTTCTGGGATGGAAACAAACGAACCGCTTTGGCCGCTGCAAATAAGGTTCTTCTTGACCATGGTTGCGGTATGATGACCATAAATGACGACTACATGCTTGGATTCAATGAAAGGCTTTTGACTATGTATCAGACGGGAGACAAGGCCCCTTTGAAACGATATCTATACGATAACGCTATAATCGGCCTTGATTTAGACCGATGTCATTGAGTCTTGCATTGCAGGCGATGGAGGAGTATATGTGTCCGTTTTGGGAAGAGTCGTGGTCCAATGTGGATTTGAACCGAATACAGGAATGCATAGGCAAAAACGACATGTATGAAGATGCCTTGATAAGGACTCTTCATGAACACAACGCAAAGGAGATCTGCGATGCAGGTTGTGGTTGCGGAGTCTATACAATAAAGCTTGCGGCAAACGGGTTCCTTGTAAGTGCCTTTGACGTTTCAAAGTATGCAGTTGGGTTGGCGCGGAGTCTATTGGATGAAAAAAAACTGAAGGCGGAGTTCAAAACAGCCAGCGTCTTCGAAACAGGTTATGAAGACGACAAGTTTGACGCAGTGGTTTCCAAAGACGTTCTTGACCACATATGTAAAGCAGATGCAGCGAAAGCAGTAGTTGAACTGCTTAGAATCACCAAACCTGGAGGCATTGTCCTGCTCACACTCGATGGTTTGGATGAAGAATACGCTTCAGAGCCGCATGACGTGAATCCTGATGGCGATTATTTGTATACAAGCGGCAAATGGAAAGGGATGGTGTTTCATCCATACACGCAGGAAACGGTATTGGATATCGTTCCATCCAATATAATGCTTGATGTAACCCACGAAAGTGGAGACCTAGTCGTTCTATTGGAGAAACGCATTGGAATGGATGAGCCAAACCAAGTCACGTATGAAGCAATGGAAGCTGCTGAAAAGGGGACGACATATGGTCCGTTTAATAGTGTAGACGAACTAGTGGATACCCTTGATGATTGAAGCTGAATTTTCAGTTGATTGTTTATAAAGCGGCCGTTCCAAGGCTTTGAAGCTATGAAACGGCCCCAAAAGGTGGTGAGAATCAAATCTTACTTCTAGCTATCTACATCGAAGAGCTTCACTCCAACTGAGTCTTCAAGGAGGTTTACCTGCTTTATCACTGCAGTGGGTGTTATATAGGCAATCTCCGCAGCTTTGTTGAAGCTTCCGGCATCCGCTACCTTTATGAACGTCTCTAGTTGGTGGCTATACATATCAAGTCGATTCTAGCCGATGCCTTTGTGGTTATCAATAATGAAGAATACATTTTCAATATGTTTCTATTGACAAAAACACGCGGGCTTGATAGTATTTGTTACTGTCAATAGTAACAAATGAAGTTCCAAGGAGGAGTACGACATGGCACACAATGAGATACCTTACAAAATCTATCTTTCGGAGAACGAAATTCCAAAGTACTGGTACAACATGAGAGCCGACATGAAGAACAAACCGGCTCCGCTTCTCAACCCTCAGACGGGCGAAAAGCTTACCCAGCAGGATCTTGAGAATATCTTCTGCAGTGAACTTGTAAAGCAGGAGCTTGACAACGATACGGCCCTCATAGAGATTCCACAGGAGATAAGGGACTTCTACAAGATGTATAGACCGTCTCCAACCGTGCGAGCATACTGCCTTGAGAAGGCGTTGGACACGCCCGCCCACATCTACTACAAGTTCGAAGGCAACAACACAAGCGGCAGCCACAAACTCAACTCCGCTATAGCGCAGGCCTTCTATGCCAAGAAACAGGGACTCAAAGGACTTGCAACGGAGACTGGAGCAGGACAGTGGGGTACGGCGCTTTCCATGAGCTGTGCGTATCTTGGACTCGACTGCAGGGTCTATATGGTAAAGGTCAGCTATGAACAAAAGCCTGCAAGAAAGGAAGTGATGCGTACCTATGGCGCAACAGTAATACCTTCACCTTCAAATACAACCGAGATTGGAATAAAAATAAACAAAGAGCATCCTGGCACTACAGGTTCCCTTGGATGCGCCATATCGGAGGCGGTCGATTTCGTATCACATCACGATGGCTATAGGTATGCCCTGGGTTCTGTTCTCAACCAGGTCATGTTGCATCAGTCGATAATAGGGCTTGAGGCAAAGAGCGCCTTGGACAAGTATGGTGTGGTTCCTGATCTGATCATTGGATGTGCAGGCGGCGGCAGCAACCTTGGAGGTCTCATAGCACCTTTCATGGGCGAGAAGATAAGAGGGGAGAAGGATTACAGAATCATTGCAGTTGAGCCCGCTTCCTGCCCTTCGTTCACAAGAGGTGTGTATGCATATGACTTCTGCGACACTGGACGTGTCTGTCCGCTTGCAAAGATGTATACCCTTGGAAGTCAGTTCATTCCAAGTGCGAACCATGCCGGAGGTCTCAGGTTCCATGGCATGTCGCCTGTCCTTAGCCAGCTGTACCATGACGGTCTCATGGAGGCTGTCTCCGTAGAGCAGACCAAAGTATTCGAAGCCGCCGAGCTTTTCTGCAAGACCGAGGGCATTCTTCCAGCCCCTGAAAGCAGCCATGCAATACGCTGCGCCATAGACGAGGCCCTCAAGTGCAAGGAGTCCGGTGAGGAGAAGAACATCCTGTTTGGTCTTACAGGTACCGGCTACTTTGACCTTACGGCATACCAGAAGTTCAACGATGGTGAGATGAACGACATCATTCCAACCGATGAGGACATAGCCCGTTCCGTGGCCCTTCTTCCAAAAGTTCAATAATATCGACCTGTAGGAATTTGTGTGCTATAATCGAAAAAGACATCATTTGACATGAAGTGAGGTTTTGGATGGATTCCCTTGTTCTTACGTTCGATATAGGCACACAGAGCCTTAGGGCTTTGCTCGTGGACAAGAAAGGGGACACTGTCCTTTGCCATCAGCTTAGATATGAGAGCATAAAGCTTCCGTCCAGCGTGTCGGGTAGGGCCGAGCAGGAGCCTGATTTCTACTATGACAGACTCTGCGAGGCGGGCCTTGCCCTCAGGCGCATGGCGGACAAAGAACCTGGAAAGCAGTATTTCGAGCGTATCAGGGCTGTGACCATAACATGTATACGTGACACGGTCATGATTCTCGACAAGGACTGCAAACCGCTTAGGAACATCATCCTTTGGCTTGACGAAAGGCGTACTGACGGCGAAGTGGATCCTGTATGGTGGCAGAAGCTCCTGTTCGCATCGGTTGGGATGACTGAGACGGTCCGTATGCTGTACAAGGATGCGTTCGTCAACTGGATCAGGGAGAACGAGCCTGAGCTTTGGGAGAAGACATCCAAGTTCGTGCTGCTTCCTTCATACATGAACTACAGGCTCACAGGCATTCTCAAGGACGGTGCTGCAAACCAGGTGGGGCATATTCCTTTCGACAACAGGCACAGGACTTGGATGAAGAAGGGACTCTCAAGGTGCATTGCAGACATCCCAATGGACAAGCTCGTTGACATCGTCGAGTCCCCAGGAATCGTTGGCTACATAAACGAAGAGACCAGCATACGAAGCGGAATACCAAAGGACCTTCCTTTGATCTCCACTGGTACTGACAAAGCCTGCGAGGCTCTGGGGCTTTCCGTTACGACTGAAGACAAGGCCGCAATCTCCTTGGGTACGGCATCTACCATACAGTTCTGCTCATCGCACTACTTCGAGCCCCAGCCGTTCCTTCCTTCATATCCTGCCGTCATGCCAGGGTTCTACAATGGAGAGTATCAGCTCTACCGAGGCTATTGGATAGTCACTTGGTTCATAAAGAACTTTGCACAGGAAGAGGTCATGGAGGCTCAGAGAAAGGGTGTTCGTGTGGAACAGATTCTTGACTCCAAGCTCGATGAAATACCCGTTGGCTGCAACGGCCTTGTCCTTACGCCTCATCTTGCACCTGGCAACGGAAACCCGTTTGCAAAGGGTGTCGTCATGGGACTTAGCGACCACCACAACAAGTTCCATATCTACCGAGCCATAATCGAGGGCATAGACTTTGAGCTCTACCATGCCATGCAAAGGATGCAGAAACGCTCCGGCCAACGCATCAAGGAGCTTTACATCGCAGGTGGCGGTTCGGTCAACGACACAGTGGTTCAGATTTGTGCCGATGTCTTTGGCCTTCCTGTCAAGCGCATCCAAACCCACGAAGCCTCCGGAATAGGCTCTTCCTTGGCGGCTTTCGTTGCTCTTGGCGAGTTCAAGGACTACGAAGAAGCCGTTTCAAGCATGGTGCACGACAAGGACACGTTCCTGCCCAACGAAGAGAATCACAGAAAGTACATGGAAATCTACAACAGGGTATACAGGTACATAGAGGACAGCAACACCTGGCTTTTCAAGCGCATAAGGAAGATTTCAAAGGCCCGCTGAGAAGACCAGCTGAGTTCCTGCTTGCAGGACGGGCGTATGTTGGCGTATGACGGCGCATCAAGGCGGACTACGGCGTATCAGGGCGTATCAGAACTAGGTTTTGAACTCCTTTTCGCAGGTATTTGAGGCTCAGAACAAGAAAATCAGAATCGGTATTCCTTTGCTTCTCGCTTGGATTGGCGGTCAAGGTCGCGTTCCTTGATTGCATCGCGCTTGTCATGCAGCGCCTTTCCTCTGCAGAGCGACACCTGAACCTTCACCAAATTCCCTTTTAGGTAGACTTTGGTTGGTATGAGCGTAAGACCTTTTTCCTCGACCTTGCGTTTGAGTCGCTTGATCTCCTGCCTGTGGACGAGAAGGCGGCGGTTGCGATCGCTCTGGTGGTTGAAGATCGAGCCTTTCTCGTATGGCTGAATCGTGAATCCCACAAGCCAAAGCTCGCCGTTGTCTATCTTTATGTATGAATCCACGAACGAGAACTTTCCAGCTCTGAGTGATTTGACTTCAGTGCCTGCAAGCGATATCCCCGCTTCCAAATCCTCGAGTACGGAGTAGTTGAAATACGCTTTCTTATTTATCTGAAGAGTCTTTGTCTCTTTTTTTACATTGGTTTCCATTTCTTTTGCCTAAAACAAATTGTCAATTCCACACGATGCGCAGTCCCATGAAATCGCTGCACATGTTCCTGTAGGTCGTCCCCACCGTGAAAACATCAACATCGCCTGCACTGTTCACATATGAACCGCCCTTGACAACAACATCGACATTGGCATCCAGCTCTGCAATGCAGGCCTGTGCATCATAGTCCGATATCCTTGAAAGCGGTACATACGATGTATCCGTAAGTTCCCACACTCCACCAAGCATTGCACTTGGAGTGGAGGATTCGATGCTTGGCATAAGCGATTTCTGATAGCCTTCGCCTGCACCTGTGAGGGTGGCCGCAATCCACTGATCCTCGGTTGGAAGGTCTACTTTCCTTCCTGATTTTTCGGAGAGCCAGCTGCAGAATGCCTTTGCAGCATACCAGCTTACGTTCCTGACAGGTCTATTGGAAGCCACTGTAAGAGACAGCGTTACGCCATCGAGATAGTACTCGTCAACAAGGCCCTGCTCAATGAGGGCATCTTTGTTCGAGACGGACCACTGAGGGTTTTCGTTGACGAAATATGCCCATTGGTTCTCCGTTACGCATACTGCAGCTATATTGAAGGACTCGGTCGAAACGACTTCTCCAGCCTCCTTGACCTCAGGATAGGAACCTTCTGTGGTTCTCCCGTTGGAGAACGTTGCAGAAGGGATCTCAAAGCTGGCGATTTCAAGGACATCGGTCTTGAGGGTGGAGGGGATGGCTTGGAGCGTTGGGTTCTCAGTCGATGTTCCCAGAGTCGAAGCAGGGGCGTTTCCAAAGACCTTTGAGGCGTCGAGCTTTATGTCAAGTCCAAGGATGTCGATTGCGTTGAGGGCGTCCTCGTACATTGCAGTCGTCGTGATGAAGAGGAACGCGGCTTCAAGTGCACCGGAGTCCTTCTCGTAGGCCGACCCCTTTATGGTCTTTGCATATGAAGTGAAGATGTCTGCATAGCGGTGCACGTCGTCGTATTCGAGGATGGCTCCGTATGAGTTGGCGTCTTCCAAAAGCTCCTTGGAGAGTGCTGTAAAGGCCGTCTGGGTGAGCGTTGCATCGCTTGAGACCTTCTGGGTTCTTGGAAAGAGCCAGTTGAAGAACACAGGGTGACCTACCTTGACGGTGAAGCTGTCTATTTCATTGCCGTTGACCTTGTAGACGACCTCGTGCGTGCCGCTCGGAATCTTCCTTGTAAACGGTGTTCCGCCTTCGTAGATGCCGTCCACATAGACGGCTGCATTGTACGCCGCGCTTGTGAACTCTACGCGCTTGGAGCCGTTTATGATGTCCGGAACTATGCCAATGACGAATAGAATCACTATGATTGCAAGGGTATAGGCTATTGTTAGCCATACTCCCGGTTTGAGTCCAAACAAAGGCTGTATCTTGACAGGCTCCACCTGTGGAAGTTCTTTCTTCTTTTTCATGCCCTAAACCTAACTTTATTGTACGTGATTGTCAACGTTTGTCTTTGTCAATATACTTTTACATATGGATGCTTTTTTCGATGGCGTACAGGCGTTCACGGAGCGCTGGCTTACAAAGAGAAAGGCCATGAAGGTGGCCAAGAAGAACAAGAAGAGGACCGTGCTGTCAGAGGCCTTGGAGTGGCTGGACGCCATAGTGTTCGCCGTCTTCGTCGTGCTGCTGATCAATCAGTTCCTGTTTCAGTTCTTCATAATCCCGTCTCCATCCATGCAGAACACATTGCTTGTAGGCGACAGGGTCATGGTCTCCAAGCTTACATACGGTCTTGAGGTTTTCCCTGAGGGCCCAAAGATACTTGACTCCCGGCTTCCCGACAGGGACGAGATAATCACATTCTACAATCCACAGTACGAGAGCAAGGGCACCTTGTTCAATCTTGTCAGCACCATCCTGTACATGGGTACGTTCTCATTGGTGAACATAGACGTGGATGAGAATGGGAACATGAGGGAGAAGCTCCTTGTGAAGCGTGCCGCAGGAGTGGCTGGCGATACGATAACCTTTGTGGACGGCGATGCATACATCAAGGCCTCCGGAACCGGAGAGTATGTACTTGAGTCCGATTTCAGAGCGCAGAACGGCCTCTCCACGGCTCCGCATAGAAGCATAGAGAAGTCCACCTATGTGTGGTACAACGCTTTGGCCCGGCTGGATGGGATGTACAGCGAAGGTGTCCCTTCAAGTCAGCTTCCACGGCATCTTGTCGAAGACCAGCAGTCACTTGATAGAAGCGTATCTTTCACAGACCAGTACGGCTACGACAAGAACGTTGCCATAGGACGTTTGATTGCAAATCCTGCAAGCGACGATGCGCGCAGCGATTGGGCTAGGCTCAACGTTGGCATGTATGTCCCTGAGGACTGCGTCCTTCCACTTGGTGACAACCGCGACAATTCAGGTGACGGCAGGTACTTTGGTCCCGTCTCCACAAAGAGCATAAACGGATACGTTGCTACGAGGATATGGCCTCTTGGTCGCATTGGTGGACTCTACTCCGCTGATGTGTGATTTTCTTGATTCGTTTGACTACGAAAA
Organism: Bacteroidaceae bacterium; assembly: GCA_963599445.1. Lineage (GTDB taxonomy): Bacteria > Spirochaetota > Spirochaetia > Sphaerochaetales > Sphaerochaetaceae > UBA9732. The sequence goes on from CAVBWZ010000008.1 coordinate 31,168, forward strand.
ACCTCTTTCTTTGTACATTCATGTCCCGTTCTGCGATTCAAAGTGCAGTTATTGTGCCTTCTTCTCCGTTTCAGGCTATCATGACGATGTAAAGGCGGGTTATGTCTCCAGACTGTTGAGCGAGCTTGAAGAGGTCGTGGACCGCATGGGTGGCCATGCATTTGAGACGGCGTACATTGGAGGTGGAAACCCCGGTTGCCTTGATGTCCGCAGCCTATACGAAATAGCAGGTCTTGTATGCCGCAACGGAAGGCCAAAGGAATTCACCGTTGAGATGAACCCGGACAGCCTTTCTCCAGAGATGGATGCCCTCTTCGATGGCCTTTTTACACGCCTTTCGCTTGGAATCCAAAGCCTCAATGGGAGGGCTTTGGAGTTCCTAGGCCGCAATGCAACGCTTGAACAGACATATCAGGGGTTGGAGCTGTCGCAGGATATAGGCGCGAAGACAGGTTGTGAGCTTAGCTACGACCTCATAACCTGTCTGGGCCCTTGGCATGATCCATTGAAGGAAGTACAGGCTTTATGCAACGGATTCCCTTCCAACCATTTGAGCGTATACGCCTTGACTTTGGAGGAGGGGACCCCTCTTTTCAAAAGGCATCCGTCCTTGCCGGACGACGATATGCAGGCCAGGATTCTTGAATCCGTGTGGAGTGCCTTGGAGGAGCGTGGCTTTGAGCACTATGAGGTCTCCAACTTTGCAAAGAATGGAAGACGAGGTCTTCACAACTGCCGTTACTGGGGCTACAGACCCTATGTGGGGCTGGGGCCAGGAGCTGCATCCACAGCGTTCAAGGATGGCCTTGTAAGAAGGTTCGACTTAAAGAAATCGGTCTACGATTATATTGGAGGCCCTCGTTTCAGTGGCTTTTCCTGCGAGACGCTCACAAGGGAGGAAGCCCTTGAGGAGTTCGTGCTTATGGGCCTTAGGTACAAGGGAGGCCTTGATCTTGGAAGGCTGGAGAATGAGTTCGGCTGCAAGGTGACGCCTTCCATATTCGATGATTTGGATGGATATTTCGTGGAGAATGGTCGTCTTGTTCCGTCAAACGAAGGACTTCTCATAGCCGACCACGCAGCACTTGCGGTGCTCGACAGACTGTCCAACAGACTGTCCCAACAGTCTTGACAGCGCAAATCGCTGTATGTAGAATTTCAGAGTTATTCTTAACTCGTTACTAAAGAGGTTTATATGTCAGGTCATAGCAAATGGGCTACAATCAAGCACAAGAAGGGCATTGCCGACCAGAAGCGTGGTCAAAAGTTCACCAAGCTGATTAAGGAGATCAGTGTAGCTGCAAAGATGGGCGGAGCCGATCCGGACACAAACGCAGCTCTTAGGACCGCCATTCTCAAGGCCCGTGCGGAGAACATGCCAAAGGACAACATCGAGAGAGCCATCAAGAAGGGGTCCGGTGAAATGGGCAACACGGTGTTTATGGAGCTTACATACGAAGGCTATGCACCAGGCGGAGTCGCAATCATCATCGATACGCTTACGGACAACAAGAACAGAACCGCTGCGGATGTCAGAAGCACTCTCACCAAGCTTGGTGGTTCGCTTGGCTCTACGGGCTGCGTTTCCTACATGTTCCAGACGAAGGGTGTCATTACATACGATGCAAGCAAGTACACAGAGGACGAAATCTTCACAGCCGCTCTTGAGAACGGTGCAGAGGATGTCGTAAGCGAAGACGGAACCATCGAGGTCACAACATCCCCTGCTGACTTTGGTGCAGTCCTTGAGGCCATGCAGGCCGCTGGCTTTGAGCAGGACAGCGCAGACATCAACAAGATTGCAGACACAACCGTTTCCCTCGACAAGGAAAAGGCTCAGAAGGTCATGAACATAGTGGAACGCCTTGAGGATCTGGACGATGTCCAGCAGGTTTCCACGAACCTTGACCTTCCAGATGATTTCTACGAAGAGTAAGCTATGGTGATACTGGGCGTTGATCCAGGACTTGCCAATACAGGCTGGGGCGTGGTCGATTTCGTTGGCCAGAAGTTCCGGCCTGTTTGTTTTGGTGTGATAAACACAGAGCCCAAGTCCAACCTTGAGGATAGGATTGCATCCATTGCTGATTCCTTGGGGAATGTCGTTGACAAGTACCATCCGCAGCACGTTTCCATAGAGGACATCTTCTTTGCGAAGAATGAGGTGTCCGCAATTGGTGTTGCAAAGGTCATTGGCGCAGTTTCGTACAGGATGCACCAGCTTGGTGTTCCTGTGAGCATGTTCACACCGCTTCAGATAAAGATTGCGATAACAGGCTACGGCAGGGCCGAGAAGAAACAGGTCCAGGAGATGTGCCGCATACTCCTTGGGCTTGACAAGATACCCCGTCCCGACCACGCCGCAGATGCCTTGGCGGCCGCAGTATGCTGGGGCAACACGAGTTCTACGCAGGGGAGGCTTGGAATCCTTAGATGATAAACGCAGTTATAGGTCAGCTGGTCTATGCAGGCGCACAGACCGTGATAATCCTTGGTGGCAGCGTGGAGTACGAGTTCGTGGTCTCCTCTCAGACGGCCACAAAGCTGTCGTCCCTCCAAGGGGCTGAGCGCAGCAACGTAAGGCTTCTTGCGTGGCTTCAGCACAAAGAGGACGGCATGACGCTCTTTGGATTCTGCGACGAGGACGAAAGAAGGCTCTTTCTTGAGCTCATAAAGGTCAATGGAATAGGGCCAAAACAGGCCATGAAGATACTCTCCGGCGTTAGGGTCCGTGATTTCATATCGGCCTTGGACCAGAGCGACGTATCGTTCCTTTCCCGTATTCCAGGACTTGGTGCAAAGACGTCCCAGAAGATAATCCTTGCACTGCGCGACACCTTGGTGTTCACGGAGGATGATGCAAAGCCTCAGAACGTTGCAAGCGGTGCTTCCAAGAAGTATCAGGACATAGTAGATGCCCTCGTTGAGATGGGCTATGATAAGAAGAAGGTTCTGGATACCGTTGCAAGGCTGCTCAAGGACAACGACGAATACGTATCCTCCCACGGCCAGAGCGCTGTGGAGGAGTGGCTGTTCAGATCCGCCGTCGTGGCGTTGTCTTAGAGCGTTGTCGTAAGCGGCATCGTCGTAAAGCTTGGAATCCAGAGGAGGGTGATTCGTGGAAGACATCGACTATTTGCAGAGCACCTCGGTTGTGGCGACCGGCTATCAGGATGCCGATGCCCAGGAGAACATCCTCAGGCCAAAATTCCTGTCAGATTTCCAAGGGCAGAAGAAGATAAAGGAGAACCTTGGGGTTTTCATAAAGGCCGCCCGTGAAAGGGGGGAGGCCTTGGACCATGTGTTCCTAATCGGCCCTCCGGGTCTTGGAAAGACCACCCTTGCCTCAATAGTTGCAAACGAAATGGGCTCTGAGATACGCATGACAAGCGCTCCTGCATTGGACAAACCAAAGGATCTTGCGGGGATACTCACTAATGTCACGGAGAACTCCGTATTCTTCATAGATGAGATACATAGACTAAAGCCCGCCTTGGAGGAGATGCTGTACATAGCCATGGAGGACTTTGAGATAGACTGGGTGATAGGACAGGGCCCAAGTGCCAGGACCATGAGGATTCCAATCCCTCATTTCACCCTCATTGGGGCGACTACGAAGGCCGGTATGGTGAGCTCTCCGCTTCAGACGAGGTTTGGCATAAACTGCCGCATAGAGTTCTACAACGAAGAGGAACTTGGACAGATCATCAAGAGAAGTGCAAGCCTCATAAACGTTCCAATAGACGATGAGGCCGTTGGCCTTCTTGCAAAATGCTCGCGTGGAACACCTAGAATAGCCAATAGGCTCCTAAGGCGTTTCCGTGACTTTGCAGAGGTCATTGCAGACGGCACTATCACAGCCGATGTCGTACACCGCAGCATCAAGAACCTTGGAATCGACCTCAATGGACTTGAAGACCAGGACAGAAACATCCTAAGGACCATAATAGAGTTCTACGGAGGCGGTCCTGTGGGTGCTGACACACTTAGCATCTCCGTTGGAGAGGCGATAGAATCCCTTGAGGACTTCTACGAGCCGTATCTCATACAGAAAGGGTACCTCAAACGAACACCACGGGGACGTATGGTCACGGCCAAGGCCTATGAGCTTCTTGGACTTCAGGACAGGATGGAGGCCCAGATGCGTGCAAACGGCAGCTCCTACCTCCCTGGCTTTGGAGGAGTGGGGCAGGATGCCCAGGGAACTCTGTTCGACTGATAAGGATTGATCGATGAAGATAAGCGAATTTACATTTGAACTGCCACCTGAGCTTATAGCACAGACACCTGCCGAGCGACGTGGTGACGATAGGCTTTTGGTCATAGATAGGAAAACAGGGGCCTATACAGACTCAAAGATGGCGGATTTCCCATCATATGTGGAACCAGGGAGCATCGTTGTTGTAAACGATACACGTGTAAGGAAGGCTCGTGTCTATGGAATCTCAGAAACCGGCGGAAAGGTCGAGTTCCTTTTCACCGGTGCCGTTGGACCTGACCGTTGGCAGGCCATGGTATCCAAAAGCAAGAAGCAACGCCCGGGAAAGACCTATTCCTTCTTTGCCAATGATGGGTCGCTGTTCTGCAAGGGCTGCATAGACAGCGATGTGGACGACAGCGACAGTGGTTCGTCCCTAAAGGTGATTAGGTTCGACAGACCTGTGGATGAGTCGTTCTTCGTTTCCTGTGGCCACGTGCCTCTTCCTCCATACATAAAGAGAGAGGATGATTTCAACGATGAAAAGCGATACCAGACCATATTCGCAAACGAATGCGGTTCAATGGCATCCCCCACTGCAGGACTTCACTTCACACCTGAAACGGTGGCCCAGCTTGAGGCAAAGGACTGTGAAATCCTACACATCACGCTTCATGTGGGCATGGGTACGTTCCTGCCTGTGAGGACCGAGAACCTTGAGGACCACGTCATGCATACGGAATCCTACCATGTGTCCCAAGAGGTGACTTCGAAGATAAACGAGGCCAAGGCGGCTGGACGCAAGATAGTCGCCGTTGGAACGACAAGCGTAAGGACACTTGAGAGTGCTGTGAACAGGGAAACGGGGCTGCTTGAGGCCAAGACGGCATCCACGAACCTTTTCATAACACCGGGGTTCAAGTTCCTCGTCGTCGATCAGATGCTCACAAATTTCCATACGCCGGAATCAACTTTGCTTGTGCTGGTGTCCGCCTTTGCAGGGAAGGACCATATACTTGATGCCTACAGACATGCGGTGGAGGAACGCTACAGATTCTTCAGCTATGGGGATGCCACGTTCCTCAAATAGCATTTCTCAAGTAGAGGTCTTCAAAGTAGGTTTTTTGTTGTGGCGGGTTTGCGTTTTCTGGTGTAGAATTGACTGTGCTAGTTTCTAAAACAATAAAACTATATGGGAGGTCGAAGTGAAAACAAAGAAGTTTTTTGCTTTGATGCTGGTTGCGGTTCTGGCTGTTTCATGCCTTTTCGCGCAGTCTATCAATGAAATCAAACATGGAGACATGTACGGAAAGACCGTCATACTCCATTCGAACGATGTCCATGGTGCCATCGAAGGCTATGCAAAGATTGCATCCCTTAGGGATTCCTTCCTTGAGCGCGAGGCTTCCGTGTTCCTTGTGGATGCCGGAGACTTCAGCCAGGGCACGACATACGTCAGCAGCACAAAGGGCCTTGATGCAATCACAATGATGAATGCGGCGGGCTACAGCGTTGCAACGCTTGGAAACCATGAGTTCGACTATGGCTTCGAGCAGCTTGTCAGCAACCTCATGCAGGCCAACTTCATGGTTCTGTGCGCAGACATCTACGCAGGCGGACAGTACGTCTTCAATCCATGCGCAATCCTCACGCTTTCAAGCGGAGAGAGGGTCGGATTCATTGGTCTTGAGACACCTGAAGCACAGACGAAGGCAAACCCAGCCCTCATCAAGGGTCTTGACTTCATCGCCGGTGAGGACCTCTATGCAGAGGCTCAGTACAACGTAGACCTTCTCAAGGCCAACGGCTGCAGCACAGTCATTGCAATCGCCCACCTTGGAATAGACGAGTCCTCCGAACCGAACACGTCCTATGACCTTTGGAACAACGTGACGGGCCTTGACTTCATCATCGACGGCCACTCACACTCCGTCATCACCAACTACGACGGCGCTCCAATCCAGTCAACCGGTACGGCGTTCGCCAACATTGGTGTAATCGTCATCGACGACGCAACTGGCGCAATCGAGGACCACTACCTTCAGGATGCATCAGAGCTCGAGTCCGATGCCTATGTGCTTTCAGTCGCACAGGAGATCATCGACAGAGTCAATGCAGAGTTCAACATCAAGTTCGCTGAGTCCCTCGTCTCCCTCAACGGCGACAAGGAACCAGGCAACAGAACGGAAGAGACCAACAACGGCGACCTCATAACCGACGCCATGATGTGGGCCATCCTCAAGGACGAGGGCAGCGTAAGCGTCCCAGCCGAGAACGTCGTTGCAATCACCAACGGCGGTGGAATCAGAGCATGGGTCAAGGCCGGCGACGTCACGAAGAAGGACATCAACACCGTTCTTCCGTTCGGCAACACCGTTGCAGTCGTCTACGTGAAGGGAAGCGAGCTCCTCGAAGCCCTCGAAGCCTCCACATTCTGCACTCCAATCTCTCTTGGTGGATTCCCACAGACAGCTGGAATGGACATCACAGTCGATACCACAAAGGCATACGACAAGGCCGATGAGACCTACCCAGCCTCCACATACTACGGACCAAAGTCCATCAACCGTGTTACGATTAACAGCGTCAACGGCAAGGCCTTCGATCCAGATGCAACATATGCAGTCATCACCAACAACTTCGTTGCAGCAGGTGGAGACACATACTATGCATTCGCAAGCGCATCCTCACAGTTCGACACCGGTATGCCTCTTGACGAAGTTGTCATGGACTACATCGTTCAGGTCCTTGGCGGCGTCATTGACGAAAGATATGCCGAGCCACAGGGCAGAATGCACATCATAACCGAGGCTGCTTCCGATGAGCTTGTCATCGAGGTCTCCAACCTTGATGCGAACATCTTCACGACGAAGTACGGCAACCTCTACACGACATGCAAGGCTTCCGATTTCTTTGGAACGCTTGGCTTCACATGGGGCGACCTCGTAACTGTCAAGTTCCTGGATCAGGAGCTCGTTCTTCCAGTCGTTCCTACATACTCCTACGTTGACACAGGCAAGCCTGCAATCATCATAGAGAAGGGTGAGGATGGAACCGAGAAGGGCTACCTCTCAATGGCCATCAACATGGGCAACTTCACGACGACATACGGAATTGGAACGAAGGTCACCAACGAAGACAAGACTTGGTACTGGGTTCCAAACGAAGGCGTCACGTTCCCAATCACAGTCGAGTTCGAGATGTACGAGCAGGGCGGCTACCTTGCCGAGTATATCCTCCACGACCTCAACAGGACGAACAACAGAGAGGACTATCCAAACCTCACTGATGCCGAGTTCGCAAACTTCCGCCAGATCAAGACGACCGGTATGGGCAACGTCCTCTACAGGACAAGCAACCCAGTCAACCCAGAGCTTGGCCGCAACGAATATGCCGATGCCGCTGCAAAGGAAGCCGGAATCACCGTCATCATGAACCTTTCGGACGACAAGGCCACAGCTGAGGCCAGAGAGTGCTTCGCAGGTTCCTACTACTCACAGCAGAACGTCATCTACCTGAACCTTGGCGTCGACTTCAACGACCCAAGCTTCCGCAGCGGTCTTGCAGAGGGTCTTAGGTTCTTCGCAAACAATCCTGGCGTCTATGCAGTCCACTGCACTGAAGGCAAGGACAGAGCCGGTTTTGTCTCCGCTCTCCTCGAGTGCCTCATGGGTGCAACACCACAGGAAGTCATCGAAGACTACATGACCACCTACTACAACTACTATGGTGTAGAGAAGGGAACGGCCAAGTATGAAGCCATTGCAAACAGCAACATCGTCAAGACCCTCAAGGACGCCTTTGGTGTTCCAGCGGACTACGACATTGCAAATGCAACATCGGCTGACCTCCAGTACGGTGCTGAGGGCTACCTCAGAGCCATTGGCCTCACCGATGCCGAGATTTCAGCACTCAAGACAAACCTTTCAAAGTAAGTTGAGTTTCGATTTCTGAATTTCATCCCCGGTGGGTCCTTCCTGCCGGGGTTTTTGTTTTGTTTTACAGCGTCCCACAACGCCCATCAATGCCATACTGCGCCCTACAACGCCTATCAATGTTCTGATTGGGTGTTGTTTCAATGATTGTCCTTTATCCAAAGAACCCGTATACTATACTGTTCGCTAAGACGCACCGCCCAGGAATGTCCTGGAATGCGGAACCCCCATACATGGACTTGGAGGTCTACGAATGAAAAAGATTCTTTTCTGTCTTCTTGCACTGGTTTTGGTACTTTCTGCATCCTGTGACCAGGAAATCAAGCCTACTGAATACACGGTGTCGTTCGATGCCAACGGAGGCGAAGGTACTCTCCCTGGTTCCCTTTCAGTCGTGGAGGGGGGGGTAACGGCACTGCCATCTGGTGAAGATCTATCCAGAGAAGGATATGTCTTCAATGGATGGAGCGAAGAGCCCAATGGAAAATCTGTAGGCGAAAGCCTGACGGTTTCGAAGAACACCGTGCTCTATGCAAGATGGCAGGCTGTTATGTACAGGATAACCTACGACCTTGATGGAGGGGTTTTCCCTACATACGTAGCGAATCCCAACTACTATACGACTGATTCAGGAGCCTCGATGATTCTCAGTCCCCAAAAGGATGGCTATGCATTCCTTGGTTGGACGGAGGGTGATTCCTCTGAACTTCTTGAAACCATTGCGTTGGATAAGGGGAGCATCGGCGACAGGATCTTCAAAGCCAACTGGAAGGTTGTGACGTACAGCATCACATACGACCTTGACGGAGGCTTCATCAACGATGGGTATGGAATCGACAGCTACACGATAGAAGACTACGACTTCCGTCTTCCAACTCCAATCAAGGACGGCTACTGGTTCATGGGCTGGAAGGACTCGGATTCCTCTGAACCTCAATTCAGCTACATGATAAAGCAAGGCTCCACAGGTGATTTGGAAGTGAAGGCCGTGTGGAGGAATGTCCACACCATCAGATATGAAGACGGCTCGAATGCTGAAACGACGGTTCTTGATGGAAATTCATTCGAAGTCAGGGAATGTCAGTCCAAAGAAGGCTATGAGTTCATCAAATGGATAGGCAGCGATGGAAATGAGTATATGCCAGGCCAGACCGTGAAGCCTGAGGGTGATTTGGTTCTTACTCCACAGAGAGAACTAATAACGTATACCATAACCTACGAGGATGATGGAGAGTACAAAGGAGGGAAAGGCAACCAGACTTCGTACACCATAGAGGATTCGTTTACACTGAAGAACCCTACGAAGGAAGGTTTGGTATTCGAAGGCTGGACTGAGGGAGCCGCGTATCCCCGTATGGACTACAGAATCGAAGGAAGGACCGGCGACCTGAAAATATACGCGAAATGGCGTGAACCGTACAAGTATAATATTCTCTACGATGGAAACGGAGGCTCGAACAGTTTGTCACCTGTGGAAAAGACCGAAGGAGAACCTCTCATCCTCCCTTCTTCCGGGGTTGAGCAAACTGGCTACAAACTTGTTGGTTGGAATACCAAGGCCGATGGAAGCGGAGACTCCTACAACCTTGGAGGAATCTACTCCAATGACAAAAGCTGTACTTTCTATGCGGAATGGGAGGCCGTGGAGTATAAGATTACGTACAAGTACGGTGATGCGATTCTGAAAGGCAGGACGGAACCTGCCGGCGATATAGAATCCACATATACGGTGGAGGATCTTCCTTTAGTCCTCGGTTTGCCGGAGCTGAAGAACGGCAAGTCCCCACAATGGCGTCTTCCATCAGGCAAAGTGGTCACAAAGCTTACAAATGATACTACAGGTGACATAGTTCTGACCCTTGCCTTTGAACTTGTTCCCCCATACACCATAACATACGACTACGATAATGGTTCGGACGAAGTTCTTGAAAGTACAAGGTATTCAGATGATCCAGCTCTCGTGATAGAGGAATGCAGCAAGGAAAAGGAAGGATACGTATTCAGCCACTGGTACTCCGATGATGGCACTGTGTACATGCCAGGCAACAGCTACGCCAATGAAGCGGACCTCAAACTCCATGCCTACTGGGTGCAGGAATGTCTTTCATTTGGAGACTCTATTAATGGAGCGAAGGACGCTTGTTCAGTTTCATATCGGAAAGATTTTACTGGTGAGGTCAAATCTGTTGAAATTCCTGCAATGTATCAGGGGAAGAAAGTGGATTCCATTCCAGAAGGAGGGTTTTCGGGTTGTCAAATGGAATCCGTGGTGATTCCAGACAGTGTCAACCATATATGCAGAAACGCATTTGATGGTTGTAGTTATCTTGCTTCGTTGAATCTTCCTTCTGGGGTTACTATGTGTGATTGTGCATTCGCTGGATGCTCGGCCCTTGTTTCGTTGAAGCTTCCACTTGGATTTGAAATGTTTGGTAGTCCATTCGCTGAATGCTCACGCCTTGAAACGTTGACGATATCTGAAGGATCCCGACTTGGGGACCGCGCATTCTCCGACTGCGCAGCTTTGAAGAAGATTGTTGTCGAAGGGGAGGTTGAACTTGGCAGCGAGACGTTCTATCACTGTCCAATCGAAGAGATATACTTCGGGGATGCGAAATGGAAATGGTCTGAGGATGACATGGCAAAAGCGAACATACCTTCCAATGTAACGATAACGATAGGAGGAGAAACGATTCCTCCTGTATCCATCGAATAGAATCGTAATCGCAAGGACGGCCGTCGAAAAAGCGGCCTTTCCTTTGTCTTCGAACATTTGCTTTGAGATAACTTGAACCATGGTGTACAATTCCATTATGAAGAAAACATTGCTATACATTTTGCTGGTCGTTGCGGCCATGACAGTCCTCTGTTCCTGTGAACAGAAAGTCCATGTCTGCACCTTCGACGAAGGTGTAGTTTCAAAAGATCCTTCATGCACGTCCACGGGCATTAGGAAAAGTACATGTACGGAGTGTGGAAAAACCCAAGAGGAAGAACTTCCAATGAAGGATCATATCTTCGTTGAAGGAGAAATCACCACGGCTTCGACATGTGCAACACCAGGAGTTCAGAAAATCTCATGTTCCGAATGTGGATATGAAAGCACAAAGTCTCTTGAGCTTGATTTCTCCAATCATAAAGGCGGAACTGAGTACAGACCTGAAGGGGGGGGGAAGCCTGGATACTTTACTCCAATCAAGGAGTATCCGTCATGTGCGGATTGTGGAGCAAAGCTATCTGAGGAGGGTCGAGACCTTTATAAACCTCTTGCTGGCTATTGGGCAAGCAACCAGTTTGAAACTGAAGACGGCTCAATGCAGTACTTTGCATCGTTTGATTCTGACTCTCTTGTCCTTGGAATGTCAATCGAAGGCATCTATATGGAATTCCAATATGATTCTTACGAGGTGGGTACTTTGGGTACGACTTTTGGTCTTGTGTATACTTCTTTCGATGGTGGAAAAGAGAAGAGGCAAGTCATGAAGTTCGTTTCAGAGAATGTTGAAGACGGAACGGTGGTCTTGTATGTCGATGAAGACAGTGAAGAGCCTTCTACCTTCAGACAGAAATCAACTCAGCCTCATGTCCATTCGTATAAGACAGAAGCCACTTCAATGGAGATGCTCAATGAATATGGACGTGTTGGAGATTCTATGCATTACAAAGAAACGGATTGCGACCCATCTTTGCACGCTGAATTCAAGATTATTGAAGACCACGTATACGGAGAAGACGATACATGTACCGAATGTGGAACTGCACGTTGGTATAGAATGCGATGGATACACAAAACAGAAGGTTCGAACAGTGTGCTCGTATATGCTCAGTGCGAGGCTGGATTCGAACTTCCTGAACCTCCCGCGGGATATAGTTGTTGGAAAGGTCCGGAAGGCCTTATTGACAGAGTAGACGGCAAATTCCCGGCTGTACATCCTACGAAGGACGACGAGATACTTGTAACGGAAATCCCTGTTGATACAATTCTGAACGACTATTCCTATGGTGGTTATTGGGACGATATCCATAGCCACAGCATCATCTATGAACCTGCAAACCATCCAATTGAGTAGAACAACGTGAGGCCTCCTTCATGGAGGCCGTTCTTTTGTTCTGAGAGATTTGTCTTTCTAAGGATAAATGTTTCAATTTACCGCAAATCTCTCCGACAATTTACCGCAAATCTCTCCGACAAAATACCACAAATCTATCTGACGAAATGCCGCAAATCTCTCCGGTGGAGTTGACTTTTTCCTTATAATGGTACACTTTATAAGCAATGGAGAGCAATGGCTATGTCTTTCGATTATATCAAGCGGGTATGTGATAGAGAACTTCAGATGAAGCTTGAAGCCTTTGGTGCAGTGCATATCGTTGGTCCAAAATGGTGTGGGAAAACGACTACTGCAAAGCAATTTGCAAAGAGCTTCATTGAGTTGCAGGATCCAGACAAACGGGATATGTATTTGGAGACGGCCAAGATCAAGCCTTCGAACCTCCTTGTAGGAGAGAACCCTAGATTGATAGACGAATGGCAGATTGCCCCCAACCTCTGGGATGCCGTTAGGGTTTCTGTCGACCGCAGGAATGAAGATGGCCTGTATATCCTGACAGGATCCAATTCGATTGATAAATCCCAAATCATGCATACTGGTACAGGTCGTATAGATACTCTTTCCATGTATCCCATGAGTTTGTACGAATCTGGAGAATCCAATGGTAGCGTTTCTTTGTTCGAGCTGTTCAACAATCCAAAAACTCTTGACGATGGATGCGAATCCAATCTATCGATAGACAATCTTATCTACGCTGCAAGTAGAGGAGGGTGGCCATCATCGATTTTGAAAAAGAACGACAGTTCCAAACTTCTTGTCGCTCAAAGCTATTTCGAAAGCCTGTGTCGTGAAGATATGTCCAGTGTGGACGGAACGAGAAGAAACGAAACAACTTCAAGGCTTCTTCTTCGTTCCTATGCTCGCAATATTTCGACAGTTGCTACAAACCAATCCATAATCAAGGATATAAAAGCCAATGCCGATATATCGGATTCGACTTTCTACGACTACGTGAATGCATTGAAAAAGCTGTATGTAATACAGGATGTGGAGGCTTGGTGCCCTGCAATACGGTCTAAAAGTGCAATCCAAGCAACAGACAAAAGGGAATTCGTCGATCCTTCCCTTGTTGTTGCAGCTCTTGGTGTTGGACCCGAATACTTCAACCTTGATTTGAAGACCTTTGGTTTCATATTCGAGACTCTGTGCATACGGGATTTGAAAGTGTATTCGGATGCGCTTGGAGGAAAAGTCTCATATTATCGTGATAGATATGGGCTTGAAGCTGATTGTGTACTCCATCTGCGTGATGGCCGATATGCTCTCATGGAATTCAAATTGGGTAGTACTGATATTGAGGAGGGTGCCAAGCATTTGAATGAGATAGAAGAGTTGGTAAAACAGTACAATTTGAAGGAAACCCAAGCCAAATTGAGACTTCCTGATTTGAAAATCGTGATTACAGGAACCCAATATGGCTATACAAGACCTGATGGCGTTTTGGTTGTACCTATAGGGTGTCTAAAAGATTGAATGAACTTCAAAAACTCAAAGGCTAGAATACATCTTTAAGGTCTGAAAGTCTGTCTATCATGCAGTCTGCAATGCCGGCTCCAAAGGAGGGGTTCTGGATGGCTGCAAGGCCGGTTCGCATCCAAACGGTCTTCATTCCAAGAGCCTTTGCAGGTTTCATGTCGTTGTCCAGGCGGTCTCCAACCATCACGCATTGGCTTGCATCGCAGCCGGATGCCTCGATTGCCATCAGGAAAACTCTAGGCGATGGCTTTGAGACCCCCGCCTCTGCGGATGCAATCACTATGTCGAAGAACCCAAGGATTCCCCACTTCTCAAGGCGGTCTTTGGTTCCAATAGGTTGGTTTGCAATCACTCCAAGCCTGTAGCCTTTTGATTTCAAATACGAGAGGGTGTCAAATGCATCTGGAAACAAAACTTCGTCGCAGGACGGCCATGGCGTCATCTCAAGTCCAAAGTGCTTTCGTGCTGCGGAGTTCCCGTCAAGGCCTTCCATTGCGAATCCTCGACGGGCTTCATCGAATTCCTCAAAGGAAACGTCGTTTCCAACCAAAGTGGCCTTCTTCAGCATGGAACGCGCGTGGTTGTCGTATGCAATGGTCTCATCCACGAGTGTTGAACCTACATCGAAGAATATCCATCTGACATCATCCATATTGGCCTCCTCCATAGTTCACGTCCCCAAAAGGTACAAAAAAAGGAGCCTTAGCAGACTCCTTGATTTGACGACGGTAGGATTTGAACCTACGACAACCAGTGTGTAAGACTGGGGCTCTCCCGCTGAGCTACATCGCCATGCAAGGGAGAATCTAGCATCTTGAGCCAAAAGTGTCAACCAATTGCAGAGCGACACCCACCACGGAATTGTCTCCTGTTCGGGCACATACGGACGCATACGGACACATACCATTTGATATCATTGCGTTTTGAGGGTAGAATCAAGCCATATGAACGAAGAAGCCACATCAAAGATGGAAAGGATAGAAGAATACAGACGCACCATAAAGGCCATGGAGTCCAGGATAGGTAGAGCCCGTCTCATGGCGGTGAGCAAGACACGTAGCCTTGAAGAGATAATGGATGCCTACAGTGCCGGTGCAAGGCTCTTTGGCGAGAACCACGTGCAGGAGATAGTCGAGAAGTTCTCAAAAGACGGACTGTCACATAAGCCGCAGGACCTTGAGCTTCATATGATAGGACATCTTCAAAGCAACAAGGTCAACAAGGTCGTGCCGTTGGTGGACATGATAGAAAGCATCGATTCGCTTGGGCTTCTTGAAAAGGTTGATAGGGCCGCCGAAAAGTCCAACAAGACTATGGACGTGCTACTTGAAGTCAACACAAGCGGTGAGGTGGCCAAGAGCGGCTTTGAAAGCGAAGAGGAACTCTTCGAGTGCATAGAGAAGGCAAGAGGGCTGCACAACATACGCATAAGGGGTCTCATGACTGTTGGACCTGTTGCGTGCAGGCCAGAGGACAAGGATAGGCTTACGAACGAAGCGTTCTCATACTTGAAAAGGCTTTTCGACTCCATAAAAGACAAAAAGCAAGCTGGTACATACCCATACGTCGATATGGACATCCTTTCCATGGGTATGAGCGGGGACTACATGATTGGCGTTGCAAACGGATCCACGGAGGTCCGTATTGGAACGGCTATCTTTGGCGCACGCGACTACAGTCAGGCCGGTACGGAGGCTTGCAAATGAAGAGACTCATAACGGCTGTAGTCATCGCAGTCCTTCTCTTTGGCATTGCAAACCCAGTCTTTGCGCTGAGCATGGACGGCTACGAACCATACACGAAGGCCGAGTTTCCCAAATGGTCATTGGATCTGAGACGTGCCGAGACCTTATTCTTTGGAGGCATACCAATAGCCTTCCCCCTTGTGGGCGTAGCGTACTCGATAGCCGGACAGAGCCCCGAGTTCCTACAGACGCTTGGCATAGCATGCGCCGTGTCCGCTGCCATAACGCTCATAGACTACATAATAGGAGCAGTAAGTGCGAATTGAACGAAACTACGAATTCACAGTGGAGGATGGGGTCCAGAAACAGCGTGTGGATGCCTACCTCGCCTCAAAGATAGAAGGCCTCTCCAGATCCGCTCTGTCCAACCCAATGAGCTCTATGACCATAAACGGCAGGCCATCCAAGAAGAGCGATGCCGTGAAGGAAGGTGACATCGTCACCCTTTCCTATGTAGCCGATGTCTTTGAGAAGGTCGAACCTCAGGACATACCCCTTGATGTGCTGTACGAAGACAGCTCGATGCTTGTGATAAACAAAGCCCAAGGGATGGTCGTGCATCCTGGGGCGGGGAACATAGACGGGACGATAGTGAACGCCCTTGCGTACCGCTACGGACAGGATTTCATAGATGCCATGGCCGACGAATGCGATGTGACGCGCCCTGGTATCGTCCATAGACTTGACAAGGATACAAGCGGCGTGATGGTCATAGCGCTCAACGCCAAGACCCATGCCGCTTTGAGCGCCCAGTTCCAGAACAGGGAGATAGAAAAGTACTACTATGCGTTCTGTGATGGCATCATTCCAAAGCATGAGGACGACATAGAGTGCCTTCTTGCAAGGGACAGGAACAACCGCAAGCTGTTCGTTCCAGTCAAAGAGAAGAGGTACATAATCCAAGGCGGCCTTTCCAAGAAGAGGACTCAGGAGATAATGGATGAGGTCTACACCGATCCAAAGTACAAGGTCGGCGGCTCCGTTGACAGGTTCGCAGAGGGCAAGTACAGCAAAAGCCACTACGAGGTTGTGAAGCAGCTTCCAAGGGCGGCGCTTGTCAAGGTTAGGATCTTCACCGGGCGCACCCATCAGATAAGGGTGCACATGAAGAGCATAGGGCATCCTGTCATTGGTGATGTGATGTACAACAACCGCCTTTCACGCTTTCCCGGATGGTCCCTCATGCTCCATAGCTCCATCCTGGAGATAAGCCATCCCGATACCGGCGAGATGATGCATTTCGAGGCGTCTCTTCCACAAAGGTTCGTTGACCTGGAAGATGCCTTGAGAAAGGAATGACGGTAAATACATGGAAAACAGCATGGAAGGTGTGGTCCTTAGGTCCATAAACAACATATACTCGGTGCGCACTTCTCAAGGGGAGGTGTTCAGCTGCAGGATAAAGGGCAAGCACCTTGCCCAGGCCAACGGCGAATACAACCCAATAGTCGTGGGGGACATCGTGGATTTCACCCAAAGCGGCACAGTCGAGGGACTTGTCACAGGACGTCATGACAGGAAAGGAGTGTTCGCCCGTTGGAACGACAAGAGGCAGCTCAACCAGACGATCTGCGCCAACATGGACGTTGTGGTGTGCGTATGCAGCATAGAGAGCCCTCCGTTCAGGCCGCGTTTCGTGGATAGGGTCCTTGCATGCTGCCGCAACGTGCCTGTGATGATAGTGCTCAACAAGTGCGACATCCTTCTTACCCAGTGGGAGCAGGAGCGCTTTCAGCTGTACAGGAAACTGGGGTACGAGACCACAGCGGTATCGGCACAGACAGGCGAGAACATAGACCGTCTCATAGAGGCCCTGCAGGGTAAGGTTGCGGCTTTCGTGGGGCAGAGCGGTGTTGGAAAGAGCTCCCTTGTTAACAGGCTGCTTGGTGCAAGCCAGCGAGTGGGGGAGGTGAGCGAAAAGTACAATAGGGGAAGGCATACGACCAACTACGCCCTCATGCTGGACGGCCAGGGCTTCACGCTCATAGATACGCCGGGTTTCAGGGAGATATCGGTGCCGCATGACGACCCGCACCTCATTGCACAAGCGTTTCCGGAGTTCGTGGAGGCCGCGCCCAAGTGCGCATTCGCATCGTGCCTTCATGTGAACGAACCGGACTGCGAGGTGCTGAGGCGTTTGGAGAAAGGAAGCATAGATCCAGATAGGTATGAAAGCTATGTGCGAATGCTTGAATCGCTGGACGAAAGGCTTCCCGTTTGGAGTAGGAAATGTTCAAAAGGACAGTGATGGACCTTGGGTTGGACCAGGTCCTTGACAGTATAGCGCATCTTGCGTTGAGCACCCAGGGAGGGAATTCCGTAAGACGTGCAAAGCCCATATTCGACAAGGATGCTTATTTGACCCGCCAAAGTCAGGTTGCAGCTGCATCGTATGCAATAGGCGAAGCGCCCAAGAGAAACGTATTCGTTGAGTCGTTTCCCGATATATCCGGGGTGTTCGCTTCCATTGAGGCCAACCCTGTTGCATCCCTCACCGGAGAACAGGTCTACGACGTAGGGCTTTTCATACGCAGCGCAGGGCTTCTTAGGTCGTTGCTATCTCTTTCCAACGAGCCCGATTGCGCTGACAGGGAAAACGGCGTGGATGGCATTATAGAGGAGATTCCTCATGAGCTCCTTGACTTGGAGAACGAGGTCTTCAGCATCCTTGAATCCCCAGGGCAGGTGAAGGAGAACTATCCAACCGTAAAGGCGCTTAGGGACAAGGCCGATGCCAAACGTGCTGAACGCAGCCGCATGGCTCAGGACATGATGAGGAACAATTCATCTCTCATGCAGTCCAACGCTGCGGTCATGAGGGACGGAAGGATAGTCCTTCCGGTCAGGAGTGAATCCAAGGGTTCCGTTGAGGGCTATGTCCAAAGCTATTCGTCAAGCGGTGGCACGGTGTTCATGGAGCCGTTCAGACTCGTTGACATGAACAACGCAGTCGTGATGTCCCAACAGGCCATAGACATAGAGATTGCAAGGCTCATTGGAGGCTTGTCAGACATGGTAAAGGCGTGTGAAGTGCAGCTTAGAACCCTTGCATCACAGGTGATGCAGGCGGACTTCCTCTATGCCTTCGCATCATGGGCGCGCCTAAACCAGTGCTGTAGGACCCTGCTTGTGGAAGGCGGCCATGCCTCCATCGCAGGAGGGGAAGGTGAAGAGAACGGGCTTTGCAACCTTATACACGCACGCCATCCACTGCTGGGTGCAAAGTGCGTGCCAATAGACCTTAGGGTTCCAGCCGGATACAAGGCGATTGTCCTTACAGGTCCAAACGCAGGAGGAAAGACCGTCACGATGAAGACGGTTGGGCTATTCTCCATACTCAACCAGATATGCGGCTTCATTCCAGCCCAGGATGGTAGCTCGCTTGCGTTGTTCGACAACGTTTTCACGGATATCGGCGATGATCAGAGCATCGAGAACAACCTTTCCACGTTCAGCGGACACGTGAAGAGCATAGGGTTCATACTGCGTTCCATGACGCCTGATTCGCTTGTTATCCTGGACGAACTTGGAAGTGGTACGGATCCACAGGAGGGTGCGGCCCTTGCCCGTTCCATATTGGAATACTGCACTGGCAGGGCGGCGCTTACTCTTACTACGTCCCACCACGGGGTGCTGAAGCAGTATGCCTATTCCTCGAAGAACGTCCTCAACGCTTCCATGGAGTTCAATGAGCAGACACTTGAGCCAACCTTCAAGGTCATTGCAGGCCTTCCCGGTGAAAGCCACGCCATAGACACCGCAAAGAGGATGCATCTTCCAAAGAGCGTGGTTGCATGTGCCCAGAAATACCTTGGTGAGGAGGCCGTGAAGATATCCTCCATCATAAGAGGGCTTGAACAGAAGAGAAGGGAGGCCGATACCAAAGCTGCGGAGCTTTCAAGAAGGCTTCGCGCTGTGGAGAACGAAGAGCGCCACATCGCAAATGAAAACCGTAGACTCAAGGCTATGGAGAACCGCCTTAGAAAGGGTTCCTTGTTGGAGTACGACAAGGCCCTCAAAGATTCCAGAAAGCGTCTTGAAAACCTCGTGGCGGAGATCCGGGTTGGTGAGATGAACAGGGAGAAGACCCAAAAGGTCAAGTCCTTCATCTCGGAAATGGAAGGCAAAAAGGACGAGATGGAAGCCCAAATCGCCAAGGTGGACAACGAAATAGACGAATACGATGCAAAAGAGGACATTGCAAGTGAGCTTCATGTAGACCTTGAGCCTGGCATGGACGTACTCTGCGGCCCAAACAAACGTGAGGGTTCCGTAATAAGGAAGGCGGGCGAAGGCAAGTGGGTCGTCGCCATAGGGCCTATGAAATTCACCTTCAAGGAAAGCGAACTTACGGTTCCACGCAGGGCTGCAACGGTCAAGTCATACTCGTTCGATTCCGGCTCAAAGGCTCCGGCACCAAAGTTGTCGTTGGATCTCAGGGGCTACAGGCTTGAAGCGGCGCTTGATGCCATAGACAGCCAGCTTGAAGCCTGCTGCATACATGGAATGAAGAGCTTCTCCATCATACACGGCTATGGTGACGGCATTTTGTCCTCAGGGATCCACCGGCACTTGAACGCAAGTCCCCTCGTGGAATCCTACAAATTCGCCCATCCCGATGACGGAGGGCAGGGCAAGACTTACGTCACTTTGAAATAAGTTCCTCAAGGAGGCTTTTATGAATGAAAACTGCGGGGTGGTCGCAATCAGGAACCTCAAGACGGACAAGGTCTATCTCTTCTATTCCAATGACATAAAGGGCGACTGCATCAAGAACCGCTTCCAATTGGATCTTGGAATGCACAGCTGTAGGTCTCTTCAGGAGGACTATACGAACACAGGCCTTGAAGTTTTCAGGTTCGATGTAATGGAAGAAACGGACAACCCAGAGAGGTTGTCCGTCATAAAGGAATCGGTTCCAAACCAATACGAGTGATTGGTATATCAAATGTGATGCTCAGGGCAATCGGTCTTGGAATTACAGCCTGCCGGATGCCTTGTCCATTTCGATGAGCGTCTTGATTGCGTTGACTGCGACGTGGCAGACCTGCGTGGTGTCGTGGAGTTTTGGGTTGTCCATGCCAAGGGCTTCGCGCTCCTGGTTGCCAACGACGAAGAACACTGAGCCGCATCTTACGTGCAGGAAGCTCGCCACTGTGAACAGTGCTGCGCTCTCCATTTCCGATGCCAATACGCCAAGGCGCTTCCATGCCTCCCATTTGTTTTCAAGCTCGTAGCTTACAGGCATTATGGATGGGTCGTGCTGGCCGTAGAACGAATCCTTGCACTGGACTATTCCAAGGTGGTGCTTTATGCCCATGCTTTCCGCTGTCTTCTTTAATGCTGTGACCACTTCGTAGTCTGCGACTGCAGGGAACTCTATTGGTGCGTATTCGCGGCTGGTGCCTTCCATCCTTATGGCTCCGGTTGCAATCACGGCGTCTCCGCCCATTACAGGCAATGCTATGCCACCGCATGTGCCCATTCTGAGGAATGTGTCTGCACCGCATTTGACCAGCTCTTCCATGGCAATCGAAGCGGATGGGCCTCCTATTCCTGTGGAGGTCACGCTCACAGGCACTCCGTCGAGGCTTCCCGTGTACGTGAGGAATTCACGGCTGTCCGCGACTTCGTGCGCATCGTCTAGGAACTGCGCTATGAGGGGTACACGCTTTGGATCCCCTGGTAGGATGACGTATTTCCCAACATCCCCTTTCTTTGTCCTAAGATGGTACTGTATTCCTGTTCCGTTCATGTAGTCAGACATGTTTTCTCTCCTTGTTATCCCTTTTCTTCATTGGGAGAGAGATATTATAACACCAAACCGATGTCCTTGAAACAGCAAAGTTTAGGATCTTGTCCAGGAATCTGTCCATGGGATTCCACCATATTGATAGAGGGCTTGATTTTTGGATAATTCCATCCATTGCAAGATGTTGAATTTCAAAAGCTTAGTGTTTGATAGTGTTAAAGCGCAGAGCTGCAACTCCTTTGGTCCAATCCAATGCCCTATGATGCTTCCAAAAGACAGTGGAGCATGGATTTGAGTGATGGAGTACTTTGACGCAAGGCAGTTCGCGAATTTGGCCGGTTGGTTGGGTCTCATCGATAGTCCAGATCTCAAGACGTTCAGAAACGGCAGGTTGGGGAAGGAACCTGAAGATTGGAATCCAAGTCTTGAGGATATAATGAAGTTTGCAGTGGAGGATGCCTCCATTTCACCGGCTCTTGTGCTTTGCTCCATGTACAGCGGACTTCCAAACGATGCAAAGGTCAATGTCAGGACCATTGAGCGAAACGGAAAGCAAAGGAAATACTATTCCATAGCATTGACCGACTGGCGCAATTGGAAGGAATGGCTCGCCAAGCCGCTTCTTGAAAGATGTGCAGCTGACGAAAGGCGTAGGAAGTGTGTGGAGAAGGCGCTTTCAGACAACAGAACGGTTCCAAAGGCCGCCGACATACGAAAATGCTTCTACATCCACAGATCCATGGTCCAAGGTAGGGACAATATGCCCGCAGGCTATGGAACCGTAGCCAAGAAGGCGGGACGCAGTAGGGAGGCGTACCTTAGATTCGAGAACTGGAGGACCAATAGGTATTCGTATCCAAAGGTGGATTCCTTGAACCTCTATCTCGAATGCTGTGGAGAGTACCATCCGCTGGACTTCATAGCGGACATCTACGTGTACATGGACATGACGGATTCGGAGGTCCTGGCCATTGCCCAAGAGAACAGGGAGAGGATTCGTAGAACTTGACCCCTTTGCAATCACTGCCGTTGCGGATGCCATTTCGTATCCGTACGCGGACGAGATTCGTTCGTTCTTTGGGAAAAAGACTTCAAAAGGCGGAGCTCCAAGGATAAGCGACATAGTGAACTTCGTTTGCTATAGATGTGCAGTGCCGCTTCCATTTCTATGGGCGTGGATGTGCGCAGACTTCCCTGTTCGTGATTTGGATGTCTCCAATTGGAGATCCATCACAATATCCTATATAGAGAGGAATATATCCGGATTTGATTTCACTGAAATGGAGTCCATCTCATCGAATCTCAGACTCAACGGCCTTAGACCAAGCCTAAGGGCCGCCCTCAAGAGCCAAAGAAGGCTTCTTGGCCTTTCGTTGAACGAAATGGCGTTGAGGCTTGGCGTGGAGAGAAACGCCGTTGCCGCCCTTGAACATGGTTGTTTCCCAATGAGCATTCCAAGGTGCCGCACGTTCAACAAGGTTATGGTTGGGTATGAGGTCCATCCCGTAAGGCTCCTGCAGTTGGCGTTCACATCAGTGGTGGATGCCTTCGAAACCGGCAGATGATTTGGGCAGTTTCGCAGTAGTGTTAAGATTTGGTAAAGAAGGGGTCTTTTTGGAGTACTCAATTCTGGATTTCTGTTATATACTTCAAAATCGGAGCATTTGGAGTAAACTGCCAAAAAGCTCCCAGTGAAAGGCATACAAAAGTTCAAGGATGGAACAGAATGGAGATACAGATTCAAGATTTGGTCCAGTCCATCAAGCATGATGGAATAGAAGAAGCCAAGAAGGAAGCCGCCGCCGTAGTGGACGCTGCAAAGGTCCAGGCTCAGGAGATCATCGAAGACGCTAGAAAGGAAGCGGCGAAGATGATCGATAACGCAAACCGTGAGATCGAAAGCGCCAAGGCTTTGGTCAAGCAGGCCCAGAGGGATGCTGTGCTTTCCGTGAAGAAGGAACTTGAGGCTCAGCTCGACGGCATTCTTTCCTCTGAAGTCTCCAAGGCAATGACAGGCGAACAGCTTTCAAAGGTGATCGTCGCCGCCATCAACGGAGAGGATCCTTCCAAGTACGTCCTTGAAGTCAAGGATGTGAACGAATCCCTCAAGAACGGACTTGCGAAGGAACTGGAGAAGGGCCTTGAGATAAAGCCCGTCAAGAACGCTTCCGTGAAGCTCTGTCTCAAGGATGGATCCGGGTTCTATGATTTCTCGGACGATGAGATTGCGAACCTTCTCAAGCCATTTCTTGGTGGATTGAAGTTCTGAGGAAGCGCAGATGCCTGTCGATTCTAGGTACTATTTTCTTTCAAGCCTTCCAATGCTGCGTTTTGGCGACAAGGCCCCTCTGACTTGGGACGGGTTCATGCAGACTGCACAAAGCTGTGTGGGCGCATCCGACATGAAACTCCTTTCCCGCATAGAGCAGGGGGACTACAGCGGATGCCATTTCCTCAAGGAGTGGAAACGGTTCTGCGACAAGACCGATGCTGCTGTGAACGCCAGACGCAGGGTGGCTCTTGGAAAGGACGATGTGTTCTCGAACGAGGAGGACTATGAGATCTCCAAATTTGGAAATGCAGTCATGTCCGCCAAGAATCCATTGGATGCGGAGCTTCTCATAATGAAGTTCAGGTTCGACTATCTTGAGAAGGCTATGGCGTTCAAAGCCTTCAATCAGGATGTGGTCCTTGGCTACGCACTGCAGCTTAGGATCCTCATAAGGAAGGACCTGTTCGATGTGGACTTGGGCAACGCCCAGTATCAGAAGCTATTCGACAAGGTTCGTGAAGAGATAAACGTTGAAAAATAAAGAAGAGAGGAACTTCCAAAGCATGTTTTTGCAAGTTCCTCCGGTGGAGATATTATGACAAAAAGCACAGGATATGTGGCCGGCGTGAACGGAAACCTCGTTACCGTAGCGTTCGAAGGGGCCATTTCCAAGAATGAGGTTGCTTACGTTCTCGTTGGCGACACCAGACTCAAGGGAGAGGTCATAAGGATAAACGGAAGCAAGGCCAGCATGCAGGTCTATGAGATGACCAATGGCATACAGGTAGGGGACAAGGTCGAGTTCACCGGCGAGATGATGAGCGTGGAGCTTGGACCTGGACTTCTAACCCAAATCTACGATGGGCTTCAGAACCCTCTTCCGGCCCTTGCCGAGAAGTGCGGATTCTTCCTACAGAGGGGCGTCTACATGGATCCAATCCCAAACAAGGATTGGGAGTTCACCCCTGTCGTGGCCGTTGGGGATGTCGTAAGACCCGGCGATACGATTGGAACGGTTCCAGAGGGTATCTTCACTCATAAGATCATGGTTCCGTTCGGCTTCGACGATGTTGACTGGAAGGTAGTCTCGGTTGCTTCGAAGGGCGTATACAACGTAAGGTCCACCGTTGCAAAGCTCCAGAACCCAAAGGGTGACGAGAGGGATCTTACAATGGTGTTCAGCTGGCCTGTGAAGAAGGCTGTTGGATGCTATGAAGAACGTCTCAGACCGGACGAGACTCTTGTCACGAAGATCAGGATAATCGATACGTTCCTGCCAATCGCAAAGGGTGGTACATACTGTGTGCCAGGGCCTTTTGGTGCAGGAAAGACTGTCCTTCAACACCTTACAAGCCGCAATGCAGAGGTCGATATCGTGATCATAGCCGCCTGTGGAGAACGTGCCGGCGAGGTCGTCGAAGTCCTCAAGGAGTTCCCGGAACTGGTCGACCCAAAGACTGGTCGTTCCCTCATGGAGAGGACCATCATAATATGCAACACGTCCTCCATGCCGGTCGCAGCCAGAGAAGCATCGGTCTATACGGCCATTACGATGGCCGAGTACTACAGGCAAATGGGCCTCAACGTGCTCCTTCTTGCCGATTCCACGAGCCGTTGGGCTCAGGCTATGAGAGAGATGAGCGGTAGGCTTGAGGAGATTCCGGGTGAAGAGGCCTTCCCTGCATACCTTGAAAGCGTAATCGCGGCCTTCTATGAAAGGGCTGGAAAGGTAAGGCTTCATGATGGGTCTACGGGTTCCGTTACGATTGGCGGTACGGTAAGCCCTGCAGGTGGAAACTTCGAGGAACCTGTGACCCAGGCTACGCTCAAGGTCGTTGGTGCATTCCACGGTCTTAGCCGCGAGAGGTCTGATGCAAGGAAGTACCCTGCAATCCATCCTCTCGATTCCTGGTCAAAATACAATGGCATCATAGACAAGGCCCGTGTCGAGCAGGCAAGGGACATCCTCTTTAGAAGCAACGAGATAAACCAGATGATGAAGGTCGTTGGCGAGGAGGGTACTTCAGTTGCGGACTACATCGTATACCAGAAGGGCGAGCTTCTTGACAGTGTGTATCTGCAGCAGAACTCGTTCGACCCCGTTGACAGCGCAGTCCTTCCTGACAGACAGCGCGAGGAGTTCAATCTCCTGTACGAAGTGCTTACGGCAGACTTTGCGCTTGATAGCAAGAAGGATGTTAGAGCGTTCTTCAACCAAATGCGCCAGAAGTTCCTTGACTGGAACAGTGTTGCCACAACGGATCCACGCTACAGCCAGTATGAGAACGAAATAAGGGATTTGTATGCTTCCAAGTCCAACTGCTGTGAGGAGATGTGAGTATGAACAAAGTCTATACTAAGATAGAGTCCATCGTTGGTGATGTAATCACCGTAAGGGCTCAGGGCGTAAGATACAACGATCTTGCAGTTGTTGGAAAAAGCTTTGCAAACGTAATCAAGCTTGACGGCGATCTTGTAAGCCTTCAGGTGTTCGCAGGCGCAAAGGGCATTTCCACGAACGATGAGGTCAGGTTCCTTGGTGTTCCAATGAAGGTCAGCTTCTCGGAAGACCTTCTTGGCAGGGTGTTCGACGGCTCCGGCCGTCCACGTGACAACGGTCCTGCTCTTGAAGACAACATGATCGAGATTGGCGGTCCATCGGTCAACCCTGCAAAGAGAATTGTTCCAAAGAACATGATAAGGACTGGAATTCCAATGATCGATGTATTCAACACATTGGTCGAATCCCAGAAGCTTCCTATATTCTCCGTAAGCGGAGAGCCGTACAACGAGCTCCTTGCACGCATAGCCATGCAGGCAGAGGTCGATCTCATCATCCTTGGCGGTATGGGTCTCAAGTACGACGACTACCTCTTCTTCAAGGACACGCTTGAGAAGAGCGGTGCAATGAGCAGAACCATAATGTTCATCCACACTGCAAGTGACCCAACGGTCGAATGTATGATGATTCCTGACATGGCTCTTGCCGTTGCAGAGCGCTTTGCAATCGAGGGCAAGAAGGTCCTTGTCCTTCTTACTGACATGACGAACTTCGCCGACTCCCTCAAGGAGATGGCAATCACAATGGACCAGGTCCCTTCCAATAGAGGATACCCTGGCGACCTCTACAGCTCCCTTGCAAGCCGTTATGAGAAGGCCGTTGACTTCGAAGGTGCAGGCTCCCTCACCATCCTTGCCGTAACCACTATGCCTGGCGACGATGTCACACATCCGGTTCCAGACAACACAGGCTACATCACAGAGGGCCAGTACTACCTGAAGAACGGACACATCGAGCCGTTTGGAAGCCTCAGCCGTCTGAAGCAGAACGTCAACAGCGAGACCAGAAACGACCATAGAGCGCTTATGGACGGTCTCATCAAGCTGTACAGCGCATACAAGGAGTCCCTTGAGAAGAAGTCCATGGGCTTCATGATGAGCGAATGGGACGAGAAGCTCCTCAAGTACGGACACCTCTTCGAGACAAGGCTCATGGACCTTTCCGTGAACATCCCTCTTGAAGAAGCCCTTGACCTTGGTTGGGAGATACTTGCAGAGTGCTTCGAGCCAAACGAGACAGGTCTTAGAAGCGAACTCATAGCCCAGAGATGGCCAAAGAAGACGGAGGCTTGAAGTGGCGGTTAAGCTGACTAAGAACGAACAGAAGAAACAGAAGGATCAGCTCAAGCAGTATGAGCGCTACCTTCCTACTCTTCAGCTCAAAAAGCAGCAGCTCCAAATGGTCATACGTCAGATAGAGTCAGACCTCTCCCAATACAGGGAGAAGCAGAACGAGCTCATACGAAGCGCTCAGGACTGGATTGGTGTGTTTGGTGAGAACAGCGTGTTCGATGCGTCCAAGCAACTTGACAGCCTTGTGCGGCCTGACAAGGTCGTAAGGGGGGAGGGGAACATTGCAGGTGTGGTGATCCCTGTGTTCCAGGACCTGACGTTCAAGGACATAGACTACGATGTGGAGCAGTACCCGCTTTGGGTGGACAGGGCGGTCCTTCTTCTGCGTGACAGCGCAAGGATAGATGCGCTTATGGCTACGCTCAAGGTTCAGGTGTCCCTTCTTGAGAAGGAGCTTAGAACCACCAGCCAAAGGGTGAACCTTTTTGAGAAAGTCAAGATTCCGGAAACCAAGGAGAACATCCGCAGGATTGGAATCTATATTGGAGACCAGCAGACCGCGGCTGTCGTTCGCGGTAAGATAGCCAAGAAGAAGCTTGCTGACAAGGAGGAGACTGCATGATAGAGAAAATGAAGAAAGTCATTGTCGTGGCTCCTGCCGACCGCAAGCGCGAGATGCTCAATGCAATAAGGGATTTTGGTGTCGTCCATATATCGGAGACCGCCGTCCCTGAGTCCAAGTATTCGGAAAGGCTTACCTCCTTGGACAAGATGCGCTCCGTCCTTGCCGAGCAGCCAAAGGTGGAGCAGAAGCCTGTGCTTGGAAAGCGCGAGTTCGATGACCTTCACGAAAGGCTGTGCAAGGCCGTCGCCGATTCCAGAAGCTTTGAGAACGAACTCTTCGAGCTGTCGAACGAAAAGTCAAAGATTGAGAAATGGGGTAGGTTCAACCCTAGTGAAGTCAAGGAATTGGCCTCCATTGGAGTTCCTCTCTATTTCTACCAGATGGGCAAGAGGGAGCTTTCCCTTATACCTGATGATGTTATGTACATATGCCTTGCCGATGTCGATAAGATGAAGACAGTGGCCGTCGTTGGACAGCCTTTGGCTCAGGATTTCTCGGCAACGCCGTTTGAACTGCCTCTACGAGGCCTTGACGAGCTTGATGCAGAGATTTCAAGGCTCAATCTTGCGCTTCATGAAAGCAACGTCCTCATATCTTCGTCGGCGGCGTTCATCACAAGCTACGACCATTTCATCAAGAAGGCGTCGGACGATGTCATCTATTCTTCCGTAAGTGGTGCTGTAGGTGAGCAGGAAGGCCTTTGCTGCCTTTGCGGTTTCATTCCTGAGGTCGATACGAAAGGCTTCCGTGAAATTGCAAAGGAGAACTCCTGGGCGTATGCATTCGACGATCCAAGCGACGACGACCCTGTGCCTACAAAGATAAGGTACAACAAGGTCACGGCGATGATGGAGCCTGTCTTCACGATGCTTGGAACCACTCCTGGCTACAAGGAGTACGACATAAGCATGTGGTTCCTTCTTTTCCTTTCGTTGTTCTTTGCAATGATAATAGGGGACGCCGCATACGGACTTGTGTTCCTTGGCATAGCGATTGGTCTCAACGTGAAGACCAAGAAGCTTACCAACATGAACATGCTCATATACGTCATGAGCATAGCCACCGTGATATGGGGTGCCTTGACAGGTACTTGGCTTGGCAGCGAGAAGGCGATGGAGATTCCATTCCTTAGAATGCTCGTCATACCTCAGATAGCCAACTATCCCGAATACTTTGGGGTTGACTCCACCACGGCTCAGAACACTGTCATGAAGTTCTGCTTCATGGTTGGAACCATTCAGCTGTCCCTCGCATGCCTTATGAACGCTGTGAGGAAATGGCAGGAGAAGAACCTTGCCTTGGTTGCGGACTTTGCATGGCTTGCAATGATAGTGAGCATCTACTACCTCATACTCATGCTGGTGGTAGGGGCTTCCGTCAACGTAGCCATGATATTCGCAATCATCCTTGGAGGACTGGTCCTTGTCGTCCTGTTTGGCTCTCAAGAGCCGGGACAGAGCTTTGGAGCCGGTGTGAAGGCCGGTCTTGGTGGTGCTTTCACGACGTTCCTGAATACCATAAGCGCATTTGGAAACGTCATGAGCTATATTCGTCTGTTTGCAGTTGGAATGGCCAGCCTTGCGATAGCGCAGAGCTTCAACGGAATGGCTTCGTCCATGCTGCAGGGATGGGCTCTGCCAGCGGGAATACTCATTCTCGTGATTGGACATGGGCTCAACTTGGTCATGGGTATGCTTAGTGTGGTCGTCCACGGTATGCGTCTGAATCTTCTGGAATTCTCGGGCCAGCTTGGAATGGAGTGGGCCGGTGTTCCATACGAACCGTTCAAGAAGAACGTTTGAATTTCAAATTGCAATAATAGGAGATTATTGAAATGGGTATTGGATCAATTGGTTTGGTTTTGGCTTTTGCACTTTCCGCACTTGGATCGGCATTTGGAGTAGGCTGTGCAGCCCTTGCTGCAGTTGGTGGATGGAAGAAGTGCTATGCAAACGGCAAGCCTGCTGCATTCATGATGGTTGGTTTTGCGGGTGCTCCTCTCACACAGACAATCTACGGCTTCCTTCTCATGAACTTCATAACGAACGCCATGAAGGCTGGAATCCCAGATGTCTTCGCTCTCTGCGTCGGTATCTTTGGCGGTCTTGTAATTGGCCTCTCAGCATACCTTCAGGGAAGATGTTCGGCATCCGCCTGTGACGCTCTTGCAGAAACTGGAAAGGGTACTGCAAACTACCTCATCGTCATTGGTATCATTGAGACGGTCGCTCTGTTCACGCTCGTGTTCAACCTCCTCTTGCTGAACTCCGTGGCTGCATTCTGATTCAAGTTTGATGCGAATCCCGGTTTTGCTGTTGCAAACCGGGATTTTTCTGTTATACTTTGTCTTGTATTTTACTCCTGTTTTGGGGGAATAATCTTGGAGGATAGAAAATGAAGAAAGCATTGTTCGTTCTTATGGTTCTCTGCCTTTCCTTCTCTGTCTTTGCACAGGGCGCTCAGGAAGCACAGGCTCAGGAAACCTACGCAATCGCTATGATCACCGACTACGGTGATATCACAGACCAGTCTTTCAACCAGACGACATACGAAGCATGTAAGGCTTATGCTGAGGCCCATGGTCTTCAGTTCAAGTACTACAAGCCAGCTGGTGACAACACGGCAGACCGTGTCGCAATGGTCGACCAGGCTGTTGGCGAAGGCTACAACATCATCGTCATGCCAGGCTACGCATTCGCAGAGACAGTCGTTCAGGCAGCACCTCAGAACAAGGACGTGAAGTTCATCGCCCTCGACGTCGCTCTTGGTGACCTCCTTGGTGCAGCTGTCGGCGCATCCTACGACTACAATCCAGCAAACTGGAACCTCGCTGACTACGTAGACCTCAGCAACGCATACTGCATCGTATACCAGGAAGAGATCGCCGGTTACCTTGCTGGATATGCAACAGTGTCCCTTGGCTACACAGAGCTTGGCTTCTGCGGTGGTATGGCTGTTCCAGCAGTCGTCCGCTACGGCTATGGCTTCGTACAGGGTGCTGAAGCTGCAGCTGCAAAGCTTGGCAAGACAGGAACCATCCAGTACTCATATGCAAACCAGTTCTTCGGTGATGCAGACATCACTGCAGCAATGGATGCAATGTACAAGAACGGTGCTCAGGTCGTATTCGCCTGCGGTGGTGGTGTCTACACATCAGTCTCCGAGGCAGCTGTCAAGGTCAACGGCAAGGTTGTTGGTGTCGACGTAGACCAGAAGCCTATCATCGATGGCCTCTATGGTGCAGACCTCACAGTCACATCCGCAATGAAGGGTCTCTATGCTTCTACACAGGCATCTCTCAAGACCATCGTTGAGGACAATGCATGGAATACGATTGCCGGTCAGATTGGAAACCTCGGCCTTGTCTCCGGTACGGACGTCGAGTCCAACTTCGTTGGAATCCCAATGGAAGGCACAGAGTGGTCCGATTCCTTCACAAAGGCTGACTACACAGCTCTCGTGAACGACATCTACACTGGCAAGATCGTCATCTCCAATGACACAACCGTTTCAGTTGACACATTCGCTGGTGCACTTGCTATCAAGGATCTTGGCAACATCAAGTAATTTTGATTGGAATTATTCCACGGACCATCGAAAGGTGGTCCATTTTTTTTCGTTTTCTTATTGTGATTGGTGATGATGTGTTCTAAAATTGACTAGAATGGCTTGAGTCTTTCTTTGGGTGTGAGGAAATCCACCCATTTCGAAGGACTAGATAAAAGGAGGCATACATTGGCAGAACAGTATGCGATTGAAATGCTGAACATCACCAAGCGCTTTCCAGGGATAGTCGCCAACGACAACATAACCCTGCAGCTTAGAAAAGGTGAGATTCATGCACTCCTAGGCGAGAACGGAGCAGGTAAGTCCACACTCATGAGTGTCCTGTTCGGTCTTTATCAGCCTGAGGAAGGGGTTATCAAGAAGGATGGCGTCGAAGTCCAGATAAAGGATCCAAACGATGCAAACGCCCTTGGTATTGGAATGGTGCACCAGCACTTCAAACTTGTCGAATGCTTCAGTGTACTCGACAACATAATCCTTGGCGTGGAGCCTACGAACCATGGTTTTCTCCAGAAGGACGTCGCTCGCAAGAAGGTGCTTGCTTTGTCCGAGAAATACGGACTCAAGGTCGAGCCCGATGCCAAGATAGAGGACATAACCGTTGGAATGCAGCAGAGGACCGAGATCCTCAAGATGCTGTACCGCGACAACGAAATCCTCATATTCGACGAGCCTACAGCAGTTCTGACCCCTCAGGAAATCACGGAACTCATGCAGATCATGAAGAACCTTGCCGCAGAAGGCAAGTCCATACTCTTCATATCCCACAAGCTTGCGGAGATCATGGCTGTATCCGACCGCTGCACCGTTCTCAGAAAGGGAAAATGCATTGGAACCGTAGAGACGGCCAAGACCAACATAGAGGAGCTCTCTGCAATGATGGTTGGCCGCAATGTCAACTTCCATGTAGAGAAGAAGCCCATGACACCTGGCGATGTCGTCCTTGAGATAGACAACATGACCGTTGCTTCAAAGATACACAAGAACAACGCAGTCAAGGATGTATCGCTTAAGGTGAGAAGAGGGGAGATTGTCTGTATTGCAGGTATAGACGGCAACGGACAGACGGAGTTTGTACACGGTCTTTCAGGTCTCGACCCTCTTGTTTCTGGAAGGATACTGCTTGAGGGGAAGGATGTCTCAAAGTCTTCCATTAGACAGAAGAGCATTCTTGGTATGAGCCATATTCCGGAGGACAGACACAAGCATGGCCTTGTCCTTGACTACAGCCTTGAAGACAACCTTGTTCTACAGACGTACTTCACTGATGAGTTTACGGACAAATTCGGATTTCTAAAGCGTGATGCAATAAGGAATTATGCTGAGAAGATCATAGAAGAGTACGATGTTCGCAGCGGGCAGGGTCCAATAACCATAGCCCGTTCCATGAGTGGAGGAAACCAGCAGAAGGCAATCGTAGGTCGAGAGATTGAAAAGGCTCCGGAACTTCTGATAGCCGTTCAGCCAACTAGAGGCTTGGACGTAGGTGCCATAGAGTATATCCACAAACAGCTCGTCGCCCAGCGTGATGCAGGCAAGGCCGTCCTTCTCGTATCGCTTGAACTTGATGAGGTCTTGGATGTGTCTGACCGCATCCTTGTCATGTACGAGGGTGAAATCGTTGGAGAGTTCGATCCAAAGAAGACCACTCAGGAGGAACTTGGCCTCTACATGGCAGGTGCGAAGAGAATGGAGGTGAAGGCATGAAGAAGAACATTTGGAAGACGAATGGAATGCAGTCCCTCATTGCATCGTTGATATGCATAATACTGGGACTTCTGATAGGCCTTGTGGTTCTGCTTTTCATAAACCCAAAGGGAGCCTTTGGTGCCATTGGAACTCTCTTGAAGAACTTCATGATATACGGCAAGGCATCGCTTAGACTCAAGTATTTTGGAACCACTCTGGTCAAGACCGTTCCTCTTCTGCTATGTGCCTTGAGCATCCTTTTCAGCTATAAGGTTGGGCTTTTCAACATTGGTTGTTCTGGACAGTATACAGCAGGATGCTGTGCGGCTCTGTATGCCGCACTCAAATGGGGTTGGGGTTGGTTCCCATGCATTGTCCTTGCAATCCTTGCAGGTGCAATCGCAGGTGCAATAGTTGGTGTTCTCAAATCGTACTGCAACGTCAACGAAGTCATATCCGGTATAATGCTCAACTGGATTATCCTTTACCTGACGAATACGATTCTGTCCAACGTAAAGGAGCCTACTTCTCCTTATACGTATCAGCTTTCGCAGTATGGCAAGAACGCACTTCTTCCAACCTGGGGTCTGGACAAGCTTTTCAACAACAACGCCAATGTGACCATGGCAATTCCAATTTCAATCATCATGGCAATCATCATAATGGTTGTGCTCAACAAGACCAAGTTCGGGTATGAGCTCAAGGCCACTGGTTATAACAAGAACGCTGCAAAGTACTGCGGAATGAAGGAGAACAGAAACATAATACTCTCCCTCGTGATTTCCGGTGCGCTCGCAGGTCTTGGTGCTGCATTGTACTACCAGACAGGTATCCAGCAGTGGGAGTGCACAACTGCAAGCGTTCCTGGAATGGGGTTCAACGGTATAGCTGCAACGTTCCTTGGAGGACTCAATCCAATTGGAACCATATTGGCTTCCTATTTCATCCAGCACATAACGCTTGGCGGAGCATACGTGGACAAGACCATGTACTGCTCGCAGATATCGGACTTGATCTCCGCCATCATCATCTACCTGTGTGGCTTCGTCCTTTTCCTCAAGATAATGATGAACAATGTGATCGACAGGATTGAAGAGAAGAAGGCCTTGAAGAACGAAGGGTCCAAGGAGGGAAGCGCCAAATGATTCTGCTTATTCAGTATACACTTATATTCTCGTCGGTACTTATACTAGTTGCCTTGGGTGGCTGTTTTTCTGAACATTCGGGTGTCATAAACCTTGGGCTTGAGGGCATAATGGTCATGGGTGCATTGGGTGGTGCACTTGCAATGAAGTACCTTCCAATAGCCATTCCAGGATTCTTCTACGTCCTCTTGGTCCTTCTTGCGGCAATCCTGTTCGGTGTCGTGTATTCATCGCTTCTCGCAGTAGCCTGCATCAACTACAAAGCGGATCAGACCATAGTCGGTACGGCCCTCAACATGCTTGGAACAGCAGCCGCTACGGTTCTCGTCAAGGCTATCAATACAGCTGAGAACGTGAACAACGTGTCGTCTGAGATTTCCTATATAGAACCAAAGAAGAAGTTCATAGCCTATCTTGGCGAGTTCGAATTCAACTGGTTCATGGTCATAACCATCATAGCGCTTGTAATTGCGTATATAGTGCTCTATAAGACCCGTTTTGGTCTTAGGCTTATGGCTTGCGGCGAGCATCCACAGGCTGCCGACAGCGTTGGAATCAATGTGTACAAGATGAGGTGGGCTGGAGTTCTCATCTCCGGCGCTTACGGTGGACTTGGTGGGATATGTTACATCCTTGCTGGTGTCTCCATATGGAAGTTTGAGTATGGTGTCGCAGGCTTTGGATTCCTGTCCTTGGCCGTAATGATATTTGGGCAGTGGAAGCCTCATAGAATCGCATTGTCAGCGCTTCTCTTTGGATTCTTCCGTGCTCTTGGAAACACCTACACGGTATTTGGGTTCCTCGTGAACCTCAAGCTGCCAAGCACGGTGTACAACATGATGCCGTATATCATTTCATTGATTGTACTTGCCCTTACTTCAAGCCATTCAAGAGCTCCAAAAGCAGAGGGTATTCCTTACGACAAATCCCAGAGATGATTTCTGTTGCGGTTTGTTGCAAGTGGGTTTAGAATTGATTCATGTGCTTGGGGTATTCCAAGTGTAGATTTTGGAGGTTTTACATGAAAAAAGCTTTATTGGCTCTTCTCGTCCTCTGTGTTTCATTCGCAGTATTCGCACAGGGCGCTCAGGAAGTACAACAGGAACAGATCAGAACTGTCCTTCTTACAGATTCTACAGGTATCGACGACAAGTCCTTCAACGCTGCTGCATGGCGTGGAATCGTTGAGTTCTATGGCGACAACGGCGCAGGAAGGGGAACTCTCTACGAAAACATCACGGCTGAGTCCACGGACGCCTATGTTCCAAACCTCAAGAACGCTGCTGAGGCTGATTGGGATCTCATCATCACGACCGGTTTCACATGGGCCGATGCCGTTGAGCAGGTCGCAGGTCTCTATCCAGACCAGAAGTTCATCATCGTTGACGTTGATTGGCTTTCGAACAGAGCAAACCTCATTCAGTATGTCTATGAGGAAGAGCAGGGTTCCTACCTTGTTGGCGTAGCTGCAGCTGAGCAGGCCAAGGCCGATGGCATTGCAAATCCAAAGTTCGGATTCGTCGGCGGCATTGCAGGTGCAACGATCACGAAGTTCGAGATTGGCTACATCGAGGGTGTCAAGTCCGTCTATCCGGAAGCTGAAATCGTTGATTACTATGTAAATGGTTGGGATGATGCTTCTCTTGCAAAGACAGCTGCACAGAGCATGTATTCCCAAGGTGTCTATTGCATCTTCGCCGCAGCTGGTGGTGCAGGTCTTGGCGTAATCAACCAGGCAAAGGAAGAGAGACTTGCTGGAAAGAACGTATGGGCGATTGGTGTTGATTCCGACCAGTACTCTGACGGTATCTACGATGGAGAGAAATCCGCAGTCCTTACATCCATGCTCAAGGTGGTCGAGAATTCAACAATCGATGCACTCAAGAAAGTTGCAGAGAACACATGGGAAGGTGGAGTCTTCACACAGAACATGGCCAACGGTGGCGTAGGCTATTCAAAGGCAAATCCAGAGCTCAAGGCTTCAGCGATTGCTGCAGCTGACAAGGCAGCTGAGGGCATCCTGGCTGGTACAATCGTTGTTGACAAGACATATGCAGCATCTATGGCCAACGGCATAGCTCCTGCAGGACTCAAAGCAATCGACGACTGATGGTTTTTCCAGCCATTACCGGACACGCCTCATGATGTGGGGCGTGTCTTTGTAATTGTTGGAGACAGCAAAAGGAGGCAAAGGTGAGCGAATATGCAATCCAAATGCTGGGAATAACCAAAACCTTCCCCGGCATCGTTGCAAACGACAACGTTGACCTCATTGTAAAGAAGAACGAAGTCCACGCAATCCTAGGCGAGAACGGAGCCGGCAAGAGCACACTCATGTCCGTTCTTTTTGGTGCCTACTCGGCGGATGCTGGAAAGATTCTCATCAATGGGAAGGAAGTGAAGATCACAGACCCAAACGTAGCTACATCGTTGGGCATTGGAATGGTCCACCAGCACTTCAAGTTGGTCCACAACTACACTGTGACTGAGAACATAGTCCTTGGACGCGAGCCAAGAAACAGGTTTGGAATCCTCTCGTTGGGTGCAGCTGAGAAGAAGGTCAAGGACCTAAGCGAACGCTACGGACTCTACGTTGACCCAAAGGCCGTAATCGACGACATAACCGTTGGTCAGCAGCAAAGGGTGGAGATTCTCAAGACATTGTATTCTGACTCCGACATAATCATTCTGGATGAACCAACGGCGGTCCTCACTCCTCAGGAAATAGACGAGCTCATGGAGATAATCCTCAAGCTCAAGGCCGAGGGGAAGACCATAGTCCTCATCACGCATAAGCTCAAGGAGATAAAGGCCGTTGCGGACCGCTGCACTATCCTTAGACGTGGCAAATACATAGATTGCATAGACATAACCCCAGAGACGAGCGAGCAGGAGCTTGCCTCCCTCATGGTTGGAAGACCTGTAAAGTTCGAGATTGAAAAGTCTCCATGCAAGCCTGGCAAGAAGGTCCTTGAGATAAAGGACATCACTGTCAAGGATGCAATAGGAGTTGAGAAGGTCAAGGACCTCAGCCTTGATGTTCATGCGGGTGAAATCGTAGGTATCGCAGGTGTCGATGGAAACGGCCAGACAGAGCTTCTATACGCCCTTTCAGGGCTTTCCCCTGTAGAGAAGGGTCAGATATTCCTCAATGGAGAGGATATAACAAGGTGTACGATTAGGGAGAGAGTCGAGAAAGGGCTTGGACATATTCCTGAAGACAGGCAGAAGCATGGTCTCATTGCAGGTTTCACCGTTGCGGAGAACACGGTTCTCAAGGACTTCTATACTCCAAAGTACACTGGAAAGATGGGTGTGCTGGACTATGACGCCATAACGAAGAACTCCGATATGCTCATAGCGCAGTTCGACATCCGTTCAGGGCAGGGTTCCATAACCCCATGCGGTGCTCTGTCTGGAGGAAACCAGCAGAAGGTGATTGTAGCCCGTGAAATCTCCCTTTCCCCTGATGTCCTTCTTGTCGCACAGCCGACAAGAGGACTGGATGTCGGAGCCATCGAATACATTAGAAAGCGTCTTGTCGCAGAACGAGACAAGGGCAGGGCCATCCTTTTGGTCAGCTTCGAGCTTGATGAGATAATGAACCTTTGCGACCGCATAGCCGCCATTTCCAAAGGCAGCATAGTTGGAATATTCAAGGAAGGCGAGAAGACTGCTTCTGAAATCGGTCTGATGATGGCTGGCGTCAAGTCAAAGGAGGGCAAGTGATGGCAAAGAAGGAAAAGCAACCTTTCATCGATTGGTTCCTTGACAGCAACGGTGCAACTTCCGTGGCGGTCGTCATATTGGGGTTCCTAGCCGGTATCATTCTGTTGCTTTGCATTGGGAAGAACCCTGCTGGCCTTTTCACTGCCATAAAGCAGTCCATGATAGGAAAGGCCTCCAAGAGTGGTGGATGGAACTTCAGAAACGTTGGAGAAACCCTTGCTTTCTCAATTCCATACATTCTTTGTGGACTCTCGATGGGTTTTGCAGCCCGTGTAGGTCTTTTCAACATAGGAGCCGAGGGGCAGTACACAATGGGTATGCTGGCAGCGCACATCGTTGCAGTCTGCATCCCTGCATTTCCTGGCCAGTGGTTGCTTTGCATTCTTGCGGCCTTGGTCGTTGGTGCAATCTGGGGAGGTGTCGTTGGAATCCTCAAGGCGAAGTACAAGGTCTCTGAGGTCGTTGCGACGATCATGCTCAACTACATTGCAATGTATCTCTATCCTCTGATTTGCCTCAACCTCCTACCCCAAGCTACATTCAACAAAACTGGTAGAACCGCCGATTTGGCTGAGACTTCGCTCCTAAGCAAATTCCTAATCACTGACTCCAACCTCAATATAGGTTTTTTCTTCATGATAGCCGCAGTTCTCATCTATTGGTTCATAATGGAAAAGACAAAGCTTGGCTTCAGCCTTAGGGCTACTGGATTCAACAAGGATGCAGCCCGTTGCTCCGGCATAAACGATACCCAGGCAATTTCTCTTTCAATGGCCATTTCCGGTGCATTCGCCGGTCTTGCCGGAGCTTGTGTCCTTCTTGGACTTGTTCGTTATTCCAAGATTCTTACAGGCCAGGACAACTATGGTTTCATGGGAATAGCAGTCGCCCTTGTTGGAAACAGCCGGGCTCTGGGAATCTTCCTGTCGGGAATTCTCTTTGGAATCCTGAAGCAGGCATATTCCATCATGCAGGGTATGGGAATTCCAAAGGAGGTCGTCACCGTCATTGAAGGTCTCATCGTCATTTTCATAGCCCTTCGTTCAGGACTGTCTTTGATTAAGGACTACAGGGCAAAGGTCAAGGCAAGAAAGGAGGTTTCGAAGTGATTGGTTATATCTCCCTTATAATGATGCTTGTTGCTCCAATCCTCATAACTGCAACAGGTGGAATGATATGTGAAAGATCCGGCGTAGTGAACGTTGGTTTGGACGGCCTTATGTCCATTGGCGCCTGCACCGCTGCAATCGTACATCAGCAGCTTGAGCTTGCCGGATGTGGAAGAATCTCCATCTTGATTGCTCTCGTTGCTGCAGCTGTCGTCTCTGGTTTGGTTTCCCTTATTCACGGTGTGGCTTCAATAGATATGAAAGCCGACCAGACGATTTCAGGTACAGGTATAAACCTCCTAGCCACCGGTTTGACAGTCTTCGTATGCCAAAGGTTCTACAACACTGACCGTTCCAAGGAGTTCATGCTTGGAATGACTCGTGATTCCCTTGGTTTCTATCCAACTCTGTATATTTCCTTGGCAGTGATTGTCCTTGCATGGTTTGTGCTGTACAAGACTCCTTTTGGACTGCATTTGCGGGCTTGTGGCGAGCACCCTGCCGCAGCGGACAGTGTTGGAATCAACGTTCGTAGAATCCGCTACATAGGTGTTCTTACCTCTGGTGTTCTTGGAGGTCTTGCCGGTGGATGTGCAGTACTTACCCAGACGATTCAGTACACCAGTACATTCGTCAATGGTAGAGGCTTCATTGCTTTGGCCGCTGTCGCATTCGGCCGATGGACTCCTCTTGGAGTGTTTGGTGCATCTATGCTCTTTGGAGCATCCCTCGCATTGGCTACGATCTCTTCCATGATTCCAGCCCTAAAGGTCGTTCCTTCCCAGGTCTTCAACATCATCCCATATCTTGTGACGTTGATAGCCCTCATCATCTTCTCCGGCAGGGACTATGCTCCAAAGGCCTCTGGAATACCTTACGAGAAGGGTGCAAGTTAACAATTTGTTCCGTTTTTTAGACAGAATAAAAAACGGAGATAAATTGTTTTGTTTATTCAGGCGGTTGCTGTTGCAGCCGCCTGTTTCTTTTATGGTAAATACGGCTCTTCTCGTTTTTCATTCGGAAGAATCTCTGACGGAGGGAGTCTGAAGATGCCTTATGGGAGTGAAGGGTATGTTCAAAATGACATGAAAACGGTGGAAAGGCGTTTTTCTAGGCAAAACAATGCACACAAACAGCGGAAACAAGGTCTTTCATGTCATCATGCGTCACCATGGTGCATCTGGACGTTCCAGTCACTCCCGCACATCCAAAGCGGTCTGGATTCAGGGATACGGAACGCTCAGGTGCGGTCAGGAGCCATCAGGTACACTCAGGCGCGCTCTGAAGCGCTCTACTTCAACCGTCTTGAAGCGCCTTAAGCGTCTCATTCGCCACAACCGCCTCAAAAGCCACAGACACCCTCGATTGTTTCAACGGTCTTCGACAGCCCCAACGGCCCAGTAAGCCCTAAGCGTCCAAAGAGCCCCAACAGCCCCAAGGATGGATGCTCTCTTTCGATTCCCATCGCCCAATCCCCGAACTTTCCGTGAAGAGCCAAATTATTGCAGATTTTGATGAAGATATAAAGATGGGACCTAGCTGTTATATGATGCTAGATGTTTATGGATTGGATGTAATCGTATTAAAAATAGGATGCATTTTGGGAACATATACTTATGGGGGTGTGTACAATCGTGAAACTCAACAATTCGATGATTGGGGTTCCTATGTTCCTGATGGTGAGTATTTCGTTTGGCCTCAGGTCTCTATCTCTTTGTATTGGTAGATATCAAAAAGCGAACTAATTTGCTACAGGCGGTTGCGATTGCAGCCGCCTGTTTTTACGTCTACAGGATGTCAGACTCAAGGCAATCGGCTTAGGGCTTCGTAGAAGAGGTTCCAGAACTTCTCTCTGTTGGCTTTGACGCCTACTAGGACGTTTCCTTCTCCGTTGGGGAAGGCGGCGACTGTGCGGCCGTAGTTGAGTTCGCTCTTGCAATCGACCTGGACGCTGTGGCGTTCAAATTCAAAGATGGATGGGTCTGCAAGGTATGCAATGGTGCAGGGGTCGTGCATGGAAGGGTAGTTGTGGATGTGCTTCTTGCAGGCCTCAACATAGCATTCCATTGCAGCGAGGAAGATTGGAGTGTATGAGGTCGCCGGCATCTTCTTGACGTTCTCGATGATTTCATCCGAGAGTGTCAGTTGGAGCGTTACATCTAGGCCGAACATCACGACAT
The DNA here is from genome assembly GCA_963599445.1 of Bacteroidaceae bacterium. GTDB lineage: Bacteria > Spirochaetota > Spirochaetia > Sphaerochaetales > Sphaerochaetaceae > UBA9732. The sequence continues at coordinate 72,335 of CAVBWZ010000008.1, forward strand.
CTACACCGCTGTTGAATACTATCTGTGCGGCCTCTGGGTCTGCATAGACGTTGAACTCGGCACTTGGAGTGACGTTGCCAGGCCTGTTGATTGCTCCTCCCATGACTACGATGCGTTTGAGGTTCTTTGCAAAGCGAGGGTCGGCCTTCATGCACACGGCTAGGTCCGTGAAAGGGCCAACTGAAACGAATGTGATTTCACCTGGGTTGTTGATGACCAAATCAAGTGCCATCGTTATTCCGTTTCCATTGCAGTATCTCGTGCATGGAGGGAACACCGGTCCTGCTAGACCGTTCTCGCCATGTATGTATCCTGCAGCTACACGCTCGCGGATCAGAGGTCTAAGCGAGCCCGTGTATACGGGGGCATCATACTTCAATGCCTGTGCAAGGTTCAATGCGTTCGTAAGCGTTTTGTCTATGCTTTGGTTTCCATAAGTGGCGATGATCGCCTCTACCTTTATCTTGTCAGACAGGCCTCTTGCCATGGCAAGGGCCACTGCATCGTCATGACCTGGGTCGCAATCTATGATTATCCTTTCCATATTCAAAGCTCCTAGTTCGTATCAGTGGAATGTGACAAGGCTGTCAATGTCCATCCTTATCTTATCGCGTGGAGGTTCGTCTGGATAGCCAAAGGCGCAGACAAGACCAACGTTTTCCTGCGTTTTGTCCAAACCCAAGCGCTCAAGCAGCAGATCGTTGTTGAAGCCTTCTATCGCGCAGCTCTGCACTCCCATCTCGCAGGCTGCGGTCATCATGTTCGCCACCGCTATATAGCACTGGGCGATGGCCCAGTAGTCAAGGACTCCTTTCTCCTTCAGATAGTCATGGTATCCTCTGAAATCCGCTATTGCATCTTCAAGGCTTCCTGGAAAACGTGATGTCCTTTGTGCAAAGAAAGCTCCGTCTGGCTCAAAGGCATCGGCTTTTGGACATGTAACGACTATCGTGGTTGGTGCCGTCTTCATGCTTTCCTGGTTGAAGCATGCATCAAGTATGTCCTTGCTGTTGCATACGTGGAAGTGCCATGATTCCAATCCAAAGGAGGAAGGGGAGAGTCTTCCGGCTTCCAAGATGGTTCTGAGAACTTCGTTTGGAATCTTTGTCTCCTTGTATTTCTTGCATGCAAAGCGGTTTTTCATTGTTTCTATACATGTATTGTGCATTTACATTTCCTTATTCGGCAGTTTGATTCGGTGATTTGCCAGTGTCTTTCAAGTGCTTCTCCATGGCCAATCTATATGACAGCTCCAAGGCAACCTTTATCATGTTTGCATTGCTTGGCATACGCTCTTCGTCCTTGAGGCTTTCGCCAGTGATGCAGTTGTCAGTCATCGTAAGAATTGCAAGGGCGTTCTTGTGCGTGTACATGGCGTTGCAGTAGACGGCTATGGTCTCCATGTCATTGGCAAGTGCGCCCATCCTTGCAAACTCCATGTATTTGTCTTTGTCTGCGCTGTAGGAGGAGAACTGGTCTGAGGAGAATGTCATTCCGCAGAGATGTGAAATCTTCATTTCGCGGGCGATCTTCACACCTTCTTCAAGCATATGATAGTTTGCACACGGAGCCAGAGTTCCATTGAGCTTGTACTGCGATGCCCAATTGCTGTCAGTTGAACAGCACATGGAGAATATCAATGCTCCAACTGGTATGTCTTTCTGAAGACCTCCTGACGTTCCTATCCTTATGATGTTGTCAACGTCATATTCAGTGAAAAGCTCGTATGAATAGATTCCGGCACTGGCAGCTCCCATTCCGCTTGCAAGGACCGTGACAGGTTCGCCTTTGTATGTTCCTGTGTAGCCCAAAACGTTTCTTGCATCGGTTACCAGCTGTGCATTGGACATGAAGTTCTCTGCGCAGTACTTGGCTCTTAAAGGGTCGCCTGGAAGCAGTACCGTTTTGGCGATTTGGCCTTTGGAGGCCTTTATATGAGGTGTCATTTGCATCTCCTTCCATTGTTGGAAATCTCAATCTCCATTGTAAGGCTTTGTCTGCTGCAATACAACTTGAGTTCTGCGTCAAAAACACAATGTGAGCCGAAGACCTTATTTTATAATTGCTTAATATTTTTTAAGTTTTATGGTGCGAAAACCTTTATTTTCTTTCCAATAAGTGCTATCTTCATGGCATGAGCAGAAAAGTAGACGTAGGTGGAGTTGCAATTGGAGGAGATTCCCTAATTGCGGTCCAGACCATGTATGATATCCCGCTGTCGCAGCTTGAAGAGGGTTTTGAGGCACGGATGCATGTCCTCAAGGGAATGGGGTGCGATATAATTCGCTTCTCGTACCCTCATATAACAGAGCACGATGCACTTTGCAAGGTGGTTGGGCTTTGTCCAATGCCTGTTGTAGCTGACATACATTTCGATTGGCGAAACGCCATGGATGCAATGGACTGCAAAGTTGCGAAGATTAGGATAAACCCAGGCAACATTGGGGCGAAATGGAAGACGCAGGAGATAGTAAAGAAGGCCAAAGATAAGGGAATAGCTATAAGGATTGGTCTTAACAGCGGTTCTCTTCCTAAGACGGAACGAAATATTCCCATGTCTGAGCTCATGGTGGATACTGCCTTGGAATACATTTCATGGTTCGAGGAGCTTGGATTCTACAACACCGTCGTTTCACTCAAGGCATCCGATTCGCAGACAAGCTACGAGGCAGCAAGGCTTTTCGCTTCAAAGAGCGACTATCCTCTTCATCTTGGTGTGACGGAGGCTGGTGGAGTTGTCCCTTCCTGCGTCCGCACGACATGGACGCTTGGAAGGCTTTTGTCCCAAGGCATAGGTTCCACGATACGCTATTCGATTACAGGTTCAATTGAGGACGAGGTCTATGCCGGAGTCGAACTGCTTAGGACCATCGGGCTGAGAAAGGGTGGGGTCAGAATCGTCTCCTGTCCAATGTGCGGACGAAAGAGCTTCGACAGCCAAGCTTTCCTCAAGGATGTGGAGGCGGACCTTCTTGCGACAGGGAAGGACGTCACGGTTGCCATAATGGGCTGTCAGGTGAACGGGCCGGGGGAGGCCAAAGGTGCAGACCTTGCCGTGACAGGTATTGGAAACAAGGTATATCTCTACAGAAACGGCGAGATACTCAAGGAAGTTGAAGCTGTCAAAGCCAAAGAGGAGCTCCTTAGAGCCGTCGAGGAATTTGAACGATGAACGACAAGCTTATAATAAGAGGTGCGTGCGAGCACAATCTGAAGAACGTGGACTTGGAGCTTGAGAAAAACAAGCTTATAGTCGTGTCGGGACTGTCCGGCAGTGGCAAAAGCTCATTGGCGTTCGATACAATATTCGCCGAGGGGCAGAGACGCTACGTTGAATCGCTGAGCTCCTATGCAAGGCAGTTCCTTGGACGGTTGGACAAGCCTGAAGTGGAGATGATAGAGGGACTGAGCCCTGCCATTGCAATAGAGCAGAAGACAACGGGAAGGAACCCTCGTTCCACTGTTGGGACCATAACCGAGATATACGACTACTATAGGCTTCTGTGGGCAAGGATAGGGGAAGTCCACTGTCCAAAATGCGGAAGGGTCATAAGCCGCATGTCCGTGGACCAGATAATAAGTGCAATCTTCGACAAATGGGGGGAGGGTGCTAGGCTCATGGTCCTTGCTCCAGTTGCAATGGGACGCAAGGGGGAGTACAAGAAGCTCTTCGACGATGCCAGAAAAGGTGGCTTCCTACGGGCGAGGGTGGATGGTCAGATGCGCCTTCTGGAGGAGAACATCCAACTGGACAAGCAGGTGAAGCATAGCATAAGCATTGTCGTGGACAGGCTCATACTCAGCTCGGATGCCCGCCTTAGGTTGTCAGACTCCATAGAGAAATCGACGGAGATGACAAACGGACTTGTCGAAATCATGTCCGTGGACAAGAACGGAAACGAAACCATAGAGATGTACTCGGAGCAGAACAGCTGCCCGCACTGCGGAATATCGGTTGGTGAAATCCAGCCTAGGCTCTTTTCATTCAACAATCCGTTTGGAGCGTGTCCTGAATGCAACGGCCTTGGTTTCAAGACCATATATGACGTTGACAAGATAATCCCTGACCGTAGCAAAAGCTTCAACCAAGGGGCGATCGCCAGCATGGGAAACGGCGAGAGCTATGGAAAGGCCGTGTTCGAAGGCTTTGCCAAATCCATGGGTTTCACCCTTGATACTCCGTTCGACAAGTTGACCGACGAACAGTTCAACGCAGTCCTTTACGGTTCAAGCAAACAGTACAACATGAAGTATGAGAACCAAAGGGGATCGATGCAACTCAACCGCAGGTGGCACGGAGTGGTGAACGACCTCAAACGACGCTATGCAGAGACTATGAGCCCTGCAATAAAGACATGGATAAGCTCCTTCCAGACGGAGATTCAGTGTCCTGTCTGTCACGGTGAAAGGCTCAGGCCAGAGGCTCTTAGCGTCTATGTTGGAGGCAGGAACATAAACGAAGTCACGGCTTTGAGCGCAAAGGACAGCTATGATTTCTTCCTTTCCCTGAACCTGACGCCATCCCAGCAGCAGATATCGTTCCAAATCCTCAAGGAGATAAGGTCACGCCTTCAATTCCTGAAGAACGTTGGACTTGGCTACCTTACATTGAACCGCAGCGCAGGTACACTAAGTGGAGGCGAAGCCCAAAGGATAAGGCTTGCAACCCAGATAGGGTCCGCTTTGAGCGGTGTCCTGTACGTCCTTGACGAGCCGTCGATTGGACTTCACCAAAGGGACAACCAAAAGCTGATAGACACTCTCAAGAACCTGAGGGACCTTGGCAACACAGTGCTTGTCGTGGAACACGACGAGGCAACCATAAGGAATGCCGATTACGTTGTGGATATGGGCCCTGGAGCCGGCGAGAACGGTGGACATGTCATAGCCCAGGGGACTCCTGAAGAGATTGAGAAAAATCCAAACAGCATTACAGGCCAGTTCCTCTCTGGTAAGATTCAGATTCCAGTTCCTTTCCTAAGGAGAACAGGCAATGGAAAGCATCTTAGGCTTATAGGCGCAAACAAGAACAACGTGCACAATGTTGACGTCGATTTCCCTCTTGGAGAGCTTATAATCCTCACAGGAGTCTCCGGCTCAGGAAAGAGCACCATACTCAATCAAATACTCACTCCGGCCCTCAAGGACATTTTCAACAAGAAACCACAGAGGTTCGATGGATACAAGAGGATAGAAGGGGTCGAGAACATAGACAAGCTCATACACATAGACCAGAGCCCAATTGGAAAGACCCCAAGATCCAACCCTGCAACGTACGTTGAGGTTTGGGGTGCGATAAGGGACCTCTTTGCAGAGCTCCCTGAAAGCAAGGCCCGCGGCTACAAGAGCGGAAGGTTCTCGTTCAATGTCTCTGGAGGACGATGTGAGCACTGCCATGGAGATGGAACGCTCAAGATAGAGATGAACTTCCTTCCTGATGTCTATGTCACCTGCGATGTCTGCCACGGGAAGCGCTTCAATCAGGAGACCTTGGCCGTGCATTACAAGGGGAAGAACATAAACGATGTCCTGGAAATGACAGTAAGCGAAGCTTTGGAGTTCTTCCAATCGGTTCCGACCATCAAACGCAAGCTCCAGACTTTGGACAGCGTTGGTCTTGGCTACATAAAGCTTGGACAGAGTGCACTTACATTGAGCGGAGGTGAGGCCCAAAGGGTCAAGCTGTCGCTTGAACTCAGCAAGGTGGGTACTGGCAAGACCTTCTATGTCCTTGACGAGCCTACGACAGGCCTTCACTTTGCGGACATAAAGAAGCTCATGGAGGTGGTCAACAGGCTAGTGGACAACGGCAACACCGTGGTGATGATAGAGCACAACCTGGATGTCATAAAGCTGGCCGACCATGTCATAGACCTTGGCCCAGAGGGGGGTGACGGAGGCGGCCATATTGTGGCGCAGGGGACTCCTGAAGATGTTTCCCTTTGCAAAGGCTCGTATACAGGGTATTATCTGAATCAGGTTCTCAGCCAGAGCCTGAACTGAATATGCTTTTTAGAAAGGCCTTTTGCGTCATAGCCATACTGCTACTCGTGACTCTTCCATGCATCTTCGCACGGTCGCTGCTCTATGATTCACTGAGCAGTGCCAGTACAGAAGAGCTAAGGGCCATGGCGCAGTCGTTTGGCCTTGACTCCACGGGCGCTGATGATGCCGTTTTCAGGAGAATCCTCGATTACTTTGGAATAAGCGAAGAGGCGATGTCCCAGGAAACACAGGAAACACTGGAAACGGAAGGGCAGGACTCTGCCGATGTTGCTCTTGGTTTCAATCCAGATGTCGTTGCAGACTCAAAAACGACTACATCCATCACGATAGAGAGTGCAGATACGATGTTCACCCTTGGGGATGTCGTCGTAATGAGCGGGAACATACGGCTTTCGTTTTCAGATTCATCAGGTTCCAAGAAGACTTTGACTGCAGACAAGGTGGTCGTGGATGTTGGGCTCAAAGCCGTGGAGGCGTCTGGAAACGTCGTCCTTGAGGATGAAGATGACGATTCCAAGCAGTTCGCAGGGAAATCGGTCTATTTCGACTGGGATAGCATGGACGTTGTCGTGTTCAATGGAATCAGTTCGACTGAGAGGAAGAATGCGGCGGGCACAAACGTGAGTCTGTATGCATCGGGGCAGACCATTTCGTATGCGGGTGAGCAGAACATTGCATTCTTCAACGATGGTGTCATTTCTACGGCGCAGGAGGACCCTTACTGGAGCATCGAGGCTTCAAAGGTTTCGTTCTCCGGGTCCGATGTCTTCGTGGATGGGGCTCTTGTGAAGCTTGGCCGTGTGCCAATCATGTATTTCCCGTTTTTCTTCTACCCCGGTACGACCTTGGCGTTCAATCCTGCAATTGGACTTTCTAGCGACAAGGGTGCTTTCATGAATACGACCACCGAGTTGTATGGCGTGTACACAAAGATTGGAGCCTCTTCTTCAAGTTCGTCCAGTTCCAGTTCTTCCAGCTCCTCCAGCGATTCCAATGATGTGGATCTGTCTGCATCGCTTCTCTCCCTTTTGGATTCTGGGGATTCTTCGGAGAAGGTGAGGGATGGACTGTACTACCGCAACCTTGAAAACGGTGAGCAGCTTGGGGCTTTGGAATCCTGGGCGCGCAGGACCAAGAGCTATTTTGCATTCTTCGCCGATGCCTATGAGGACCTTGGCCTTGTCGCAGGCTACGATACGAGCAACAATCTTTGGGACGGTGTGCTTACCGTATCTTCAATTGGAGCGATAGGTTACAATGCAAATGAGAGTACCTATGCAAACAAGACCAGATACTATGTGGATTTGAACCTAAAGCTCAAGTACAAGAACGCATCGCTTTCCATAAGCGCCCCATATTTCAGCGACTATCTTGCAAAGAGCGATTTCCTCAACAGAAACACCAAGTTTGGGCTTGATGCGGTGTTTGGTTCCAATCAGGAATTCCCAAGCACCTATTCGTCCCAAAAGGAGTACTCTTGGACCGTGGATGCCAGTGCCAGTGCAAAGCTTGGACAGGCATCGTTCAGTCTGAGTTCCCTCAAGGCTCAGATAGACTATGAGTTCGACCGTAGTACGATTGATGGAAAATATGCATACACGCCAAAGGTCAAAAGCGCAACGTTGCCTGACCTCTCGTTCTCTTCAAATGCATCCTGGACGGTTCTCAAGAGCTCAAAGACCACGGCAAACAGCACATTTTCCTATGACGACCCTTTTGCCAAGTCTTTGGAGCAGGAAAGGGAATCCCTCAATGAAACGGTCGAAGCTTCTAGCGACGATGCATCCGCAGAAGAGGCCTCAGAGCTGGTTTCTTCGGAGGAAGATGTCCCTGAGACCGGTGCCGTTGAGGAAGAGAGCGGAGTTCCCAACGAATCCAAATCCTTGGAAGAAAAATCCGTGGAATCCAAATCCTTGGATCTGTCGTTCTACAAGGCTCCTTCCGTTTCCAGCTCCACTTCAAGCTCTTCAAGCGGGAACCTCAAACTTGGCTATACCTTCAATCAAACGTTCAGAAACAAATACACTGGTGAGATGGCTCCTTCAAGCCTGTATTCGAAGACGTACGGCACCGTCTACATCGATGGAAGCAGCCCTGACTCGTGGATAGCTGTGAAGGAGACGCTGAAGCCTCAGTATTCGTTTACAAGCGATGTATCTACAAAAAGGGATGAAAGCCTTTCGTACAAGAACATCCATGACTTCAGCTTTGTATCCAACCTTGTAGTCCAATCGCAGCCGTTGGGACTCACTTATAGGCTCAGCAACAAGATATACTCGTTGAATACCAAGGATGTGGATGGTGTGCTGTCAAACGATGAGTCCGGCTGGGGAGAGTGGAAGAAGGGCGATGTCACTGAGCACAGCATAGAGTTCAAGAAGGCTTTGGGAAGCTTCTCCCTTGGACTAAAGAGCACTCTCAAGCCTGTGAAGGAGACATTGAAGCCTTCCGTTTCGTTCTCCCAAAGCGGCTTTACAGCAAGCATGGACATATCGTTCGAAGAGGCTGACTCCGGTTTTGAGAAGAGCCTTGGAAATCTTGGTCTTGGATATTCCAACAGCTTCATGAGCCTTTCCTTCAGGAATGCGTACAACTTCAAAAAATATGATGGAGTCGATTTCCTGTCTGCGTATTCCTTCTCCCAGAACGGTTCCTTGAAGTTCTTTGGAGGAAGCCTTTCGTTCAGCGAAAGCCTAAGCTACAAGGAGAACCTCAAGCCATCATCGTTGAGCTTTTCACTTAGAGGTTCAACGGACTTCACAGGCTTCTCGTCCAGCGGCCTTTGCTCGCTTTCGCTTAAAGGCAACGGCGACGAATGGGATTGGGATGTACTAAAGGTTAGGTTTGACAACAAGCTCAAGCCTGTGTATTTCTGGAAGCATAGAGTGGGTCTTGAGCTGTCGTTGAATGCGGATTTCACATATAGCTTTGCAAATCCCTACGCCACAGCGCTTTCCTTTGATTTCAAGATGGAGTTTGCAGTCGCTGAGTTCCTTTCACTGAAACTTGGCGTCAAGAGTTCGAACAGGAGCTTCTACCGATACATCGTCGATGGTTCCTTCAGTTTCGATTCCATGCTGGAGGATTTGATAAGGTCGTTCGATTTCTTTGGAGATGGAAGGAAATCCACCGGTTTCAACATGAGTTCGTTCAATGTCGAGCTGGTCCATTATATGAGGGATTGGAACCTTTGCATGAGTGTGGAGGGAAGTCTTAAGGCTCAGACCAACGGAAAGCTTGCATGGTCGCCTGTGTACAAGGTCTATGTGAAGTGGAATGCCATCCCTGAGCTCAAGGTCGAAAAGACCGTGGATACCAGCAAGGAGGTTTGATTTTACAATGATATCGGGTTATGTGTTTGAAGACACCAATGCAATGCGTACCGTATGCGGGCCAAACGACTGCAACATCCCCTACATTGAGAAGCTTGTTGGATGCAGCCTATTCCTTAGGGGGAATAGGCTTGAATGCCATATAGAAGAAGGGGATGAGTGCACTTACAAGGCAGCTGTCTTCTCTGGGCTTATGCAAAGGCTTACGAACCTTGCGGGTATCACCAACGACATAACGGAGCCTGAGATTCTCATGGAGCTCAAAGCCTTGGAGAGCTCCCTTGCTTTCGAGGCAAAGGGCAAGGGGCCTGAAGGTGAACAAGGGGCTAAACGCACAGCCATCCATGTGCTGAACAAGAGCGTCTATCCAAAGAGCCTGAATCAGCAGCAGTATGTAAGGGCAATGGAGAGGAGCCAGATAACGTTTGCAATAGGCCCTGCTGGAACGGGAAAGACATTCCTTGCGGTTGCATATTGCCTTGGGGAGCTCCTTTCCGGACGCAAACAGAAGATAATCCTCACCCGTCCTGTCGTTGAGGCGGGCGAGAGCCTTGGTTTCCTTCCTGGAGACCTTTCGCAGAAGCTCAATCCCTATCTCAAACCTCTTTACGACAGCATGGAGGCGATCGTTCCACCTGCAACGGTGAGAAGGCTTGAGGAGTCCGGTTCAATAGAGATATCTCCACTTGCGTACATGAGAGGGCGCAGCATCCACAACGCCTGTATAATCCTGGATGAAGCGCAGAACACGACTCGTTCCCAGATGAAGATGTTCCTTACTAGGATTGGAGAGAATTCATGTGCTATAATAACCGGAGACGTGACGCAGATAGACCTTCCTAACAGCTCGTCCAGTGGGCTTGTGCAGGTAAGGGAGCTGCTGAGGGACGTTGAAGGGATCGAGTTCCTTGAATTCAATGCAAAGGATACCGTGAGGTCCCGGATTGTCCAAAGGATAATTGACGCCTATGAAAAAAAATAGAAAGGACGAAGGATCCAGCTCCAGAATTGTCATCATAGTATGCTATATTGCAATGGTGCTGTTTTCGGTGGCTCTTCCCGCCCTTGTGAGAACGACTTCGAACGTGCATTACCGCTCGGTGTACTCCAACTATGCGGTAGGCGAGATTGCCGAGACCACGTTGTATGCAAAGGGCTCGGTTGATCTGATAGATGCCGATGCCACTGAGCAGAAGCGTCTTGAAGCCAGCGACGCTGTGGTTCCTGTTTTCTCCTATTCTCCAACGAAGACCATGGAGATTGTGGGACGTATGGATTTGGCTCGAAAAGCATTCCTTGCGGGGGATTACTCGACCCTTTCATCGTTGATGGATGAAACGATAGCCCAAAAGCTCTTGGACGATGGGGATTCCTATATGTTCTCCATTGCATATGACATCGTCAAGGATGTTTGTTCCAAGGGTTATTTCAATACGTCGGACATTGACCTTCTTGTTGGTCAAGGATATAGGACAGCTACTGTCAGCAACCTAAGTGGAGCGTCTGAATCCGAAGAGACCGTTGACTTGGATGCCTCCGATATCCTTTCTTCCAATACGATCAGCACCTATGTGTCAGATAGTCTTTCTGGTGTCTCCCAGGGACTTTCTTCAAAGCAGGTGCTTCTTCTTGAAGATCTTGTATTCTCAGTGGTGGAGCCCAACGTCCTATATGACGAAGACCTGACCCTTCAGAGACGACAGACTGCGGCCCAGAGCGTCCAACCTGTCATCATATCCATAGACAAAGGGGACGTCCTCATAGAGGCCAACAGGGTTGTGACGCAGGATCAGATGAAGCTCATAGAGATGCTGAGCACCCAGAGCGGGCATATGCCGGTTTTCGAATTCCTTGGAATCCTCGTCCTCGATGCAATAGGGCTTGGCTTTGGCGTCTATGTCTTTGGCATGTTCCTTGGCAGGAAGAACCTACACTATGTGCAGTTCCACATAATACTGGCCGTAAGCTATGTCCTTTCCATTGTTGCAACGTATTTTCTGGTGCTTTGGTCCTCCAACCTTAGGACTGAGTTCAATTCGTCGTTCTTCCCAATCTTCTTCCTTCCAATCTTCATTACAATGGCATCGGGGTACAAGAGATTGGGGGTTGTGTCGGTTTTCATGCTTGCAATGGCGATATCGACTCTCCCCAATGCATCAGTCATGACGTTCTTCTATTGCGTTCTGTGCGGGTCTGTGGGAGTCCTTCTCGTCCGCTTCTTCAACAAGAGAATCGATATGGTGTACCAGTGGTTCTTCTCCTGTCTGTTCTGCTCGGCCGTCACCATTCTGTTCGTGATAATAGACGGGGCTGTCTTCACCGACATCTTCATGATTCTCCTTGGAGTGCTTCTGAACGTGTCTGCGGCCTATGTTCTTTTGTCCGTAACGATGCCCATAGTGGAGAAGCTGTTCAACCTACCAACTGTCTTCAGGCTCTATGAGCTTGCATATAGGGATACCCCCGTCCTTACAAGGCTTTCGCAGGCCGCCCCTGGAACGTACAGCCACAGTCGCGCCGTTGCAGACCTAGCCGAGGCCGGAGCCCGCGCAATTGGAGCCAATGCTCTTCTTGCCAGGGTAGGAGGTCTTTACCATGACATTGGAAAGGTGGAGCACCCTGAGTACTTTGTAGAGAACCAAAGCGGTGTCAACAAGCATGATGACATAAGCCCAAGCCTTTCGGTTGCAGTCATAAAGAGCCATGTGAAGGTTGGTGCGGACAAGGGGCGTGATGCAGGGCTTCCTCCAGAGGTCATAAAGATAATAGGCGACCACCATGGAAACGATGTGATCCAGTACTTCTACCACGAAGCCCTTGAATCGCAGGCCGCTTCCCAGGATGGAAAGGGGGAGACCGTGAAGGCGTCCGACTATTCGTACAATGCCGATATCCCAGACTTCCCCGAGTGCGGAATCGTGATGCTTGCAGACAGCATAGAGGCCGCAAGCAGGACCGTGACTCCAAATGCAGGGAAGTTCGCAAAGCTCATAGATTCCATATTCATGGGCAAAATAGAACGTGGGCAGCTTGACGACAGCGGCCTTACTATGCATGACATAAAGGTTCTTGGTGACTCGTTCGTAAAAACCCTGGTAGCAAGGTACCATTCGAGGATTGAGTACCCAGACGATGACGACGATTGATTTTTGGTTGGAGGCCATTAGATGAGCAACCTTATAGACGTATGCTATGACTGCGATTCCTACGAGCAGATCGCTCCTGAGGATTTCGTCCTTTCATATCTTGATGCAGTACTTAAGGCTGTAGGCCTGAAGGATGTCGAGTTCTCCGTTTCGTTCATTGGCGAGGACCACATGCATGACATGAACCTCGAATACAGGAACATAGACGACAGCACTGACATCCTTAGCTTTGCAGCTGAGGACGAAGACCCGGACGGCATTCCGTTCATAAACGGCGATTCGTCGGAAAGAGTTCTAGGTGACATTCTCATTTGCCCTGAGGTGATGGCGAGAAACGCGGAGACTTTTGGTGTACCTGCCGGGGAGGAGCTCAGGCGTCTTCTAATCCATGGTGTCCTTCACCTTTCAGGCGAGAACCACGAAACCAACGACGCAAGCGAGCCTATGCTTGTGAAGCAGGAGAAGATTCTCTCAAAAATAGCGTTATAGGGACCAGCTTTCTACATGGTTTCACTTCCTGTAGGGCTTGTCCTTCTACAGTGTCTGGCTTCCAAGTCTTCCTTGGGACTGCAGTCCTTCCCCTATGGCTGCAACGGCATCTTCCAGCACCGTTGAGTTCGTGTAGTACTTTGGTTCCATTGGACATATGTACACGGCAAAGACTGGGTTTTCTTCCGGAATCAAGGCCGCAATGGACGTTGAGCCGTCTGCAGTCGATATCATTTCCTCCAATGCGTCGTTTCCGCTCAGCCTTGGGGCTTCGTTGTCATGGATTGTCTCCCACGTTCTATGGTCTGTTGTACGGTCAACGACGCTTATGTTTTCGAGCATTGCAGTGTCTGTGGAGAACGAAGATACGAATGCCATATCCTCTGCCTTTTCGTCCACATCGTTGAGGTCGTAGAACGGATATGTCGTGCATGCAAGCAGCTTTGCAGTGCGTGCATCGACTATGCCCGCTGCAACGTATGCTGGACTCTGCAGTTCATACACCTGTTGCACGACAATGTCCAAAAGATACTGTACGTCCAAGTCAAGCGATAGATGCAGATCCCTTCCATATGTCGTGGATACATCGAACTCAGGTATTGGGAACAGTTGGTCGTGGTAGACGTCCTCTATGTCCTGGATGAGCTGTGCTGCGTGGAATGCAGCTGGATATGTTCTTATATATTCACGTCTTACAGCAACGAACCCATCGATTCCATGCTCCTTGATGTCGGCTTCAAGATTCGAAACTGAACTTGCGTCGATATTGGACTTCACAAGGGTATCGGCCTGTGTTGTGGTGTCTCCCTCCTGCGTTGCGTCGTCTGGTTTGGATGTTTCAAGCTTGGAGATGATTTCATCCGGCGTCATGTCCAAGTGCAGGCTTAGGACTTGGATGGCGATATCGGAGCTGTTGTGGTTCGCGTAGACATTGTAGACCGGCACATCCATGGCAAGGATTCTTCCGTTTTCATCGTAAATCGTGCCGCCAACGACCTTTGTGGCCACGTTTGGATTCATGTATTTCCCGGTTCTGAGTCCATCGCCGACCATGAGCCTTGCAAGCACCACCACAAGCGCTGCGGATGCAATGCATGCCAACGTGAAGAGCAGGGTTGAAATGTTTCCTCTATTCGTTGAAGAACTCATGGCGTTATATTATAATTAGCCTGTAACATTGTCGAGAGGTGCGTCTACGGGCAGGGTAAGGAACTACGATGACATTACTGACAACAGAGTCTCAAGAAGGGGAGGGTCGTCTTCCAAACTGCTGTTTGTGACCATCCTGCTTGCACTGGTAATCTGCGTCCTTGCCGTCCTCATATGGGTAAGCATCCTCAAATCCAAGGAGCTTGCGGGCTCTTCTTCGCCTGCATCAGGTTCTCCAAGCGCACCCCCAATCGTTGGACTTGTGGGCGACACTTCGCTTGGCCAGAGCACGGAGTCTGGTTCCAAGGCTGAAATCTCCAATGATGCCGGCTATGGTGGCATTCCCGCAGATGGCACAGTCCCTAAGATCGATGTCCATGAATCCAGCGTTCCTTCGGTCTCGATGGACATTGACAATGCACTTCAAAGGGTGTCTTCGACTGAATCCTCTAAGACCAATGTGGAAGCTGACAACCTCACGGATTACATTTCCTCACGGGACTATGCCTTGGACGGGCAAGCCTCGTCAGCGGATGTCGTCACTCGTGGAGTCGAGATAAAGAAGCCCGCAATTGCACAGAACCTTAGCATTTCTCAGCAGTCATCGTTCTCTAGGGACATCGTTAGGTATACCGAGTACACTATTCAGGAAGGGGATTCCCTCGACTCCATAGCACAGAAGTTTGGGCTGACGAGGGAGACTATAATATCGGTCAACCAGATAAAAAGCACAACATCTTTGTTCATAGGGTCTACATTGCAGATTCCCGATAGGAACGGCACTTTGTACACCGTCAAGGAAGGGGACTCCCTTTCATCGATAGTTCAGCAGTTGAACCTTTCTCTGGGATGGAAGGCTCTGAGCGATGTCAACGGGCTTAGGAACGAAAGCGTAAGCGCCGGTGACAGGCTGTTCATACCTCTTGAAAGCGTGCAGGAGACGGGTACATTGAGCGTCGAGGCAGAGCCGTCGTTCAGCCTTCCTAGCGACAGTGCTGTTACCGTTGCCCTGTATAACCAAAAGGTTGCAGATCCACTTGGAAACAGCGCCGTCCAGCTTGACGGCATACTCCTTCAGGCTGCGGATGGCACACCTGTATGCGCCTCAGAAGCCGGAACCGTCATAGACAGAGGCTTCAACGACAATGGAACTGGGTTTGTGAAAATCCTTCATTCAAGTGGCTACACCACATACTACGACTATGTCTCGAATATATGCGTCAACAGCACGGACAGGGTGTCGAAAGGGGATACTATAGGTTTCTTCGCCAATGGTTCGACGAACCTTCTCAATCCAACAATCCTCTTTAGAATAGAGCAGGATGGAATTCCGTTGGATCCGTATTCGTTCCTGTAAGGGTGCAGATTCGACAGCTGTCACAGTTGCTAACCGTTACAGGTTCTACAGTTGCTACAGATACTACACTGGCCACAGACGCCACAAAACGGCTACAGATTTTCAGTGTCCTTTGTCTGATTTGATGTTATCATGTTCGATAGGAGGTCCAAATGGTCAAACGTTCGCTACTTCTTGATAGGGCATATGTCGAAAACCTCCTTGCGTTTCATAGAACCCATGACATGTCAAAGGGTGAGTTTCTGAATACTTCAAAGGACCTCAAAGGAATGGTTGTCGATACAGGCTGCTTCGAACTGTGCGATGCAAAGAAAAAGATTGGCATTTCCAGGATTCCTCCAAGTTGGTTCATGAGGGAGAATTGGACTGCTTTGGCTCCTTCCTCGGACCTTCTGACTGCATATAAGTCAGGAGCCATAGACGAGAAGGGGTACTGCCAGTGGTTTTACAGGGAATCCCTCGCACAGCTCGACCCAATGAAAATCTATAGAACCATTGAATCAAAAGGCTTTCCTGTTCTGCTATGCTACGAGAAGGAAGGCGAGTTCTGCCACAGACACCTCGTTCAGGAATGGCTCACGCTTGAGCTCCTTAACTGCGGCCTCCTGTGAGGGTTTCTTGAACGTCGTTGACAAACGTGGTGATTGTCTCTTTAGGTTTTCTTCAGTAAATCGAAAAAAACGTGTTTATGAAGAAAACTTTCTACAGTAAACCCTAAAAATCGAAAAGAAGAAGAAACGCAATGTCCATAGACTTCTCTTTTTTGCGTTGTGGACACGTCTATTAGTCCATAGAACGTTTTCCAAAGCTTCGTGGACCACTTAGGTTAATGCTTGGACGTGTGAACGTATTGTTTTTTCAGATGAATGGGTTTATCCTACTGGCAGATGAAAAAAGGAGGGGGAGAACCATGAAAAGATTTCTACTTGCTGTTCTTGCCGTTTTGATGCTTTGTTTCGTCTCTTGCACCCAGGATTCCGTCGGGGGGGGGGCTCTTCGCCTGAAGAATCTGGTGTAAACGAGAATCCCACATTTATGACCGTTCCAGTTCCTGTGTTCGGGGAGAAATTCGATGTGACGTCTGGTTCAAAGGGACTTGTTTCAATGCCTTTGGATTATTTCAACGATGACCATTATTTTGCCTGTGATGTCATGACGATTCTTCCAACCATGACTAATCTCAAGGCTACCGATGTCTATTTTGGGACTGATGGCAGTATAAAAAGCGGTCTTTCATTGTATTTCAAGATTTATGGTTTTGTCCTAAGGCTTCAGGAATGGAACAGTAGGTTCAATGGTGATGGTATATACCTTGCCTATGACATCATGTATGAGAATTCTGTAGTTGGCTTTGTAAATTATTACTACAATACAAAAAAGCAAAGCTTCTCTTATAGACAGTCTGTTCTCTGCACGTTTGATTTGTCGTCTCTTGCAAATGGAGCACCAATTACAAACAACATAATGCTGAATCTTGAATATTCGGATATCCCAATAGCGAATCCATTGTCTCCAGAGTTCGAAGCGGGTCAGTTGAATAAAAAAACGGGAGAGCTTGAAAAGAATGTCGTGATTGATAGGTTTACGTTGTCTGATAGGCTGTATCGTGGTGGAGAAGGATTAATAGTTGATTCTCCAAGGTTTTCGAGGGCGTTTATCACCACTCGTGAAGTTTATAAGAATGGTAGCTATGTAACATATGCTTTTGTCCAGCCTGATGGCAGCGTAGAGCATGAAAGAACGCCGTGGGAAAATCTTGGACAAGATATGGTTTCTATAATGCAAAAGTATTCAGATGGTGATGATTACCTGATTGATACAGAAGAAGAAAGAGCAGGAGCTGATGTCAATTTGATTTTTGATTTTCTGCCTTTGATGTATGGACAAGGCTCTTCCATTGTTGAACATAACAAAGAGGCTAAATTCGTTTCCAACGGTTATAGGTCATATGATGAGTATGTACTAGATTCTTTCAATTCCAGTTTAAGAGAGGAATTTGAAAATCGATTTTCTCAGGAGAATGTTCAAAACTGTTATCCTAGACCTGTAATATTCAAATATGGTTCGGAACATGCTTCTGGAGCATCAAGTGCAAAGAACGTTTCTCAGAACAGTGGTGAAAGATTCCTCGATGCGGTTGGATCTAGCACTTTTCAAGAAAATTCCATTAAAAGAGATTATCAAGAAGATAGATATGAAAAGTCTGGTTTCAAGACCTTTTATGGTGAATTCGATAAAAAGGATGAGTCTGATAACCTTGAAAAGTTCCTGATTAGAAAACATCTAGAGGCTTGCGGTATATCTCCAAACGAATCCAATTATATTGAGAAGTTCATGGAAGAATACCTTAGATGGGAGGGAACCAATAGGTCCACGACAATTAATCCAATCAAAGCGGATGCTTTTAAATAGAGTTCGTTTTGTTTTGAAATGCCTTCCTTTTGTCTAAAGATAAAGGAAGGCATTTTTTATGATTTCCAAAGAGTTGTATTTTCAGGTGTATGGGTTTATTCTACTGGTAGATGAAAAAAAGGAGGGGAGAACTATGAAAAGATTTCTACTTGCCGTTCTTGCCGTTTTGATGCTTTGTTTCGTCTCCTGCACCCAGGATTCCGTCGGGGGGGGAGCTCTTCGCCTGAAGAATCTGGTGTAAACGAGAATCCTACAGTTGTAACTGTTCCCGTTCCTGTGTTCGGAGAAGAATTCGATGGTGGTTCTAAAGGTCTCAATTCCATGCCTTTGGATTATTTCGATGACGACCATTTCTTTGCCTGTGACGTCATGACAGTTCTTCCAACCATGACGAACCTGATGGCTACAAAGGTCTATTTGGGAACTGATGGTAGCATAAAAAGTGGCCTTTCACTGTATTTCAGGATTTATGGTTTTGTTCTGAGACTTCAGGAATGGAACAGTAGGTTCAATGGTGATGGCATTTATCTTGCCTATGACATCATGTATGACGATTCTGTAGTTGGCTTCGTAAACTATTATTACAACCTTAGAAATCACAGTTTTTCTTACAGACAATCTGTTATTTGTACATTTGATTTGTCAAAGTTTGGTTTGCCAGAAGAGACAACAAACAACTTGATACTTAATTTGGAATACTCGGATATACCTATTGAAATACCTGAATCACCCGAATTCAAGGCAGGTCAGTTGGATAAAAAAACAGGAGGTCTTGAAAAGAATGCTGTGATTGATAGGTTTACATTGTCAGATAAACATGGTAAAGGAGCACCTGTTGGAAATCCGGTATTCTCAAGGGCTTATATTACAACTCGTCAGACTTATGAAAACGGTCATTATGTCACATATTCTTTTATTCAACCTGATACTAGCATAGAGTATGGAGCAACTTCATGGCAAAGCCTTGGAACTGAAATGGTCTCCGTAATGGAGAAGTATTCAGATGGTGATGATTATCTGATTGATACGGAAGAAGAAAGAACAAGAGCTGACGTCAATTTGATTTTTGATTTCCTTCCTTTGATGTATGGACAAGGCTCTTCTATCGTTGAACATAACAGAGAAATCAAATTTGTTTCCAATGGATATAGGTCTTATGATGATTATTCGGCCGATTCTTTCAATTCAACTTTGAAAGAAGAGGAATTCATAAATCATTTTACTAAGGAAGGTTCCCATAACTGTTATCCGGGGCCAGTTGTATTCATATACGATGCAGAAAAAGCGTTAGGAGCTGCAAGTTCAAAAAGGGTTGGTTCTTATGATGGAGGGGAAAGATTCATAGATGCTGTTGGTTTCTACTCCTATAATGACAGTGAAAGAAAATATGATGATTCCAGATATGAAAACTCTGGATTCAAAGCTGTCTATGGAGGGTATTCGGACGATTTTGGGTTCAAGGATATGGAGGATTTCATTATAAGAAAACATTTGGAAGCTTGTGGCATATCTCCGGATGAATCCGACTATATTGATAAGTTTTCAGAAGAATACATCAATTGGGAAACCAAAAGAAAAACATATGGTGAAGGTGAATTGATGAAAGTTGTGAATGCTAAAATCCCCTAGCCATTGTTAATTGGTTTGAGATGAAGGCATAGGGGCCGGTGGGGGGCTTCTATGCCTTTCTTTTTCATTCGTCCTTCCTGTTGCTGCGGATGTTGAAGTTGTTGAGGAGGTTTGCAGCGGCTAGGAAAAGTATGGTAGTTGTATTACACAAAAAAAGCCGCAGGTTTTTGGCCTGCGGCATGGTGTATTTGATGTTACATGAGTTCAACCGGGTCGTCGGTTGTCTTTGGGGCTATCTCCCAGACTGAGTTGTTCCATGTTGCAATGATGAATTTCCCAGCATTGTTTGAAGGGACGATGTTGGTCACGGTTGCAGTCCTTAGCTTTGAGGCGTAGCCTGCAGTGTTGGTTGTCTCCATTTTGTAACTTGTTCCATCAATTGTAAGCAGGTCAAAATAGTTTGCTGTTTTGAACACTACGTAATCCTTGCCATCGTTTGTGTAATGGAATGAAAGTATGTTTCCATTTGCGGGTGAGGATGAAAGATATGATCCTGTATCCTTTATTTCTGTGCTGGAGAGGGAGTGGATTTCATATGTTGAGCCGTTCTTGACGACGATTAGGAATGATTCAGAACCGCTTGTAGTACTTACTACTTGGAAGCCTACAACTTCTCCTTTAAGTGAAGAAGGTCTTGACATATTGAGTATCTCACCGGTTTTTGAAGAGTAGACTCTCAAAGTTTTGGTGGAATCTTTTACCTCTTCAATTAAAACATAATCCTCGCTTTCAACTTTCGTGGTTGCTTTTCCATCCAAACTTATAGAGTTGGAACTGTGTAGCAAATGGATTGCATTTTCCGATTCGGTTTCAGTGTAGTAGATTCCATTGGTTGTAAGCCATTTTACATTTGAGTCAGCTTCGGCTTCATAAGTACCATTCACCGTGTATCTCAAGAGCTTGCTATCGTTTCCAGTCTCTGAACCTTGTTTCGAGACTGCTACATAGATGTGTTTTTGCAGAAAATCTGTGAGCAGACATGCATTCTTCACTTGGGCATCAGATGTGCTGAGTATTGGAGTGAAAACATCTGAATTCCCAATGATATTGACTCCTGAGTCTGTGAGTATGTAGTGATTTCCTCCTGTTGTTCCCAAATACGCCTGAACTTTGATGCCGGCATCGGGGGCGGAGTCGGCTATTGCGGAGAAGATGCCGTCCTGGGCATCGGCGTTGCATGAGCATAGAAGCAGTGCAATCAATAGAATCGGTATAAGAAGAAGTGAAGTCCTTTTCATGTATGAGGCCTCCTTAGTGTCTGTATGAGACGACAAGTGCAAGCGGAATCATGCCAAGCACTGCGTTGTTGCTGTATTTGTCGTATGTTGCGTTCTTGGTGTAGAGCTCGGCGGTGGCCATGATGCCCGTCTCTATTCCAATGCCCCAGGACTCGGTGACGTAGAACGATGGCTGCAACGTGACGCTTGCATATGGTGCAAGGTACTTGCCGTCATCGTACTTTATGAACGCAAATCCAAGGTTGGCGGAGAATGCAAGGTCGAACAGTCCCGTTTGCACTGGAACGTAGGTCAGCTTGGCTGTGATTGGTACGGCCGTGTAGAGGGATGGAGTAAGCGAATTGATGAATTGATAGCCCAGTTCGCCTCCAAGTGCGAGATTCTGCGTCAAATAGCCTTGATAGGATATCGAAGCTATGCCTCCAACCCTTTGCATGTGCATGTCAGAGAAGCTCTGGTTCCTGCTTGGGTCGTTGAGGAAGGCAAGGAAAGCAGGGAAGTCCACGCCAGCTCTGAACGAGAACACCTGGTCTCCTGTTTCGTAGTATCCTGCAGCGCAGAACGCCGGTAGTACGGCCAACACCAACAGGACGATGACAATGGTTGTACATTTCTTCATGTGCACCTCACATAGTAATCCATACTTATATATCCGTAGTTTAACAACAAAAGTCGAAATTATGAATACGCCAACACAGAAAACACACACAATGGCAATTCGTTACCCATTTGTGTATAATGCAAGCGTTGCATCCAAAACGGCCTGTCTATGGCTTTTGAGGTGCACAGGAGGTCCGTTGCATTGATCCTTTCCGGTAAAGAACTCAGCCAACTTGTAAACGAACATACTTCCCAGCTATGCAGGACGTTCGAAGAAAGATTCTCAAGAAAGCCATGTCTGGCCGTTGTGCTTGTGGGTGACAACCCTGCAAGCAAGACATACGTCAAAGGCAAGAAGAAGGCCTGCGATGAGATAGGTATAGCCCACATGGACTTCACCTATGACGAAACGCTTTCCCAGGAGTCCCTTCTTGGACTTGTAAGAAGCCTCAACGACAATCCCGATGTTGATGGAATCCTGGTACAGCTTCCACTTCCTGCCCATATCGATGAAGTGGAGGTCATAAACTCAATAGATCCTGCAAAGGACGTAGACGGCTTCCATCCAGTGAACATTGGAAAGCTCCTGCTTGGACAGAAATCCCATATAGCGTGCACTCCAAAGGGTATCCTCAGGATGCTTGACCACTACGGCATCCTTACCGATTCCAAAGATGTATGCATCCTTGGGCGCAGCAACATAGTTGGAAAGCCCATGGCGGCACTGCTCATGCAGAAGGACCGCAACGCCACGGTCACGATATGCCACTCGCTTACACCGGACATCGTACCTTATGTGAAGAGGGCGGATATACTGATATCGGCGGTGGGGCATACGAACGTTGTGACTGCAGACATGGTGAAGGACGGTGCCGTCGTCATAGACGTTGGCATGAACAGGGTTCCGGACTCTTCCAAGAAGAGTGGGTACGCCCTTAGGGGTGATGTGGATTTTGCAAATGTAGAGCCAAAGACAAGTGCAATAACACCTGTTCCAGGAGGCGTAGGTCCAATGACCATTGCAATGCTCATGGAGAACACCGTGGTCGCAGCCTGCGACTTGAAAGGCATTGACACTACGGATCTGGAGGTCCTGAGATGAAAAAGTACTACATAGAGACATACGGATGCCAGATGAACGTTGCCGAGTCCAATGCAATGGAGTCCATGCTAAAGGGCCGTGGATGGATCGAGGCTTCGAATCCAGAGGAAGCGGACCTTGCCATAATTAACACATGCTCTGTTAGAAAGAGCGCTGAGAACAGGATATGGGGTCGCCTTGGGGCATACACACACATAAAGGCACAGAAGGCAAAGGACAACGAGTCCATGACCTTGGTCCTTACTGGCTGTATGGCTGAGAGACTTCATGACAGTATCAAGAAAGATGCCCCACAAATCGACTTTGTGATTGGAAACAATGACAAGCTCAAGCTTTTGGACATCGTTGGAGACAAGGAGTCCACTCCTCAGGAAAGCGAGAAGTACGTCTTTACAAAGGCATACCACAAGGATGGCGAGTTCTCCTCATACGTTCCAATAATGAACGGATGCAACAATTTCTGTTCCTACTGCATAGTCCCATACGTGAGAGGACGGGAGGTCTCAAGACCTGTAGACGAAATACTTGAAGAGGTGAGGCAGCTTGACGAAAGAGGTGTAAGGGAGATAACCCTTCTTGGGCAGAACGTCAATTCATACGACTACGAAGGCTGCCATTTCCCTCAGCTTCTTGAGATGGTGTGCCGCCAGTGCAGAAACATCCAGTGGATAAGGTTCGAAAGCCCCCATCCAAAGGATTTTTCGGATGAGCTCATCGAGGTGATAGCACGCGAGCCAAAGGTTGCAAAACACCTTCATGTTCCAATGCAGAGCGGAAACACAAGGATTCTTGGCCTTATGAACAGGCGTTACACCAGAGAGAAGTACCTTGCCCTTATAGACAGGATCAAGCAACGCGTTCCAGGTGTCACGTTCGCCCTTGACATAATGGTAGGGTTTCCAGGCGAGACCGAGGAGGAGTTCATGGACACGATGTCCGCAGTCGAGTCTGTTGGATGCATTGAGGCGTATATGTACTACTGGAATCCTAGAGAGGGGACGCGCGCCTGTTTCATGGAGGGACAGCTTTCAGACAAGGAGAAGCAGCAGAGGCTTCAGCGACTCATAGACTGGCAGCTTGCGAATGCGGCCAAGATAAAGGCCACCCGTGCCCATGGTGTTCAGAAGGTCCTTGTCACCCAGGTGTCCCGCGATGACAAGTCCAAGATGCTTGGACGCAACGAGCATGGTGAGATGGTTGCGTTCTCGACTTTGGATGGATGCTCTGTGAAGCCCGGTGACATGGTGTATGTAGAGTTCAAGCTTCTGAATGGAAACACATACCTTGGAGAGCAGGTTTCAGGGACATCGGTCTAGGTGATGTAGAGGGCTGGTATATGGATGATGCAAGGTTCAAAGAGGATTTCAAGCGTCTTGTAGAGCTCATCGACTCGAGCCGCTTCATGACGGCCTTTACGGGTGCAGGGGTGTCCACTTTGAGCGGGATTCCCGATTTCAGGGGCGCACATGGCGTCTACACGGACCCATGGAACGGTATGGACGTGGAGGAGATCATCTCACTGGACTTCTTCGCCAAGCATCCGGAGGTGTTCTATGCGTGGGCCAAGGACGTGTGGTATCACCTTGAGGACTACGAACCGAATGTTGTGCATCGTACACTGGCGGCTTTGGAGGAGAAGGGTATACTCAAGGCCCTGTACACCCAGAACATAGACATGCTTCACCAAAGGGCTGGCTCAAGGAACGTGTATGAAGTGCACGGTGGTCCTGAACACCATCATTGCACCAAGTGCCATGCTGAGTATGGATACGACTATGTGGCCCCAATCGTGCGCGCTGGAGAGGTTCCTAGGTGCAAAAAATGCGGTGGTGTGATAAAACCGGACATCGTTTTCTATGGAGAGAACCTTGACGAGAATGTGCTTCAAAGCGCATGGAGGGACTTCTCGAACACGGACCTTTGCCTTGTGCTTGGGTCGTCGCTTGTCGTGCAGCCAGCCGCTTCGTTTCCTGTGATCGCCTTCAGAAGCGGTGCAAAGGTCGTCATCGTCAACGCCAAGCCGACAAGCCAGGACTACTACGCCACTTTGCATTTCGACGACCTTGAGCAAACCTTCGATGCCCTTGCCGCAGTATATGGTTGAAGCTATGATTGAAAACTATGGCTGAAAACCCTTGAACAATCTCGTTCATATATGGTATTTTTCTTTGGATTTTTTGTTTTGTTTGTCAGGTAAGTTATGATTACGAAAAACGATAGCATACGCAATATTGCAATAATAGCACACGTCGACCACGGCAAGACCACTCTTGTCGATGCTCTCTTTCGCCAGAGCGGGGTCGAGTCCAAGGGAAACCAGGACCGAATCATGGACAGCGGAGCCATAGAAAGGGAACGTGGAATCACCATAAACGCCAAGAACTGCGCCATCCATTGGAGAGGCGTCAAGATCAATATAATAGACACTCCGGGCCACGCCGATTTTGGAGGAGAGGTCGAGCGCGGACTTTCGATGGTTGATGGCGTCATCCTTCTGTGCGATGCCGCAGAGGGACCTCTTCCACAGACCAGGTTCGTCCTTCAGAAGGCATTGGAGAAGAACCTCGCAGTCATCGTCGTGATAAACAAGATAGACAGGCAGGACGCACGTCCAAACGAGGTCCTCAACGAGGTCTATGACCTTCTCCTTGAGCTCAAGAACGACGAAAGCATACTTGAAGTCCCTGTGTTCTACGCAAACGGTAGGGCAGGAATCGTCTCCACAAAACTTGACGACCCCGATGCAAAGGACGTCTATCCGTTGCTTGATGCTGTCGTGGACTACATCCCGGCTCCAATGTACGACAACGAAGAGCCGTTCCAAATGTTGGTCTCAGACCTTTCATACGACGACTACCTTGGACGCCTTGCCGTTGGAAAGATCATCAACGGCAGTGCAACCGTCAACGATTCACTTGTCTGTATAAACGAGAAGGGCGATCATGTACCTCTTCGCGTCACAAGGCTTCAGCTCTACGACGGTCCACGCTTCAAGGAGGCTTCGAAGGTCGAACCCGGCGATATCGTCGTCCTTTCCGGAATCGAGAACGTTTCGATTGGCGATACCATCTGCAACAAGGAATATGTCAAGCCGTTGGACAGAATCAAGGTCGATGAGCCTACCGTCTCCATGCTTTTCAGCAAGAACATATCCCCACTTGCGGGCAAGGATGGAAAACAGCTTACATCCGCAAAGATTTGGGACCGCCTGTGCAAGGAGGCCATGAGGAACGTCTCCATCCAGGTGGAGAAGAACCAAGACGACTCCTTCACCGTCAAGGGAAGGGGTGAATTCCAGATGGCCATAATCGTGGAGCAGATGCGCCGCGAAGGGTTTGAGCTGTGCGTGGGAAGGCCTCGCATCATATTCAAGACCGATGACAAAGGCCAGAAGACCGAGCCTATCGAGTACCTTCTCATAGATTGTCCCGAGGAATACAGCGGAACGGTCATGGAGAAGCTTGCAAGGCGCAAGGCTACGATGAACAACATAACATACCTTGAGAACTCAAGGGTCAAGATGGAGTTCTCCATTCCTTCCCGCGGCCTTATTGGATACAGGGACGAGTTCCTTACGGATACACGTGGATACGGCATCATGAACAGTTCCCTCAAGGGCTACGAACCTTACAAAGGCGATTTCCCTGACAGAGCCTCAGGTTCCCTTGTCTGTGACCGTGCAGGTGTCGCCGTTGCATACGGCATTTGGGAGCTTGAGGACAGGGGCCGATTCTTCATCCTTCCTGGAGACCCTGTCTACGAAGGCGAGGTCGTTGGAGAGCGCAACAGGGAAGGGGATCTTCTTCTCAATCCTACGAGGACGAAGAAGCTTACGAACCTCAGAGCCTCCGGTCACGATGAAGCTGTCTCTCTTACTCCTGTCATGAAGATGACGTTGGAACACGCCATGCGTTTCATAAAGGATGACGAGCTTGTAGAGGTGACTCCGTCTGCAATCCGTATGTGCAAGAAGATCCTTGACAGCCAAAAGCGCAAGATAATGGAGAACAGAGGCTACATCCCTGAGTGTCTTCAGTAAGGTTTTTGCGCATTTTTGGGGTTGTATACGAAAGATTGTTTCTATGTGTTACCTTTATTTGGTTTTCTTGTTCTAATTGTGTTCAACTCCTGTTGTCTTGCCTTTTGCGGAGATAGGGGTGGTTCTTTTAGAAGAAGGAGAATACTGTTATGAAGAAGAAAGCAATCGCTATCGCTTTGGTTCTGGTTGTGGCACTTGGTTCCGTCTTTGCCGCAAAGGGTTCGTTGTTCGCATCAAAGAGCGTTCCCTCCAACAAGGTTGGTGTCCAGCTTGGTTATGGTGCAAGGTCGTTTACTGTAAATGTCCCAGATATCAAAACAACGACCAATTATCTCAGTAGTGGTTTTTATGCCGCTGGTACATTTGAGTTTGGCGTTTCCAAGAACGTTGCTTTGAAGATGGAAGCTGGAATCAATACAATGGGTAAGTTGAAGACAACTACGAAGGTTGGTAGCCTTTCAAATGATTCGAAAACTGCAACTGAGAACACCCCTGTCAACTTCACGGTCTTTACAGGTGTTGTATACGACCTTGCCCTCAACGACAAGCTTTCATTGGACCTTGGTGCTGGTATGGATGTCATGATTGGAAAGCTTTCGTCATCTGAGAATGCAAAGACGAACGCCGCATTCGGTCTTGGTGCTGAGGCCGGTGTTTCGTATGCAATCGACAAGAACGTTTCCATCGTTGCTGGTGGAAAGTTCGGATGGCACTTCCTCAACTCCAATGATGACGTTCAGGATAGTTCAAGCAGCGACTATCACAAGACCACGAACCTTACCTATAAGTTCTTTGGTGGACTTACATACTCACTGTAACGAATAGCCTCTAGGCTGAATCGTACAGTTCAATCCCCGGTGGAGTTTCCACTGGGGATTTTTTGGTTCTTCAAGGAAAGTTGGGGATTTGAAATAATGGGTGGCATCGCCATTGTACATCTGGACGTTCCAGTCCCAGCCTGTCCAACGCGGTCTGGATTCAAGGATACGGAACGCTCAGGTACGGTCAGGAGCCATCAGGTACACTCAGACACATTCAGGTACGCTCTGAAGCGCTCTACAATTATCGAATTCAACCGTCTTCAAGCGTCTTGAGCGTCTCATCCGCCACAACTGCCTTAAGAGCTACAGACACCCTCATTTGTTTCAACAGTCTTCAACAGCCCCGTAGGCCCCAAGCGCTCAAACAGCCCCAACATCCCTGTAGCAAGTACTACACTCACAAAACCCACCACACCAACCATGCTCACCATCGTTACGAAACGCTTACAATTAACAAGCGAAAGTCCTAAAAAAGTGTGTTGGTGCGTGCAGTCCGTGATGTGCGTGACGCAAGTGTCGTGGATGTCTCACAAAGAAACCTGATGCGCTATGATGCGCCGTAGTCCGCATTGATACGCCATGGTCCGCCTTGGTACGCCTTCATACGCCTTGATGCGCCAGAGGAGCACTGCGTTGGCTTTGCGGCGAGCACAGCTACCCCACGGATTTCCAAATCTCACCCTTTGTTAAGTAGATTTGAAAATTGCACAAAAATCATTCAAAAATTGTATCGGTCTCTAGTTGCTGTGAGCCCTAAAGTGGGGTAATTTTTCCTTGTAAGTGGTAAGTTTTCCCAAAATTTACCAAAAAACTAGGAGAAAGTGGTAAAAAATGACTGGTGAGTACAGAAACACCATAGATGAAAAGGGACGCCTCATGATTCCTCCCAAAATCAGGGAGCAGCTTGGGTCCTTTGACAATCTCATGCTCACCAAGTCGGTTGACAACACCCTTTGGCTGTTCACGAAGGAGGACTTCGACGCCTTGGACAGGGAGGTCAACTACAGTCCGCTTGCTTCGTTCAACAAGAATTCAAGGATAATCAACATGATGGTCATAGCTCCGGCCAGAGAGGTGGAGCTGGACAAGACCGGAAGGTTGTCCATTCCACAGCTTCTTCGCGAGTTCGCAGGTCTCGACCCAAAGACGGAGTGCGTCATCCAGGGCACGAAGGACAAGGTCGAGATAATGAGCGCAAAAAAGTACGACGAATACATGATCCAGTACAGGGATATGCTTGAAGGCGCCGGAAACGAGCTTAGCATGCAAAGGATGGACAAGTAGAAATGCAGTTCGTCCATTATCCTGTAATGCACAACGAAGTCCTTGAATATCTGGTTCCAAGGAAGGCTGGAAGTACGCTTGTCGACTGCACTCTTGGAGAGGGCGGTCATTCGAAGCTGTTTCTTGATAGATACGGAGACCTCAACGTCATCGGCCTTGACAGGGATGCGGCCATTCAGGAGAAGGCCAAGGCCCGTCTCAGCGGCTATGGCGACAGGTTCCATGCGGTCAATGTGTGCTTCGACGATTTCTGGCGCAGCTACGACGGCCCCAAAGTGGACCTCGTGTTGTTCGACCTTGGTATAAGCGTGTTCCATTATGTGGAGTCGGGAAGGGGTTTCAGCTTCAGGAACGACGAGCCTTTGGATATGAGACTTGGATGCAACGATGGTCTGTGCGCCGCAGATATAGTCAATACCTATGACGAAGAGAGACTTGCGGACATCATCTACGGATACGGTGAGGAGCGCTATTCAAGGCGCATAGCCTCTGCCATATGCGACTACAGGGAGTCCAAATCAATCGAGACGACCAAGGAGCTTGCAGACATAGTCTGGAACGCCGTCCCCGGCGAATACAGACACAGAAGGATACATCCTGCAACAAAGACGTTCCAGGCTCTAAGGATTGAAGTGAACGCAGAGCTTGACAGGATTGAGCCGGCCCTCGAAGGGGCTACCAAGGCCTTGAACCCTGGCGGTAGGATTGCGGTGATTACATTCCATTCGCTTGAGGACAGGCCTGTCAAATGGTTCTTCAAGGACCATTG
The DNA here is from genome assembly GCA_963599445.1 of Bacteroidaceae bacterium. Taxonomy (GTDB): domain Bacteria; phylum Spirochaetota; class Spirochaetia; order Sphaerochaetales; family Sphaerochaetaceae; genus UBA9732. Next base: position 101,708 of record CAVBWZ010000008.1, read on the forward strand.
GAAGGAACTGGATGTCCTTACGAAGAAGCCAGTCGAGCCTACGTCTCAGGAATGTGAGGAGAACCCTCCTTCGAGGAGCGCAAAGCTCAGGGTTGCGGAGAAGAGAAGCGAGATAAAGACCCAGAAAGGAAAGGTCAACAAATACAAAGCCAACAGCGGTGTGGCGCAGGACGAAACATAAAAAACAAGAGATATAAGGAGTGGAACATGAAGAACTCTGAAGATAGAAGTTTAAAACGCAGTGCTTTTCTTGGAAAGTCATCGGTCATAATGATGATTCTCTTCATCAATGTTTGCCTCATGGTTCCTGTCTGGCAGTCCGCCACCAACACTCAGCTCAGACGAAGACTCGCTGAGAGCGAGTCCCTCATAAAGGAGACGGAAGAGAGCAGAATGGTCGTTACGGCTTCCATAGCTTCGAAGATGACTCCGGAATACCTTGTAGAGCAGTCCTCCGAGCGCAACATGGTCTTCAAACAGATTGGAGGTGCCAATCAGGTCGGGGCCGTTGCAAATGCGAACGCCAACTCGAACACCGACTCCGTTGCGAATTAAAGCAAAGCAATATCGACTCTGAGAGGTGGGCCATGGGACGTTTGGGATACGATGACTGGAACTTCATGGGAGAGGTCCAGAAGGAGCAAAGGATAAGGAAGGAATCCAAATCCAAGTCTGCGGGTTCCCTCAAAAGTTCGTTCGTCCTTGTCTGCGCAGTGTGCCTCCTTTCGTTCCTGGGGCTGGTGTGTGTATATTCTGCAAGTTTTCCTGTTGCAGTGAAGAATGGCCTGAATCACTATTATTACCTGATAAATCAGTGCGTATATGTGGCGATTGGGATATTGTTGTTCGTCCTTGTCAATGTTTTGCCAACGGCGGCAATCAAGATTCTGTCTCCAATATTCATGTTCGCCTGTATAGTGCTGCTTGGTCTTGACGTTTTCATGGACGGTAGCATTCTGTTGTCATCAGATACGATTGGATTCGTCTACGTTGCCGTTGTGATGTACATGTCCCTCTATTTTGCAAACAGGAACAACACACTGACCAAACTCAGACAGCTCATAGTCCCAGGAGTGGGGTGTCTTCTGGTACTCGTCCTTCTGCTTTTGAAGAAGTCCTTCGCCTACGCACTCATGTTCATTGGCGTAGGGTCCGTGATGTTCATTGCTGGTGGAGTTGGGGTCTTTGGAATGGTTCTGCTTTTGCTGTATCTCCTGGTTCCTGTGCTCTCCATCGTTTTCTCGAAGTCCGATATCCTCCTTTCTGTTGCAAGGTTCCTCGTTCCTGGAGTCGGCTCCAGCGAAAGGGCCGGACAGGTTGCTGTCATAAGAACTTCGATAGCAAGCGGTGAACTGTTTGGAAAAGGCCTTGGAATGGGCGAGTACAAGACAGGTGAGATAGCCGACATGGCGGGAAAGTGCATCTTTGCAAATGTATGCGAAGAGACAGGGTTCTTTGGAGCCTTGGTCCTCATAGCAACGTTCCTTATCCTTGGCTTCATAGGCTACAGGATTGCAAGGTCGTTGCGCCGGCACGATGACTTCTACTCGAACATGGCTCTTGGCTGCACTACCGTCGTGGTATGGCAAATGATAATAAACATCGCTTGGCTTTTGGGGTTCGTTCCTGGTGACGGAATACCTCTTCCGTTCTTCTCGTATGGACTTGAAATCGTCCCAGTACTCCTTGCATGCGGACTTGTCTACAAGGCATCGAGGCAAAAGCCAAACATAGACGATCCAAGGGTGGTGGAGACGATTCAGGACGAACTGATGTTCCCGGAGCGCTATGAGTTCGAGAAAGTTTGAGTTCATAGTAGTAGTCCTCTTGGTCGTTCTGGTCTGCGCAGGAGTATATGTCGGCCTGCGCAACCTTTCGTATTTCAAGGTCACTTCCGTTGAGGTCTCAGTGGATGGACCTGTCTCCGAGGTGAGGTCCGACATTGAGCGTCTGGTCAACCCCTTGAAGGGTATGAACATATTGGAGGTCGATACCAGAGCCTTGAAACGAAGCATCCAGGCTTTGGATGGAGTGGAATCGGCTGAGGTAAGAAAGTACTATCCCGACAAGATCATAGTATCGGTGACCTATCTGGACCTTACCGCAAAGGCCTACTGCGTGGATGAGGCCGGTACGGTTTCGTATTTCTTCGTGGATGGCTCGGACCTTATGGCTGCAAGCGCCAAGACATGGGAGGAGTTCGACAGGCTGCCAATAGTGGAGCTGAACCCTGCATACGCCCAAATGGTGCTCAAGTGGGGCAGCGACCAAGGCTTCGTCTCCATGGTTCCGCTGGTGGAGCATTTGGCCACCAATAGCTTGATAACAAGTATTAAATACGATAATAATAACGGTAGCGATTTTGGGAGGCTTGTCCTTTCTCTGCCGTCTTTGAACGCGCAGCTTTATGTGCGGGAGCTTGTCAGTGTCCAACGTCTAGATGAAGCGCTGGCTGTAATAGAGGACCAGTCATCCACAAATGGCAGTTCCGTCGTTTTCGACCTGTATGCGAATACTTTGGTCAAAAGGACATAGGAGGACGTACAGTGGCTTCTGAGAAGATACTTATGGGTTTGGACATTGGTTCGTCCTGGGTGAGGGCTGTGGTAGGCTCTTTGTCCAAGGAAGGCCAGCTCATGGTGGACAGCATCTGCGAAAGGCCCAGCGAGGGCGTCAGGGCAGGTGTCGTCGTCAACATAGAGCAGACCCTCAAGACCATTTCCTCCGTGATCCAGGAAGCTGAGCTCCAGGCAGGCGTTGAGGTCCAAAGCGTCATAACCGGTGTTGGCGGCGCCTCCGTTGCAGGCTATCCGTCCCAAGGTGTGGTTGGGATAAACACCAAGGACCTTGAGATTTCGTCAAACGACATATACCACTCCCTTGAGGTCGCAAGGGCCTTTGAGCTTCCAGCCGACAGGGAGATACTCCATACGCTCGTTCAGGATTTCTCCGTTGACGGCAAGAGCGGTATCAAGGATCCTGTAGACATGACGGGCCACAGACTCGAAAGCCGTGTCCTCATAGTTACAGGCTCCGCCAGCAACTGCTCCAATACCAGAAGAACCCTCCAGAGGGCGGGGATGAACTCCTCAAGGCTCATACTCTCCCAGCTTGCAGATGCGGACGTCGTCCTCAGTGCAGACGAGAAGGAGATGGGAACGATTCTGATAAACATTGGAGGAAGCACCTCCAACATGATCGTCTACCAGAACGGTTCGCCTTTCTACGTTGGCGGCGTCGACCTTGGATCGGGCAATGTTACGAACGACATAGCATACATCCTGAACAAGCCAAAGATGGTGGCCGAGCAGGTGAAGGTCGAAAGCGGATGCTGCTACATTCCATCCGTCTCGCCTGACGAGAAGATAATCATTCCGCAGGTTGGAGGCCTTCCCTCCATACAAATGCCAAAGAGGGAGCTTTGCAAGATAATCGAGCCACGCATGGCGGAGATATTCTCGCTTCTCAAGAAGGACCTTGACAACAAGCTCTCGCATGGCACGTTCGGCGGCGGCGTGGTGCTTGTGGGCGGAGGCTCCCTTCTTTCCGGCGTCACGGAACTTGCATCCGAGATATTCCGTATGCAGGCCCGCATTGGCTTCCCTGAGGCCCTTCCAGGGCTCGACAGGTCGTACATAAACCCCAAATACACAACCGTGCTTGGCCTTCTTAAGACCGAGGCTAGAAAGGCCTCGAACTCCAGCGGAAGCCGTGGCAAGCCTGACAAGCGGTCAAAGAAGCCTGAAGGTGTGTTTGGAAAGTTGTCGGATTTCTTCAAGAAGATTATATAGAACCATATAGCAAGAGGATTTGAACATGGATTTTGGCATTATCGAGGATTTGTTGCATGATGAACAGACACCACCTACCGACATAAAGGTCATAGGCGTTGGCGGTGCCGGTGGCAATGCTGTAAACAGAATGATTTCAAGTGGTCTCAAGAAGGTCACGTTCGTAGCCCTCAATACTGATGTCCAGGCTCTTCAGAGGTCTGATGCCCAGGTCAGAATCCCAATTGGAAAGGAGCTTACCGGAGGGCTTGGAGCCGGCGGCATCCCTGAGATGGGACAAAAGGCCGCAGAGGAGAGCAAGGACGAGATAAGGGGTCTTCTGGAAGGCACAGACATGGTGTTCATCACAGCCGGCATGGGAGGTGGTACCGGAACCGGAGCCGCACCTGTTGTCGCTGAGATTGCAAGAGGCCTGAACATCCTGACCGTTGCGGTCGTTACGACGCCGTTCGCATTCGAGGGAAGGAAGAAGCTTCAGTTTGCAAACGAAGGCATTGACAGGCTTAGAAAGCAGGTCGATACCCTCATCCTCATTCCAAACCAGTACCTTCTCAAGGTTGCGGAGAACAACACCCCAATAAAGCAGGCCTTCCTCATGGCCGATGACGTCCTAAGACAGGGTGTACAGGGCATATCCGAGCTCATAACCGAGCCTGGTGAGATAAACATAGACTTTGCGGACGTAAGGACCGTCATGAAGGGCAAGGGCGATGCAATCATGGGAATAGGCCTTGGAGAAGGCGCCAACAGAGCAGTCGACGCCGCAAGGCAGGCCATAAACAACCCGCTTTTGGAGAACGCCAAGATAGATGGTGCAAAGAGCGTGCTTGTAAACCTTACGGCAAGCGATGGTCTTACGCTTCAGGAGTATCAGGACGTCGTTGAGATGATAACTGAGAACTGCGACCAGGACGCCCTTATCATTGCAGGTCAGGCATACAATCCTGATCTTGGAGACAAGGTCAAAGTCACCGTCGTCGCAACAGGTTTCGAGAGGGAGTCCGTCAATGTCGACATCCCAGAGTTCGAGAAGCCGAAGAAACGTTTCGACCAATTCATCAACTCCGCCGAGAGCAGACCTGCACAGCAGCCGTCCCAAGCTGCACCTGCACAGCCGACCGCTTCACAGGAAAAAGTTCAGAGAAAGCCTGAGGAGGTCATCTCCGTCAATAGATGGCAGGACCTTCAGCAACAGCTTGGAAGAAGACAGTCCCAGAGTGCGAACTCCAACGACTACTCCTTCCCAGCCATTCTGAGATATCAGAGACAGGATGACGACAATAGATGAAGCAACGGGCAAAAGCCCAAAGGACGAGATACTGGAGGCTTTCAGCGAAAGCCTCCTTACGGAGAGGCATGCATCCAAAGCCACGCGCGACTGCTACAGGCATGAGGTTGCATGCCTTCTTGATTATCTGGACGAAGAGGGGATCGACTATACCAATGTGGATACCTACCAGATAAGGGAGTTCCTTGTCTGGAGGTCCAAGGGAGGCTCGTCAGGAGAGCAGGTTTCGTCAAGGACCATGTCCAAGGTCATAACTGCCCTCAGAATGTTCTTTCTGTATCTTATGAACGAAAGGCTTCGCGACGATGACCCAATGGAGCTCATCCCCCACAACAAAGAGCCCAAAAAGCTTCCTCAGACCATCGACTACGACTCGGTTGAGAAGATTCTCAATGCCATAGACATCTCAACGGACATTGGGATGCGAGACCGCGCCATGTTCGAACTCATCTATTCCTGCGGGCTTAGAGTCAGCGAATGCGCAACTCTAAGGCTCAACAGATTCTACCCTGAGGAGAAGCGCATAGTCGTGGTTGGAAAGGGCGACAAGGAGAGGATGGTCCCTGTAGGGGATGTGGCATGCCAGTGGCTTGCAACGTATATCAATGGTGCTCGTCCAACCATCCTTGGAAGGCGCAAGTCTCCATACATGTTCGTTGACCGCGAACGGGAAAGACTGACCCGTGAGGAGATTTGGCACAGACTCAAGAAATACTGCGATTCAGCCGGCGTCTATGTCAAGGTCCACACCCTTAGGCACAGCTTTGCAACCCATCTCCTTCAAGGCGGTGCCGACTTGAGATCCGTGCAGGAACTGCTTGGACACAAGGACATACGCACCACAGAGATATACACCCATGTCAATACCGATGACCTTATGAAGGCATTCGACAATGCTCATCCGGACCTTGGTCCATCGAACGAAAAGGACTAGGGGAGTTCTTCACTGTATTGTTCGGATTCAAAATTCAGATTGCAAACTGCATTGCATCTGCGACTCTGAACACCACTTCTCCAAGTACGATTCCAATTGCGGCGGCGGATATCACGTCGCTGGGGTAGTGTACATAGAGGTACAGCCGGGAGAAGGCTATGAGGGCTGCGATTGGAATTGCAATGCAACCAAGAACAGGCGACGCGGCGGCAAGAATCGTCGCCGATACCACAGACGTAAGCGTATGGCACGATGGAAACGATGTGTCCTTTGGATGCTTTACGATAAGCTCGACATCTTCGTTCACCTTGCAAGGCCTTTGCCGTCTTATTATATGCTTCAGAAGGAACTGTCCAACGAACGACGCAAGCGTGAGCCCTGCAAGGATGAGGACTCCGTCGGTCCTGTACTTCTTCGTACACAGCAACGCCGCAGCTGCAATGAGCCATATCATGCCTGCACTTCCAAGCATGGTTATCTTTGGCATGAGGAAGTCCAGAAAGGGACATTTCAGCTTTCTTCTTATCCAGTTCAGGATGCGCCAGTCCAACGTGTCGAACTTCTGCTCCACTTCTTCTTTCTTGGTCACAATAGGGTACAGTAATGCAAAACAAAGTGGAAATCCATACTTTCGATTCTTTTTGTGAATGAAAATGTGAATGAAAACATCAGGTTTTACGTATTTGTATCTATGAAGGCCAAAAACGGTCTTAGTGGAGGTGTATATGGATTTTCACAGCAGTTTTCACAACATTGCAGAGAAAGAGGTCTCAAGACGCATTTCGATTGGTTTCAACGACTGGCTGTCCCTTGAAGAGAGGAGGGCGCTCATTGCAAGGGACGTTCCATTGCAGGAGCTGTCAAGGACCATGAAAGGCTTCAGGTCGTATGAAAAGGAGGTCAGGAGCATACTCAAATGGTTGGACGATCCCTTGGACTCCATCATAGCGTATGGAGACAAGGACTTTCCTTCGTTCGAAGGATTGGAAAAGCACATACCATATTTCCTTCTGTGCAGAGGCCCTGTCCCTAGGTTGGACGTTCCCTGCGTTGGGATTGTAGGTACCAGAATGCCTGACTACGACGGTCTTCAAAAGGCGTTCGAACTGGGTCTTGGCGTAGCGGTTGACGGTGCCTGCGTCATAAGCGGGTTCGCAGAGGGCATAGACCAGGCTTCCATGAGAGGATGCGTTGCAGCCAAGGGTATATGCATTGGCGTCCTTGCCTGCGGTCACGATGTGGAGTACCCGTCACTGACTTCCAGGCTAAGGGAGTCCATCGTTGACTGCGGAGGGTGCATCATAAGTCGCTTTGCACCTGAGACTCCTTCCTACAAGAGCAACTTCGTGTCACGCAACATGGTGATAGCTGCATATTCCAACGCTTTGGTCGTGGTTCAGGCACCTGAAAAGTCCGGTACCCTCATCACGAGCGACTATGCATTGTCAATGGGAAAGGATGTCTTCGTTAGTAGTGCAGGAGTAGGAACCAACACCCTCAAGCCGGATTCAAGGAGAGCTGGAAGCCATGCCCTTGCAAACGATGGCGCTCCTGTCATTTCATCCATGGCTCAGTGGGACGGATTCTCTCCTAGAAATCTTGTAAGGCGGTTGGAGAGAACTGCATCCTCCGTGACGTTGGAAGGAAAGGCCTTCAAGGATGGTGATGCCTTTAGGTTTGGAGATCAGGTTTACATCATCGAGGAGAATTGTTGAGAAACATGGTAGATGATATACTAGAGAACATGGAACACAAGGACATCGGCCTGGATGTGCAGGCTGCGAACCATGCGCTGATAGATGAATTTCTCACGTATCTTGGAAGCGTGCAGGGGTACTCCGAAAAGACCGTCGTGTCATATGCCCATGACTTGGGAAGGCTTGACGAGTTCATGTCAAAGCGTGGGATCTACGTTGGGGATATGGTGTTCGAGGATGCAAGGAGCTTCGCCGCCGGCCTATATGACGAGGGGCTGAGTCCTGCGACCATAAACAGGATCCTAAGTGCAAACAGGTCGTTCTTCCACAACCTATGCGAGAACGGTGTGACCACAGTGCAGCCGTTCAAGCGAGTCAAGGGAGCCAAGAAGGGGCAGCGGATTCCAACCGTGCTTACGAAGGAGGAGGTGGAAAGCATCCTAAACTGTCCAACAGGCGACTACAAGTCCCTCATGGAAGTGACCATGTTCAACGTGTTCTATTCGACGGGATGTCGTCTAAGCGAGGTCCTTGGCATGAGGCTCGGAGACATTGACCTTGATTCAAGGCGCGTCCTTGTGACGGGCAAGGGCTCAAAGCAGCGTTTCGTGTTCCTTACGCCGCACACGGTGGACCTTTTGAGGGAATATCTTGTACAGAGGGATGCTGTGCTTGAGGAGAACGGCATAGAAGGGGAGGATGCGCTTTTCGTGACGAAGAAGGGCAAGCGGTTGCCGGTTTCCACGGTTCACAGTATCTTTGGTAGGTATGGTGTGATGCTGGGTCTTACCAAGAAGTTCACACCCCACGTATTCAGGCATTCGTTCGCCACGCATCTTCTGGACAACGACTTGGACATAAGGATGGTGCAGGTACTGCTTGGCCACGAGAGCATTGGAACGACGCAGATATACACCCATGTTACGGGCAAGAGGCTCGAGGAGGTGTATAGAAGCAAACATCCCCATGGGAGGAAGGAACAATGAGTTTTAGAGGAACGACCATCATAGCGGTCAAGAAGGATGGAAAGGTTGCAATCGCAGGCGACGGACAGGTCACCAACGGCGATACCATAATGAAAGGGAACGCCAGGAAGGTCAGACGTATCTATCAGGACAAGATAGTCATTGGCTTTGCAGGCGGCACTGCGGATGCCTTCACGTTGTTCGAGCTATTCGAGCAGAAACTTTCCCAGGTCAACGGAGACCTTGAGAGGGCTGCGGTGAACCTTGCAAAGGAATGGAGGCTTGACCGCAACCTGAGAAAACTAGAAGCCCTCATGCTTGCAAGCGATGGCAAGCGAATATTCCTCATAAGCGGCACAGGCGATGTCCTTGAGCCGGAGTACGATGCTATTGGAATAGGAAGCGGTGGAAACTACGCCGTGGCCGCAGCCCGTGCGTACCTTGATGGAAGTCCTGATCTCAGTGCAAAGGACATAGCCCTCAAGTCATTGGATATCGCAAGTTCAATCTGCATATACACGGACTCTAAGTTCATCGTAGAGGAGGCTTGAAATGGCTGACAACGAAAAGACCATCGCTTTGCAGGACTCCACCGCCGTCGTGAAGAAGGACGCTCCGGCCAAGGTCTACAACCTTGACGAGATGGTTCCTTCAATGATCGTGTCGGAACTCAACAAATACGTCATAGGCCAGGACAAGGCCAAGCGCACCATAGCCGTTGCTCTTAGGAACAGGACAAGGAGGAAGATGCTCCCGGACGACATCCGCGAGGAGGTCTATCCAAAGAACATAATAATGATTGGACCCACCGGTGTTGGTAAGACGGAGATTGCAAGAAGGATCGCCAAGCTGTCCAATGCACCTTTCATAAAGGTCGAGGCCACAAAGTACACAGAGGTGGGCTATGTCGGCAGGGACGTTGAATCAATGGTGCGCGACCTCATGGGCAGTGCAGTCTCCATGGTCAAGCATGAGCTTGCCGCAAAGAACGAAGAGTTCGTTAAGACCCGTGTGGAGGAGAGACTCCTTGACATCCTCATTCCAAATCTCAACAAGGGTGCAAGCGCAGATGCGGAGTTCGAGGAGGCTAAGGCCGCTGCCCGCGAGCAGCTCAGACAGCAGCTTAGAAACGGAAGCCTTGAGGACAAAGAAGTCGAGATTCCAAACCAGATGATGGCCCCAAAGGTTGGCATAGAGCTCATGGGCGGCTCGATGGACGACATCCAGAACGCCATGAACAGCCTTGGCTCCATATTCCAGAACGCACAGAACCCCCGCAGAAGAAAGAAGGTCACGATAAAGCGTGCCCGTGAGATCTTCATGGAGGAGGAGATGGAGCGCAGCGTTGACCAGGAGAAGGCCATAGACATAGCCAAGCAGCGCACGGAGCAGATGGGCATCATCTTCATAGACGAGATAGACAAGATAGCCGGCAAGAACAGCTCTTCGTCAAGCCCGGACGTTTCACGCGAGGGTGTGCAGCGCGATATCCTTCCAATCGTGGAGGGTACCAAGGTGAGCACCAAATGGGGCGTCATAGACACATCCCATATCCTCTTCATAGCCGCAGGTGCGTTCCACGTATCCAAGCCAAGCGACCTCATCCCTGAACTTCAGGGACGTTTCCCTCTAAGGGTGGAGCTTGACGACCTCAAGGTGGATGATTTCTACAGGATCCTCAAGGAGCCTGAGAACGCCATCACCATACAGTACCACGAATTGCTCAAGACCGAGGGTGTCGAGGTCGTCTTCACCGACGATGCCATAAGGCGCATAAGCGAGATAGCATACGAGGTGAACTCCACAACCGAGAACATAGGTGCAAGAAGGCTGTATACGATAATGGAGATACTCCTTGAAGAGCTCAGCTTCAGTGCGGACGAGCTCAAGGGCCAGACCATAACGATAACCCCTGACTACGTGAACCAGAGGCTGTCCGACGTGATAAAGAACCAGGATCTTTCAAGGTATATCCTTTAGAGGTATATCATTTAGGCCTGTTTCATGCTATCCTAGGCATGTGCACCTTTGGGTGTGCATGCTTGGGTGGGTTGCTTGTGGAGGGGTATGTGGACTATATAACGATCGTCGCTCCAACATACGAAGAAGCCGTAAGGAAGGCCCGTGACCAATATGGCGATAGGCTTAGGATACATAGCAGGAAGGATGTCGTCTCCAAGGGCTTCCTTGGAATAACCAAGGGCAGGCACTGCGAACTCACATGCTTTCTTGCAGGTGACCAGGGTTCTGGTTTTGTGGACGTCCCTCGTGAAAGTGCAGTCTCCTCTTCTGTAGGAAAGGAATCGGTTGCTTCATCGAAGGCCTCCGACTCTGAGATAGAAGAGGCTGACATGCGCCGTTTCGAGCAGGAGGCCAAGACCCCTGACCCCGTCTCCGGCAAGTACAGGGAGTCCGACATGCAGGAGGTCGTGGAGGACGACGGGCCGTCTGCAATTGAAGACTCGGAGGACAAGACCGATGCCGTTGAGGCTGATGCCGCTGCGGAACAAGCCCCCGTCTACGGCGAATCCGTGTTGGATTCCAAGGAAGGAAAGGATTCTGGGACATCGTTCTATGTAAAGAGCGAAAGAGGGGAGGCGGAGCTTGACGCCCTCATGGACCATGCCCGCAAGCTCCTTTACGAAAACGATTTCTCCACCGATTACATAGACTGGATAATCGGGGATCTTCGTGCCCAGCTTGAACCTGTACTGCCGGCGGTTCCGTCAAAGGACGAGTTCGAACTTCTTGTTGTGGATAGGATCGTAGGGTCGGTTGAGATAGACCACAACAGCCAGCTGCATCCGCCAAGGGTGTTCGTGTTGGTAGGTCCCACAGGGGTTGGCAAGACCACGACCATAGCCAAGATAGCGGCTGTGTACGGAACTCTTCCCCCTGAGGGCATACGCAGGAAGGTGAGCATAATCACCATGGATTCGTTCAGGGTTGGTGCCTACGAGCAGATAGAGAACTTTGGAAAGGCCCTTGGCATTCCGGTCTACAGGGCTGACGATGAGGCTGGGTTCTACGAGGCCCTTGAACGGACCCAGGACAGTGAGCTTGTGCTTGTCGATACAATAGGCAAGAGCCCCCGTGATGGAGAGCTCAATGTGAAGATGCGCACCATGCTCAATGTCCCTGACAAGAAGAACCTCAAGTGCTACCTTACGGTGAGCGCATCCATGAAGAGGGTGGACATAGACAGCGTCTTCGAGCAGTTTGGAAGCTATGGGATAAGCTCCGTGATAGTGACCAAGACCGACGAGACCCAGACCATTGGCAACATACTGTCCATATGCCACAGCAAGAAGCTGCCTCTTCTGTTCATCACGGACGGCCAAAAGGTCCCAAGGGACATCCATAAGGCCTCCAGTGCCTTCATGCTCAGTCTTCTCAAGGGCTTCAACATGGATTTCAACGCCTTGTGGAACACCCAGATAGGGTCTGACGAGTAGGCTGTTGTCCGTTTTGGTCTGCTGTGGAGCTACGGCAGGGTATAAGGGTTATGCACTTTGTGAAAATGATGTTTTGCACTCGTTTTATTGACTGTCAAATGTCATTTTGATTATATTTGGAACTGTCAAATCGATATGGAGGATTTTTCATATGAAAGTTGGTATTAACGGTTTTGGTAGAATCGGACGTTTCGTGTTCCGTGCTGCTATGATGAGAGACGATGTCGAGATCGTAGGAATCAACGACCTCTGTCCTGTAGACTATCTCGCCTACATGCTCAAGTACGATACAATGCACGGCCAGTTCCAGGGCACGATCGAGTGCGACATGGACAAGTCCCTCCTCATCGTCAACGGAAAGAAGATCCGCGTAACTGCATGCAAGGATCCTAACGAGCTCAAGTGGGATGAAGTTGGTGCAGAGTACGTCGTAGAGTCCACAGGTCTCTTCCTTACAAAGGAGAAGGCACAGGCTCATATCAACGCTGGTGCAAAGTACGTCGTCATGTCCGCTCCTTCCAAGGACGACACTCCAATGTTCGTAGTTGGCGTCAACGAGAAGTCCTATGTCAAGGGCACTCAGTTCGTCTCCAACGCATCATGTACGACAAACTGCCTTGCTCCTATCGCAAAGGTCCTCAACGACAACTGGGGAATCACAGATGGTCTCATGACCACAGTCCACTCAACGACAGCTACACAGAAGACCGTCGACGGCCCATCGATGAAGGACTGGAGAGGTGGCCGCGCCGCTTCAGGCAACATCATCCCATCCTCGACCGGTGCTGCAAAGGCTGTTGGAAAGGTCATCCCTTCCCTCAACGGCAAGCTCACAGGTATGTCAATGAGAGTTCCTACTCTTGACGTCTCCGTCGTAGACCTTACAGTCAACCTTGCAAAGCCTGCAACATATGCAGAGATCTGCGCAGCAATGAAGAAGGCTTCGGAAGGCGAGCTCAAGGGTATCCTTGGCTACACAGAGGATGCAGTCGTATCATCAGATTTCCTTGGTGACACAAGGACATCCATCTTCGATGCAAAGGCTGGAATCGCACTTACAGACACATTCGTCAAGGTCGTTTCCTGGTATGACAATGAGATTGGATACTCCAACAAGGTCCTCGACCTCATTGCATACATGAAGAAGGTCAACGGTTGACCCCATCTTCGTTTGTCTTCAGGCCTGCCTTTTCGCAGGCCTGAATCGTTTAGACGCATGATGTGCCGTTTTTTGGTACAAGAATATAAGGAGCTTTTATGGTCCTGAATACAATCAGAGATGCAGACCTCAAGAACAAGAGGGTTCTGATAAGAGTCGATTTCAACGTGCCTGTCAAGGATGGAAAGGTTACTGACGCAACCAGAATCCTTGCTGCACTTCCAACTATAAACTACATACTCGAGCAGCCAGGTGCTTCCTTGGTCGTCATGAGCCACTTTGGAAGACCAAAGGGAAAGAAGAACCCTGACTTCTCCATGGTTCCGGTTGGAAAGAAGTTCGAAGAGCTTCTTGGAAGGCCTGTCAAGGTCGCATCGGATGTAATAGGGGACGAGGTCGAGAAGGAGGTCAAAGCCCTCAAGCCAGGTGAAGTCCTTCTTCTTGAGAACTGCAGGTTCTATCCCCAGGAAGAGGCCAACGATCCAGAGTTCGCAAAGACGCTCGCTTCCTTTGGTGATGTCTACGTAAACGATGCATTTGGAACGGCCCACAGAGCACATGCCTCCACCGAGGGTGTTGCACACTACCTTCCAAGCTATGCAGGTTTCCTCATCGAGAAGGAAGTCAAGTTCATGGCTCCACTTCTTGAGAACCCAGAGAAGCCTTTCGTTGCCATCATAGGCGGATCCAAAGTCTCCTCCAAGATCTCCGTCCTTGAGTCTTTGGTAAAGACCTGTGACACGATCGTCATTGGCGGTGGCATGGCATATACGTTCCTCAAGGTTCAGGGACACAGCATTGGAAAGTCCCTCGTAGAGGACGACTATCTTGAAACTGCAAAGAGCTTCCTTTCCGCAGCGGCTGCGAAGAACGTCAAGGTCATCCTTCCGGTCGACCATGTCTGTGCAGAGCAGTTCGCAGAGGATGCAGCTCCTGTAGCGGTCGATTCCATAGACATCCCTGAGAACCTCATGGGAATGGATATTGGACCAAAGACGACTGCAATGATCGTCGATGCACTCAAGGATGCAAAATCCGTCGTATGGAACGGCCCAATGGGTGTGTTCGAGTTCGCAGCGTTCGCAAAGGGTACAGAGGCTGTCGCCAAGGCTCTTGCGGCTTCCAACGCAACGACGGTCGTAGGTGGTGGTGACTCCGTCGCCGCAGTCAACAAGTTTGGCCTTGCAGACAGGATAAGCCATGTTTCCACCGGTGGTGGAGCATCCCTTGAGTTCCTTGAAGGCAAGGAGCTCCCTGGCATCAAGGCCCTTGAGAAGTGAGGAATTGAAATGAGAAACCTTTATATTGCTGGAAACTGGAAAATGAACATGGTCCCAAGCGAGGCTGCAAAGTACGCCGCTTCGCTTGCCGCTGCAGCCAAGGATGCAAAGGTCAAGGTCATGATAGCACCTACCTTCGTGTGCCTTCCTGGTGTTGTGGAAGCCGTTAAGGGCAGCAACATCATCGTCTCCGCCCAGAACGTCAACGACCATGAGAAGGGTGCATACACCGGAGAGGTCTCCTGTGCAATGCTCAAGGACATTGGCGTCAACTCCGTCATCCTTGGACACAGCGAGAGACGACAGTACTACGGTGAGACAAACGAGTTCATAAACAAGAAGGTCCTCTTCGCCCTTGAGAACGGCATGGAAGTCGATCTCTGCGTTGGAGAAACCCTTGAGGAAAGGGAAGGCGGTCGCCTTGAAGAGGTGCTTACAGCCCAGATCAACGTTGGACTTGAGGGTGTTGCTCCTGAGCAGATGAAGCACGTCACAATCGCCTACGAGCCGGTCTGGGCCATTGGAACGGGCAAGACTGCAACCCCTGCCGATGCAAACGCCGCACACGCCTTCATAAGGGGTCTTGTGGAAAAGAAGTTTGGAAAGGATGTTGCAGAAAATCAGATAATACAGTATGGTGGTTCAGTGAAGCCGTCCAACGTCCGTGAGCTCATGGCCTGCGAACACATAGACGGTGCGCTTGTTGGTGGGGCGTCGCTGACACTTGAGCAGTTCCTCCCAATCATCAACTGCGTTGATTGAACCAAATTCAGTTGGAGTAGGTAGGAATATGGCAGTTTTGAGTATTATTCTTCTTGTTCTTTTCGTAATCGTGAGTCTTCTTCTCATCTTCATCATTGCAATCCAGAGTGAAGACAACACGGGTCTTGGCGGTGTCTTTGGAGGCAACAGCGAGACGGCGTTCGGAGGTAGGTCCAACCGTGTGGTAAACAAGATCACGGCATACCTTGTGGCGGCTTTCATCGTACTTGCCATACTTGTCGCTTTCGTCAACAAGTCATCCGACACCTCCGTCCTTAGCTCCCTTGGCCAACAGGCTGCAGCTACGGCTACGGAATCTACAGAGAATTGATTTCTTTTCATGTAATCTTGGCCGCTTGAACAAAGCGGCCAATTTTCATACAAAAGGGGCGTCATGAGAGTCTGTATACTATACGGTGGAGCCTCCGCCGGAAACTCCAACCTCAAAGGACTTGCAGAGGGCATGTCCAAGGGCATTTCATCAAGCGGCCAGCATATCGTGGAGCTTGTTGACATGAATCTGGAGCAGGGCAGAAGAGTATCGGCCTTCGATTACGTTGTCATAATCACACGGGCAAACGGATTCCTTTCAAAGGACGTTCCTCCTGTTGTTTCAACTTTCCTGAAATCGGCTGGAACCATCTCTGGCAAGAGGTGCAGCTGTTTCATATCCAAGAACTGTCTTAGAAAGCAAAGGGTCCTTCAGTCCTTGATGAAGGCCATGGAGGACGAGGGCATGTACCTCAAGCTTTCCGACGTTCTCAAAAACGCAGACATGGCCTATGCCGTAGGCAAAAGGCTCCATGTCGAACGCAACTGAGGAGTTCACAATGAAGAAAGGCATTGTTTCAATTCTGGTTTTTCTTGCGGCGCTTGTCTTTGCTGCGCCTGTATTCTGCGATTCCATTTCGACACCAATCGTGAGGATAAACCTCATCAGGAACGCTGTCATAACTCAGCAGCAGCTTGATGAAGCTGTCGCTACATACAGCGAGGCCTATGGAACGACATTCGAGCCTGCAACGGTTTTGGACGCTCTGATCTCCGATGAGCTCTTCAGACAGGGTCTTGAGAAGAACGGCTATGCCCTTACGGACGACCAGAAGGCACAGCTTCTTGCCTCCCAGAAGTCGAACATAGAGGCTCAGGTTGGCATGTCCCTTACGGACGAGCAGTTCGAGCAGCTTCTTCAGGCTCAGCAGGGAATCACTTTGGATGAGTACAAGGAATACCTTGCCAACCAGTACCTCCTTCAGGTCTACGTGACCACCGCAAAGGCTTCCATGTTCGAGGACGCTCCGCTTCCAACGGACTCTGAGGTGGAGACATTCTACAAGAAGAACAAGTCAAGCTTCATAAGCAACGAGAATGTCAAGCTCTCCCATATCTTCTTCGCTTTTGGCGACGACAAGGATGCGGCATACAAGAAGGCCACGGATGTCTACAACAAGATCGTCTCAGGTGAAATCACATTCGAGAAGGCAATAACACAGTACTCCGATGACGCAGACTCCAAGGACAAGGCAGGAGACATAGGCTGGCTTCAGATAAACGACGAGACCACAATGGCCTACATGGGCGAGAACTTCTTCGACGAAGTATTCAAGCTCGATGCCGGCGAGATGAGTGGTGTGATAGAGAGCCTTGCCGGCTACCATATCGTGAAGGTCTCCGTCCACAACGACACGAAGATCCTTGGCCTTGACGACAAGATATCTCCAACCGACACGACTACGGTGCGCGACTACATCACAAGCTATCTCTACAACGAAAGCCTCAACACAGTCTTCCAGCAGGCATACCTTTCCCTCATAGAAGACCTTAGGTCTCAGGCTTCCATCAAATACCTCAAGCAGCTTTGATTGGAAGCAGAGTTTAGAGTAGAGTTCAGAGTAGAGGAGTGCACTTAGATGAAAACAAGACATCTTGCCAGGGCCATAGCGGTACAGACACTGTATTCCCTTGATTTCAATTCAAGGATACACGAGTGTCCAATTCCGTATTCAGAGGGTTTCGCCGGATACACCAAAGAGGAGGAAGAAGCTCTTGAGTCTGATGTCGTCCTCTATGCCTCCTACATGATAAACGGTGTGCTCCAGCACCTTGATGAAATAGACGAGATGATAAACCGCTTCTCATCCAAGAGAAGCATAGAGAACATAAACCTTGTAGACAGGAACATCCTTAGACTTAGCATCTATACGCTTCTGTACTGCAAGGACATACATCCAAACATCGTCATTGACGAAGCTGTCAAGCTCTCCCAGGAGTACAGCACCGAGGTCAACTATAGGTTCATCAATGGCCTGCTTGATACAGCTGTGAGGTATCTGCATGATTCTGCTGAAGACAAATGAACAGATCGAGGGGATAAGGAAGTCCTGCCATCTTCTGTGCCAGCTCCTTGACTCCCTTGAAGGAAAGGTCCTTCCCGGTATGTCCACCATGGACATAGACAAAATGTGCCATGACTTCATAATCAAGCATGGTGGAAAGCCGGCTTTTCTGAATTTCGAAGGTTTCCCGGGAACCGCATGTGTGAGCATCAACGAAGAGATAATCCATGGAATTCCAAAGAAGAAGAGGATAATCCATGAAGGCGACATCGTGAGCATTGACCTTGGAATCAACCTCAAGGGCTATTTCTCAGACAGCGCAAGGACATACATCGTTGGAAGCGTTCCACCAGAGGTTGAGAAACTTGTAAAGGTCACACGCGAGTGCCTATACAAGGGCATTGGAGCTTTGGACAACCCCCATGCAAGGATCCAGGACATTGGCGCTGCGGTGTTCGAACATGCGGACAAGAACGGTTTTGGAGTCGTGCGCGAGTACTGCGGCCACGGTGTTGGCCTCAAAGTCCACGAAGACCCTGAGATTCCAAACTATGTCTGCCGCTATATGCCAAACCCAAGAATCAAGGAAGGTATGGTCATTGCCATAGAGCCTATGATCAACCTTGGTACCAAGAACATAATAGACATGCCGGATGGTTGGACCGTCGTAACGGCGGACCACAAGCCTTCTGCGCACTTTGAGCATACGGTTGCAATCACGGCCAACGGCCCTGAGATTCTCACACAGATCTGATTTGGAGGAACCAAGGAATGAAAGATTTTGTCCCACATGACGTCATACGCGACAGCGCTCTCAAGCTCGCCTACAAGATGCACAAAGAGGACGGCTTCATTCCTGATGTGATATATGTCTCCCTTAGAGGCGGCGTATACATGGCCAACGTCTTTTCCGAGTACTTCAAGATGGTCTGCCTCAAGGAGCACAGACGCCCCGTCCTGTACGCCGCAGTCGTTGCAAGGTCCTATACCGTCCTTCGCGACCAGGCAAGGGTCCAGATCGACGGCTGGACGTATTCCCCCGAATACCTCAGGGCAGGGGACAAGGTCCTCATCGTTGATGACATATTCGATACCGGCAACACCGTCAACAAGCTTGCCGATGTCGTTATGAACAAGGGCATCCCCCGCGAGGACATAAAGATTGCTGTCTACGACTACAAGGTTCCTCTCTACAAAGAGACTCCACCTCTTCCAGTGCAGCCGGACTACTACTGCAGGAAGCACGTCCTCAACTCACCATCTGACGAGACTTGGATCCACTACCTTTGCCACGAGTTCGTTGGCCTTACCTCAGACGAAATAGACGAGGTCTTCATGGACCCGGAGGTCCGCAGGATCCTGCATGAGACGAAAGGAGATAAGGTCTAAGTTCCGCTGACGATGTAGATGTTTTTAGGAAGCAGGGTTAGTGTATTCCATGCATCTTCGAATGCTTCCGTTGTCAGAACCCTGTTGTGTCGTGCATCCAGTGCATTGGCGTTCTCTGCAAGAGTGTCTACAAGATAAATGTGTCGCTCATCGTAGCCAACGACGACAGCGTAATGAGTATCTCCTGGGATACGGATAAAAACGATTATGGGATTTCCCTTTGCCAACTGATGCTTCAACGTGTCAATGTTTCCGTGATAGGCCTTTGCCTGATATCCATGCTTCTTTAAAATGTTTGTGATGCTGTTTGCTGAAACGAAGCCAAGAGAACGTTTCAATTCTGGATACAGTTCCTCGCCATTCGTCTCCTCACCAAAGTGTCGCAGAAGATAAGCGGTGGCATAGGCTGCACATTTGCACGAGGTCTGGTAGTCAATACGATTTCCGCTACTTTCGCAGAAGAATTCAAGCGGATAATCAAAGGGTTCAACTTCATTCTCTGGGCGTATGTACGATGCACATCCTACAAATGATAGAACGACTGCAATGATTGTAGCGGTAAAACATATTCTCCCAGTCTTCATTATCTCTGCAATCTATATTCCCATTTTGGGAAATGTCAAGATGAGGGATTGTTTATGGATTGTTTGAAACCTTTGCCCATTTTCAATGGGATAAAAATTACTCTAGCTTGTCTTTTCTATAAGTTCTTCCTTTAAAAGAAGTTCCAGATTTCAGTGATACATTTTTATGAGGGAAAATCAGGCAATATATTACATTTTTCTAGGGGAAAGTTGGGCTGTTCATTACAATTTTCTCGGGGAAAGTTCTTTTTGCTGGGTACTTGATACAGCTTTCCTTCTGTGCTCCCGTTTTCAATTTATCGAGCAAAACCCTTGCATAAGTGCCGGGGGGGGGGTAGAATCGAAGGGTCACTTGAAGAAAGGTGATGGATTGGGGTTCTTCCGTGCTTGTTCGCACGGCTCCGTCCGCCACCTGGGTGAAAAGGGGTAGATGAATGAAGAAACTCACTGTCGCACTTATGCTGTCCGTTCTCGCCGTGGGCATGCTGCTCACATCATGCGCCACCAACCACAGGGTCGCCCTCTCCATGAACAAAGGTGTAGTAGGGAAGAACGGCATCCCAAGGCCCGACTGGGTCATACAGGACCAGTCGAACTCCAGGACACACTACGTCTCCGGCTATGGTTCGGGCAAGACCTTCGACATAGCAAGGCAGAAGGCGCAGCTTGCAGCGGACGCCGAACTTGCCATATGGATTTCGAACACCGTCGAAGCCGTAAGGGAGCGCTATGTGGAGCAGAACACGGACAACTACTCCGACAAATTCATTGACAGATTCGTATCCAACGCCACCGAATCCGGCCGTGCCGTGCTTTCCGGCGTCGTCGAGGAGGACTTCTGGGAGGACGGCGAAGGCGGCGTTTGGGTTCTGAGGAGCCTTAAGGTCGAGAACGTAAGGGCGCAGATAGACAATGCGATAGCCACCACATGTTCCGACAGGACCCTGTTCGCAGACGATGTGGACGTACAGGCTGTGATGGCAAGGCTCGACAAGGTCATGGACGAATACTTCAAGGTCGAAGAATGAAGGCCTCTTCAAAACCTGTCTGGTTGATTGTTGTCGCTTCAGCCTTGCTTTTCGTTTCATGCACATCCACGGCTTGGACGACCAATCCCTACAAAGGCTATGACAAAGACAGCTACATATGCGCCGTAGGCCGTGGAGCCACTGCAGAGGAGGCGGACCTCGCCGCAAGGAAGGAGCTTGCATCGCTGTTCGGCATGCAGGTTCAGTCCACGGTCTCAAGGACATACATGGAATCGTCCATCGAAAGGGATGGTGCGAATACAGAGGGTTCCAGCGAAATGTTCACCAGCATGGCTTCGTCCACAGTGAACGTTGACGACCTCTATGGCGTTGAGATAGCAAAACGCACGTCCAAGGACGGCGAACACATCTCCCTTGCGGTCATGGAAAGGCGCACTACAGCGGAATACTACAAGTCAAAGCTGGACTCTTCGGTTCAAAGGCTTCAATCTTTGGAATCCGATGTTCTGGAGAACCTTGGCACATTGAAGGCCTTGGAGAGGGCTGTGGAGTATGTGAGGCTCTGCGACGAATGCAACGTCTCAACGGTCATGTACAACTACCTTTCGGGCGACTCCCTTCCGTTCACCGACATGTCCAAGGGCTACGGCCTCCACGACAAGGCTCTGGATGCAATGGTCCTCGAAGTCGAAGTTTCAGGCGACGACAGCGGAGCGGTGGAGGCCTCCATAGGCAGGATCCTCACGGATGCCGGTCTTTCGGTCTCCAACGGAAGCCGGACCCCAACCGCAAAGGTCATGGTCGAAATCACATGGAGCGAGCGGAAGGGTACAGGGGTTGCCTCCTCGTTCACGTTCGCTCTCTACAACGCCGAGGTCTCCTTCGTCGACATTGCAGGAAACGAAGCTGTGATGGTCGAATCCTTCAAGGGCAGGGAGGGGCACCGGAGCTACGAAGGAGCAAAGTCCAGGGCCTTGTCTTCGTTCGTCAAGGAGCTTGACTCAAAGCTGTCCTCAATCCTGGAGGACACATACTCATACTGATATCCAACAGAGGTCTGATATATGAAAGGAACAAAAAGGATCGCAGCCACCATCGCCATGGCGGCTGTCTGTCTTATGACGTGTCTGCCGGTCTTTGCGGCGTCCACGAAGGCGATGCCATACGACGCCGTGCTCGAGGATGCAGCCAAGGAGCTTTCGAAGGCCATAGGTTCGTCCACTGTGGCGGTAGTGGCTGAGGATTCGGGAAGCGATGCCTTCGCACAGCGCCTTTCGAGCGACCTTGGAAAGGCTCTTTCGAACAAAGGCCGCCTTGTGCTCGACCGCAGCAACATCGATGCAATAGTCTCCGAGCTTGAGTTCCAGACAAGCGGACTCGTGGACGACGACCAGGCCGTGTCCATAGGCCACATGCTCGGAGCAAGGATGATGGTGGTCGCGGATTCATCGGGGAGCGTCTCCAGCCACAGTCTTGACATCCAACTCATAGACGTTGAGACCACACTTGTACTGAAGCATCTTTCATACGAAATCAAATACGATGCAGCCTTCCTGAACATACTCGAAGGCGGTTCCTCAGACATAGGCGACCAAAGGTTCTCGATAGGCCTTAGGGGAGGCGTCTCGATAGGGTTCAACAAAGCCCACGAGGACATGGTGGGTACGGGAACGAAGCCTGCTGAGAAGACGCCTATGGCGTTCGTTCCGACGCTTGCGGCCTTCTACAGATTCGCCGATACGCTCAAGGTGCAGCTTGAGCTTTCGTTCTGCAGGGATACTGGAATCGATGTGCTTGGTCTGTACGACGACTCCACGGGAAGGCTGCTGGACATACACCTGTCATACTCCACATTGGACATCCCCGTCATGCTCTCATGGAGCTTCATAAGGAGGCCCGTTGAGGTATCCGCGCTTGTTGGTGCATATATATCGCTTCCTCTGACGGCCGCCAACATATCGTATTCCATAGAGGGCTACGGAGACCTCAGTGGCTCGGTGGACATGGACGGCTTCACCTTCGGCGCCGTCGGCGGCTTCGATGTGGGGTTCGACCTGGGACCCGGAAGACTGACCATTGATGCAAGGGTGTTCTACGATGCCGTCCCGTCCAAGGCCAAGGGCGAGCTGCTTGGAGAAGAATCCCAGGGTGTAATGCACCGCAGAGGCTTCGTCGCCTCCGTCGGATACATGTTCGGGATTTAGAAAAAACACAAACAGAAAACATAATACAAGAAATATACAAAGGAAGGTCCATCATGAAGAGGTTGCCGTTGGTTTCCATAATCGTCCTGTCGCTTTTCGTTGCACTGGTCTCGTGCGACCAGAACCCTGTGGTCGTCGAACGGACCCCCACGATAATGGGATCTGTATCCATACCCGCTGGGGCAAATGTATCCGGAAGCGACTTCTTCATCCGCATAATGGAGGGTGACAAGGTCGTCCATACGGGCAAGGTGTCCAACGACGGCTCTTTCAAGGTCTCGGGCCTTGAGGAGGGTAGATCATACAGCATTCTTCTCACCACCGAGGAACCCGGCGACGTGGGTTCGAAGTCCGCATCCAAGGCCGCTTCGAGTAGCGGCTACGGCGGCTGGCTAAACGATGTCACCGCATCGATGAACGAACAGGCCGGTGTAGGCTCCGTCAAGGTCAAGCCCCTTGGAACCATCAAAGGCGTTGTTAGGAAGGACGGCGCGCAGGACGGCTACGATACGACTGCGTACATCCCAGGCACATCGTTCCTTGCAATGACGGATGCCGATGGATCCTTCAGCATCTACAACGTGCCCCAGTCGGCGAAGCCATATACGATAAGGTTCACGTCCTCAGGCTACATGCCAAGGATGGTTGATGGAATCGTCCTCTATTCGGACGACGACACGGTGAACCCCGTAGCCAACGTTCCTGGAGCCGTCACCCTCGTGAAGAACGCAGGCAACCTCGTGTGGACGATAACGAAGACTGGGACCAGCGACCACAGCGGCACCACAGTCATGCTCACGGATGGAACGAACTCCTACACAGGAAGCACCTCGAACGACGGAAGCCTTCTGATATCCGGCATTGAACCCGGAACGTACAACGCGACCATAACCTCAAGTGGATTCGTCACCAAGACAATGGATGGAATCCAAATAGAAGCAGGAAGGAACACAACGATGGATTTCCTATCTTTGGTTGCAAACGGCGGTACAATCTCCGGAACGGTCTTCATCAAGGGTTTCGAGGATCTTTCTGGTGTTCTGATAACGGCGATGGACAATAGCGAAGGCTATTCATATGTGGCTGCAACGGACAAGGAAGGGTCATATCTTTTCTCGAATGTCCATCCAGGGGTCTATACGCTCAGTTTCTCCAAAGCAGGTTACGATACGATAACAAGGGAGGGGGTTTCGTTGGTTGCAGGACAATCGACGACGATTGACATATCTGCCGGTGAATTCATCCGTTCCACAGGAGTCGTCGCAGGCTTCGTGTCATTGAAGGGGCAGACATCAGCAGTAGGGACAATGGTCGAGATAAAGAGCATATCCTCCATCACCACGATGTATTCGGCCATAGTCGGTTCGAACGGTATGTTCGAGATCACAGGCGTAGAACCTGGAAACTACTATCTCGTTGCCAACAAGGACGGATTCATACCCAACCAACCAGTGCTGGTCACAGTCGAAAAGGATAAGGTCTCCACCGTTGACTCCATAGTCCTTGTGAACGAGAGGGTTACGGTCAAAGGCTCGGTCGTCCTAGACGGCTCGGCAAGCCATGAGGGTGTGGCGGTTCTGCTTTCGAACAAGGACTCCAACGGAGAAAGCCCATCGACAACAACGAACGAAAGGGGGGAGTACACATTCAGGGATGTGGCTCCTGGAACATATAGTGTCATCGCATCCAAGGACGGCTTCGCAGCCGAGACCACGGACTACTTCGATGTAGAGGCATCGATTGACAGGACGATTGATGCGGTCACTCTGAAGGTCGCCACACGTTCCATAACGGGACGGATAGAACTGGAAGAGGCTACAGACTTCTCCGGAGCACTGATTACTGCCACGAATACAGGAGACCAAAGCCTTGTATACTCTGCGATTTCCAATGGTGACGGATATTTCACGCTTGCAGGTATGGATGCTGGGAACTATTCGCTGAACATATCGAAGACGAACTACCGAACGGAGACCATATCCAATGTCGATGTGGTTGCCGGCTCCGTCCCGGACATCCGTGTCGAACTGAAGATTGCAAGGGGGACGATAACGGGGATTGCAAGACTCGAAGGCTGTTCTGACTACAGTAACATAAAGGTCTCAATCCCAGGAACCAAACATGAAACGTATACAGATGGGAACGGAGTGTACTCGTTCAGCGTACCGTCAAGCAACTACCCCGGTGGTCTGCGGTTCGAGTACGAGGACTTCGAGACGACATCCCATGCGACAACGATCACCGTTCTTATTGATTCCACAAATGCGGTACCGGATGTCGAACTCAAGTGCATCAACGTACCGCGGGTGACTGGTAGAGCCACAGTACATGGCTACATCGACGGCAACTACGATGGAATTTCGGTTGGAATAGTCGAACTTCCGTCTTTCTCCTGCAAGACCGACAGAAATGGCTACTACTCGTTCGAGCACGTGCCAGTAGGGACGTACACACTTGAATTCATAAGGGAGAATGCGAGGAAGGTGACGAAGATTGTCTCAATTGAACCGTCGCTTTCCACTAGGATAGAGGACATCGAGCTCATACCGGATGCAGTGTCTCTGTATGGAAACATCTCAATGGAAGGGGTGTCCGACTACAGCGGCGTGAACGTCAAAGTTCTGACACCTGATTCTGTCGAACTCAAGACCGTCACCAACGCCGCCGGATACTGGTACATCGGCAATGTAATAGCATCGAAGTCCCATACAATAGCATTCGAGAAGGAGGGTTGGGTCTCCCAGTCGTTCGAGATACCGGAGTCCCAATATGAGCCTTTGTCAAGCATAGACTACAACGATACGCACCCCGTAGTGCTCAAAGATACGACACCACCTGTCTTGACCGATGTCTCCGCAACGATAGGACGGAGCACCGAGAACGGAAGGGAGGTGATTCTCTATCTCTATACGGATGAAAAGGGAAGTGGCGTCAAATGGATCCAAGGCAACACATCGGAATCGTTCGATGGAGTGGAGGAACAGTCGTTCTACAATCCGTTCACTCTGCTGATTCCAAACGAATTAGGAGAGTACACGATATACGTGAAAGTGAAGGATGCAGCCGGGAACGAATCGAATACACTGAATACGAACATCGTGGTCAAGGACGACCGGAACACTTTGAAGGGCATACTTTCAGGAGACCAGCTCAAGTTGGAGAAGGGCACCTATTCAATGGAAGGTGATGTATTGGTCGAGAAGGGCAAGACCCTTGTAATCCAACCTGGAGTCGAAATCCAGGTCAAAGGGGCTTTCTGCATCCAAGTGGAAGGGACGCTGGAAGCGGTTGGAAAGGAGAACGACAGAATCAGGATATATGGAATGGACGATGGCGCAGGAAAGTGGAAAGGGCTCAACTTTGTCAACGATTCAAGCAGCAGTATCTCCTATGCGGACATCTCCGGCATGGAAGTGGGTGTCTATGGATACTGCGACCTGGACCATGTCCTGCTCAATGCCTCCAATGGCGGATGGTCTTTGGGCCTGAGCTACGATAGATACAACAACAAACCTTTCTATGGTGACGTATCCTATTCCACCATCGAAGGAAATGCCAACCTGAACTCTGGAATCGTGAAGGACTGCGAATTCCATTCCTCCAGCTTGTACATGGAGAATGTTTATGTATTCCGCAACAACTTCTCGGAGTTTTCCCAATGGGTGATTTCAGGAGTGTTGAACAACAACACATTCACCGGTTCCGGCAAGTTGTCTTTCGAGAATTCTGTAGTGGTCAACAACAAATTCTCGGGAGGACCAAGCCTTGAAATCAAAAACTGCACTGTTAGACTCACTACATTCGACAACGCATCGTTGGCTCCTTCCGGCGGCTGTTGGGAAAGGAACGACCTCTACTATTGCTCGTTCGATTCATACAGCGTCAATTTCATGAACGAATCGAATCTGGTTGGATGCGGAGACATAACTGTCTCTACTCCAAGGAGTACTAGAGAATCCTACGACATGACCGGCAACTTCTGGGGAGACGACAAGCTTGCGGCCCTCGATGCTGTTACAGCAACAAAACCAGAGGGTGGGGACTTGGGCTTCATCCATGACTACTATGATGAAAACAACTTCAATGTCAGCAAGGTTCTGTATCAAGACTACAAAAGAACAAAGATCGAGGATTGTGGGTTCATGGGAGAGGCATATGGTACGACCGGCGACTATTCGGGATACTCAATAGGCGATACGGGACCTTCCGGTGGTTTTGTGTTCTACGATAAGGGATTCTATTCCGATGGATGGAGGTATCTTGAAGCTGCACCCAAGGATTTGGATTATTCTCTTGTTTTTGGTTATTACAGACAAAAGAATACAAATCAAGTTGTTGGTACTTCATGGACTATAGGTTCTGGCCTATACAACACCCAAGTACTTGTAGAGGCTATGGACATGGAAGGCAAAGCCTATTCGAATGATTCCGGTGATGCAACGAAGGAATACGCCGCAAGGAAGTGCCTTGATTATGAATATGGAGGATTTGACGACTGGTTCTTACCTAGCAGTTACGAACTTAACCTCATGTATAAGAACCTTCACAATAAAGGTTTGGGTTCGTTTGCCAGCAGCTACTACTGGTCGAGTTCCGAGTACGATGGAAGCTACGCATGGGGTCAGTACTTCTCCAGCGGCAACCAGGACGGCATCTATCGCTACAACGCCTACCGTGTGCGTCCAGTCAGGGCTTTCTAACCTATTCAACCATTCAGCAATTCAAAGGGTTTGGGGAATGTGTCCCCAAACCTATAAGGAGGAGATATGAAATTGAACGAATTGAAACCAAGTGAGAATGCTTCAAGTATAGCGGAGATTGCAAATGTGTTTGCAAAACAAAAAGACTGTGAGCATAGGTTTGCATCATGGGATTACTGCTACGGTCTTGCACAATGCATGTATGCCCGTAAGAAAGATTTGACTGACTCGGATTATGACTACATGGCCCTGAACCTGGCTTTCTACTTGGCTAGCTGGGGAATGTATAGGGGTTCGTCCTTTCTGTTGGACAAAAGCTACAAGGTTCATATTGACCCGGTAAAACTTATATTCTCCAAGGACGAGTTGTGGAATGGGTCTCTTTCCAGCAGTGAGCTTACAGACTTTGGAATGGGACTTGCAAAGGCCTATGGTCTGAGTGACAAAGTGCGAGCTTCAAAAGATGGTATATCCGGAAACATGACCGATACTTTGTTCACGAAGATACTTCTTGGGCTTACCGGCAATGTCATTGCATACGATAGATATTGCAAGACAGCCCTGTCTTTCCTTGAATACGGACAAAATTTCTTCAGAACCAGAAGAGATACTTCTTGGGATAGGTTGAGAAACGATGGTTTTGAAACACTTGCGAATATACTATCCGTTGTCAAGGCTTCGTATCCAAAGGTCGAATTCAAGGATGGTGGATATGTGCAGACATCTGAGTATGTTCCATACCCTGATGCAAAGAACATTGATATGTTCCTGTTCGTATTGGGTGGGCTTTGCGATGCTGTAGCGAACGTTTCAAAACCCAACACTGATAAAAGCAAAAAGAAAGCAGGCGAGGGATTCCTTTTGAATTGCTTTGAAAACGGTTTGAGTTTTGACAATGACGTCCTAAGAGCTGTGATTAAAGAGAAGGAAGGGAACCTTGAAGCAATTAAGAAAATCTACGATTCCTTGAATGGATGACAATCTTCATGGCCCTGTACTACGACCTTCAGATTTACAAGGATGTTCACTCCCTCGTCCTCTTGGTGTTCCAGTACACCAAGGAGTTCCCAAAGGAATACAAGTTCAACCTCGGGGAGGACATGAGACGGGATTCAATCGTCCTTGTCAGGTCAATATACAGGGTCA
>CAVBWZ010000009.1:0-123433 GCA_963599445.1 Bacteroidaceae bacterium
TTACCACCGTAGTCAAGCCATCGAATACGTTGACGTAAGCTGTGTTCTCGGCATGAATGGGCCTCTGCATCCTTTATGTCATCGCATCTGCTACACTGCATCCAATGTTGGCTCTCGTTGTTCTTCCTCTCATAGGCATGAGGAACGCGGCCATGAAGGGCCATTGCGCCCCAGCCTGCATCCTCAGCGTCCATCCCTGTGTGGGGAGGCTGTCCTCATTGTAGAGACCCTGAGGGTCGTATGTAGTGGTCCTCTTGGTCCACTTCCTTCCATCGACCGAGGCCCTTACCTGAAGTATCGGGTCCTCCTCTTCGTATGTATGGTACTCCACACCCGTGGTGTTGGAGTCCACGACGTACCATGGGCCGTCGTCGAACCTGAACGAGAACCAGTTGTAATGTGCCGTATCGCCTATCTGGCTCCAGCGGTAGGAGAGGCTCCTGACCTCACCTTCCCCCCCCCGTGGGGTTTCAGGGCCCACGACCATCATGGACGATGCATCATGGGTCTCCGGAGTCTGCGCCTTGAGCACCATGCCCTTGGTGGAGGACCAGCTTTCGCCGTCCTTCGTGCTCTGTATGTTGAAGGTGTTGTCGACCGTTGTGTCTATATCGGAGAACGTGTATGAGGTGACCGATGGGGCGAGCACCGTCCAGAGCCCTTCGTCCTCGCCGTTGGCCTGCACCCTGACGGCCGTGACCCTTGGGTCCTGGCACGTCCAACTGAACACGACGTCCCCGGCGTACGCGCATGCGCAGCACAGCATGGCTGCGAGGATCAATGAGAAGACCTTGGCTCTGTGCATCTATCCACCCCTCCATTCCCGTCGCGTCTCAGGACGCCTCAGGCAGTTTGGACTCTAGCACCCTTGCATCTACTTGTCAAGGTTTTTCATGGAAACGAAAACAAATGCCAGACACTTTGATGTACAGCAAATCCCATTTTTGGGAAACGCTGTACACAATCAAATCTCTTCGACCTCATATCTTGCACCATTCATATTTGAATTGACACTGGAGTTCTCCCCTACATATATCACCAACCCTTCAACGGTCACGGTGTTCAACGTCATCCTTTCGCTCTGGTAGACATACATGGCAAAGTAGTTCTTTTCCGCATTGTTCTTCTCTGGAGCAGAGAGCTTTGCATTATCAAGCGTTACAGATGTTGGATACCTATAACCCGACACACTTCTGTTTCCAATCACAAGCGCTGCAAGAGGAACTTCGTTGCCACTGCCCCAATACCCATCCAAGTATTCCTTGGAGACTTCATTGTTTCCTGTTGCTCTAAGCGTTGAGTTCCTTATGACATGTCCTTCTCCACCACGAAGAATCACAGCCTGCCTGTCTCCAATGATTTCAGAGTCTTCAATGCAGACGGAACCTTTTACGTTGAATAGAATTGCTACATCGTCACCATTGCTCGATCCTTCCGTTGAAATGCTCGACCCATTTACATTGACCCTTATGTCTTCAGAGAAATTACCATTGCTATCGACATATGCATTCGTGACGATTCCACAGACATTGGCAAAAACCTTGGAATCGTTCAGGACATCAATCTGAACATTCTTTACAAGTTCACACGTAGCTATGCCTTGTTTGGCAGAAGTACGGTACTCGACATTATCAAGGCAAAGCTTAGAGTTGGATGTCAACTCAATGCCAACCACCTTGGTGGTGTTAACAATCAGATTGCCATTACGAAAGACAGTCTTTGCTCCATCCACTTTGATATAGTCCGATGTCAAAGTCTTTCCATTCAAATTAAAGCAAACATCCGCTGGAATCCAAAGATATCCCATACCAGTTGCATCTATATCACTCAAAAACACGATGTTCGAAATTGGGCGAGATCCATTGAAGGCCCAACGGAATTCATCGAGGTTCTCAACGTAGACTTTGTCCACAGCGAAGGTGGCTGCGTTCATGGAACTCAGGTTCACCTTGAGATTGTCCATGTATTCTACGCTTCCCTCAACCTTAACGGTGTTCGACCTATCGTTCTGACAGACATACATTGCATAGTACGTAAGGCCTGAACTGTTCTTCTCAGGAGCGGAGAGTTTCACGTTCTCAAGACCCACAGAGGTTGGGTATTTATAACCAGATTCGCTTCTGTTTCCAATGACAAGTGATGCAAGAGGTACCTGATTGAGGTTGCTGTCACCCCACGCTTTGTCCAAATAGCCTTCTGAAACGGAGTTGTTTCCAGTCGCAATGAGGTTTGAATCCTTTATCACATGGCCTTCGCCGCCACGAAGGACCACGGCCTGCCTATCTGCGATGATTGTAGAGTTCTCGATATTCAAAGAACCTTTGACCCCGAAGATAATTGCACTGTTGTCTCCATTGTTCGAATCTTTGGTCGTAATAGTCGAATCGGCAATGTAGATTGTGATGTTGCTCGTAACGTCTCCATCATTGTCACTGATCTGAGACGTGAAGATTCCATGTTCCTTGGCATTGATTGCCGAACCGTTCAGAATCTCCATCGTCGAACGAGATTGCCCGTCGTCTATGACATTTATTCCACAATCATTGGAATTGTATTTGACATTATCCAAAAGAAGTTTCGCTCCAGAGGCCATCACAAGACCATAGCCAAAGACACCGGTGAAATTGAGCGTTCCGTTGCGAAAAATCGCAAAACTGGTTTTTCCAGCCATTAGGCTCTTCGAATACGACAGCGAGTATCCATTCAGTTCTATGGTCTTCCCATAAGACATGTAGGGCCAATCCATCGAACCTACATCGATATCGTCTGCAAGCCAGATATCGGAAAAGCCGGATACCATACTGACGAATTCCTCTTTGTCTCTTACAAAAACCTTGCCGACACCCAAAGATGCACCGTTCATGTCTGTAAGGTTGATTCTGTTGTTGCCTATATAATCTACGCTTCCGGAAACGCTTACAGGATATTGGGAATCAAGCTGGTATACGAACATGGCATAGTAGCGGTCATCAACAGGTGCATCGAACTTCGCATTATGCAATCCAACGAAAGTCTTGGATTTGTATGGGTCGTAGTCACATCCATTGCCAACTACAAGGGCAGCGTTTGGCACTTCGTTTCCACTAGACCATTTATTGAAACTTCTTGAATGCAACCCCGTGACCTTCAGAGTGGAGTTCTCAATGAAGTGATCCTTGCCGCATCTTATAACCACAGCCTGTCTATCGCCAACAATTGTAGAATCATAGATTTCAACATACCCATTCTGAACACCGAAGAATATGGCTGTGTTGTCTCCGCTTTCCTCGTCCCCTGTAGATACCATCGAATTCCTTATGGTGATGCCCGAAAAGTCTCCACCGGCATCGGAGGAGAGTCCATAAGAGCCAAATGAGAAGACCTTGGAATCAACGATTTCAACAGATGAATTTTTTACAACGATTCCGCAGAACCTAGACTTTGAATAAAAATCAATGCCTTCCATGTGAAGCAGGGCATTGTCAGAAACAACGATTCCTCCCATCGCACCTTCCGAATCGGACTCCATCCTTCCATTTGAAAACAAAACCTTGTAGGCATTTTCGGCCTCGTCCGCAGCATCCAACATGACGCCAACTTCAAACGCAAGGGTATGACCGTTAAGATCAATCTCAATGTCCTTTTCAAAATGAAAGCAATCGTCGGAATCAGTAACGTTGCCGGAAGCCACAAGGACATCGGTCTTGAGGATAACGTCCACACCATACTCGACCGCGGAGAAGAATTCCGCCTCGGACGAGATTGTGACCGGTTCATGGACCTTCTCCGTGTATCCGCATGCACAGCTTTGCGTCACGCCCGAGGAAGCGAAAACCAAGGCTCCAAACGAATGGCTTTCAATGTCAGCTTTATAACCGCATGAACATTTTTGCCAGTGGTTGTCCTCGTCATGATTAAAAACAAAGGTATGTTCTTCGATGGATTCTTTATTTCCACAACTGCATTCCTTCCAGTGACTGGCCTCATCATGATTGACAACAAAAGCATGGTTTTCAACGGAGACTTTCTTCCCACAAGAGCACTCCTTCCAATGATTTATTTCGTCATACCTGGTAGCAAAAACATGGTCTTCAACGAAAATCGTCTCTCCACATTGACATACCTTTCTGTGTCCAGTTTCATCCCATTCGACATTAAAAGAATGCTTTTCTACAGAGGTCTTTTCACCGCAGGAACATTCCTTCCAATGACTAATCTCGTCATGATTGGCAACAAATAAATGTTCCTCTATGGAAGTCCTCTCCCCACACTGACATTCCTGCCAGTGACTAACTTTATCATGATTGATTACAAATTCATGCTCGTGGGGGGGGGTATGGTCGCAAGAAACAACTGCAAACAACGTAAGAAGTAGCACCGCACCAACGAAGATTCTGCTTCTGTTCATGTATCACCTAACCTTTGTTCTATTCAGAACTGCGCATCCTAGCTGACAAAAGGCCAAACCGTCAAGTAAAATTTTACCAAACCCACACACCTCCGTTATACCCAAATCACATAACACTCACCATACGTAAAGGCCACCACGGAACCCCGCAGCGACCTTATATGAAATACAAAACACTTCAATAGTTTGCTAGTACGAATCAAAAACCCTTAATCAACTTAGCCTTGCACGGCCCATATTGTTTTGCGTTTTTCCCATGCATATTCATACATGTAAGGAACAATACTCACAAAATAAGATCTTCTCCGAACTTCCATATAGTCACGGAAATCGAAACTTATATCCTCTTGCTCAAGCTTAACCAAACACCTTATAAACCAAACAATAAAGCTCTCTTTATTAGCATGTCTTATGGACGATGAAACCCAATCAAAAAGTTCATCAACTTTATCTCTTTCCCTACTCTTCTCAACCAACGAACAATTATTTCTCCATTTGTTGTCCAACTTGCTTTGAAATTCCTCGCCAAAATACTTAGTAATCTTTGAGTCGAACCACTCTTTCTTATGCTGTTTCACGAACTCAAAGGCTGGGTATTTTTCGATAAATTTCAATTCAACACGGTCCCTCTTTTTCATTTCCGATTTTGGTCTATCAATTTCAAAATCCCAGTTTTTCAATGCATTATGAAATCTCCGGCACATCATATCCACTATTGCTTTCTTTTTGCAGTTTTCAAAGAATGTTTTTTCTTTATATTCACTTCTCAGATTCCATATTTTCTTGTCCAATTCCAAAATATAATCATCCAAAGTTGCTTCAGGAGGAAGATTTTCAACTTTACGAACGCAGCCTGAAATAAAATCGCATACATCTTTTTGAGTCGGCTTTCCCTCTTTTTTGATATTTCCACAAACAACCAAACCATCTCTACAATCATTAATTTTATGTATGTAGCCTTTGAAATGCTTACATTTTTTGCAAACAGCAAAAGGTTCACCACTACTTAATAGTGAACGTGGACATCCATCAACATTGGAAATGTTCAAAGGTAATTGCATCCCTAAACTCTTAAGGATTTGCCCCTCTGTTATCTCCTTACTGGTCATCTCCAGCACTCTGACATTATCACCTAACGACTCAATGCGAGCATCTTTACATTTGGAATTGTATATCCACTTCCTGTGGACAGTATCTTTTTCAATGAAATCTCTAACATCTTTCTTTGTATGGAATTCTTTCAATAGAGGTGTTAGGTCTACCTCAATGGCCGATATTCCAGAGTCAATGATTTTGCTCCTTTTCTCTTCATCAACTGCATGGGTAACATAAAACTCAACCATCAGAGTTTTGCCTCTGTACTTGAGTACGACATCTGGCCTAATGCTACCGATGCTACATTCAGTTTCTACGGAAGCTGAATCGGGAACAATTACCCGATGTTCGGATTTGTAATCTTTAAAAAGAATCCCTTCTCCATCAATGAAAAACCCTCCATTTGCGGAATACTCTGGTTTGAATGCTGGCAACATTATGGAAGCACCGTCTTTCATAACCTTCTTAGCTAGCGCGTGAAGAGCAGTTTCGTATCCTCCAGAACAATCGCTCTGTGATGCATGCGCAAAATGATGTTCATTGTAGGTACCCATCTTGGCAAGCATTGGTTCTCCACAACAAGGACATACACAACCACATTTCAGACCCCTCTCCGATTCAGTCAGATCATCAATGAAAACGAGCTCGCCGTCTTTTATTCTTTTCGCATATGGATTCCTGAAAGTTGACATCAGTAGTAACTCCTACTCGATTCTAACCCATTCTATACATGCAATCAAACTTATTTAACAACCTTGTACAGCTCAATCCATTATCTCCCAATGTCCATCATAGTCGCTCCCGACACGCCTAATCTTTCCAGAGTCCTTCAAATCTTTCAGAGCTCTGTAGACTGTTTTAGGTGATTTCCCAACCCTTTCCGATATTATATCTCCAGTCATATATGGGTCTTTGCGGACCAAGTCATAGACATCCTTCTGACTTTTGGACATTTTCTCTGAGCCAACGGAAGAGAGCGGTCTCATGAACGTAAAACGAAACCCGTTCTTCGTATTTTCATATCCATAGGAAACGCCAGCTCTATTGCACTCTTCAAAAGTCCTTTCAAAACCTGTTCCAAAAGCTTCTATCGAAGCGGTTCTAAAGAGGACATCTACGATTTTGGGGTTATGGACAATGGG
Organism: Bacteroidaceae bacterium; assembly: GCA_963599445.1. Taxonomy (GTDB): domain Bacteria; phylum Spirochaetota; class Spirochaetia; order Sphaerochaetales; family Sphaerochaetaceae; genus UBA9732. The sequence continues at coordinate 6,625 of CAVBWZ010000009.1, forward strand.
CTGTTCCGAACCAGAAGCAAACTCTTCAGGAGTGAAACCAATAGGAAAGAGGCCAGGACTGTATATGCATACCCTATTCTTGTAAACATCAATCTCGAACGAAGTCCTTCCAAAATAGCATCCATGGGCGAACGCATTCAGGACAATCTCCCTTATGGCCTTGGCTGGAATCTCAGGCTCCTCTTTCCTCGATAGTCCACCAGTGAAACCAATCTTCCAGTCGATGGCTCCCATTATGTAGGAAACCGATTCTTCATAGACTTCAAAAACATTCCCATAGAAGTGGTTGAGTTTTATGAACGTATCCTTCGAGTCGGTTGCAAAAGTCGCCATCTTCACCAATACAGGCTTGTTCTTGGAAAAGAGTACATTCCCTGCATTGTTCAGATTCCCAGAACTTTTGCAGACCAAGCCAAACTTCGATAAAGCGGAAAATTTGTCAGAGTACAAATATCCAAGCCTTTTCGCTTCGTTTCCACATTTTATGACATGTGAAAGAAGCTCCTCATCGACATCTTCCAAAGGGCATCCTGAATCCTCGTTCTCCCAAAACGAATAGTTCTTCTCTCTTACTCTAAAAAGCTTTTCAAGTTCAACATCGCTTATCATACGGTCTTCATCCGCAAAGCGTTCGTAATACCTTCCAAATGCAGAATACGGTGAGTTCTCTCCTGAAAACTGCACTTCTATAAACGAAAGACCATCACCGGTCTTCCTCTCATTTATCTCATACCAACAAGAAGGCTTTATACTAGAAGCGATGTCTCTGGAAAGGGACCTCAACGTGTCCCTACCAACATCCATGCCACAGACATCTCCAGAATCAAGTACTCCAAAGTAGAGAATCCCTCTACCGTGCTTGTTTAGTATGCTTGCAATCGAAATTATGCCAGAATCCTTTTCCGCTGTACTCTTCTTGAACTCAATCGTCTCTGTCTCTCTTCCAATGTTCATACAAAAACCTCTTGGACATTTTTAAAATATGTCTAAGACATATTACTATGTCCAAGAGCAAAGAACAAGTAGCAAGTAAGTAGAAAAAGCTGCAACAAAAGTCAGGTTTGAAGACCGTTGAATTCCAAATAAGCCAGAGTGCGCTAGAACGCATCTGAGCGCACCTGACTGTACCTGTCAGCCCATCAAGCCATCACATGCGAACAACCGCACGAAGCTCTATGTAGCCTCTCTCCCCTCTAGGCTCCAGCTGAATACGGGGATTGGAATCATCCCATCTGTAGCCAATCACAGACGGGTCGTAGCCGTCCATGGCATGCTGCAAGGAAGAAATGGCATCGCAGTAGTCCTCCTCTGCAAACGGCTCCCCTTGGAACATGAGGTAATCGGCCGCAGGAAGCGCAATAACATCAAACCCTTCTGGAACAGGACCGCAGTAATCGCACGGAACCTCCACGCCTTGGACATACACAGAGGTATCGGGCTTTCTGAAGCGTTCCGGCAACCACATGCTCACAGGCTCCCCGCATAGAGAGTCAATGCTCATGAGAACGCCCCACACATCGCACCCGACCTCCTCACAGTAGGCGAAATACTCGGTGGCGGAAACACCTCTTTTGACCAGAACCTTGCGCTCCGGCTTGCGAACGACCTGAATGAAAACGTTGCTTGTCTCTTTCATTCCAACGAACTCCTTTCTAAGTTCACGAAATTTCGCACCATATGGCACGAAGAGCGCAATTGGAACGGGATTTCTGGCATATTCGCTGGGAAGCATGCCAAACTCTCTGTAGAAGGCGCGCGTGAAGCCATCGGCAGTCTCGAACCCAAGGTCGAACGCCGCATCTATGACTTTGGTCGAACCCTCCTTGAGCTTCATGGCCGCCCTGGCCAACCGCAGACGCCTTACATAGCAAGAAGGCGTGAGCCCCGTGAACCGCTGGAACAGCCTGTAGGAATGCCACGGAGAGAACCCCGCCGCACACGAAAGCTCAGCCATCGTGACACGCTCGTCCAAGTTCTCCTCAATGTAGTCCTGCATCCTCTGCACAGCCAAAATCTGCTCAGTCATAACCTCTCCCTGCGCTCGCCAAACTTATACCACCATGGACAGCCGCCTTCTCGACTTTTCTTGCCATCTTCACAGTATGCCCACGATGCACTTGAATTGCAACGTATGATGCAGATACAATAGCATAGCAGCCTAGGCCGATATCCTAGACCGATGTCCCAGCGCCTAGGCGTTTGAGGAGCTACGAAATGGACTACGAAAAGGAAAGGCAGGAAGCCATATTCGCAGGCAAATGCGCACTTGAAAGCCTGCGGGATGCCCGCAATGAAATCTCCAAAGCCAAGACATGGGGAGTCATCGACATCTTTGGAGGAGGATTCCTCTCAACGTTCATGAAGCACACCAAGGTGAGCAACGCCCGCTCAAGCATAGAAAGGGCCAAATACGACCTCAAGCGCTTCAACAGCGAGCTCAGGGACCTACACTTGGACATAAATCTAGACATAGGAGACTTTCTCACCTTCTTCGACTTCATGGACAGCTTCCTTGCCGATGTCCTCGTCCAAAGCAAGCTCAACGATGCAGCAAACAGAATAGCCCAAGCCATACACCGAGTGGAGACCATACTGCGCAACATACAAGGAAACTATAGCAACTACTACGGGCGTTGAATGGCTTTGATGAGCGCTTGTTTTGTATCCAAATCCTGTTTTTTGCGCTTTCGATATACTTTTTTCTATTCAAACTGCCGCTTCGCACGAAATCGATATAAACCAAAGGATGAGACTTCCACAAAAATCAAAGAATCTACAAAAGAAGTGGAAAATTTTCCACTGAAATGAGTTTTTTCAATTTTTTGTGGAAACCAAAAGCCCAAGAATGCAATTCGCAGGGATTTGCGATGCAGTACAAGGAAGAAAGGCACAGACAGTACTTCTCTGTACGGCTGTGCCTGCACTGACGCAGTAATGCGCGCAAAGCCCAAGAATCTCGATTCGCAGGTATTTGAGCCGTATTCAAGGACACCAACGAGGGATAGTGCTGTGATGCACAGCCCGAGTGCAGTGACGCAGAAGACGACTCAAAGACCAAGAATCAAACATCGAAGCCTAGTTGGAGACAAAAACCAAATCGCGGCATGAACATTGCCATCAGGGGACTGTCCGGTGTATAGGTCTCCAAAAGCCGGGCCACATCATCTGGATTGTGAATGAAAGTCACCCCTGCGTTCAGGTTGAGCTGAAACGTGGTACGGGAGCTTGCGACAAGCCCTTGGGGCAGCAACGAGACGCCAAACTCCAAATCCATGGCGAACGAACACAGCCTGCCTGTGGAGTATGAGTGGTAGTAGTTGTGTACGAGCAAGTCCGAGACCATCAGTGTCTCGTTCATATTCACGAGATTCACAGCTTCCCAGCGCATGACACCTGCAGAAACAACTACATAGGGAGTCACGAATCCTCGTGTAGCATAGCTGTCGAAGCTGTACTTGGCTCCAAGGAAAACACCATCATAGTTTCTTTGGAACCTTCCGGACAAAGCTGGATCCCTGCCCGTAGAGGCGCTCTCTGCATACGAAGGATTGCCGGAAACATAACGGTTTCTTATGACAAACGAGAAGTTCGAATACCCAAGAGGCAGCTCCAAACCTACATCGAAGAACGTAACGTCCATAAGGGAAAGCTTTCCCAATGAAAGAATTACATCGCTTTCGTACCAACGTGGAGGTTTGAACAGGGACATGACATCAACGACTACGGTTCCATAGCCACGGCGGGTGTCAAGGCAGCTGCCGTATCCAAGGCGCAGGAAACCGGCGTTGACCTCATAGCCAAGCGTAACTCCTTGCAAGTACTCATCATACAGCATTGCAGTCGTCCAATCCGACTGCGTCTGCGTCCACGTGTAACCCACCGCAAACGAAAGCAAGTCCCCTTCGTCGCCGCAGCAAAGACCTCGGTTCCAGCCCTTGATGGCCACAAAGACATCGGCATGCTGTCTATAGTTGAAACCGATATTGTTGTAAAAGGCCCCCTTCACGCCAAGAGCCAACCTCGTGCGCCATGACAGGGGGATTGCACCGCCCGCTGAGACCGTGCCGCCAAGGGACGCGTAGGGCTTGTTGGAGCTGGTTTCGTATTCGAGGTCGACCTGCGCCATGCCAAGGATGCGATGGACGGTGTTCTGAAGGACCACGTAGTCCTGGCGACCTATGATGGAAACACCAAGATACGGCTCCACATCAAGGAAGAACCAAGGGTTTACGACCAATTCCAAGGGAAAACAAAAAAGTATCTCCGTCACATCGTAGCGGCCGGCAATGCGATTGCCATCTCCTTTCAAGGAAGGATCCGACACGCTCCAACCCTTCTGCCAGCCTCTATTGGTGATTCCAAGCATGTTTATATGAAGATTCCAAGCAGGAGCCTCCAGCGAGAAGTACTCTGCAAACGAAAGCTGGTCGTCATAGTCGAACGACATGCCGCCTGACCACCTGTCGTTGCCGGCTCCAATCATGAAGCTCTGAGGAACCCATGCGTTGGAACAGCCATAGTCTGCAAACGAGACGGCGAAAAGTGCAATGCAGACGAACGACAGAACGATGACGAGTGAAACTTTCTTCATAGCCCCTCCTGTTTCAGTGGTTACCAAAAGGTAGGAAGGAGGTATGAAGAGAATCAAACGAAAAGGAAATGCTTTACCAAACCAAAGCCGACATCAAAGAGGAGGAGGGGCAAGTCCAACGAAACCAAAATAGCAAAAATCAGTTCGAAGCCATGAAGACGCAGCCATTGGAAGCATCGACGTCAAATGCAAGAGCAGCGGCGCCCGCTATGCAACATTGCCCCTTGGAAAGCTCAAGGTCTCCAACAATGGCGGAACCTTCAGTGCAAAGGAACAGCTTGACGCCGTCTCTGGAGACTGAGAAGCGTCCATGATCCATCACTGTAAGGGCGAATCCGTCAGGAGTCGCAAAACGCAGTCCCTCAGCAGAGCAGGTGCTCTTCATGGGAGAAGGGAAATAGGGTTCATCGCTCATTATGCGTTCAAGCTCGTCAACATCCATGTGCTTGGACGTAAGCCCTGCCCTGAGTACGTTGTCGGAGTTGTTCATAAGCTCTACGCCGTTTCCAAAGACATATGCATGGATGATATCGGGCTTGAGATACACCGCCTGACCTGGTTCAAGCCTTTCCACATTGAGAAAAAGCGGAGCAAGTATGCCTGGGTCCGAATACTTTGGATAGATTTCATCGAATACGAATCGCTGAAGCTCATCCAAAAGCCCCTTGTTTCCAACGACCTCCAAAGCTGCCTGTCCAATTACATCGTGAGGAAGTCTGTACAATGTATGGAAGAATTCGGCAATGCTTCCCACTTTGGATAAATATCCATTCCAAAGATTTGGAACGACTTTAGTGAAGCCATCCTTTATATCCTCGAAAGACCTGAAACCACACATGAAAGTGACAGGAGTCAGAGCATAGAGCATCTCGGCCTTGGGGTTTGGATCCTGATAGTTGAATACGGTGCTGGAGCCGGAAGCTGCACCGCCGGCACAATCTGCACCGGAATCGCAACCCGTCCTTTCCGCTTCGTATCCGGCGACAGCCTGCTCCTTGTCAGGATGGCACTGAAGGCTCAATGCACCGCCAATTGCAAGAATCTTCAACAGAAACGGAAACTTGGAGGAATCCTCGATCCCAAGGAAAGAAGGATTCTCATCTATGTAGTCAGCAAGGGACAGGTCTCTGCAGCAACAGCCGTTGCAGGCGCCACAGGCACAATCCATAACGGCGCTTCCGCTTTTGTGGGCGCCAATCCAAAGCTCGGCCTTTGGCCCTTCATGGGGAACGCCAAGAAGATCCGCTATATAGAAATCGTTGCCCCAAGCATAGTCCTTTACAACAGGCAGTATCTTTATGATTCCATCCATAATCAAAACACCTCCATCAACTGCGTTTTCCAGCCTTTGAACCCCTGGAACCACGTCCCAAACCCCTCATGCGCACTCCATCCTTTCCAAACCGTCCTTTCTCAAGGAAGTTTCTGTTGAGGACATCGGTCACGACGACGGATGTGAATACGATCCTCCATATCCATGAAAGGAACATGAAGAAGAACATGAGCGTAGCCAAAGACCCATACAGTACAGACGCCTTCACTGAGAACTTGACTACAAGCTTGAACACGAACTCCAAGACAAGAAGAAGCACGAATCCAAAACCTGCGCCAATGGCCGCAGCATAGAAGTTCACATCACAGTCAGGTACAAGGTACAACACTCCCAGAAGTGCGAAATAGATCATGGATTTGGCTAGGATGTCCTTTGCAACGACTTGGACGGAGCTCAGCTCAGGCAAATCCTTCAAGAAGAGGAACCAAGAGCTGAACCGCGTATATATTCCTACTACGACAGCAATTATGACCATGCTTATTATCATGAACGCCAAGTATTTGAGGAACCTGACGACAGGATTGTTCTTCACCTCGCTATGGAAAAGACGATTCACAGTCACATTCAGCTTGTCAACCAACAGCAGGAACGTCACAACGAATGAAAGGGAGCTTATGACGTTGAGCCCCATGGCGTTCTTCATGAAACCATCGAAGTATCCAGCCAAGGAGACGCCCTCGCTGTCTCCAAACGTCTTCACGAAGAACTCGTCCACGAACTGGATTACAGGTTCGACCACTCCAAGGTAGTTGAGAAACGAATAGACCAAAGCCATGCATGGAACCAACGCCACAAGTGTGGCATAGACCATTCCGTTGGAGATCATTATGACATTGTCGTCAGAGAACCGGCTCAAGCAGCCTTTCATTATCCCAATCAAGCTGTTTGCGCCGGTAGCCCTAGGCCTTCTACCATCTCCAACCTTTTCTTTTCCAACCATATAGAACGACGGACACCCTACATGACCCTACATGTGGGACTCGAGCCAACCGGAGAGAATCTCGTAGATTTCCTTGCGGTTCGTCTCGTTCAAAAGTTCATGACGAGCATCCGGAATGAGCTTCAAGGTAACATCCACAATCCCTGCATCGCTATAGAGCTTGTAGATCTTCTTGACACCCTTGCCGTAGTCGCCAACAGGGTCCATGTCTCCGCTTATGATGAGAAGTGGAAGATCCTTTGGAAGGGACTCTGCATTCTCACGGCTGTTTGCAAATTCAACGCCTGTAAGGAGATCGTAGAAGAAACCATTGGTGCACATAAAACCGCATTTGTCATCGTTTATGTACTTCTCGACCTCTTTCTGATCCCTTGAAAGCCAATCGAAATCCGTGATGTTGGGTTCAAACGGCTTGTTGAACGAACCAAAGCTCAGCTTGTTCAAAAGCGTACCTGGAGCCTTGGAGCCGTTCTTCTTTATCTCGTGCTTTGCAACCAACTTGCCAATCTTTCCAACAAGACCCTTGCTGCAGCCGCTGCCCATGATTACGACACCGCTGTAGAAATCGGGATGCTTGACCATGACGGTCCTTGCAAGGAAGCTGCCCATGCTGTGCCCCATGAGGAACGTGGTGGTGGCCCCATACTGGGATGTGACGAAGTTCGCAAGCTCAAAGGCATCGTCTGCGATCCTCTCCCAACCATTCGTCTCGGCGAACCAACCCATCTCGTTCTCTGATGCTGTAGCTCCGTGGCCTCTGTGGTCGTCTGCAAAGACGGCGATCCCCTTTTTGTTCAGGTAGCGTGCAAACTTCTCGTAGCGGTCGCTGTACTCGGCCATGCCATGGAGAATCTGCAAGAAGGCTTTTGTTTCTATATTTGGAGAAGGCAACCAGAGGTTATATGCAAGTCTGTGACCATCAGAGCAAATGAATACATTGTCTGCCATATATCCTCCCTTAACCTTTGAATCTTAAGGTATTAGAATTGTATTTGAGTGCTGGGGACATCTACTGTTCCCAATGATTCAATACTAACATGTTTGAAAAAAAATTGACAAGGAGCATTTATGTATACTGTCTGTAAATAGCACACGTTTTTACATGCAAAGCACAAAGATTCTTATCATGTGATTAGATTCATAGCAAGCCTTTCGAATGCTATCATTCCAAGCGCAATGCAACCCATGGAACACAGTGGAAACGACAACGGCAAAGACAGATTCATCCTGGTCTCAAGCGACATACACGATGCAGAGTACGCATTCGAAAAACTGGCACAGAAAGCCAACGCCCAAAACTGCACAGCCTTCCTCTACGCCGGAGACCTCAACGTTGAGAACTACTTCATCTGCAACGCACTCAAGTACCGCAGCTTCACGTTCCTTCCAGTACTTGGAAACTGCGACAACCCATGGGCCTGGACAGACGCCGGAGTCCCACAGCCACCGCAATTCAGAACCCTCACCTACGCAAACCGCACTGGAGAACTGCGCATATACATGTCGCACGGCCACTTATACCCCTATCCTTCAAGCGTAGGACTTGGGGACGAGGACTTCGAACTCTGCATAACAGGCCACACCCACATCAACTCCCTCAAGATCGATGTCGTTGAGACCGCATCCAACAGCGAAAAACAGCTTGTTCTGCTGAATCCGGGCTCCCCTTCGTGCCCACGAGGAGGAAGCCCTCAATCCTATGCAGTGATAAGAATCCCAGATGAAGGTTCAGATATTGGCTCAGCCGTTGTTGAAATCAGAGACTTTGTCCGCGATGACCTTCTTTCTGAGATGGCAGTACCTCTCCATAAGGTCGAAGAACGGAACGATTGACCTGTCATTGGAGTTGCTTTCAGGGTCGATGCAGAAATGCGAGGGGATGCGTCCGACCACATTCTCCAACATGTCGAATCCAAGAGCCATGTTTATCTCATAGAGAAGAACCCAGCACGTATCACCAAGGCCAAGTATATCGTCAGCTACTACAGGGCGTTTGATGACGGAGGCAATGCAATCAGCCAAAATAGTTGGTTTTAAGTGTTTTATTACCGACTTAGGAAGTATTTTCAACATCCTAAGAGTAAATCTGTTCCACTTTGAGTTGTCAACCATAGTTGGAATGAGCAAAGCTGGAAGCGCACCATAGCTTGCAAGTCCAAGGGAGACCCTTTCGTTGAACAGGGCCCAGCTCGCCTGGTCCTGCACGCACAGCCTTGAAATGGTTTCGAACTGGTTCGGAAGGCCCAGCCCCTGACAGTCGCTCAAAGCCTGAGAGAAAGCACCCCTGTAATCCACAGGCCCGCATTCAAGTCCCTGTGTGGTATAGGCGAACGACTCATCTCCAAAGGCCTTTCCTAGTGCAAGAGTTCCAAAGCTCAAAGGCTCCCCTGCACCGATTCTCTTCGCGGTCATTTCAATAAGGGGAAGAACCTTTGAATTGTCCTTGAAATCAAAACCGGTTCCAAGGATGTCGATAAGACCTTCTTCCTGAGCCTGTTTGGACCAACCAAGTACATTCCCCATTGAAACAGGGTCGAGTCCAAGGTCCAAGCACAACGCATGGCGCTCAATGATGGAGTCCATGTCAAAGCATCCAACGTTGGAGCCAAGCATAAGAAGGGAGGCGTAGTCAGGTATTGCATATCCTTCAGGACTCCAATGCCTGCACATTATTGGACAGTTCATGCACCCGCTGTGACCGTTTCCATAACGTCGTGCAACCTCATCGCCACCCAAATGGAACAGTCTAGGGTCGGTCCTGTACCTGAAATTGTCGACTGGAGCCCATCCGTATTTGGATGCGGCCCCTATGAGGTATGAAGATCCCTTGGCCTTCATCTCATGGCAATGGACGCTTCTGTCACAAGCTTTGTACAACTTTGAGAAAGCTTCATCCTTGTCGGAATCGGTTCCGGAATTGGAATCAGTGGAGTCGGAATCATCTTCAGGATCAGACGCGTAGAACCCTGTAATGCTTATGGACTTTATGTTCTTGAAGCCAAACACAGCTCCAAGTCCTCCACGGCCAAGCGAGGCTCCTTCGCATACGACTATGGAATATGGAACCTTCTGCTCTCCTGCAACTCCAATGGACATGGCGGTGGTTGAAGGTCCCGTTCCAACGAAATCCTCGACCTGGCTTACCGTGAAGCCAATGAACGATTCCGATGTATTGTATGAAACGCCGTCCCTTCCAATGTTCACGATGGTTGGTCTACGAAGCCGCCCAATCACAACGAGGGCGGAATAACCAAGGGACACAAGCCTCATGCCAACCGAATTCTCTACGATATTGAAGCATAAAGCCCCGGTAACAGGAGACCTGAAGGCACAGCTTGTAAGCTCACACCCCGGCATTCCGGAGCCGCTTAGAGCCGATGCCGCAAATACCATCGGGTTATCGACTTCGTATGACGATGGGTTGTCGATTTCAGGTCCAACGAAGCAAGCCCAGATACGTGCAGCCAATGCAGGCCCGGACACGTACGACTCAAGATATGAGGTTGGGATGTCCCATTCGAAGGAAGATTCCTCAGACAAGTTCAGAACAAGTGCCTTCGCATGGGGCTTGGATAGGAACTCATCCCTTTTGGGCCCTTTTGAATCGAGTATCTCAAGTCTTTGTCCAAGCGCGCCTGCGTTCACGAAATCCTTCTCCTTCTATAGGCTCGTACTTAACGTACGGAAAGCCCGTCCTCATGTACGGCCCTGCTGTACACCACAGAATACCACTTATGGTTGAAGCTGGAAAGAACTTGTCGGCAGAGCCATCACTCGTAGTCGCTTCCGCCTATGAACTCCCTAAGCAACGAGTCGCTTGGCACAAGGTCCGCAGGTATTGGATATACGTTCTCAAGGAACGACAGGAGCCTTCTTGCCTGAGTGTAGGCCTCGCCGGATGATGGTTTGACCCCTTTGAGAAGCGGCTGCACGAAAGGCGACAGCACTCCTATCTCATAGTCCAAGGCGCTGTTGAACATGACATCGGCGTTGTTCTGGTTTGGGAAGATGTGTATGCGCTCCCCTCGTGCCACGCTTGGCCACATGAGAAGGGTCTCTTCCGCACTTGTATCGCGGGTCCTATAGTCCCTAAGCACACGCCTTAGGATGCGGTCGTCCGTGGTGGACACCCTGTTGCAGTCGTCCATGTTGAGCTGCGTGAGCGCCGATATATAGATCTTATACGCATATCTCTCCTCGACCTTGGACGTTATCCTGGGATTGAGTCCATGAAGCCCCTCTATGACGAATATGGTCTTGTCAGTGAGCCTTATGGGTTTGTTCTCGTAGTACGTGGCGTTCTTGGGAAAACTGAAATGTGGAAGGTCCACCTCCCTGCCTGCAAAGAGATCCTTCATGTTGCGGTCGAACATGTCTATATCCAGCGCCTCAAGGGCCTCTAGGTCAGGCTTTCCATCCTCATCAAGAGGTGCGAACTGACGCTGCTTGTAGTAGTCGTCAAGCGAAATCCTTATTGGCGCATGGTCCATGAGACGTAGCTGCTCGCACAGTCTCTTTGCAAACGTCGTCTTGCCCGATGACGAAGGACCCGCCACGAACACGGCCTTCTTGCCACCGGCATCTATCTCGTCCGCAATCTGCGCAAGCTTGCGTCTCTGCAGAGTCTCGGACAGCCTCACATACTCCGCCACGGTGTTCTCGCTGCACCTCTCGTTGAGCTGCCCCACGCACCCAACGCCAAGGAAACGGCCCCAACGCTTGTTCTCCTCATACACCTTGAACATCGTCGAGTTGTCACGCATCTCCACGACGGACGTGATATTGCTCGCAACCGGATACCTGAGCAGCATCCCGCAATTGCCATACTTCTTGAGCTCCCATACACTCAAGACCGATGTATTTGGGACTATGGGTTCGTAGGCTATATTGCAGTAGTTCTGCATCCTGTAGGCATTCACGAACGGCTCGTTCTGGGACTCAAGCAGCTGTGCGGTCGCTCCATACCCCTCTCTGTTGAAATACTCCACCGCTTCCTGATTGGAAAGCGCAGTGTACTCTATTGGAATGCACGAGTCCACGAGGTAGCGCATCTTGTCTGCGAGTATGGAGATCTGCTCCTCGGTCGTGTTGTACTCGTCATCGAAGCTGAAATAGAATCCATCCCCCAAGGCATGTCCAATCACAAGGTGTCTTTTGGGGAACACGAGCTTGGTTGCGCAGCAAAGCAAGAGGCAGATGCTATGCCTGTATATTCTGCGTCCAAAGCTCTCGAACGCCCTTATTGGCTTGACCTCGCAGGACATCTGGATGTGGCTGCTTATGGGCCTAAGCTGTCCGTTCACTATTGCTCCAACTATTGGGTTGTCGTTGTATTCAATCTTTGTCTTTGAGAATCCCTGCGGCAAAAGCCCTGCCTTGACCAGCACATCCTCAACGGACGTGTACACCGGCACCGTATATTCGTTTTCATTGACGGTTATTCTTATTTCTCTACTCATAGAATGAAATATACCATCATTTCACCAAAACGCAAGGAAAACCCTCCGGGGCTACAGCCTAGGAGGGTTTGGGAATGCAAGAACTTGGACTTGAAGATTGAATTCTCGATTATTATATCAAGATTTCTCCTCAGTTCCTCTGAAGAAGATTCGATGCATTGAGGATATCCAGGTTCACATCCTTTCCATCACAAGTAGCTGCAGTGAATCTTGAACCTTGTCTACCCATGTGAATTGTTGCTGTGGCATCCTTGTAGGACCGACCATTCAATACAACAGAGGTACTCGAAAACGAGCTGACAGCCTCCCCTTTCTCATCCAAGTTATCAATGTACGTCTGCTCATAGTTTCCTGACATACTGAACTTCGCAACTTTCGTCTCACCTTTCTCATCGGAATACGATATGCTCACTATTATCCCATTTGCAACAATAGAAAGTTTATTTGTATTCGTTTCCTTGTCGTATTCGACCTTGACAACAGCCGTCCCTTCATTCTGCTCGACCTTGAGTAGAGTACCTTCATTTCCTTCACTCCAAAGAAGGTCATCTACAATAAGAGTCAGAGTGTTCTTGTTCTCTGCAGTGGCGTCATACTCTTCGGTTGAAAGATTAACTTCACCCTCTCTAAAAAGTCTTCCAATCAAAAACACATCTCCAAACGTATCCGTAAAATCCACAAAGGTCTGAGCCATCTCGCCAGACTTGTCCTTGTCGCAACCTACGAATGCAAACAGCATGAGCACTGCAAAAAGAACCAACAAAGCCTTTTTCATTTCTTCTCCTCAGGGATGTAACCCCTTCTATTGAAAGTGTAGTGGAACAAAAAGAGCCCCACCCGTGCTTCAGCTTACCCCCCCCGCACATTGTCAAGTGAAATTTCAAAAAGGCAGGAACGGCAGGGCCAAATGTTCTTCACCAAATCTAAAAAAAACAGGTTTATGAAGAAAATTTTCTTCAGTAGAGCCAAAAACGAAGAAAAAAGAAGAAAGCCATTCACCTTCCAGTAGAAGGACTTCAAGATGCATTTTCACAAAACTTGACAGGTGGTGTTTCTTTTGCGATACTTCAAATGTGAAGAGGCACTGCCTGTGGACGGAAACGACCTCGAACTTGTTTGAACGAAAACCGCTCAGCGAAGTGCTAGGACGCTGGGCGGTTACTTTCTGCTATTGTAAGCCATTATCAGTAAGCTAAGGACTGTGAATACAATCATCAGCAATTCGAAATCGCTCATAGGCAGCACCTCCTTCTTCATCTTCCGAAGAATCGGGAGGCAACCCCTCCCGATATCCAGCTACGAATACGAGAGGTCGAACCGTCCACCGTTTCACGGCAGTGCCAAATACATTATCACACATGACTTGTAACTTATCAAGAGTTTAGCCTTGATTTTGGTTTTCCTTGGCCTCGACACATGCCACAAGTGCCACAACCTCTACACTTGCTACAACTGCAACAGGTGTCACAGATTCGCTACAGATTCACCAACCCACCACGCTCACATTACTCACCATGCTTACCAACCCACCACAATCACCAAGCTCACCAGTGCTACAAAACGCTGACAATTTCCAAGCGAAAGTCCCAAAACAGTCCGTTTTGGTGCGTGCAGTCCGTGAAGTACGTACAGTGCGTGATGTTCGAAATGTGCGAGACATCCCCACAAAACAAGAAGGGATATATCCTCGTAGTCGATTAAAGCGTATCAGTAGGTGTAGTGAGAGTAGTGAGTATAGTGGGTGTAATGCGCTTAGTGCGCGAAACAAAAAAGGACACAGACAGTACTTTCTGTACAGCTGTGTCCGAACTGACGACGTAATGCGATACGACAAAGCATCTTTCGAAGATAGTTGAGATAACGGCCTCGAAGACAGCGAAAGACAGTGCTTGTTGCACGGCTTGAGCGCATCGACAACGGCCGTTGCTCAAATACCTAGAAAGGGCTCTCGTAGCTATTTTGGCTCAGCTACGAGGATGGAAACGAGGGGCAGTACTCCTTGTACGACCCGAGTGAACCGACGTAGTAGATGACCAAAAGAGCAAGAGAGGGGTTCATTTGCCGTAGATGTGCTTGTATTCCTCAAATTGGAGCGCCACCTTGCTCTTGCACTTACCACAGCCTGTGCCGTAGCCGGTGAGGCGCTGGAGGTCTTCGAGAGTCTTGGCTTGGTCTGTTTTGACAAGCTCCTCTATCATCTGGTCGGTGACGCCCTTGCACTCGCAGATTATCTTGGCCACACTCTTGCGGTATGGATTGTCCATGCCGTTCTTCTCAAGGTAGTCGTCTATGGCTGCACGAAGGGCCTTGTCGCCAAGGACCGAGCAGTGGAACTTGTGCTCAGGAAGACCGCCAAGGGCATCGGTTATCATGGAAGGGGTTATCTTGTAGGCCTCTTCAAGGGTCATGCCTTTGACAAGCTCGCTCATCATTGAAGTGCTGGCGATTGCACTGGCACAACCGTATGTAAGCCAACGGATGTCAGAGATCCTGCCGTCCTTGACCTGGATGCCAACACGCATCTGATCTCCGCAGGCAAGGGAACCAACCTCACCAACGCCTTGTGGCTCCCAGTCCTCTTCCTTCTTCCAAATGTTCCTAGGATTCATGAAATGATCCTTGACTGTATCGGTGTATACCCACTGGGCCATGAAACTGTCCATATCAAACCTCTCTATCTATACCCCGCAACGCAACCATGGAATTGCGGAGTTCGCAGTCGAAAAACAAAATCAGCGCGTCGAGATGGCCCTTAGCCTCTCGATGATTGGAGGAAGGACCGCAAGTACGTAGTCAACATCCTCCATGGTGTTGTAGCGTCCAAACGAGAACCTTATGGAACCATGTGCAAGCTCCACATCAAGGCCTCCGGCCAGAAGCACATAGCTTGGCTCCAAGGAACCGGTGGCGCAGGCGCTTCCGGTGGAGACGGCTATACCTCTCATGTCCAACATTAGGAGGATGGACTCGCCTTCCACGTTCTCGAACGAAACATCCAAAGTGCCGGGGAGGCAGTGCTCCTGACAGCCGTTGACGACAACGTTTGGAACGGAGGCCACGATGCCTTTTCTGAGCTTCTCGCGCATCTCCCAAAGTCTGTCATGCTCTTCCTTAAGCCCTTCCTTCGCAAGCTTTGCAGCAATGCCAAGGCCGTAGATCGCAGGGGTGTTGTATGTACCTGCCCTGCGGCCATGCTCCTGCTCGCCGCCATGGACGAACGGCTGGAATGGAACGCCTTTCTTTACATAAAGGACTCCCACGCCCTTTGGTCCATAGAACTTATGGCCGCTGCAGGAAAGGAAATCCAGGTTCCACTTGCGGCAGGAGACCTCTATCTTGCCGATGGCCTGGGTGGCATCGGTATGGAACAACGCGCCGCAGGCATGTGCAAGTTCGCTTATGAGTCCAATCTCCTGGATGGAGCCGGTTTCGTTGTTGCCTGTCATGACGGAGACAAGCACCACATCGTCACCAAGGAGCTTCTTGAGTTCGTCTATGCGCACACGACCTTCCCTGTCCACGGGAGCCATATCCACAGTGACGCCCTCCGAGCGCAGATACTTGACGGTCTCCATGATTGAAGGGTGCTCTATCGTTGTCGTCACAATCCTTCCACCACCCCGCTTCTCTATCAGAGAACGGGCGATTTCGAAGACCGTGTTGTTGGACTCGGAAGCACCGCTTGTGAACGTGATTTCGTCAGGATTGCAGTCGATGAGGTCTGCAACGTTCCTCCTGGCATCCTCGACAAGGGCACCGGCCCTTCTTCCAAAAGTATGCATGCTAGAAGCATTGCCATAGACACTGGCCTCGACGTCCGCAACGGCCCTCTGGACCTCTGGTGCAAGCTGCGTCGTGGCGTTGTTGTCCAAGTAAACTATTCTGGTATCGTCCATACTGCAAAAATAGCCTTTGCAAAAACAATCGTCAAGATGGGAAGAGGTCTCTAACTCACCTGTACTGGACTTTTTTCACAAACGTATAGCTTTCAAAACAAAGCTAGCCCGATATCGTTGAGACGCCGCATCCAGGAGCATACCTGAAAGCCGATGCCCTGAACCCAAAGATGCGTTCATATTCATCCAATTTGGATACGTAGACATCAAACGAGGCGTTCTCCATGACCATTGCAACATAGCCACCCGCGCCGTTGTAGACTATGCTGCTTCCACAGCAGCCTGGAGTCTCAATGGAACGCTTTGAGAGCCAGTCTAGCTCTGGACATGTAAGCTCGATCTTGTCCCTGAGCCCCTTTCCAAGCTTTGAAAGGGCCTTTCCAATTTGGATGAAGTCCTTTTGTGCAAAGAGCCTCTCCAAAAGAAGGGCGGTGCTGCTGCCCTCGAACACATAGCAGCATATCGCCCGGGTCTCTTCGTCAACTGGAAGCTGTCTGTCCAAAAGATCGTCCACAGGAAACGACTTGAACGAAGTGTCGGCATGGAACTTGGAAAGGTTCTCCATTGCGACCCCAACCTGATTGTGCTTGGAGTACAGCTCCTCGCGCATGGCAAGAGGCTGTATGTTCCCGTTTGCAAGGACAAGGGAGAAACCAGACCCTTTGAAGGGGTCGTCCACATGTCTGAACAGACCATTTTGCATGTCAAAGAGAAGGAAGCTTCCTTCCTTTGCATGAAGCATGGTGAGTATGAAGTGCTTGTTGTATAACTCGCCGCAGAACTTTGAACAGGAGACATAGCAGCAGGAGGCAATCACAGAGACATCGGGCTCAAGACCCAAGAGCCTGTAGAGGGCCATGCCGACGCCCACCCCTATTGCAGCGGAGAGGACCCTACCGTCGCAGCATAGAAGATTCCCGCTGAGTGTGATGTTGAGACCAGGGACGTCGATGTGCCTTTGCAGTTCAAGGACCATGCCTTTGACGTAGTTGCCCCAGCGGTCCTCCTTGCGGTATTTTATGCCGGCAAGCCCGAATTTCTTGCGGTCGTTCGAGTATGAGTTGAAGATGCGGACAAAGGAATCGGATCTGGGAGAGACCGCAACGGAAAGGGATCTGTCGTTCGTGGCGCACAGGGAGTATCCTTGGCAGTACATAGAGAACTCTCCTGCAAAAGTAGTCACCCCTGGAACCGTGGAGATTACATGAGGGGACTCGCCGTATTCGGACTTGTGTCTGTCTTCAGCTAACACTTCCCTTCCTTGGCGACGCAACGGCCGCCAAGGTCAATTCTAGAAGATGGATTTCGAGAATGCAACAAAAAAACGCTCCAGCGACAGCCCCAAAACATTGAAGCTATGCCAAAGCGGCTTTCGTCGAAACGGGGCTTCAGGCGCAGAGCCACGAAGCCTTTGCAGTTCCGTTACTTGGATTCCTTAACACCATAGCGCTTGTTGAAGCGTTCGACACGTCCTGTCGAGTCAACGAGCTTCTGTGTGCCTGTAAAGAATGGGTGGCAAGCAGAGCAGATTTCAACCTGCAGATTCTTTGCCGTTGTCTTCGTCTTGATGACGTTTCCGCATGAGCACTTGATCTCAGTGAGCTCATATTTTGGATGGATTCCCTTCTTCATAGTACGTCCTCCGTTGTGCCGTCCGCTGGTGTATGTGCAGCGGACAAATTGAGTTGTGCAAGCCGTCTCCGTTCTAGAAGGCAGGAGCGGTTCCTGTATTCATCGAACGTAAGAACGCCTCATTGTTCTTCGTTTTGCGCATTTTGTCAATCAGGAACTCCGTCATTTCAAGGTCTTCAAGACCATTGATGGCGTTTCTGAGTATCCAGATGCGTGCAGCCTCGTCCTTGTCCAGGAGAAGGTCCTCACGGCGCGTTCCGCTCTTCTTTATGTTGATTGCAGGATAGAGCCTGCGGTCGGCCATTCTGCGGTCAAGGACTATCTCGCTGTTGCCGGTTCCCTTGAACTCCTCGAATATGACCTCGTCCATTCTGGAACCTGTCTCGATGAGGGCGGAGGCTATTATCGTAAGGGATCCTCCGTTCTCTATGTTCCTAGCCGCTCCAAAGAACCTCTTTGGCTTGTGGAGGGCGTTGGAGTCCACACCACCGGAAAGGATCTTTCCGCTTGCAGGGACGGTCTGGTTGTAGGCGCGGGCAAGACGTGTTATGGAATCGAGCAGTATCACGACATCCTGCTTGTGCTCGACAAGGCGTTTGGCCTTCTCTATGACCATCTCTGCAACCGTGACGTGTCTTGTAGCCTGCTCGTCGAACGTGGAGGCTATGACCTCACCCTTTACGTTCCTTCTCATGTCTGTGACCTCTTCAGGTCTCTCGTCCACGAGAAGCACCATGAGCTTTATCTCCGGGTGGTTTGTCGTTATCGCATTGGCTATCTGCTGGAGCAATACAGTCTTACCTGTCCTTGGAGGAGCTGTGATGAGCGCTCTCTGTCCTTTTCCTATTGGGCAGAACAGGTTGATTATCCTCATTGATACATCGTTGTCCTTGCGCTCGGTCTCAAGGTTTATCCTTTGGTCGGGATAAAGTGGTACGAGGTTGTCGAAGCTCGTCCTGGTCTTGGCCACTATTGGAGCGTCTCCGTTCACCGTGGCTATGCGGGCAAGGGCGAAGAACCTCTCGCTTTCCTTTGGATTGCGGATCTGGCCTTCTATGGTGTCTCCTGTCTTGAGGTTCAGGAACTTGATGATTGCAGGCGAGACGTACACGTCCTCAGGACCTGGAAGGTAGCTGTTCAACGGAGACCTTAGGAATCCGTAGCCATCGCTCAGGATCTCAAGGGTTCCTATGGTGTAGATAACACCTTCCTTTTGGCTGAACGTGCGGATTATGTCTACGATTATCTCCTGCTTCTTGTATTCGGCATAGTCCTCTATGGGATTGCCGGTCATTTGGGAGAGCCTTTCCTTGAGCTCAGCCATTGGAACCTGAGAGAGGTCGCTTACAAGCATCCTGTGGCCCAGGTGCTCCTGATACTCAGCACTTGGAATGGAGACGTCGTCCATCGTAAGGCCTTTCTTCTGGCCGTTGCGCTGGTCCTGCTTCTGGTTCTGGTATTTCTGGTTCTGCTCGAAGCGCTTTCCCTTCTGGTTCTGGTTGTTGCGCTGGTTCTGCTGGTTCTTGTTGAACTTCTGACGTTGTTCGAACCTTTCCTGTCTGTCGTGGTCCTGCCTATCGTGCTCCTGTCTGGAATCGCTTGAAGACTCTTGGGCATTCGAAGGCTCATCCTGGGATGACTCCGCAGCATTGTCGCCCACGCTGGAAGAGGTTTTGGATTCGTTGTCCAACCCAGACTCCGCACCGGCGGCTGCTCCCTCATTCGACTTCGCCTGTTCCTGTGCGAGCGCTGCGGCCTTTGCGGCCTCTGCAGCAACCATTGCAAGCTTCTCGGCCTTGGACTTCCTTCCACGCTTCTTCTTTGGAGGCTGGTCCAAAACGGGCTGCTCGGCAGCAGGTTGCTCAGTTGCAGAATGCTCAGCAATAGGCTGTCCCTGTACGTTAGGCTCAGAGGCGGGCTGCTCGACGACAGACCTCTCGGCTGAAGGCTCTGCAACAGGTTCCGAGAACAAATCAAGCGATGCCTGTTCAATAGACTCCTTCATAGCAGCCCCTTCAGCTTTGGGAGCCACCTTTGGCTCCCTCTTCACAACAGGTTTTCTCTTAAGGATGACCTTCTTCACAGGACGAACGGCCTGGGAGGCTTCCATCAAATCGTTGTTTTCATTGTCCATGTACTATAGTTCCCCAACGAACGTCCTTGAACCCTCTACTGGTCAGGAAATCTGGTTCGACATCCTACACAACCGCACGTCAAAGACGGAACGTTTCAATTTCTAAGAATATATGGGATTTGGTTTCTAACGGACCCCACTGGTCCACTTACGGTTTCAAATATATACCCATGAGGAAGCCATGTCAACAACGGACCCACCCTTGGCGTATTCCAAGGCAAGCACCATCATTGCTACGGCGAACTTCCGCCTAATGGAGTCCCTTGAATTCGCAGAGACATTCACCCTAACGGCCTCGGTATCCCGGAACGAAGACGAAAGGCCAATGTAGGCTGTGCCCACAGGTTTTCCCTCCTCTGCACCGCCAGGGCCTGCAATTCCAGTGATGGAAACGGCTATGTCCGTTCCAGAGAGTCTTCTTATGCCGTCCGCCATCTGCTTGGCGCACTGTTCGCTCACGGGCCCTATCGAAGGGTCCTCCAACATTGAGGCATCAACTCCCAGAATTCTGGCTTTGGCTTCGTTCGCATACGTTGCAGCCCCACCCCAGAACCAAGCGGAACTGCCGGCACGGTCGGTAAGGAGCTTTGACGCAAAACCTGCAGTAGCGCTCTCTGCCGTGCTTATCGTAAGTCCCTTCTCTTCAAGGTGCGAGGAAAGGAGGTCAACGGCTTCGTGCTCTCCCCTCTCAAGCAGGCCATGGCCTATGACGGACGAAAGCTTATCCTCGAATTCCCTACGAGATGATTCACAACCACCGTCCACGTAAAGACTTATCTTGAACTGCTGAAAACGGGTCCCCCACGACACTCCATCGACGGCGCAGGCCTCGCACAGATCCTCAAGCTTGGCCTCAGGCACCATGTACACCGAGAACTCGTCGCGCCCCAGATCCTTACAGCCCGATATCCTTGCCAGGAACGGTCTGACGTGGTTGTAGAACATGTACTGCATCTCCGTAGGAGGTCCTGGCATTGCTATGACCAGAACTTCATGGACATCATTGGAGTTCGAAGGCTCGGAGACATCGGGCTTGGTGGAGAAAGACCCCTTGAAGCCAGGTGCGGTTCCCTTGGGGTTTGGGATTTCGTCGAAGCCGCGTGGGATGTAGGCCTGTCGTTCGTTGGCGCCCCAGATGCGGTCTCCAAGGCGCGCGTATACCTCGTTCCAAGCCGTTTCGTTGCGCTCAAGTGGGACGCCTGCAAGGTCTGCGATGGCTTGGCGCGTCATGTCGTCGCACGTGGGGCCAAGACCACCGGTGACGATTATCACACCGCTGTCTGAAACCGCGTGTTCGAGTTCGCGGGAAATCGAGCCGTCGTCCGGTACAATGGAGGCCCTTCTGATGCCATAGCCAAGCTTGGTGAGCTCGCCGGCAAGAAGGGGGATATGCCTGTCCTGTATGATTCCACAGGTGAGCTCAGTGCCTATTATGAATATTGAAACCGCTGTTTCAGAAACGATTTCACCCATTGTGTTTCCTTCTACGTACCGCGTCCACAATCATCATGACGGCACCTACAGCAAGCACGGCGTACGAAACGTATGTACATATCTGAGCAGACAGGTCTACGGTCCTTGAATAGAGGGTGTAGCCATAGGTATCTCCGCTGTAGACGGGAACGTCCCAGATCTTCCAGCCCATCTTGAACGGCTCCATTTCGCCCTGGACCTTGCCGTCAGGGGTTATGAGACATGTGATTCCGCTGTTGGCTCCACGTATGGTGGTGCGTCTGTTCTCGACTGATCTGAACACGGCCATTGCCATGTGCTGCCTCTCTGCGGCGACAGAGCCGGACCATGAGTCGTTCGTCATGTTGACTATGAGGTCCGCCCCGGCTGTGACGAAGTTGGCGCATATATAGCCAAAGACATCCTCGAAGCAGATAGGAGTGGAGAACGTTATGCCGTTTGAGGTCTCGAACACAACGGAATCCGTCCCCTTCTCCCACCAGTGGTAGTCGTTGGCTTTGAGTAGGTTGTAAAGCCAAGGGAGCTGCTTCTCGTATGGGAAATGCTCCGTAAACGGAACAAGGTGCTGTTTGCGGTAGGACTGTTTTATCTCTCCATCGTCGAAGAGTATTACGGAGTTGTAGTCAAGCTTGTTCCAGTCTCCGTTCTCGTCGTATGCAGGCTGCGTTTCGTCCTTTATCACTCCAGAAGGGTTGCCGGTAAGCAATGGAACTCCAAGGTTCTTGCCAAACTCTACGAACTGGTCGACCAGGTCCTGGATTTCCCTAAGGTAATCGAAGGCGGCACCCTCGTCGTCGCCTTCGTATGGGTGCTGGGTATACCAGTCGACTGAAGGGACGAACGCGGTCTCCGACCATATGATCATGTCAGGGTTCTGGATCATGGCCTCAAGGCTCATGCGCGAAAGATTAAGGAAGTTTCGCTTGTATGTATCGTAGCCGCCCTTCCAGGAATCGGCGTTGTGCTGGACTGTGGCGACTCTGAAGGAGTTGTCTTCTTCCGCGTTCTTCCAATATGAAAGTGTTACGATGCCGTAGACTATCTGGGCAACAAGAAACACCGCATAGACTATGACGATGACCTTGTTGTCCTTGATGTGCTGTACAAGGCCTTGGGAGTGCTCCGTCTTGGTCTTGCTGAAATGGTCGCAGCACCATGCTCCAAGGAACGCCTGCGGGAGCACCAGCATGAAGTTGAGGCCCCATATCCCAAAGAGGTCGGCTATCTGTATGAGAACCTTGTATCTATAGAGTGCGTATGCAATTGTTCCATAAGGGTAGCCTGCGAACCAACTCTGCGACACGTATGAATATGCAACCCATATCATGGCCTGGAAAAAAGGTATGAGCTTTGATGCAAGCGTCGAAAGCGTTGAAGGCTTTGAGGACCTGCCGCCAAGGACCTTTGATGCCGCTGCACTTGAGAACCAGCTGTCAGCCGCTTTGAGCGCAAGGAAGAGGAGAACCATCTCCACTGCTTTTATGAATGTGACAAGCAGGATTGCATAGGGATGGAACGTCGTAAGCCAATAGTTGAACACGGCGTAGTAGACGAATCCGTAGAGGAAGCCATAGAGGGCGGTCACCTTCCAGGAGGTGTTCCTTATGACGGCGAATACAGGAATAAGGGCGAAGAACGCCAGAAACCCGAATCCGTTGTTTGAAATGAAGCTTGGATGCGCCATTGAAAGAAGAAGCGCAGAGCCTAATAACAGAGCAACCTCAGAGCACACTGTCCCGAGGTTGCGTCTGCGTAGAACCTTATCGTTTACGCTTAGAATACTGGTCATATTCCCCTTTGTATCTTTTGTATCCAGAAAGGTATGTCAAGTTCAGTCTTCCTGACGGAGATCCCAAACGAGATCCTTGAGCTCCTTGCCAGGGCGGAACACTGCGACTCCGTGGGTGTCAACTGCAACGAGTTCACCGGTCTTTGGGTTCCTTGCCTTCTCTCTGCCCTTGCGGGTTCTTACTTCGAAGGTTCCAAAGCCTCTGAGCTCGATGATCTTCTCTTCCTTGAGTCCGTCCTTGACCTCTTCGAAGAATGCATCGACTATCTCATGGATGTCGTTTCTGTTTGCACCCAACTTGTCATGGAGATGTTCAATGATTACAGCCTTTGTAAGTTTTGTCTTTGCCATAACATTCCTCCGTCGAAGGCTCAAGCCATCTTGTTGAATTTGTTGTTCATTCTGGACTTCTTTCTGTCAGCTGTGTTGTGGTGGATGATGCCCTTGTTTGCAGCAGTATCCATAAGCTTGAAACTGAGTCTCATCGCCTCTTCCGCTGCTGCCTTGTCGTTTGCTGCGACTGCGGCGTCGAATTTCTTGATAGCTGTGCGGAATGTGCTCTTTGTCTCGCGGTTTCTAAGCCTTCTCTCCTTACTCTGACGATCTCTCTTAACTGCAGAACGATTCACTGTAACCTCCAAAATATCTTCATCAAGATAAAATACTTATAACGTTTTGGCTGTCCGTGCAAGAGAACAGCGATACAAAACATATCACAGACAATAAAACTGGTCAATACAACACTTTATGGGAATTTGAATTTCATGTTCGCGTTTTTGTTCATTGACACCTTTTTCTACATGGTGGTACCATCCATGCAGAGATATACCACCGGAGGTATAGATATGAAGAAACAGCAGACAACGAAAGAGAACCTTCGCAGTAGACTTCACAAGATTGTGGGCCAGCTCCAGGGCATAGACAGGATGCTCGACAAGGAAGCTTCATGTGAGGATATCCTCGTTCAGCTCAACGCAGCCCGTTCCGCTCTTCTCAGCTGTGGAAAGATAGTCCTCGAAGGACAGGTCAAGGATAGTCTTGCAAATGGACTCGACCCTGAAGAGGCAAAAACCGCAGTCGAAAGGCTCAACACCTCAATAGAGCGCTTTTCAAGCATGATGTAGGGTTGTCAGTTGGACAGGAGCTCCTCCTGGAAGTCTCTGTCCACCTCCCAATGCCCGGTGTCCGAGTTGAAGCGGACCTCCTCCCTTGGAACAAGGTAGGAGCGTCCTTCGCTACCGGACACCGTTATCTTATGTGACAATATGTTGACCTCCTGCACTCTGAAGAGCTCTCCGCCTATCTTGAGCCTTGAACCCTCTGGTGGATACGCCTGCTTCTCCTCGCAGTAGAAGTCATATTCGTAACTAAGGCAGCACAGCAGCCTGCCACAAGGCCCAGATATCTTCATCGAATTGAGAGAAAGATTCTGTTCCTTGGCCATCTTTATGGTGACGGGATTGAGCTTGTCGGACACGCAGTGGCAGCAGAAATCCCTTCCGCATACGGCAAGGCCGCCAAGAACCCTTGACTCGTCGCGCACGCCAATCTGCCTGAGCTCTATCCTCATCCTGAACACAGCCACAAGATCCTTCACAAGTTCTCTGAAATCAACCCTGTCGTCTGCAGTGAAGAAGAAAAGGGCCTTTGGCTCTGACAGCAGGAAATGTGCGGTCACAAGCTTCATGTCAAGCTTGTGCTTCTCTATCTTCTCACGACACACCTTTATTGCATCCTGCTCGTCCTTCGTGTTCTGGGCGTACCGTTTGAGCTCCTCAGGTGTGGCCATGTGCGATATCCATGGAACATCCCCATCAACCTCGACCATCTGAGGCTCTTCGTATGCCTGATCCCATACGTTGGAATCATCGACCTCTTCCTGTTCGTCATCGAATGATGTCTTGGTCTCGCTTACGATCTCGAACTTTGGAAGCGGTCCAAGGGAGAGTCTTCTGCCATCGGCCTCGAAGACGACCTCATCCTCAACTACATAGCCCGTTGCGGCAAGCGGTTGCTCTTCCTCTTCCCTTTCAGGGTCTCTGGAAGGTGCGAAGTGGCAGGCCCCCTTGCATTTTGCGCAGCCTGGCTTGTAGTCCTTGCCTATGCTGGAGGCAGAACCCACGACTATGCCCATGTCTAGTCCGTATCTTGTTGGAGACACTACATGCGTCCCTGGATAATATACGCTGTCACTGGCGCAGACCGTAAGGTCGTTGCTGCTGGGAGTCTTAACCAGATAGATATATGCTCTCTGAACCTGTTCTTCACCGGTGTTCTTCTTCATTTCGTTTCCTTATGTGGCAAAGAAGCACCAAAAGCTTCCCTGCGGATGTTTAACGTATATTCAATAGTACCTGCGAACGGACCGCTAATCAAGCATTGACAAACCGGACGTAATCCGCATACCACATAAAGGCCCATACGACAACTGGAACAGATGCAACACTTGCTACAGATTCGACAGCAGTCGCTACAGACATCACAACCTCTACACATGGCACGGATTCGCCACAGTTTTCCTAAATTCGTTCACGGCCATTCCTGTCCATACGGAAAAGGCCCTTGAAAACGAGTTCGCATCCTGATAGCCAAGGAGGTAGGCGATATCTTCAGTTGTCATTTGCGTGTTTCTGATATAGTACTTCGCAAGAAGCTCCCGTGTATGATTGAGCTGTTTCTGAAAACTCGTGCCCTCTTCCTGCAGTTTGCGCTGTATCGTCCGTTTGCTTGAAAACAGTTTTTTTGCAACGTCATCTATTGCACACTCCCCACTTGGAAGAAGCTCAACAAGTGCACTTCTGACCCTTGCGGAAAACGTGTCGTCTACTTCCAACATCGAAAGCCGCTTGTTCAGCTCTGGCTTGAAGAAATCCCACATGCTTTCGTTTGCCGAAATGAACGGGACTTCAGCATCCTTTCTTGAAAAGACTATTTCGTTTTTCTCGCCAAGTACGATGTCAGCTTCTAGGAAACGGGCAAATTCAGGATTTTCAAATGCTTTTTTCGAAGTGACTGACTTTGGAACGATGTTTTCCTTAGTAGCCTTTCGGATGAGGTTCGTCATAAACGAAAACTCGATTCCAACAAGGATTTCCGGAAGACTGTCGATTTCATCCTCTGCACAAATCTCTACTGATACGGATTCTTCGTCACTCGACACAATGTAGCGCAGCGCACCTATGAGAGGCTTGTACGCTGCAAGCCTCTCTACGCAGGTTTCTGCGTTTCTACTACAGTATGCCGCAAAGATTGGAGGCGAAAAGCTTTCAACATTCTCAATGGTTGCAAGCCTTATGGGCAATTCCCTATCGGCGAATGAGTCAAGAGCCTCCATGAAACGATAGTATTCCT
This sequence comes from Bacteroidaceae bacterium, assembly GCA_963599445.1. Taxonomy (GTDB): domain Bacteria; phylum Spirochaetota; class Spirochaetia; order Sphaerochaetales; family Sphaerochaetaceae; genus UBA9732. Next base: position 33,223 of record CAVBWZ010000009.1, read on the forward strand.
CTGCTGAAAGGGAGGGATTCTCCCTTGAAAACAAATCCTCGGGAATCATTGCTTTCTTCAATGTCTCTTCCACGGAAATCCCTGCGTTTTCCAGAAACACACTATAGTTTTTGTCAATCAGAAACCTTTTCATATCCACCCTTCGAACTACAGTCAGCTGAAGTTCCTTATCATCCAATCATAGAACCTGTCACCAAAAAGCTTATGCATCAAAATCATCGGCCTACCCATGAAACCTCTGCAATAGCGTGTTTTAGGATGCCTTTTCATAACCGCTTTCCTTACGGTTCTACCTATAACTGCAGGAGAGGAAAGCATTTTCCCTGTATAGTTTCTAACCATCCCGCTCGCCGCTTTCTCAGCTTCCTTTCCATAGGCACCACCCATTGAAGTCCTTTTCAAGTTCTCTGCAGCAATGATTCCCCAATCGGTCTTGATTCCGCCTGGCTCCACAACGATAACATCGATGCCAAAGGGCTTCAATTCCAAACGTAGACAGTCAGAGAACCCTTCCACGGCAAATTTGGTTGCATGATACCACCCTCCAAACTTCGTCCATATCTTACCGCCCATAGAGGAAATGTTCACAATCTTTCCATAATGGTTTTTCCTCATGCAAGGGACAATGCATTGAACAAGTCCGGCCATTCCAAATAGGTTTACATCGAACTGTCGCCTAGCCTCTTCCAGCGGCACATCCTCGATTGCTCCATAGGAACCATAGCCAGCGTTGTTCACAAGAACATCTACACGTCCCTCCTTTAGGATGATTTCATCCGCACAGGCCTTGATTGAGTCCTCTTTCGTCAAATCAAGGGAAACAGGTATGATGCCATATCCCCTTAGGTGCTCCATATTGCCAACACGCCTTGCAGCTCCATACACCTTGAACCCATACATGGCAAGCTCCCTTGCAATGGATTCTCCAATACCACCCGATGCCCCAGTTACAAGAGCTACTTTCACTGTCTTGTTCATCCTAAGTTCTCCAAAATATCTTCCTGATATTCCTTAATTGTAGCCTTGTAGGATAAAAGACTTAATAGCGCAAGACGCCAATACAGCTGCAATTGACGCCAAATTTCGTGCAAATGGCAAAGAAAAAGGTTCTTCACGTTTTCCTCGGGGATGAACCTCTGACGGACGGGATCGAGAGATACCTTATGAGTGTGAAGAAGCAGTCCTCGTTGCGGTAGCCGTACGATGTTCTTAAATCAGATTGTTACAGCAAACCATGTTATTGTCGTTTGTTGTAACGTTTCTGTTACAGCATTTGCGGTTTCTGGACTTTGCTGTAACACCAAAGCCGTTGCTTTCCCTACAAATGAGGAGGACATTGGTTTACGGACAATGCACGATGACATGAAAGGCCTTGTTTTCGCTGTTTGTGTGCATGGTTTTGCCTGGAGAAGCGCTTTTCTGCCGTTTTCATGTCATTTTGGGCATACCCTCCACTCTCAGGGATATCTCCAGCCTCCTTCCTTCAGAAGCTCATACCCGAGAAAAGCGTGAAGAGCAAAGAAAAAGGCTTGGAAGAACTCCAAGCCTCTAAGTTACGCGGAATAGGGTTTGAACCTATGACCTTCACCACGTCAAGGTGACACTCTCCCGCTGAGTTACCCGCGCATTACTCTCCCAATTATGCACGAAAAACAAAAAGTGTCTAGTGGGTGTTCACCAAACATGAAAACTTTCCTTCCTTGGCCAATTCAAGCAAAACACCAAATCGGTCATAATTCAGCACCCCTTAGAACTCTTGTTTATTTTTTCTATATTTTTCTATTGTTTCCAATAATGCCCTTCCTCCACAGGACTGTCAACATCAAAACCAAAGGACTGTGACAGTGCTTGGTGCACGGCTTGAGCGCATCAACGACGGCTGTCGTCCAAAGAACGAGAAACTCGTTCGAAGTTATTTGCAGCGAGAACAAGGAAGAAGGACTGCGACAGTACTAGCTGTACGGCGCAGTCCGAACTGACGCAGTTATCACTGCAAAGAACGAGCAACCTTTATGAAAGCGGAAACAACCTTGTCTATCTGCTCTGGCGTATGCACCGCGGAAAGCTGAACCCTTATGCGGGCCTTGCCCTTTGGAACCACGGGATAGCAGAAGCCAATGACGTACACGCCCTCTTTCAAAAGGGCATCGGCCATCTTCACGGCCTTGACCTCATCGTAGAGCATCACTGGAACTATGGCCGTATTGCCAGGGACGAGGTCGAACCCGGCCGCCTCCATCTTGGAGCGGAAAAGCCTTGCGTTCTCCATGGTCTTTTCACGGTATGGATTGCCGTTTTCAAGAAGCTCTATGACCTTCATCGTTCCACCTGCCACAGCAGGGGCCAAGGTATTGGAGAAGAGGTATGGGCGTGCGCGCTGGCGGAACAGGTCTATGAGCTCCTGACGACCGCTTATGCATCCACCGCTTGCCCCTCCAAGGGCCTTCCCAAAGGTTGTGGTAATCAAATCCACCTTGTCCTGAAGCCCATAGTATTCGGCCGTACCACGGCCTGTAGCACCAATATAGCCAGTGGAATGCGAGTCATCCACCATGACCAGGCTACCGTACCGTTCTGCAAGGGTGCATATTTCATCAAGCTTTGCAATGTCTCCATCCATGGAGAAGACGCCATCCGTGCAAATTATCATGCGCCTGCAGCCTAAGGAGACAGCCTCTTTCAGACACTTCTCAAGCTCAGCCATGTCGCTGTGCTTGTACCTGAAACGCTTTGCCTTGCACAGACGAACACCGTCTATTATGGAAGCATGGTTCAGTTCATCGCTTATGATTGCATCATCGGCGCCTAGAAGAGGCTCGAACACCGCGCCGTTTGCATCGAAGCAGGAGGAGAACAGAATGGTGTCGTCCGTTCCAAGGAACGAACTTATCTTTCTCTCCAGATCCTTGTGGAGCTTCTGAGTTCCGCAGATGAAACGCACGGACGAAAGGCCGTAGCCCCACACGTCCATGGCAGCCTTGGCGGCCTCGATGACCTCCCTGTTGTCTGCAAGTCCAAGATAGTTGTTGGCGCAGAAGTTCAGCACGTCCACTACGCTTCCGTCCGGGTTCTGGACCTTTATGAGGCCGCTCTGTGCGGAGACGATGACCCGTTCCTTCTTCGAGAGGCCCTGCTCTTCAAGGCCATCCAAAAACTCCCTAAGCTCCTTTCTAAGCACATCCGTCATATCTCAACCCCTCCTTGCCTGTATGGTTCTTATCATGTCCTCCGTCATGGATTCCAAGTCGTAGTCCGGCTTCCAGCCCCACTCAACCCTAGCGGCGTAGTCCTCAAGGCAATCGGGCCAGGAATCGGCTATGGCCTGCTTGACAGGGTCTATTTCGTAGCCAATGGTGAAATCCGGAATCAGGTTCCTTATGTAGGCGGCCTGCTCCTCCGGGCAGAAGCTCATGGAGGCTATGTTGAATGCGTTTCTGTGGCGTAGCTTGTCCGGATTGGCCTCCATGACCTGGATTGCGGCCTTGACGGCATCAGGCATGTATATCATGTCAAGGTAGGTGTCACTTCGAAGGAAGCATTCGTAGTGGTGCTTCTCCACCGCGGCATAGTAGATGTCAACCGCATAGTCCGTCGTACCGCCGCCTGGAGGGGTCATGTTGCTTATGACACCAGGGAAGCGCACACCACGGGTGTCTACGTCGTACTTGTGGTAGTAGTAGTCGCAAAGAAGCTCGCCTGCCACCTTGGACACGCCGTAGATCGATGTTGGACGCTGTATCGTGTCCTGTGGGGTGTACTGCTTTGGAGTTGAAGGTCCAAAGGCCCCAATGGAGGAAGGTGTGAACACGGCGCACTTCTCCTGACGCGCAACCTCAAGGGTTGTTATGAGACCGTTCATGTTTATGTCCCATGCACGCTGCGGGTTGCGCTCGGCAGTCGCGGAAAGTATTGCGGCCAAATGGTATATAGTATCTATTTTATGCTTTTTGACGACCTCAAGGAGCTTTTCTCCGTCGCGGCTGTCCATCTTGTAGAACGGGCCGCCTTGGACAAGGTCCAAGTTGACGTCGTCGCGGATATCGGTAAGGACGACGTTGTCGCTTCCGTATTTCCTCCTCAATCCAATGGCTATCTCAGACCCCAACTGGCCTAGAGAGCCCACAACCAGAATGTTCTTCACAAACGGGCCTCCACGAAACCTCGTATACAGGGACTCCAAGTCCCTCGTAATTCATTGACAGCAAAAGCTGTTGGCACTAGAATTGGACCAAATGCGGACCCCTCGCCAACGCTCCTGCCAAAGCTTCCGTCAAGGCTTCATCCAAAGCTGAACCAAAGACGGAACCAAAACAGAGCCCAACCGTAGGACCCGTACAAAGTTCAGTATAGTGAACGAATTTTGATATGTCAAAACAAAAGAACGCCTTTCAGCGATTCAGCGACAAAACGAAATCGCCAAGAAGCACGTTCCTGTTGCTGACCAACCACTGACCAAGGAGAGAGAACATGGAAGCCCCTCCAATGATAGGAAAGAACATACAGAAGATGCGCACCGACCGCGGACTCACGCTCAACGTGCTGTCGGAGAAGTCCGGCGTCTCAAAGGCCATGCTGAGCCAGATAGAGTCAGACAAGGTCAACCCAACCGTGGCAACGGTATGGAAGATTGCAAAGGGCCTTGGGGTGGACCTCAACGAGCTACTCAGCACGGACGCACTGCCAAAGAGGGTTTTCAGCGTGAACCCCAATGAAACCAAGAGCGCTTCGTCTCTTGAGATGGTGGACCACGGTGTAACCATAAAGGTGCTTTCTCCTCTCAACATGGTTGAGGAGCTTGAGATGTATCTCCTTACGCTTCCTGTAGGCACGGAGCTTCCATCAGAGCCTCACTACCCCGGCACGCAGGAGTTCCTCACAATCCTCAAGGGACAGGTCACAGTCACGGCTGGGGAGAACTCCGCAACCCTCAAGAAGGGGGATTTCCTCGTCTACCACTGCGATGTAGACCATACGATCGCCAACAGCGGCAGCCAGCCGGCTGAGGTCCACATGGTCGTGAGGTATACCAAAAAATGAGGTACACCAAGAAATGATAGAGAAGCTAGACGAATTCAAAGGACAGCTCGAGGAGCTGGACACAAAACTATCGGACCCTAATGTCATGAAGGACATGTCCGCCTACAAGAACCTCATGCAGGAAAGAAGCCGCCTTGTGCCAATCGTTGAGGAACTGACGAATCTCAAGGCCCTGACCGAAGAGCTCAAGGACAACGAAGCCCTTTCCAAGGAGAGCGACCCAGACATTGCAGAGATGGCCAAAGAGGAGATTCCAGCTCTCAAGGAAAGGATCGAGCAGACCCAGAAGCGCTGCAAGATGCTCCTCGTCCCACCTGATCCAATGGAAGGCAAGGACATAATCATGGAGATAAGGGCCGGCACGGGTGGAGAGGAAGCGGCCCTCTTTGCAGCCGACCTCTATAGAATGTACACATACTATGCCGAGTCCATGCACTGGAAGCTTGAGGAGATAAGCTCCAACGCAACGGAGCTTGGAGGCTACAAGGAGATAATCGTCTCCATATCAGGCAAGGACGTCTATGGCTCGCTCAGGTGGGAAAGCGGCGTCCATCGTGTCCAAAGGGTTCCGGAGACCGAAAGCGGCGGCAGGATACACACATCAGCCGTGACTGTTGCAGTCCTTCCTGAGGCGGAGGAAACGGAAGTCGAAATCCGTCAGGAGGACCTTCGCATAGACGTCATGCGTGCAGGCGGCCCCGGCGGACAGTGCGTCAACACCACTGAAAGCGCCGTGAGGATCACGCACATCCCAACAGGACTCGTCGTGATATGCCAGAACCAGAAGTCACAGCTCCAGAACAAGGCGGAGGCCATGAGGGTCCTGCGTTCAAGGCTGTACGATCTCGAAGCCGGCAGGAAGGCCAAGGAACGTGCAGAGGAACGCAAGAGCCAGGTTGGAAGCGGCGACCGCAGCGAGCGCATACGCACGTACAACTTCCCACAGAACAGGCTCACCGACCACAGGATAAACCTCACGCTCTACAAGCTGGACCTCATCATGGAAGGCCATCTTGAAGACGTCGTGGAGGCCCTCAAGATAGCCGCAGGCGAAGAAGCCCTCAAGGAAGCGCAGTGACACTCGACCAACTGTATCGCGAGTGTTCCCGCACCATAGGAAGCGCAAGCGACACCCCTGCATTGGACGCACGCATCATCATCCAGGACGCACTTGGACTGGATGACAGCGCCTTCTTGCTCAAAGGCCCGCACGAAGTCCCCTCTTTGGAAGCAGAACGCATACTTGGCATGGCCCACCGCCGCAAGGAAGGCACTCCGGTTGCATACATCATAGGCCACAGGGGCTTCTTCATGGACGATTTTCTTGTCAACGAAAGCACCCTCATCCCCCGTGCCGACACAGAGGTCCTCGTCGAGCACGCAATCTCAAAATCGAAGCCCATAATCCTACACAAGACCGATAATATTGCGCATAGCCCTGCAAACAAGCCACTGTTATCGATTCTGGATCTATGCTGTGGAACGGGTTGCATAGGAATATCGCTTGCAAAGTCATTGGCAATGGAGCTTTCGGTTCCGGAACCCTCAGAATGCAGTTCAGGCGACATCATAGACCTCACCCTCTCCGACATCTCAGAGGATGCTGCAACTGTGTGCAGACACAACGCCTTGAACATCCTAGGCTATGGTTGCAAACCCTTCAAAGTCTGGTGGAACACAGTCACAGGAGACCTCTTTTCAACAGTTGGGGACTCACGCTTCGACATCATAGTGACGAACCCTCCGTATATACGAAGCGACGTGATTCCCAAGCTGGATGAACAGGTCAAGAGAGAGCCCATGCTTGCACTGGATGGAGGTGCCAACGGCCTTGACATCATTGGACGTATAGTGAAAGCCGCACCAGAGCATATCACAGCCAACGGCTGGATGCTCATGGAAATCGGTTTTGACCAAGGTGATGCCGTGAAGAGGATGTTCCATGATGCGGGTTTTGTTGACGTGTCCGTGGAAAGGGACCTTGGAGGGCGTGACAGAGTGGTCATGGGAAGGATTTCAGAGTAGAATAACGCAGACGAACGGTCAGGAAGGTTGGTATGTACGAAGAGCTTGTGAAAAGATTCATGCAAAAGGTCACCAAGTACTCGCAGGAGGACCATGACAAGATAGAGAAGGCAGCCTACTATGCGAACCTCAAGCATGAGAACCAGAAACGCAAGAGCGGAGAGCCGTACATAATCCATCCCCTTGCTGTCGCCGAGACCCTAATCCAAATGAACATGGATGCGGACACGGTGTGCGCAGGCCTTCTGCACGATGTCATAGAGGACACGGATACATCCGAGGAGAACATAACCGATCTCTTTGGCAGGAACGTGTGCGAACTCGTGCAGGGTGTGACGAAGATTGCAAACATCAAGAACCTATCCAAGAGTGCACAGGAGGCCGAGACCATAAGGAAGATGTTCATTGCAACGAGCAAGAACATGCCTGTCATAATCATCAAGCTTGCGGACAAGCTGCACAACATGCGAACGCTTCAGTACATGGATCCCACAAGGGCCAAGGAGATCGCAAGCGACTGCCTTGACATATACGCACCACTTGCAGACCGCTTGGGTATCGCATGGATGAAGGCCGAGCTCGAGGATCTGAGCCTCAAGACGCTCAAGCCGGATACCTACCAGTACATACAGGACTATCTGCTTTCCAAGCAGGGAGAGTTCGACAAGTACCTTGAAACCATAAAGAAGAAGATATCCAACGCCTGCATAGATGCGGGGATCAAGGGCATAAAGATAACATCCCGCTCCAAGCACACCTACTCCATCTACATGAAGATGAAGAAACGCCGCAAGGAGATAGACGAGATCTTCGACATCCTTGGAGTGAGGGTGATATGCAACACCGTGCCTGAATGCTACACCTTGGTTGGAATAATCCACCAGCTGTGGCCGCCTATGGAAGGCCGATTCAAGGACTACATAGCCATGCCAAAGGCCAACAACTACCAAAGCCTGCACACCACCATAATGACGATGAACGGCGTGATCCTCGAAGTCCAGATCCGCACCTACGAAATGGATCAGATAGCGGAGTACGGCGTTGCATCCCACTGGGTCTACAAGGCAAGCCTTGGAGGTGCGCAGTCAAGCCAGAGCTGGGTCAACATGGACAGCCAGCAGCTTTCAAGGATAGCCTCCAAGCTCAAGACCTGGAACAACGAGATAGAGCAGAGCGAATCCTTCATGGACGACATAAAGAGCGAGCTTTTGAAGGACACCATCTACGTGTTCACTCCAAAGGGACAGGCCATAGAGCTTCCCGTTGGAGCCACCGCCCTTGACTTTGCGTACACCATACATACGGAAATTGGAAACCAGACCGTAAGTGCAAAGGCCAACGGTTCCATAATCCCACTGGGACAACCTCTTCAGAACACCCAGGTCATAGAAATAATCACCCAGAAGAACGCCCACCCAAGGGTCTCCTGGCTCAAATACGCCCATACCACAAGCGCACGAAGGAAGATAAGGGCGTGGCTGAACAAGTACGACGAGAACCTTCTCATCGAAAAGAACATCATAGCCCACAAGAAGGACGTCGAGGCCGCCATAGCAAGCGAACCGGCACCTCAGGCCTCACAGGAACTTGCAGACAGCGACATAGTACGTCAGGTCAACAACGACAGCACGAAGAGCACCATAACCGTTGCCAAGAACCGCAACATAATGATAAGCATAGCCCAATGCTGCAACCCAGTTCCAGGAGATGCAATCGTCGGCTACATATCACGAGGCCGAGGAATCATAGTCCACAAGGAGGACTGTCCAAACCTTGCGCACATGTCGGAGATAGACCAGCGCAAGATAGATGTCGAATGGGAGACCGCCGCAGAGACCGTCACACGCCGCTTCATGGTGACAAGCAAACGTACCCAGGACCTGTTCAGCGAAATAGAAGGGGCTCTACGCAACCATTCAGGTCATCTTGTGGCGGGCAGTCTCATAGACGACGAGATTGGAAACCTAGTTGGGACGTTCACCGTGGAATGCGACAACGAGGAGTCGTTCAAGAAGGTCGTCAAATCCATACGAAACATTCCAAACGTGATAAAGATTGCCCCTGCACCCATGAATTAGGTATCATTGGGGCAGGAGTCGTCCCAAGAGGCATCATTCCAAGAGATATCATTCGAAGAGATATCATTCCAAACGGAGGTTCGTCATGAAGAAAGTCGTAGTTGCAAATGATCAGGGGGCCGTTGAGCTCACGGCATCCATAGTGGAGCATCTCAAAAAGCACGGCTACGAGGTGACCTACCTTGGCACAGGAGAACCCGTCTCCGTCGATTATCCAGACATGGCAAGGGCCGCATGCGAGGAGTTCAAGAAAGGCGGCTATGAATTTGGAGTGCTCTGCTGCGGGACCGGTATTGGCATCTCCATATGCGCCAACAAGATAGACGGCATAAGATGCGCCCTACCCCAGAACTGCTATGCAGCGACCATGTGCAAGGAGCACAACGATGCCAACTTCATAGCCTTTGGCGGCCGCATCGACTACCCCCAGCCCGTCCTCGACATGCTAGACGCCTACATCAAGACACCTATCTCAATGGACGAACGCCACGTCCGTCGCCGTGCCAAGATGATGGCGCTGGAGAAATAATAGCATTTGAATGAAAAACCATTTGAAGTTCTTGTACTCTCATATAAAACACAGCCGCTTGGGTAGCACGTTCGACACACCTTAAGCGGCTCCTCTATATAGGTACTCCTAGCAATACACAGTGGAAATTGCAAAACCGGCAGAACCTTTTAGTACATCATTGGTTCTGTTTTTCAATCCTCTTTGCCTTGCCAAACTCTACTTTTCTGGTTCTTCACGGAAAGTTGGGGGATTGAAGGGAACAGGTGATTGAAAAAGAGAGCATGTAGGTCCTAAAGTTGGATTGACAAAAAACACAGAAGGACCCAAACATGCTCATGGACAAGGATATCTCAATCCACCTTTCATGCCAACAGTTCGAATGCAGCCGATTCGACATAAGTGAATCAAAGTCGGTGCTGTTCTTCAAGAGCAGCCGGAGAAGCGACGAAGTGGTCTGCCCCTTCTGCGGAGGCAGGGTGCATGTCCACGACAAGGCCAGCACAACATTGAAGGACATGCCGCTGTGGTTCGGCGTCCCTCTGGAGCTTGAAGTGGAGCACCACAGGTACAGATGCACATGCTGCGGCGTGAGCTTCGGCGAAGACGTCTGCATGGGATATCCCGGAACCAGGATCACATACCGTGCGGCCAGGTGGGTGCAGGAGCTGCTTCGCTGGCGGCTTCCGATCTCGGCTGTCCATGAGATCACGGGCTTCCACTGGGACACCATCAGAAGGATCCACGAATCGGCTATGCACGAAGCCCTTGGCTGGAGGAGGAAGGAGCTTCGCGACAAGGACTACAAGCCCAGGTACCTTGCGGTCGACGAGTTCGCCCTTCACAAGGGGCACAGGTACGCCACATGCGTCATGGACCTTGTCGAAGGCGATGTGCTGTGGGTGGGCGAAGGAAGGTCGAAGGCCGACTTCGCCAGGTTCTTCGAGGAGTTCGACCCAAGCTATCTCTCTGAGGTGGAAGCGGTTGCCATGGACATGAACGCATCATACAACGTCCTTGTGAAAAGGCATCTGCCCAACGCCGAGATAGTCTACGACCGCTACCACATGCAGGCTCAGTTCGGCAGGGACGTGCTTGGAGCAGTGAGGCTGGATGAGGCCAGAACCCACAGACAGAGATCCAAGGAGCTTCTCGAAGCCTCCGCACAGGAGATCGACGCCGGGGAACGCAGACGCCTGAGATCCGAAGCCGTAGAGGAAAGCCATCTGTACTCCACCGTCAAGGGCGCCAGATGGACGCTGCTTGCAAATGGAGACGACCTTCCCCAAGACAAGGTCGAAGTCCTGAATGCGATTCTGGACAGCCACAGAGACCTTTCGCTCTGCCATGCGATGAAGGAGGAGATGTCCAGGCTCTTCGAACTCAGGGACCCCGACGAAGCCCGCAGGGGATGGACGCGGTGGTTCGAGGGTGCCAAGGCGAGTGGAATCCCAGCCCTTGTGAGGTTCGCAAGGCTCAAGGAGAAGCGCCTGGACGGTCTTGTGGCACATGCAAGGCACAACATCTCAACCGGCAGGCTGGAGGGGTTCAACAACAAGATCAAGGTGGCCAAGAGGGTCGGCTACGGCTACAGGAACGAAGAGTACTTCTTCGCCCTCATAAGGTATCTTTCCATCCCCTCCGTAAGAGGTTCATCCCACAGAAGTAGGATGTTCATAGCTGAGGAAGACGATGCTATTCTGACATTGACGGATGTCGGAAGCCGGTGACAGGATAATCGTTTTTAGCGACGGGCAGCTCCATGAGGGCTGCACCTCTACCCAGAAAATAATTCTAGCCGGTCATCGAATACCTACGGTGGAGATGGCTTCCGGACGGCTGCCCGCCGCCGGTGCCATACTCCGATAATAAAAGTGAATGGGCTCGTTGAGCCACATTGAAGCAGAAAGCCTTCCGCAGCCGAACAAACAGAAGGAGGTCTGGAAATGGACAACAGACCATTGAAGTTCGAGGCGAAGCGGATTTTCGGCCTCGATTTGTCGAAGAAGACACTGAAGGCATGCAGGCTTGACGAGGACAGCGGCTTCGAGAAAAAGTGCATCTTCGATGAGAAGATGACGGACGAAGGACGGCTGCATTTTGCCTCACGGCTGCGCAAGGGCGACTACGTGGCGATGGAGGGAGGGTCGTCGACCTCCTTTCTGGCAAGGTACCTGATGATTCTTCTTTGCCAGATAGGCGACAATATCCCCAATAAGATTCTCATAAGGCATACCTGTTTCAATTAATTTCTCGACATTTCCAAGTCCAAAAGATGGAATCAGTAGAACGCAGAGAACTACGTCATTATGAGCAAAACTATACTCTGTACTTTGTTTTTCATTTTATACTCCTTGCATCAGTCGTAGTTTCTCTGATATTCCTTCAAAACCTTGAAAACAGCGTTAGAACAGTTCCGTTTAGCATAATCAATTGGAGAATATCCCCAGTAACTGCCGGCATTTGGGTTAGCACCCTTTTCCAGCAAAAGCGTTACAACCTCCACTGAACACTCACCATTCTTTGTCAGCTCCGAAAACAAGGCACTTCTGCCATAGGAATCAGAAATATTTGCATCAATCGTATCGCTTCTGAGGATTTCCATTACAATTTCATCACTGCAGAGAGTTATTGCGTAAATGAGAGGAGGATACCCCCAGAAGTTTCCTACATTGCAATCAATTCCCTTCTCAATCAAACCATTTACAATTTCAATTGAAGCATTCTCCTTCTTTGCCAATTCGTAGAACAAAGCATTCTTTCCATAGGAATCCTGAACGTTTACATCTAGAGTTTCACTTTTGAGGAGCTCCAATACAACGTCACTACCACACTGCAATAGCGCATACATAAGAGGAGAATAGCTACCGTAGTATCTCCCTGCGTTTGTATCTACACCTGCAGAAACGAGAATTCCAACAATCTCCGAGGAAGCGGATTCGCCTTTTACCAGCTCATGCCACAACGCATTCCACCCATAATAGTCAGTTGCATCGATGTCCGAAGTCTCTGCAAAGCTGGAAATAGTCTCAATGTCAGCATTATTGTCAATGGCATCAATCAGCCTGGAACCAGTTGAAAACACTAACAATGGGTACATGCAAATCAACAAGAGTACAATGACTGCTTTTTTCATCCACACACCTCTACTTTGATTGGTTCTCCGTATTTTGGGTTGTAGGCTGAACCGATGGTGGAACGTTGATTGTTATATTCTGAACATTGCTGTTTGCATTGACATTTGAATTCTTGTTTCCACCTCCAAAATGTACAGCATTGTACAAATCAACCTGATTACCCAATGAAAAAAGATCAAAGAGCCAACCGATCAAAAACAAGCCACCTGTACACAAATACAGGACACCTTTCCCTACTTTGCCCAAATAGAAACAATGGCCTCCAAAAATACCGACCAAAAGCCATAGCAAATACGCAACACTTTTCTTTTTCATTTTTTTCTCCTTTTCAAAAATTCACCAATACAAAAAAATGGAACGAATCCCATTCCTATCTCTTCTCTCAAAGTTTTTAACGAATTCCTCAGTTCACCCCTCCTTTTTTGTATTAATCCAAGCAATGACCTCGGATTTCTTCCACATTGGATGTCCGGTGACTTTATATGCTGGAGGCAAACACCAAGGCTTACGAGAACGATAGAACTTCACAGTTGAGTATTTAAGTCCAAGCATAGAGGCTAGTTCTCTGGTTGTAAGCATTTCACCATCCATAAAAATCCTGTATTAAAATCACTACAACACAGATTATAGTATATTTTTCACTACAGTCAAGCTCTACATTGTTAGTTTTTAATAGAACTTGTAAGTTTTTCGCTACCAGAAATGTTTGTTTTGGTTTATAAGGGTTAGTGTTATGGATATTGTCGAGGAATATTGGAAGAAGGTTGATTTGCTACTAGCAGAACAAAAACATTCCCTCATTTGGCTTTGCGATACAGCAGAAATCGACTATCAGAAAGTCAGAACATGGAGATACAAAAACACAATTCCAAATCCTGAAGCACTTGTCGCAATTTCAGATACGTTGAAAGTATCAATAGACTTTTTACTTAGGAATGCCTTCACGCAACCATCAGACTTTACAGACAGAGAGTTTGCAATAATTTCCATCTTGAGAAAGGACGAAAGGTTCAACAAAATCGTATCAAGATGTCTACAAGATGAAAGGTTCCTTGATTCATTGGGTTATCTATGCACGTAATGTAAGATTTGGGAGAAGACAGGGAATTTGAAATCCTGAAATACTACCTTCCTTTAAGTTTGTATACTCTGTTTCTATTTGCACCTTCAAACACAATGGTATTCTCTTCAATCAGTTCCTTTAGATAAACCTTGAGCATCGAAGACTTCAATCCAACATAGCTGGATATCTCACTGGAAGAGGAAACACCATTTGCTTCAAGGTACTCGACAATCATTCTTTTCCTGTTTGAACTTATCGCCGTTTTTTTATCGCCGTTTTTTATCGCCGTTTTTTTATCGCCGTTTTTTATCGCCGTTTTTTTCAATGGCAGAACTATCTCTATTCTATCAGGATTGAGCTTTTCAGCTATGATAGGAGGTTCAAAACCCTCGTCTTTCCAAACCGAGAATATGCTAGGTATACCACTCCCCGCACGCTCACCGATATCAATAAGGCTGAACATCTTCATGATTGTACTGTTCCGCGGATCTGAAATGCCCCCTACTTTTGCAGCTTCAACCTCAATACGGAATCTACCAGGATTAGACACTCTGATTTCATCTGGTGCATTTAAAACAACGACACCTCCCCTACCATAATAATCTGCATTGACAAGGCAATTTACAAGAACTTCCCTCACTCCTTTATGGATGGAAGTATCATCAACTCTGAATCCACCATTCAAGGAAAAAGGCACTTTAAGGTTTTGAATCAACTTGTTGTAGACTTTGAAATAGAAATCAAACAGATTTCCACTCCATTCCCCTGAAGAAGAAACGATACGATCAGTCCAACGCATTGAATAATCAAAGTTTTCTCGATAATCCAGGAAAAAGTTCGGAAATTCCCTGACAATGTTGAACTCATCTCCAAACATCAGAAGACCAGCAGCGGTAGGATATCTTTTTCCGTCAGCCCCAATGCCAACAGCCCCAATCCTCAACAGAAAATCCTCATCATCAAGTTTCTCCCACACGTGACCAGGACGTTTGAGGCTCATCATCTGACGATACCCTCTGATACTTTCAGCATTGAAAACATCAAGTCCCATATCCTTAAGAAGAATTAAGTCCTGAGTTTTATATGAGGCATCACGCACCATAGCTTGATACTCTTCAATCGAGCAATGGTAGTCACCTTCCCCATTGCGTCGAAAAGTTCCAGTCAAAGGGTTTCCATTGATAAATACTGGTCTATAAGACCTATCGGCTCTTGGAACATTTATGAAAACAACTTCTTTTCCTTCATATTCTCGAGAAAATACATCCTCACTGGACAATATGTTTACATTGACTTTCTTGGGGTTATTTACAGTATCCCAGAACTCCTTTATGAGTTTCTCTGGACTTTGAAGGCCGACCACCTTTAATGAATTGTCTTCGTTTTCAGCAAACCCAAGAAGTATAAGACCTCCTTCTGTGTTTGCAAATGCAGAATAGGTTTCCCAAATACTAAGAGGCAGGCCTTTTGTCGCACTCTTGGCCTCAAGCCGATTGTTTTCTCTAAAACTCTCAAAATCCATAGAACCAGACAAGAAGAACCTCCTTTCTTCAGACCAATCGGCTTTCACTTGGAATTATAGCACAGTACCAATCTACCTTGCCTTCACATAATGGTCGTACATGAGGATGGAGCAGAACAGACTCAACTTCCCTTCTCTGAAGTTCCATGCAAGGCCAATGGGCAGGAGATGCTCGCGCCTGCCGGAATACGGCATTCCAATGGTAAGCGTGTTCAGCCTAAAGGTAAGATACGTAGGCATGAATACGCCCTCCTCATTGTGGGTGCTGCAGAATACGCCAAGGCTCAGCATCGTGTTTATTCCGGTACCCGCCGTGTTGCCGGCGCTGACCCTGTCGCCAAGAAGCGCATAGCTAAACTCAAGGCCAGCCACCACGTCCGAAAGAGGATTTGGCACTATTGGAGTGATGGCCTCGACGGCCACTTCAAGACGCTTCGTAAGACCAAAGGTCATGCCACCAAGCATGTGGAGCCCCATGTCCATGTGTTCGTTCAAAAGAAACGTGCCGTTTCCAACCCTTATCCCGATATCCTTGAACAGCACAGAGCCACCGCTGCCGGAATCCGCAGCACCAGCGAACAAGGAGAACATCGTGACGACTACAAGAACAATTACAAAAAACCTTTTCACAACACAACCTCCTTGCAGGAATCAGACATGGTACAGTGGCGTGAACCTGAAGAACGTGACGCCCCACAAGGTCTTGACGGCATCCTGCCCCAAAGACTGCACATCCAAAAGCACGAACGGAGAGAACCACTCGAAGACATAGTCCTTGTCCATCGTCCTGAATGGAGAAACCTCCAGGTAGAGCGAGATATCGCCAAAGCTTTCATTGAGGAACACGAACCCCGCAGTAAGACTTGGAGACCAAGGACCGGGATTGGAAAGGGTGAACTGCAAAGGATTCCAGGAGAACCTGCCAATTTCCAGGCAAAGGCCAAGACCATAGCCATCGAACGTGAAGCCGTTGCTCCAGCCGGCCCAGGAACCGCCCAACCATGCCTTGAACACTGGATTCAGAAGCTTTGAATCGAACGGCACATACGAAACATCAAGGGTCATGGAGGAAACGCTGTCGCTTCTTCCTGACATAGACACACCAACGCCAAAGTTGAAATAGGAGGCATCGGCGAAAACAGCAACAAGGCAAAGCAAAATCAGAAGAGCAGTCAGAAAACGTCTTTTCACAATCAGCCTCCAAAGTAGTTCATGATGAAATCAAGCTTCTTGAGCAAGGTATGCCACTTGGTGGCCTGTTCGTATGAAACCTGATTGGAATAGTCCTGGATCTCCATGTAATGCTCCTTGAGCTGAAGAGCAAGCTCAGGGGAATCTATCACCAAGGTGACCTCCGATGAAATGTGCATGCTTCTATGGTTGAAGTTGGACGAGCCGCATATCACATACCTCTCGTCCACAATGACAAGCTTTTCATGAAGAAGAGACCCATTCGTATACACGCTGGGATCCTCCATCCATACCTCAACGCCAGCATCCAATAGGTCCTTCGTGGCATATTTGGAGGCGTTCAGTAGGCTTGCCCTGTCATCGTCCCTAAGGATCATCTCCACCTTCACACCCTTTGAGGTGCATGACTTGACCGCAGCATACATATCTGCATCCAACGTGGGAAGGAAAGGAAGGACAAGAACTTCATCCTTGGCCTGAGCAAGAACCGCACCGTACATAGGAGCGACCTCTCCTCCGTTCACTTGGTTTGCAATCCAGCCTGAAATGGTGGCGGAATCAGAGAAGGAGGATTCAACGGCATCGCCATCCAAGCCCAAAGAAGCTATCTCCTCCCAGCTGTAGCGGTTCCAGAACTCCACAAAGTCGTCCGTGAGCTTTCTGGCGCATGACGGTGAGTCGAACACATACATGGCATCCCTGTCGCCGCCGTCCTCTATGCTGCTCATGGAGATGTAGTTCAGATTCATTCCACCAACAGCCACATGGACACCATCCGATACGAAGAACTTGCGGTGCTCGCGATAGAACAGATTGACCACCCATGGAATCCTGTTTGCAGAAAGCCTGTTGTACTCAAGAAGATGCACACCATAGTCCCTTAGGTCATAGAGTGTGCGCATATGGTAGCGGGACTCGGTCATATCCAGCGAGCTTGAAGAATCTATCACCACATAGACATCCACACCCGCCTGGGCCTTGGCCTTCATGGTATCGAACACATCCTGGTTCAGGTCGCACTCGGATCCAAGGAACACCGCGCATACGAAATAGTCCTGAGTGTCCTCAAGCATCTTCACAAGGCGGTCCTTCCACTGGCTGCCATCGTTGTAGACTTCAGGGAACGTCATCTCCACACGGTCATACCCAAGGATGTCCAACTTCTCACCCAGCTCCAAGGAAGGGTCCTGGGACACCTCGTTCATCATCCCAGAGGCCGATGTCCTTGAGCCCACAGATGTCGTAGAGCACGAAACGGCCAACATAGCCACCAAAAAGGCAAAGGCTATAAAGCACAGCGAACTTCTAAACTTCATACTCATATCAGCACCCATCAGAACTCGGTAAAGGAACACGGCATAAGGGTTCCAAACGAGTAGTGCCTCATCACCCCGCTTGTGCGAGACACCATGTAGACCTGAGCATACGGAGACATGAACTCTGACAGAAACTGCCGGCACAAGGCACAGGGAGGTGCAGGGTCGTCTGCAGACGAGGCCACAGCCAGCAGCTTGAAGGATGTTTTTCCCTCCGCAGCAAGGGCCGTCATTGCAGCACCACGCTCTGCACATATAGTACCACCAAAGGAGGCGTTCTCAACATTGCAACCCTTGTAGACATTGCCGTTTTCAGTAAGGAGCGCAGCCCCTACCTTGAACTTGGAATAAGGGGCGTATGCATTGTTCTGAACATTTAAAGCGGCGGAAAGAATGTCCCCTATGACAGTCTTGTCATAAAAAGCTTTGGTTTCACTCAAAACCAGACCATCGAATCCTTCAAGACTTGAGAATGCAGGGAACTGGGAGAGCGATTCATAGACGATGTCCGCACCAGCTTCCAACTGCTCCGTTAAAGACGCCTTGCCAGAGTCGCCAACAATTCCAATGGAACGGCAGAGGGCATCCTTTGCAGCCCTGTGTCCGTCGATTGAGGTCTCAACCACCACGCATTCCTCATGGGACAGGCCAAGCTTTAGAGTACAATACCTGTAGGCATCACCATGAGGCTTTTTCCTTTCGACTTCGCCGGCATATACAATGCAGTCGAAGTCACCGGCACACAGTCCTGCCTTCTCAAGGGCAATATCGAAACTCCCAGAGTCCTCAGCTCCATACACAGCAAGCTTCACACCAGCCTTCGAAGCATTGGACACGAACCCTGTAATGGATGGATCCAATGCGCTTATGTCAAATACAATTCCTTTAGTCATATACCTCTCTATCTCTCAACCATCCATCAAAATCTTAGCACTGTCTAAGGAACCTACCCTCTCCAGGGACTCCGTAGTACTCGCCGTTCTCCATGATGACCTTTCCTCGAAGAATCGTCATGACAGCCTTACCCTGCACGTCAAAACCACGGTATGGGGTATACAGCGAAGCCGAATGTACGTTGGAATCATCCAAGGTCCACTTCAAGGAAGGGTCGAACAACACAATGTCCGCATCCGTTCCAATTTCAAACGAACCCTTGTTTGGATAAAGGCCAAACAGCTTTGCAGGGTTTGTGCTCATGAGCTCAACGAGCCTATTGAAAGGAATCACGTCCTTGCCGGCGCCGACATTGGTCGTAGCCCTGAACGTATTCAAGAGCGTAAACATCTCTTCAGTGCCTGGAATTCCAGGATAGATCGTTCTGCAGTCGCTGCTTGAAAGCTTCTGCTCCCTTGTGAATGCACAGTGGTCCGTTGCAATCACCTGTACCTCTCCGTCTATGACGGCCTTCTGCAAGGCCTTGTTGTCAGCCTTGTCCCTAAGGGGAGGTGTCATGACGTACAGAGATGCGTCAGGCCCCTCCAGTTTGCTCCTATCAAGGAAAAGGTAGTGTGGAGTCGTCTCGACATAGACCTCAAGGCCCTTCTCCCTAAGCCTATGCACAGCATCAAGGCCGCACTTTGATGAGACATGCACGACGTATAGAGGACAGTCCGCTTCAAGGGCGATTCCTCCAAACAGGTCTATGGCCTTGCCCTCGGCCTCCGCCGGACGCAGCTTTGCATGGGATGCAGGAGAGAAATCGCCAGTCCAGTTGTCCGAAAGCTCCTCTATCATTGGATTGAACTCGCAGTGGGCGCATACCATGAGTCCAAGTCTCTTTGCATTCTTGAACAAATCCAAAAGGTCGTCCCTGTTCTCGATGAGGTATCCGGTGTTCCTGTATGTCGTGAAGATCTTCAGGGTCTTTATGCCCGTTTTCTTCAGGTCTTCGAGCTGCTTTCCAATGGTGCTGTCATAGCCATGTCCATAGACCCCTTGATGTATGGTATAGTCTATGGCCATTCCCGGGCGCATCTCGTCAAGCCTATAGTTTGCGCTGTCCACAAGACCCATGCCTTTGTTGTGGTCCGCAAAATCCACGACCGTGGTGACGCCTCCAAACGCAGCGAGCCTTGAACCCTGTTCAAAGCTGTCGCATGTAACGGTGCCGCGGCTTACGAGGTGGTAGTGCGTATGAGCATCTATGAGACCCGGCATCACGACAAGACCCTTGGCGTCAACGACCCTTGTACAAGCAGGGCATGAAGATGCATCTATGGATGCTTCAACCTTTGAGATCCTTCCATCCTCTATGAGAAGATCCGCTTCATGTGATGTCCTGTCATCGACCAAACGACCGTTTTTTATGAGTATGGCTGACATATCAGGCTCCTTTTCAAATTCCTTTCAAAATCCAAATCATATCCATAATGATACATTATGGGTGGCCCAACGACCACCCATAACGAAGTACAAAACGTCTTTATTGTCCTAAAGGCTACTGATGCACCACAGGGTTCTTCGCAGCCATGACTTCGTCGACACGCCCAATCACAGTATGTTCAGGCGCATTGTGAAGGCTTGATGCATCCTTGTATGCAATGTCATGAAGCTCTATCATGGTGTCACAGAAAGCATCCAGGGTCTCCTTGGACTCGCTTTCAGTAGGCTCTATCATAAGAGCCTCGTGCACTATCATTGGGAAGTACATCGTAGGTGGATGGTATCCGCGGTCCAAAAGCCCCTTTGCAACGTCTATGGCGGTCACGCCGGTCTCTTCCTTGAGCGGGGAGAGGCTCATGACGAACTCATGCATACATCTGTCGCCGTAAGGCACATCGTACACGTCCTTGAGACGGGAGAGTATGTAGTTCGCATTGAGAACCGCATTCTCCCCGCATTCCTTGAGACCCTCGCCGCCCATGGCGAGTATGAAGGCATACGCCTTTAGGAATACAAGGAAGTTTCCCCAGAACGTGCTTACCTTGCCAATCGAGCTCTCGCTGCCCCAATCGAAGCTGTATGTACCATTGGTGTTCTCAACGACATCGGGCTTAGGGAGGAAGGCGCAAAGAGCCTTCTTGACCATGACTGGACCGCTGCCCGGGCCGCCGCCTCCGTGTGGTGTGGAGAACGTCTTGTGGAGGTTCAGGTGCACGACATCGAATCCCATGTCGCCGGGGCGTGCCTTGCCAAGAATTGCGTTGAGGTTGGCGCCATCGTAGTAGAGAAGTCCGCCGGCCTCGTGCACAAGGGCTGCGATCTCAAGTATGTCCTGCTCGAAAAGGCCAAGGGTGCTTGGATTGGTGAGCATGATGCCTGCGACGTCCGGGCCAAGCTTTGCCTTGAGGTCGTCAAGGTCCACGAGTCCGCGCTTGTCGGCCATCACCTGCACCACTTCGAACCCGTTCACGGCGGCGCTTGCGGGATTGGTTCCATGGGCCGATTCCGGTACGAGTATCTTGGTGCGGGCAGCATCTCCCTTTTCCAGGAAGTAGCTTCTGATTATCTTGAGGCCTGTGTACTCGCCATGGGCCCCTGCACAGGGCTGGAGGGTTCCCCAATCCATGCCGGTTATGGCGCACAGCTGCTTGAGAAGGTCATGCATGACTTCAAGGCAGCCCTGAACAGTGGATGCATCCTGCAATGGATGGATGTCAGTAAAGCCAACCAAGGACGCAACCTGCTCGTTGACCTTTGGATTGTACTTCATGGTACAGGATCCAAGCGGATAGAAGCCGTTGTCCACACCAAAGGCCATTGTGGAGAGCTTCGTATAATGTCTTACGACATCAAGCTCCGACACCTGTGGAAGCGTTGCGGCATCCTGCCTTCTAAGGTTATCTGGAAGTCCATCGCAGATGCTTGGAACATCGAGCCTTGGAAGTCTGAAGGAACCCCTTCCTTCCTTTGAAATGTCGAATATCGTAGGGACGCTCATGCCATGAACCTCCTTGCGTTTTCAATATAGAAGTCCATCTGCTCCTTGGTCCTCTTCTCCGTGACGGCGACGACAAGTATGCCTTCGTCCTTTGCATCCCTCGTTATCTCCGAGAGCTTGACCCCTGCGAACACATCGTGCCCAAGAAGCTCTGCAACAAGGCCGTCGAGCTTCGAAGGGTCGTCGAACCTGAGTGCGAACTCGCACCAGAACGGCTTGTCGTATGCAAGGCTTATGCCGTCTATTTGGGAAAGGCCTGTTGCAAGGTAGTGGCTCTTTGCATAGCACTGCTTTGCCACCTCCTTGATTCCGTTCCAGCCAAGAAGCGAAAGATGCACAGCACTGGTGAGCGCCATGAGCGCTTCGTTCGAGCATATGTTGCTCGTAGCCCTCTCCCTCTTTATGTGCTGCTCCCTTGCCTGTAGCGTAAGGACATAGCAGGTGTCGCCGTGGGTGTCCACGGTCCTTCCAACGATCCTTCCTGGAATCTTCCTCATCAGAGGCTGCTTGACCGCCATGTAACCGCAGTAGGGACCGCCAAAACCCATTGGGATTCCAAATACCTGAGTGTCTCCAATGGCTATGTCGGCACCCCATTCAGCCTGGCTCTTCTGCAGGGCCAAGGACAACGGGTCGGATTCTATTGCAAGCAGCGCACCTGCCTTGTGGACCATGTCAGCAAGACCGGTATAGTCTTCGATAATGCCGTATCTGTTTGGAGACTGCACGATTACGATTGCAGTTGCAGGATTCAGGACATCGTTCACTGCACCTAGGTCAGTCTGGCCATCCTTCTCCGGAACGACATGAACCACATGCCCACGGCCTTTCGCCCATGTCTCTACGCAGGAGATTGCAAAAGGATGCATAGTCGAAGACACCACTATCTCATTGCTCTTTCGTCTGTTGGATATGCCAAGGGCTGCAGCCTCAGCCGCAGCGCTGGCTCCATCGTAGAGGGAGGCGTTGGAGACGTCCATGCCGGTCAGCGAACATATCATGCTCTGATACTCGAATACGCTTTGGAGTACGCCCTGCGAGATCTCCGGCTGGTATGGAGTATATGCCGTTACGAACGACGGGAGCGCCGTTATGGCCTTGACAGCCACAGGTATTATGTGGTCGTAGCTCCCCTCCCCAAGGAAGGAGACGCCCTTCACGTTCCTTTCTGCAAGGGCTCCTATGTGCTCGACCACTTCATGCTCGCTCATCCATTGGCCAACCTGAACGGGTTCCTTGAGCCTGACCTTGTCAGGAATGCACTCGAAGAGCTCGTCCACGGACTCCACGCCTATGGCCTTGAGCATGAGCTTTTGGTCTTCGCTGGTATGGGTGATGTATGGATTCATCTATTCTCCTGGTTCTCTTATGTTCTCTTTCAGTTCTCCTCTGCGAGGAACTTCTCGTACTGAGCTGCATCAAGAAGGTCATCTGCAAGGACGGCATCCTTCATCTTGTAGATGTATGCCCCATATGGATCTTCGTTGACCTTCTCGGGACTTCCGTCAAGCTCTTCGTTGACTTCGCATATCTCACCGGATGCAGGTGATACGATTGGACTTGCAGCCTTGACGGACTCTATGTTGGAGACCTCTTCGCCTGATTCGAACGTGTCGCCCACTTCAGGAAGCTCTACATACACTATCTCTCCAAGGGCATCCTGTGCATGGTCCGTGATTCCAACGATGGCTATGCCGTCCTTCATCATGACCCATTCGTGGTCCTTGCTGTACATTCTGTCTGCCAATATCTTGCTCATATGAAACTCCTATTTCGTATTCTTCAGATTCTATCTTCGTCTATGCAGAAATTCTCTTCAAGGAACGCAAGGTCAAACTGAGGATAGAGCACGAACCTTCCAAGAAGATTGTGCACACGCTCAATGGCCTGAGCCTTGGCCTCCTTGTCCGTTATGGCCTTGGACTTGCTCAAAGTGCCCGCTTTCTCGCCCTTCGTTATCTTTGCAGGACGTGTGTTCCTAAGCACAAACGAAATGATTGAGGCGATCTCCTTCATCTCGTCCGGCCCCATGCCAAGCGTCGTCACGGCAGGAGTGCCAATCCTGAGTCCGCTCGTGTACCACGGCCCGTTTGGATCGAATGGGAGGGCGTTGCGGTTGAGGGTGATTCCACAGTCTATGAGAGCGGACTCGGCCTGCCTTCCGTTGATTCCAAACCCCGCCACGTTCAAAAGCATCAGGTGGTTGTCGGTACCATCGGTCTGAAGAGTAAGGCCCTCGTCCATGAAGGCCTGCGCAAGAGCCTTTGCATTCTCTACAATCCTGCGAGCATAGTCCTGGAATGCGGGACTGGAAGCCTCGGTGAGGGCCACGGCCTTTGCAGCCATGACATGAGGAAGAGGACCGCCAATGACAAGGGGACACCCTTGGTCCACGGAATCCGCAAAACGCTGTCTGCAAAGTATCATGCCACCCCTTGGGCCACGGAGCGTCTTGTGCGTGGTGGTCGTAACGACATCGGCCCATTTGACGGGGTCGTAGTCCCCTTCGAACACCTTACCGGCGACAAGGCCCGCAAAATGAGCCATATCGCACATAAGGACGGCACCGCAGGAATCGGCGATCTCACGCATTCTGCGGAAGTTTATCTTCCGTGGATACGCACTGTAGCCTGCAAGCAGGATGAGGGGCTTTATCTCCTTTGCAAGCTTCTCTATCTCGTCATAGTCGAGAAGACCGGTCTTCTCATCCACCGAGTAGGAATAGGCATCGAACATCTGTGCCGATACATTGAGCCTGTACCCATGCGTAAGGTGTCCGCCGCTGTAGTAGTCAAGGCCAAGCAGCCTTTGGCTTCCGGTCTTCTCCCTTATGGTGTTCCATTGCTCCCTCGTAAGGACAGCTGGATTGGTCACACCCATCTCTTCAAGGGCCGGGACCTCCACCATTGCATTGAGGATGGCCCAATAGGCGCAAAGGTTGGCATCTGCACCGCTATGAGGCTGCACGTATGCATGGTCCGCACCAAAGAGCTCGCATGCTGTCTTGCAGGCGTAGTCCTCAATGGCGTCCACGTTGTCGCAGCCGGCATAGTAGCGGTGATAGGCAAAACCCTCCGCATACTTGTCGGTAAGTAGGTTCCCCATTGAAAGATGCACCGCTGGGCTGCTGTAGTTCTCGCTTGCAATGAGCTTGAGGTGGCTTCTCTGGTTGTCAAGCTCCCTCACTATGCGGCTGGCCACAAGGGGACTCACCTTCCTGACCTCTTCAAGCTGGGCCAGATACGCAACCATGACGTCATCTATATCCCTGCCCGAGGTCCGCATCTCCTCCAGATACCTCTTCAATGCCGATTCCTTTGCCATTAGCCTCTCCTTCTATATCCTATCTAGCCTTTTTCTACCTATCCTTGTCCTTCTTGCGGGATATCACTTCCGGTGCTATGTATGCCGGCTGCTGCGACATCTTTTCCTTGGAAGACTTCTCGGACTTCCTTCCCTTGCTTTCCTTTCTGATTTCACCTCTTGCCATAGAAAAACCTCCATCGCGTCTTTGGCCGCACAATCCATGCGTTCCAGTGCATTCAAATGCATGTTTTCGCTGCTTGATGCGGCTTTCTCATGATACATCCTATCAAGCGCCAACGTCAAACAATATTGACAACCAAAAATGATTTGGGTTAACGTATCAGTGCTCTATTTAACACTTGAATACAGAGGGACTTGCGAGGCTTGGCCTCAAGCGCTCCCATACTGCACAAACTTGGAGGAATGATGGCTAAAGAAGAGGCGATTGAGGTTGAAGGTCTTGTCAAGGAGGCGCTTCCAAACGTGATGTTCCGTGTAGAACTCAAAAACAACCACGTAATCCTTGCGCACATGTCAGGTAGGATGAGACAGAACCACATCAAGATCGTCCCGGGCGACAGAGTCAAGATCGAGATGTCCCCGTACGACCTCACAAAAGGCAGAATCATCTACAGGGAGAAGTAGTCTCCACTGCCCTGCGTTTGCATTCACATTCTCCGCATTTGGAACGTCCAGCATTGCCTGGGCGTTTTTTTTGATGTCACCCAAGCTTCTTGAGCTCAATGCCTCTTACGATTAGGAACTTCCTCAGATCCTGCAGTTCGTACAACCTGCCGTTGCAGGCCCGTATGAATACCTTACCGCAGTTTATGGCATCGTCCAAGGCATTGTGCGCATTGTAGTCCAAACCAAAATGCTCGCTCAAAGCGGTAAGGGCATGGCTTTTGGCAGACGGCCACACCTTCCTTGAAATCTGAAGGGAGCACAGGTAGCTTATATCAGGCATCTCGTATCCGAAATGCTTTATGAGACTGGCAAGGACGCCCATGTCGAAACGGGCGTTGTGGGCCACAAGGAAGTCATCGCCTATGAAATACTCGATCTCCGGCCACAGATACCCAAAGTCGGGAGCATCCTTCACATCGCTTGGCCTAATGCCATGGATCTCTATGTTGCGTCCAAAGAAGCGGTCGTATCCACTTGGTGGTTTGATGAGTGAGTAGAACGTATCAAGCACCTGTCCGTTCTCGTCAAAGCGTGCAAGCCCCACGGAGCACGCACTTTGAGGCATCTGGTTCGCAGTTTCGAAATCTATCGTGACAAAATTCATATCAAATCCAACTCAACAGTGTTTGTCCATCATTATGGACATTATGGTACGGTCCGTCTGCTCCATGCCCTCGCAGCTTATCCTTGAAAGATGGACCATGCTCTCAAGACAGTCGTTTCCTACAATGCCGCACTCTGCACCTGGGGCGAAACCTTTGAGGGAAAGCTTCACACTCAAGGCCGATGCCTGTAGGCATGAATATATCTTAAGTGCACATGTGTTCTTTGCACCGTCGCATATCACACCCGTAAGGTTTCCAACCATGGTGTTGACGGCCCTGTCCATTGCAAGACGGTCTCCACCAAGCAGGTAGACGTATGCACAGGCGGTTCCAATGGAGGCTGTGAACGCACCGCACAGGGCGGAGAGCCTGTTCTTGCGTGCAGTCAGGGCAAGGCCCACCAACTGGCTTATGCACACAGCCCTAGCAAGCTTCTCGTCATCAGCCTCAAGATATCGGGCCACGACATACACTGGAACGGTTACGGTTATACCTTGGTTTCCGCTGCCGCTGTTTATTACAACCGGCATGGAGCACCCGCTCATTCGTGCATCGCTTCCAGCGGCGGCATAGCTTGCAGCAACATCAAAGGCCTGTGCAAGGCTTGAAGGTTCAGATGCCACATCCTCCAAGGTCGTCCTTCCTACCTGAAGACCATATTCGCCTTCGATGGCGTGCTTTGCTATTGCAAGGTTGGTTTTCACTGCGTCAAGGACGAATGGGACATCGTTTGGATAAACTTGGTTCGCAAACTCCAGTATGTCATCGAGTTTGAGAGCCTTGAGGAACTCGCGGTCGTTCGCACTGTCAGAGGAATCGGTCTTAGCTGTATCCGGCTCAAGCGGAGCATCAAGAAGAACCTCGCCGTCAAGCTCAAGATGGGAGAACCTGTCATGTTCGCCTGATATGGTAGCCACTGCCTCATGTCCGCCACCAACGACTTTGACGCTTACGAACAAAGGAGGAACGTCAGAGACCAAAGTAAGCGCCATTGGAATAAGGGCAGCGTCTTTCTTCTGGTCGTCCGTGATGCAAGACAGAATGCTAAGGGACTTGGAGGTATCGCCACCGCAGATGCCCAAGGCGACCGCTGCAAGGATTCCTTTTAACTCGCAACCGGGAAGCCCCACTCCCATGGCGTTCTTGACCATGTCGCGTGAAGCGTATACATGGGCGGAATCCACAGTACAGCCCAAAAGCTCACGGGCCTTTGCACCTGCCAAAGCCGATGCCGCAGGCTCCGTGCAACCCATAGCAGGAACCATCTCCTTCTTCAAAAGGCCTATAATCCTAGACTTGTCCACGGAATCCTCCTTCATGGCAATGTCCTGTAAGTTTAACGAAGTGAAAAACGAGTGTCCACAGCCAAGAATCCACCACAAAAAGAAACTGCCGCAAGGACGAACCCTGCGGCAGTGCAATGTTTTTGAATATCAGCTGGACTTACTTGTCGTATCCAAGATTGAACCTGATGGTGAAGGAATCGACTGGCTTGTCTCCAAGCTCTGCGCCGAACTCCTGCCATCCGTATGTCGCATCGACTCTCATGCCAAGGAGTCCCACACCTGCACCAACGGACATGTATCCGCGGTTGACACCAGCTCTGAGGTTGAAGCACAGTACTGAAATCTCTGCACCTGCATTGAGGTGGAGAAGAAGGTCTTCTGCCCTGAACGTCTCAGAGTTGAAGTTCTCGATCATGCCAAGCATATCAATTAGATCTGCCGTTACGACGGGCTTGAAGATGATGTTTGGAGCGAATGCGAATCCAAAGTTGAGGGTCCAAGGAGTTTCGATTTCGAACGACTCCGATTCCTTGGCTTCATATCCTTCCTCTGGAGCGAACACTTCAGTACCTGCAACGGAGTTGGTCATGTTTGCAAAGCTGTCGTAACTGCTCATGTGGTACGTTCCGTTGAGGTTGTTGACGGTTGCGCTGAGACGCACTGCATCATTGGCAATGGAGAGAGTGACACCAAGATCCACAGGAACCGCATAGCCTCCCATCGTTGGGGTGTTCCAAAGAAGCTCCTTCTGGATATCAGTCTCGTCATCGCCGGAAAGGAGGGATGAAACCGTTCCTGCATCCTGCCCCTGGAGGTAGGCCTTGTAGACGAAGTGTCCTGCAGCTCCAACCTGAAGCTTGATGGCATCGGTCTTGATGATGTTGAGACCAAGTGCAACGGTCTGTGCAAGGTTGACTTCTGGGACGACCTTCACGTTTGCAACGTTGGAGGAACCCTTTGCAAGGGTGTGGAGCTTGACCTGGACGTTTGCACCAAGGCCAAACGCACCAAATGCTGCACCAACGCCTGCGTCTATGGTTGCAAGCGTGTTATATCCGGAACCAAGGTTCTTGATCATCCTGTCTGCAAGGTCGACGGCGGCATTGTCGTCCGCTGTACCATCGATCATGCTGTTGACAAGCGTCATGGCCTCAGAATCTGAAACCAGCTTCTGGACGTTGTACATCGTAACTGCAACTGTTGGCAGGCTAAGTCCAAACCTTCCCTCTGCAAGGGCTGCTGGGTTCGTATAGAAGGAGTCCATCCTTCCAGCAGCGGCGAGACCGCTCTGACCCATTGCGTTGTATCTTGAGAACGTAGGCTGGAACGTGAAGTCTATGTCGTCATAGGTGAATGCTTTCTGTTTGTCAGCTGCAAATGCAAAAGAGAAGCACATTGCAAGAACAAGGACACTCAAAAGTACTTTCTTCATTTCTATACCCTCCCCTTAGTTGTTCTTTCCAAGCTCGTTCAAGAGATCTTTGAAGGCCTGTTCTATTGCTTCGCCGTAGGACTGACCGTTGAGCTCGATACCGAACTTCTCTATCACCTTGAGGTCGAAGCCGGAATCCACAAGGATGACGGCGGCTGTGTTGACAGCTGTGACGGCTGTGTGCTCAAGATTTTTTACATAGCCGTCCATCTTGTTCAGATCAACGTCATTGAAGAAGTTCTCGAAATCTTCAAAGCGCTTTGCAAGATCTTCATCCCCAAGCTTGCTTGGATCCTGATTGATGTATGCTTCCACGACACCCTTGAACGAAAGGTCGGAACCATCCTTCACCTGGAACTTGTTGCACTCAGTGAAAGCGACTGACGCAGCATAGAGGACAAGGTCATTGGCAGAGAAGCTGTCAAGACCAATGATGTTCTCGCCGTTGATTATAGCATCGACAACTGCAAACTGGTTTGCAGCGTCACGGAGGGAAGGAGTCACAAGCCAAGCAGTGGTCTCATATGCAGTCCTTATGGCCCTCATCTGGAAGATGAACCTGTTGTACTTCGCTTCGTTGAACTTTCCATCGACTGAAACCATCTTGGTGAAGCTGTCTATTGCAGAGAACATGAACTTCTTCATTGCATCTTCGTCTTCCGGTGAAGCTGAATCGTCTTCAAGAGCCTTGCTTCCGGAATTCGATGAAGAGAAGAGAGACGCAAGGTTGAAGTCCTTGAGAATGTCGAGATCGGCTGCTGTGCTTGTAACCTTGAGAGCATCCAAAGCCTGAAGAGCCTTGTTGGCCTCGTTTATGATTTTGTCAGTGTCAACCGTACCATCTTCCTTCTGATATTCCTTTGGATTGCTTGCAATGTTGCTTACCGTGGTCGCAAGGTCGTTTACGATGGAGACCGTTGCAAGGTCAGCCTTGGTAGGATTGTCGGAAATGCTTTCCTTTATATCGTCAAGAGCTTTGGTGACTGACTTGTAGGCGGACCTGATCTTCTCGTCAACTTCTTTACTCTCAAGGTCAACGTCTTTGACAGCGTCTTCTGCGGCCTTCTTGATTTCTTCAACTTTGTCCTGGAGGGCAGTCTGAATCTCTTCGCCTGTCACATCGTCATTTGCAAGGGTTTCATCCAGCTGTTTCTTGAGCTCCTCGGTCTTCTGGGGAGAGTTCTTTATCTCTGCGACGCTCGATATGAGGTCGGACGAATCCACAAGCTTGACCTCGACCACAGTCTCTCCATCATTCTCTGTTTTCGTTACAGAATCATCGAACTTCTTGGTAGTTTCGTTGACTTCCTGCATGTTGGGCTCAATGCCATAGACGTTGCTGCCCATCTTCCCCATGGCCTCGCCAAGCTTGGCGTATTCGTCCATGGAACATGAAACCATGCCAATGACCAGCAAAGCGGCCAAGACACCAATCAAAACCTTACTTTTCATTTCCCTAATCCTCCTGAATTTCTCAGATGGCAAATCACAATCAAATCGTCCACCGCATTCTCTCGGTGAACCTCCCAATCACATTATAAACACCTTTCGCTCAAAAAGGTAACAACATTTCACTCAAAGGAATGAAACAAATACCCAAAAGGAGAGCAATTATCGTAAGATTCCTCGAACCTTCCATCCTTGCAGCAGGCCACAGCTCATCGAACGATATGAAAACGAGTATTCCAGCAACTACTGCCATGCATGCAGACAAGGCGAAACCCGCCTGTGTGCCCTGCAGGAAAAGCACTCCAACCAAAGCCCCCAAGGGTTGGGCAAGTCCAACCAAAACCGCCTTCAGTACGGTCTGGCCCATACTGGCTCCAGCGGACATTACGGACACAGCAAGCGTAGCTCCTATGGGTACGTTGTGTATTGCAATCCCCAATGCCATGCTTATGCCAAGATGAAGGTTCGACTGCGTTGCAATCCCGGTGGCCACCCCTTCAATGACGTTATGCAGAACCAAGGCAAGAACCATGCCCTTTGAAACCACATGGCTGTGGGAGCATTCGCACTCGTTTATGTAGTGCCCCGGTTCGTCCTCGTCATCGTGATGGTGGGGAAAAAGCAGATCCAAAGCCAATGAAAGGAAAGCACCAAGGACCATGAAAAGCAGAGTGTACACAGTCCCTATGCCCTCGAATGAATCCGGAAGCATCTCCCCCAACGAAATCATGAGCATAAGACCGGTGGCGAACGCCAAGGAAAAGGCACTAAGGTTCCTGTTCTTGACCCTACTAGCAAGAACAGCTCCAATAACAGTGGAAAGACCTGCAATCAAAGTTACAATGATTGGAACCATAAAGAATCTCCATAACCCGCAAACGGGTCAACCAAACATCAAGCTGCAAGTTTCCTTCTGTTGGCAAGGCATATCACAAGAGCCAAGACAGGGAACACAACATAGGATGCAAACAACGTCCCATACCCAAAGTTATCTATCACAAAGCCTCCCGCCAAGACCCCAATCATTTCTGGAAGATTTGTGGCAATGGCCCAATAGAAGCTCATAGCCAAAGAATAATGGCTTTCATCCACGTTTTGGGCCACGAATTTGGAAACTCCAATATGAAGAGCTCCAAACGTACAGGCATGGAGCAGCTGAGCCACTACGAAAGCCCCAATGGTTGGGAAAAACCTATAGATGAGAAGCCTCACTATCATGCCAACTGCAGACAGCACGATGAGTCCATAGGCCGAGACCTTGCCCTTCTGCATGAGACGGCCTCCGACCACTATCATCACGAACTCGGACGCCGCACCCAAAGCCACAAAGAGGGCGAACCGCCCTCCAAGGTTGAGCTCCTCCGTCATGTAGGAGGAAAGAAGCTTGTCTATCACAGCCTCCGCAATCCTCGTAAGTGCAACGACGAGCATCATAAGGTAGAACTTGGAGCTGAACCAGCCGAACGAAAAGAACCTGCCCTTCCCTTCTTGCCTTCCCTGCATATCCTTCTGCAAATCCGGCTGTCTGGGTTCGTCCTTTGGCGCAAACAGAACCATGAAGCAGAACACTGCCAAGGTGACAACGGTGCAGAGCGCTATTGAACGGTTGTCAGTCTCAACGGGAAAACCCGTGAGCGCAAACACGACAAGACATACAAGATATCCCAACGTACCCATCGCCCGTACTACGCCGTACTTGGCGGAATCGCCCTTGAGAACCCTATTCTCATAGCCATCGTTCATTGGGTTCAATGACCAGAACAAGGCCGATGTTACAAAGAAGCACCCAATGGTAACGGCAACGGAACCGCTGAGAGCGCTTGGTACAAAGGACACGGCGGTACCAACTGCAAGAAGGACGAAAAGAAGCCTCGTCTTCCTCGTCCTGTCAGACAACATCCCGAACAGAACAGGAAAGAATATGGAGGCGACCTGCCCTATGGCCACAATCACACCCACCAACGAATGAGAATACCCTTTGTTTCTGAGAAGCAACTGCGTATAGGGGGAAATGGCACTCACTGCGGCCTGCAGGGAGAAGTTGAGCAACATCAATCTGAACATAGCCTAGATTATGCCCTTTTGCCCCTCCTAGAACAAGACCAAGCCCCACCCTTCAAGACCAAGAACGAATCAAATGACACTATATCCTCTGAAGGAAAAGACCGTCCCTACTGCAGTACCACAGCAGCGTACCATGTGCAAAGAAAGGAAGCCTCACTTGAAGATTCCACTCAGGATACAGCTTCTTCACGAACATGGTGTCGTCCGTCAGGAACGCAACGAAGGAGATGTAGTGATTCTTCGTCATTTCGTGGTCTGTCGTTATGAAAAGACCGCCATCGCTTTTCTCAATGTCCAATCCATGAGAATCATGGGCATCGTCCATCTTCTTTGGAACAAGTGGAGACAGCTTCTTTCCGCAGCAGACGATGGCCGCATCATCCATGGAAGTCATAAGATTTCCACAATCAGGGCAAATATAGAACCTCGTTTTCTTTATGTTGTCATTGCATTTCATAGCTTCCTCCAAATCTCCCTTCAAGAGGGCCTCCATATCCACAGCCAAAGCCTTGGAAAGTGCGGGAAGAAGCGAGATGTCAGGGGCTCCATAGCCGCGCTCCCATTTGGACACAGCCTTGTCGCTCACTCCAACCAAAGAGGCAAGCTGCAACTGTGTATATCCATGACGGAGCCTAAGCGTCCTTATTAGCCTTCCAACCTTCACCTGATCCATGGAAACCCTCCACGTGTATTGTATGCATCGATACCGGCATTCTAAGGAACAAGGGGATATTCTTTCAATGAACGCTCCGTAGAGTCCGCACGGCTCCACAAGGCTCCGCAACGAACAGAACTATCTGTCGTTCGCTGCCTTGTAGATCCTGTACATGTCATCCTCTTCAAGGACCTTGAAGCTACCAAGCCTTACGCTCCCACCACGGCTTGCAGCATTTGCCAAAGCCATTATGTCGTCATTGGAGAGACTCAGTCCCAGTTCTTTGAGACTGGTAGGCATACCCATTGACCTGAAGCACTCCTCAAATGCCTCAATGGTCTTCTCACACGCCACCTTGCAGTCGCCATCCTTCAAACCAAAGACCAGTTCGCCAAGGTATGCGAATCTGTGGTAATCAACACAGGCCACATAGCGGGCCCACGAGCCCCAGATTGCGGAAAGTCCAGCTCCATGGGAGACATCGTAGAAGGCGGAGAGCTCATGCTCCATCTTGTGGCACGCCCAATCCCCTATGCTGTCGTACCCAACGTTGTTGAATCCGTTGTGGGAAACAGTGCCCGCCCACATTATGTTGGCTCTGGCCTCGTAGTCGCAAGGGTTCTCCAATGCAACCTTTGTATACTTCACAACCGTCTTCAGTACATTGGCGCAACTCTGGTCGGTGAACTCGAACGCCGGACCTGCATGGAAGAACCTTTCAAGAGTGTGCATCATTATGTCAACGCTTCCGCACCCCGTCTGGTAGGCTGAAACGGTATATGTAAGCTCTGGATTCAGGAAGGCGACCATAGGACGACCAAGGTTGCTGTTGCAGCCAACCTTCTCGTTTGGCGTCACTTCATCGTTTGTGACTACGGATGAATTGCTCATCTCGCTTCCAGTGGCGGCCAATGTAATTATGCATCCTACAGGAAGAGCCGCCTTTGGAGCCACATGCCCACCGTAGAGATCCCATACGTCTCCATCATAGCGAACGCCGTAGGCGATGGCCTTTGAACTGTCAAGAGCGGAACCTCCTCCAACTGACAGGATCATATCCACACCTTCATCCTTCGAAAGGGCTATCCCTCGTCTTATCAAGGAAAGACGTGGATTTGGCTGTACACCGCCAAGCTCCACGAAGGAGATGCCGTTCTTTTCCAAAGAGGCTTCCACAACCCCAAGAAGGCCGCTTCTGACCACTGAACCTCCTCCAAAGTGGATAAGAACCTTTCTGAATCCGCGTTCCTTGAGGACACGTCCTACTTCGTTCTGGGCGCCTTTTCCAAAAAGCACATAGGTTGGTGCGTAGTATTCTGTCATGACTGCAAACTCCAAAAAGAAAGGGACCGTTGCCAAAAGCCCAAAGACTTCTGCAACAGCCCCTTAATATCAGCCACCGGGAGGTGGCGACATCGGTCTATACCAAGATATCGGCCTATGCTTAGCGGATTGCAAGCTCGGTGTCGATATCGAAGAACTTGGCCTTCTCCATGTTTGGTGCAAGGGAGATCTTCTCGTCAACCTTGACGATGACGGACGGCTCAATCTTACCGGTGATCTGGTTCTTGGAGGTGGACACGAAAACGTGCGTCTCTGATCCAAGTGGCTCCACGACAGATACGGTTCCGTCGATTGTCTGGCCATCGATTGCCTGTGCCGAGTGTGCGACATCCTCCGGTCTGATTCCAAACGTGACCTGCTTGCCTACGTAAGGCTTCAGGAGCTTTGCCTGGGCCGGTGTAACCTTGAGGCGGAAATCGCCTTCGTGGATGTAGATGTCATCGCCCTCTGCCATGACGTTGCAGACCATGAAGTTCATTGGTGGGGATCCAATGAAGCCTGCGACGAACTTGTTGTCTGGGTTGTTGTACAGCTCAAGCGGTCCGCCTATCTGCTGGATGACGCCAAGCTTCATGACTACAATCTTGTCTGCCATGGTGAGTGCTTCGACCTGGTCGTGCGTGACGTAGATCATAGTTGCCTGAAGTCTGTTGTGGAGACCGGAGATCTCGGCTCTCATCTGGACTCTGAGCTTTGCATCAAGGTTCGAAAGAGGTTCGTCGAAAAGGAAGACCTTTGGCTTTCTTACGATTGCACGGCCTACTGCGACACGCTGTCTCTGTCCACCGGAAAGTGCCTTTGGCTTTCTGTCAAGGAGCTCCTCGATGTCAAGGATCTTAGCCGCTTCACGTACACGGGCGTCGATCTCCTCTTTTGGGAACTTGCGGATCTTGAGTCCAAACGCCATGTTGTCGTAGACGGTCATGTGTGGGTACAGTGCATAGTTCTGGAAGACCATTGCTATGTCCCTGTCTTTTGGTGGAACGTCATTGACGAGCTTTCCGTCGATGTACAGTTCTCCGCTGGAGATGTCCTCCAGTCCGGCGACCATACGAAGGGTTGTCGATTTTCCGCAGCCGGAAGGACCAACGAGTACTACGAACTCTCTGTCCTTGACCTCAATGTTGACGTCATTGACTGCCTTGACTCCTCCATCGTAGATCTTGCAGATGTTTTTCAACAATACTTCTGCCATTGAAACCTCCAAGGTTTTATCTTATCTCCTTGATTCTACTACGGGTTACGCCAGGTGTAAACAAAAAGTTTTCCACATGTTTCCATGGAACACCCACAGAACGCACGCTTGATCCAGAGACTTTGCTTCAAACACCTTGATTCAAACGAATCCATAGCTATACTTTGTCATCGATGCAAATACCAACCAACGTTCTGTTCTTCCTATGCCCCATGGTGTTCCTTGCGGGATTCATAGACTCCATTGCAGGGGGCGGCGGGCTCATAAGCCTCACATCCTACATGGCATGCGGCATACCGGGGACGTTGGCGCTTGGAACCAACAAGTTCTCATCGTTCACGGGAAGCACCATTGCATCGGTGAACTACATGAGAACGAAGAACTACGAACTACGGACGCTTGTCAGTGCATCCATTGCAGCGATTGCAGGCTCATGGGCGGGCTCTTCCTGCACGATGCTCATCGATCCAAAGGTCTTCTCAACCATCGTGCTTGTCATAACACCAATCACCGCGGTCATGGTCGTGGTGGACAAGAAGCACGAAGAGCGCGAGAAGGAGCTTACCGCGACGAAGGCCGTACTCATCGGCCTGGCGATAGGCCTGGTCGTTGGATTCTACGACGGTTTCTACGGCCCCGCCACGGGAATGTTCCTCCAAATGGGCTTCATCCTCTTTGCAGGCCTCGATGCCAAGAAATCCGCAGGCAACGCCAGAATCGCAAACTGGGCCTCCAACTTCTCAGCACTCGTCAACTTCATCCGCACGGGCAACGTCCTCTACAACATAGCCATCCCATGCGCCCTGTGCTCAATGGTGGGCAACTGGCTTGGAAGCAGGCTCGCCATCAAGAAGGACACAAGGATAATCAGACCGATGATGCTGTGCGTAGTCTCCCTGCTGTTCTTCAAGATTCTGCTGGATTTGCTGTAATATAATTGTAGATAGACAAGGATAAGGAGCTGAACATGGACTACGCCAAGGAATCGCTTAGAAAGCACTACGAATGGAAGGGAAAGATCGAGGTCAACACCACCGTCCCCGTTGCAACGAAGGAAGAGCTGGCCCTGGCATACACCCCAGGCGTAGCAGCACCATGCCTTGAAATAAAGAAGGACATCTCAAAAGGCTATGAGCTTACAAGACGCCACAACCTGTGCGCAGTGATTACAGACGGCTCCGCAGTCCTTGGACTGGGGAACATCGGGCCAGAGGCAGGGATGCCGGTGATGGAGGGCAAATGCGTCCTATTCAAGGCCTTTGGGAATGTCGATGCATTCCCTTTGTGCGTGAAGACGCAGGACGTGGACGAATTCGTTGACACCGTCTACAACATAAGCGGCTCGTTTGGAGGGATAAATCTGGAGGACATCTCAGCCCCTCGCTGCTTTGAGATAGAACGCAAGCTCAAAAAGCGGTGCGACATCCCCGTATTCCACGACGACCAGCATGGAACCGCAGTCGTGACCCTTGCAGGGCTCACCAATGCGTTGAAGGTCGTAGGCAAAAGAAGGGAGGATGTGAAGGTGGTCACATCCGGTGCAGGGGCGGCAGGTACGGCAATCGTGAAGCTTCTTCTATCCGCCGGCTTCAAGGATATAACCATGACGGACATCCATGGCATAATCTACAAAGGCCGTCCCGAGAACGACTGGTCCAACGAAGAGATGGCCGCCATAACGAACCCCTTCTCTCTGAAAGGAGCCCTGGCCGATGCAATAGAAGGTGCGGATGTTTTCATTGGAGTCTCCGCACCAGGTGTGCTCAAGCCTCAAATGGTCGAAAAAATGAATCGCGATGCAATAATCTTCGCATGTGCGAACCCCACGCCGGAGATCATGCCAGAGGAGGCCAAAGCAGCCGGTGCACGGATAGTGTCCACAGGCAGGTCAGACTACCCAAACCAGATAAACAACGTCCTCGTCTTCCCTGGAATGTTCAGAGGAGCATTCGATGTACGGGCAATAGAAATCAACGAAGAGATGAAGATGGCTGCAGCAAAGGCCCTTGCAATTCTTATCTCAGACGACGAGCTCTCCGAGGACTACATCATTCCAAAGGCATTCGACCCTCGTGTTGGTGCGTCTGTAGCGGCAGCCGTAGCAAAGGCCGCACGAGACACAGGAGTTGCAAGGATTTGAGATTCTCTTTCCTTTGATATGACCTTCAACAACAAAAAAGGCTGCTGTTTGGTTTTGGCCTCGCAGCAGTCTGTGTTGATTAGGAAACGAAGTCGTTAGACTCTATCGTCACCATCTGGTGTAGGATTGATAGTTCCAACGACAAGCTCAATAAGGCTATCCTTCGTCACTGGCGATCCGTTGAGAGTAGTGATGAGATTGAGCGGCTCGTGGAAATACTCACCACGAATTCCTATCGTTTGACTCTCGAATGAAACTGCAGCACCAAAATCGAACGTTGCGTCTGCAAGGAAATCGCTAGTGGTTGTTTTGAACCCAGTTATATTTGCAGCTATGGAGATGTTCTTGTATCCAAGAACAGTTGCTTCAACGGAACCTACAGATACGATTCCACTTGCATTAATCGTCAAGTTTTTGACCTTTGCTCTGAGTCTTATGTTGTCCATCAATGGAAGAAGCTCGCCCGAGATGGAAATCTCAGAAACGGAAATGGAAACTTCATTGTCTGTGCTGGTTATCGTAATTCCAAAATCCAGTCCTTTTATAGAGGCAGTCACATTTCCAAGTGTCCATGACTCCACCGTTGCTTTAAAGGAATCCAGTCTTACGATAACACGCATATCCTCACCTTTTTTCTCCGTAGTAAGCAAAACATCTCCATCGACAGAAACCGTAACAGGGATTGGAGTTTCTATTCCTGCAATCTTGATGCTGAGGATTGCCTTAAGTCCGTTCACCTTGACGTTTGTATTCTTTGAATCAGCAAGAGTTGATTCAGAGAGAATTCCAGTAATCTCACCAATCTTTTCCGCATCTTCATCCGAGAATTTGATATCGATTGGATTCTCCGAACTTGTGTCTAGCGTAATTGTTGCAGAAAGGTTGAAGGGCTCATCATCCCCTTCCAACTTCCCCGTTGCAGTAATTGAAATCGTTTTTCCTGCGAGTGTTGCATCGACAGAAATACCACTGAAGATATACTTTTCATCAGCCTCGCCCTCAAAAACCAACTTGTCGCTCTCAAACGATATGGTTCCAGCCATGGAAACGATGTCTACTTTGACTGTAGCCTCTGGGTCTTCGGAGCCTTCATCTAGCGCTTTTGCAGTACCCCCCCCCAGATAAAATTCGAGGACTTTCACCCAATCAATGTCTGAGCCATTCTGCAAGACATAACCAACAACTCCTGAAGTAATCTGAGTCTGAGCCTTGGCAAAATCCGCCGTGAAAGCAGCGGTCTGGTCTTCAGTGACATCCTTGGCATCGTTCATATCGACATTCGAAGAAGGAATCGCCTGATTCGCCTCCTCAAAGGCATCGGGCTTTACTTCTGGGCCAGATTGATTACATGCCACGATTGCAAACAGCATTAGAATGCAAGAAAAGACAATTAGCAGTTTTTTCATAGTTTCTCCTTATAACAGTATGCGCATTGTACATGCAGTCAGCTAAACAGTCTACTAACAGTTTTGTTACAAAAAGACTAAAACAAAAAGAAAAATGTTAGAAAATTAATTTAATTAAGGTATTCTGTAGCAGTAATTACAAAATCCAAAGGAAAAAACCTCAAAAACCCAACAAAAAGCATTATCTATACATAAACTTCATCTATCACGTATTGCAAGCAACAAGCAGTGTTTAGCAAACCAACCCGATAGTCTGGAGACAGACTGTGGTTCCCTTGCACACCTCAATTGACAAGGACCTTCCTTTGCTCTATATTTTCCCCAGTTGCCCAGATGGCGGAATTGGTAGACGCGCTAGGTTCAGGTCCTAGTGGTAGCAATACTGTGCAAGTTCGAGTCTTGTTCTGGGCATTCTCCATTATAGATGCAACTCCTTATATTGCAATGAGTTGTTTTTTGTTTTCCGTTGAAAAGGTACACAAAAAGGTACACAGACATCCCGAAAAGGCATGAAAAAGCCCTGCACCATCGCTGATGCAGGGTGAAAATCAAGATTGGGTTTTAACACTGTTTAATGAGGAAAAATGTTCTTGTCGAAGAGTGTAGGGATTCTGGATGGAAAAAGCGAAGAATCATACTATTGAGTTTCTTCCGTAACTGTAAAAATATCTGTTTATGAAGAAAATTTTCTTCATAATCATGCATTTTTTCGATTGATGAAGAAACTCCATAGCTTGGCTTTCGACTTTTTCTCATCCATTGTTCTTCATCTACCAGAACCCCAACATTTTCATGCAGAGTCAAATAAAAAAGGACCTTCTCCACCAATCAGAGAAGGCCCTCAAAGCATCACAAACAATCCAGTCTTACATCATTATCTCTCCGTCCTTGGAGACCCTGTTGAAGAGAAGGAGTGAAATGACGGTGAAGATGGAGACGACCGTTGCAAGAGCGCAGGCTCTACCATCGGTTGCATTCGCAACAGCCTTGTAGACTGCAATGTTCAGCGTCTGGGTTCTGAACGAATACAAGAGCATCGAGGAGGACAGCTCGGTGATTAGGGTGACCCAGCTCATGATGGCTCCTGCGAAGATTCCATTGAACATCATTGGGATTGTAATTCTGACCAAAGTCTTGAGCTTCCCAGCGCCAAGGGACTCGGCGGCTTCGTCTATCGAAAGAGGAATCTGGGATAGGATTGCAACCGAAGACCTGATGGTGTACGGAATTCTTCTCACGCACATTGCAATGACCATGATTGCAGCCGTACCGACAAGAGGGAGATACGGATTGTTGAATGCAAGGATCATCGAGATACCAACAACAGCACCTGGGATTACGTAAGGAACCATTGAAAGGGTATCTATCGTGGCATTGAGGAAGTTCCTGCGTCTTACCGTCAGATACGAAATGAGGATTGCAAGGACAATGATGAGGATGAGGGCAAGACCGCAGATCCTTATCGTGTTCCAAATCGTATTGCCCATTCTACTGAATACATACTGATAGCTCTGAAGAGAGAACCCTTCCTGGAAAACCTCTCCGCTTGGGTTTGTCTTTCTGAACGAGAGATAGACGAGATAGAGCTGAGGCAGCAACGCAACGGCTACAAGACCGTATCCATACAAATGGATGAAGAAATTGGCCAAAGGCTTGGCTTTCTTCCTTTCAACATGGTTCATTGCACTCATTGAGAAGCTGTTCTTCTTGGTCAGATATCTCTGAACAAGGAAGAATACCAGCGTTATGAGGATTGCAACGACCGATATTGCAGCTGCAAAGTTATGGTTCGTTCCAACCTCTCCAACGTATTCGTTGTAGATTATGACAGGGAATGTAGTGTACCCCTCACCTATCATCAAAGGCGTTCCAAAGTCTGCAATGGCCCTCATGAAAACCATTAGGGTCGCAGCAAGAATCGATGGCATGCAAAGTGGGATGACAACTGAGAAGAAACGCTTCACCCCGCTCACACCCATGTTGGCGGATGCCTCAAGCAACGACTTGTCTACGTTCTTCATAGCACCGGAGACATACATGAACACCAAAGGGAACAGCTTGAGGGACAATACCAGAAGGATGCCGTTGAAACCGTAGATGTTTGGAATCGTGATTCCAAATGCGGTCTTGATGAACTTGGTTATGACGCCGGCCCTTCCAAGGAGGTTCACCCATGCGTACGCACCAATGAACGGAGCAGACATGGAGGACAGGATTATGAGCATCTGAAGGAACTTACGGCCCTTCATCTCATACATGTTGTAGAAATAGGCCAAAGGAATGCCAAGGACAAGCGAAATGGCGCATGTGCACAGAGCCACCTTGAAGCTGTTGGTAAGGGTTCTGAAATAATAAGGCTGGCTGAAGAACTTTATGAAGTGCTTCAATGTAAGCTTACCAGTACCCTCGTCTATTACGGACTGTCCAACTATCTTCAACAGAGGATAGACCATGAAAAGCAGGTAGAGGGCAAGCACGATGAGACTTGCAATCACCCAGAAATCGAATTTTGCTTTCTTCTTCATCTGTCCCCTCACTTGACCAATGACTTTTCACCGTCTTCAGTGAACACATTGATCTTCTCCGCCTTGACGGTCATCTTCACCTCGGTTCCATTCTCGATGATGTCATCGATCTGGGACTCTTGGATGATCTCAGCCCTGGTTCCGTCCTTGAGTTCGACTTCATAGTGGGTGTTCAGCCCAAGGAATGTGCTGTAGAGGACCTTTCCTACAAGGCCGTTGCCATCCGAAGCAGCATTTATGACAAGCTCCTCAGGTCTTACGGAAACAACGACCTTCTGGCCATTGGAGACATCTGTAAGGTTGTCCATCCTGACTGTGTAGCCATTGTTGAATACAACCGATTTCTCTGAGCCGCTCACCTTTATGGTCGCATCCATCAGATTCGTTCTGCCAATGAAAGTTGCAACGAATCTGTTCGCAGGCCTCTGGTACAGGACCTTTGGCGTTCCAATCTGCTGGATGACACCATGGTTCATTACTGCAATTCTGTCCGAAACAGCCATAGCCTCTTCCTGGTCGTGCGTGACGTAGACCGTAGTGATTCCAAGCCTGTTCTGGATTTCCTTGATGACGGTCCTCATCTCAACCCTAAGCTTTGCATCAAGGTTGGAAAGAGGTTCGTCCATCAAGAGGACTTCCGGCTCAATGGCCAACGCCCTTGCGAGGGCTACCCTTTGCTGCTGTCCACCTGAAAGCTTTTCAGGAAGACGGTCTGCGTATTCCGATATCTTCATAAGGGCCATGAACTCATCGGTCTTGGCCTTTATCTGTTCTTTTGGAAGCTTCTTGTTCTTAAGCCCAAAAGCGACGTTCTTTCTTACTGTAAGGTGTGGAAAGATTGCATAGTTCTGGAACACCATACCAATGTTCCTCTTGGACGGCTCCAAATCGTTTATGAGGCGATCTCCAAAGTAGAAGCTACCACCTTCGATCGAGTTGAATCCCGCAATCATTCTGAGCAGAGTCGTCTTTCCACATCCCGAAGGTCCAAGAAGAGTAAAGAACTCACCTGGTTGGATCTCCAGTGACAAATCTGGAATGGCTACGAAATCGCCGTATTTCTTCACTGCATCGATTATTGTGATCTTGACATCCATTTTTTCTACAACTCCGCTGATTAGATATTTACTTGTTTTGTTTCATTGCCCCACACAGGAGGCATGTTTACGGCAAATGATGTGGCCCCAAAAACCTTGGGGCCACAAGGAACTTCAAAACAGATTAGTTCTTTCCGTACTTTGCCCAGTACTCGTTCCACTTTTCCTTGATTGCTGCATTGTTGTTGGCAAGAGCCTCAGTGTCTGCAACCTTGACGTTGATTGTGGAAAGGTCGACCATCGTTGGGCTGCCGCCTTCAAGCTTTGTCGTTGTTGCTGGTCTTGCTGCAGCATCGAGGTAGGACTGCTGTCCCTCGTCTGACTGGAGGAAGTCCATGAAAAGCTTTGCGTTCTCAAGGTTCTTTGCACCCTTGATGATAGCAGAAGCGAAACCAACGCTTGTGGTTCCTTCTTCCCAGAATACCATGTGGCCGCCGGTCGTTCCTGCATCGAGGAGCTTGACGATGGCTGGCTCATAGGAAAGTCCAACGACATACTCACCTGCAAGCGTTGACTTGCCAGGAACTGAAGAGGAGCTTACTACGACAAGACCATTCTGCATAAGCTTTGCAATGTAGTCCCAGGCTTCCTCGCTCTCCCAACCGCCAAAGTCCGTAAGGAGGCACTGGAGGTTGTTCCATGCAGAAGAGGATGATGTTGGGTTGGCCATGACGACCTTACCATAGAGAGCTGGGTCA
The DNA here is from genome assembly GCA_963599445.1 of Bacteroidaceae bacterium. Lineage (GTDB taxonomy): Bacteria > Spirochaetota > Spirochaetia > Sphaerochaetales > Sphaerochaetaceae > UBA9732. The sequence goes on from CAVBWZ010000009.1 coordinate 76,869, forward strand.
AGAAGGGAGTTCCATCCTGTGACCTTGATGCCGAGCTCTGCTTCAAGTGCATCGTTGACAACGAGACAAGGGATCTGGATGTCGTGGAATGTGAGCTTGCCGGATGTGTTGTGGTAGCCTTCCTGCATCTTGTAGTCGTTTACACTGACATATGTATCGAAGTACTCGCCATATGCTGCGAGGTCTGCGTACTGAAGTCCACCGAACATTGCGTCGGCCTGAGGATTGGAGGCTTCAGCCTGAATCCTTGCCTTGCAGTCACCAGCTCCACCATATGTGTAGTAGACCTTGATGTTTGGATAGAGTTCGTTGAACTTTGCAATTGCAATGTCATAGTGTGCCTGGCTCACCGTCGTATAGAGGATGAGCTCTCCGGAACCGCCCTCTGCCTTTGCTTCCGAAGCGGCCTGTGCGAAAACTGCTGTAATCGCAACCAAAGCGATAAGTACGATACTTAGTGCTTTCTTCATATTCTTTCTCCTTTCGTTTATCTACACTCCGTGTAGTTATTCACCAATCATTTCAAGAACCGTATCCCTATTGGGAATCCCGGCCCTTCCACCAGGAACCGCACACTTGCAGCATGCAGTCGCACTGGCGAACCTTATGCAATTCTCCAACGTCATGCCGGAGACGTATGCGCTCAGAAACGCTCCATGGAAGACATCCCCGCATCCTGTCGTATCGACCACGACTTTGGCTTTGAAGCTTGGGAAGTCCACAACCTTTCCATCGACTACGAACTTGCTCCCCTTATCGCCCAGGGTGCAGCCAACGACCTTCTTGCTCCCCCATGTCGACATTTCCAGCAAGGCTTCGTCATAGGTGGCCTTTCCGCTCACCCTAAGCGGATATTTGCTGTTCATGATGAGGATATCGGCCATCGTTGCAAGGATTCTGTTCTTCTCGTTGTCCTTCTGCATTGAGCATCCATCCAAAGAGACCAAGACCCCACAGTCCTTTGCAATCCTTGCAGCGTTGACGGCATTCTCATAATGGGTTCCGTCAAGATGAAGGACATCGCAGCCCTCAATGACGGAAACCAGTCTATCGTCCCATGCGATTGGCGGGTTGTAGTCCCTTTGAGGGAACTTGGTCCTTGACCCGTTCTCAGGGTTGACCATGACTATGGATTCAAGGCCGTAGCAGTCGTCGCGCCTTACCATATAGTCAGTGCAGACGCCATAGGCCTCGAACATCCTTATGGTCTCATCCGACATGGCGTCGTTTCCAATGTTTCCAATGAAGGCGCACCGCGTTCCCAGTTTGGACGCAGCGACAAGGGCCGTTGCAACCGCACCGCCTCCCTGGATGACCCTTGAGGTTATATGGGTGGAGCTATCCTCCACAGGGAAATCCTCGACCATGCAGATCTTATCCACACAGCTGTATCCCACTCCCACGACCTGGAACCTTTCCAAAACGACCCCTTTGATACCCTTATCTTCTATGAAGCTCCATCGCCTTCTCTGCGATGTTCTCCTTCGTGATTCCATATGCTTCGAGCAGCTCGGCGGTTGCGCCGGACTGTCCAAACCTATCCTCTATTGCGACATGCGCAATCTTTATGCCATCCTCTTCGACCAACGAACTGGCGACAGCCTCCGTAAGGCCGCAGACCATGTTGGACTCCTCGCAGACCAAGACCTTTCCACCGCATTTCCTTACGGCGGATACAATGCCTTCTCTGTCGAACGGCTTGATGGTATGGACATTGACCAACGAGGCTCTCACTCCATTCTCTTTCAGAATGTCGAGGGCCTGCTTTGCAAGACATGTCATCATTCCAGATGCCACGATGCAAAGGTCACTTCCCTCGACGAGGGTCTGAATCTTTCCAAGTTCAATGGAATCGGTCTGGCTGGTTATGTTCTCCATGGGCTCACGTGACGTCCTTATGTAGACAGGCCCGTCGTGCTCGTATGCCATTCGTGCAATCAACCGTGCTTGGTTGGAATCGCATGGCTGGAGAACGACCATGTTTGGAAGCGACCGCATGACGCCTATGTCCTCGATGCACTGATGGCTTCCACCATCTCCAGCTGCGGTGATTCCTCCATGGCTGCCTACGATCTTGACGTTCAAACGGGAGTACGCAACCCCGTTTCTGATGATCTCGAATGCACGTCCCACGGCGAAGACCGCCATTGAGGAACAGAACGGGACTATTCCAACCTTGCTTAGCCCTGCGGATATGCCAACCATGTTCTGCTCGGCTATGCCTACGTCTATGTACCTTTCAGGGAAGGCCTTCTGGAATGCAACGGAACCTGTGGTCTTTGCAAGGTCCGCATCCAGTGCATAGATGTTGGAATGCTCCTTTGCAAGTTCGACCAAACCTTCGTAGAAACCAAATCTGGTAGCTTCCTTATTTGCCATAATCCACTCCTAGTTCCTTGTAGGCCGCAGCGATTTCATCACCTGAAGGAAGGGCTCCATGCCACTTCACTCCATTCTCCATGAACGAGATGCCTTTGCCCTTGACGGTGTTCGCGACTATGCAATGGGGCTTGCCTTCATAGGTCCTATCCAACGCATCGAAGATTTGTCCAAAATCATGCCCGTCAATCGAGTCGACTGCAAAATTGAAGCTTCTAAGCTTGTCTTCTACGCTGTCCAATGGATTCGTTTCTTCCGTAGGAGCACTCAGCTGCAACCTGTTGCGGTCGATGATTATCGTGAGATTATCGAGTTTGAAGGCATTTGCAGACATGAAAGCCTCCCAGCAGATACCCTCCTGAAGCTCACCGTCTCCTGTAATGACATAGACTTTTCCAGGCCTGTTCAGCTTCTTCAAACCCAAGGCCATGCCGGTTGCAATGCTTACACCTTGACCCAAAGAGCCGGTACTGCAATCCAATCCTGGACACTTCGTCGAATCGGGATGCCCTTGGAATATGCTGCCATATCGTCTAAGGGTGTCTTTTGCATCCTTTGGAGCAAATCCAATGTCCATCAACACTGCATAGAGTATTGGATTGGCATGACCTTTGGACAATACGAAACGATCCCTCTCCGGATCATTGGCGCCCGTGCCAAGATTCATCTTGTCATAGTAAAGAGCGGTCAACAGCTCAGCTATGGAAAAAGATCCTCCAATATGACCGGAACCGGCCTTGAGAATCATATCCAAGGTATCGATTCTGAGCTGTCTTGCCTTCTCCCTAAGGAAATCGAAATCTCTCATCAAATACTCCATCAAAAACGAATCATCATGAACGGACTCAAGCCTTTCCTATGCTTCCGAAAAGCTCCATCTTCTTTATGCACATTGCCTTAGTCGCTTCAAGACCAGGTGCAAGAACCGCTCTTGGAGTGAACCCCTTGCTTTCCTTGTCCTTGCCTTCTTCGAAGTACTTTCTTGTAGCCTCAGTGAAGGCTATCTGGCACTCTGTATTGACGTTTATCTTTGCAACGCCACGTCTTATAGCTTCCTTGATCTGGTCCGCAGGGATGAGCGAACCACCATGAAGGACCAATGGAAGGTCTCCAATCTGCTCCTTTATGCTTGCAAGGACATCGAAATGAAGCCCTTCCCAGTCTGCGGGGTACTTTCCATGGATGTTTCCAATACCAGCGGCAAGGAAATCGATTCCAAGGTCAGCGATCATCCTGCACTGCTTTGGGTCTGCGCATTCGCCCCTTGAGATTCGACCGTCCTCCTCTCCACCTATGCCACCAACCTCGGCCTCAACGCTGATGCCCTTGGCATGGGCCAATCTCACGACCTCTTTGGTCTTCTCTATGTTCTCTTCGATTGGAAGAGAAGAGCCGTCGAACATAACTGACGAGAACCCGTTCTCGATGGCATCCAACGCCTCGGAGTATTTGCCGTGGTCGACGTGAAGGGCGACAGGAACAGTGATGTCAAGGAAGTTGATGAAATCCTGAACCATGTCAGTGATTGTGCGGTATCCACCCATGTACTTTGCGGTTCCACCGGAGACACCAAGGATTATTGGGGATTTCACTTCCTGAGCAGCAAGAAGGAAAGCTCTTACGCTCTCCATATTGTTAAGATTAAAATGTCCAACTGCATAATGCCCTCTGACGGCATCGTTCAGCATTTCCTTTGCAGAAACAAGCTTCATAGTAAGCCCTCCTACAATCCACCTTACAACGGGTTTTCGCATCTGTAAAGAAAAAATTTTACATTTTTTTGATAAGTTTTTTACTTATTTTTGCAATTAATTTTGATAATTTGCATAAATTATGATAATTTTACTTTACTTTTACCTCCAACGAAACTATACTGCATGCATGGCACAAAGAACTCTCATACAGGAAAGACGCAACAGAATCCTCGACTACATCACCAAGAACCAGAAGGCCGATATCAAAGAGCTCTCAGAACTGCTCAATGCAACCGAGATTACGATTAGAAGGGATTTGATAGAGCTTGAGAAGAAGAAACAGCTCATAAGAACCCATGGTGGAGCAATACTGAACGAGCAGAAAAAATCGGTCTGGCAGACATCGTCGATCTACAACAGACTTGAAAGGAACAGGGAGAAGAAGGATCGTATCGCCCGGTTCGCAGCAACGCTCATCAGAGACGATGAAAGTCTTTTCATAGATGGTGGAAGCACGAACCAAATACTTGCACCGTTTGTAAAAGACCGCAGAAACATGCTCTTTGTGACGAATTCACCTGACATAGCGGACATTCTACTTGAAAACGAGGAGAACAGGATAATCCAGATAGGAGGAGAACTCACAAGGGACACCCACCTCACGATAGGTCCCGATGCTGAAGACAACATTCGCAAATACTATGTGGACAAATGCATAACAGGCGTTTCCGGCGTAGACCCCGATGTTGGCTGCTACGCGGCCATCCCCAGCGAAGCCAGCATGAAGAGGACACTTGTCTCCCACTCAAGGGAGACGATTCTACTTGTAGACAGCAGCAAGTTCAACAGAAAGGCGTTCTGCCTCGCCTTCGACCTGTCCGACGTAAGCATAATCGTAACCGATTCCGACATGCCCAAGGATGAAATCGAGAAGCTCAGGAGCAGAGGTATAACGGTCTATGTCGTATAAAAGACCTAGCAAATAGAGTGTTGGAATTCGCTCATTTTTTGTGAAAAATTCAAAGTAGTCTCAGGAGGTTGTCCATAGTAAGGGCAAGGTCGCTCTTTGCACGAGTTCTTGCAACTGTATACGGAACAGCGACCCTATTGATTGAGAACACAGCCTTGACCCCCTCGTCATAGACACCCTGGATGTTGTCGCCAATGTCCCCAACTACGGCTATGACTGGAACTTTCAGCTCTTTTGCACGTTTTGAGACACCAATTACGACTTTTCCACGCAGGCTTTGGGAGTCAATCTTCCCCTCGCCCGTGAAGATATAGTCCGCATCCTTGGCTGTTTCATCGAATCCTGTGCAGTCCAGGACCACGTCTATCCCCATTCTAAGAGGAGCGTTCAGGAAGGCTGCTATGCCACCCCCCATTCCTCCAGCAGCCCCTGCTCCTGGAATGCTCTGCACATCAATCTTCAAATCTCGTTCCATTATATCTGCAAGGTGCCTCAGTCCTGCGTCCAAATCCCTTACGCATTCATCGTCCGCACCCTTCTGAGGAGCATATACATATGCAGCGCCACTCTCTCCGTAGAAAGGATTGTCTATGTCGCACATGGCAACGATTGGAATGTTCTTCACTCCTTCGTACAAGCTTGAAACGTCTATGCGTGCAACGTCCTTCAAGGTTCCACCTACAGGTACGAATGAAGTCCCTTTGGAGTTGTAGAATTTCACACCACAAGCTGCCGCCAGCCCGCAGGCTGCATCGTTCGTACAGCTGCCTCCTAGAGCTACTATTATCTTCCTTGCACCGTTTTGAACGGCATGAAGAACAAGTTCCCCAACTCCGTATGTAGTCGTGTTCCTTGGGTCCTTGCGGTCCTCAACCATTGGAAGAGATGCCGCAGCTGCGGTCTCGACAACGGCTGTCATGTCAGGAAGCATTGCGTAATAACCCATGACCTTTTCGTTTGGAAACGGACCCGTAACCTCAACGTTGACCATCCTTCCACCCAACGCTTGGAGGAACGACTCGCAGCTTCCTTCGCCACCATCGGCCACCGGTATGGACACGACTCTGCAGTCAGGGAACTTTTTCAGAATCTCCTTCTTCATGATGCTGCATATCTCCATCGAAGACATTGTCCCTTTGAACGAATCAGGTATGAGTACCACTTTCTTCATGGTGAAACCTCCTGGGTGAAAGTGTATTCGTATCAATCAATGATGAACTATATCTGATATCCTACTATGAACGTACATGAACTTGCAACTTGTCAACTTGTTTTGGTTTTGAATGGAAAATTGCGGAAAAATGAAGATTGAAAAAACTAGTGAACCTCAATGCTCCATTGACAAATCTCTACAATCATATGATTATAAAGGCATAATAAGGAGATTATTATGCCACAAATAATACCTATAAAAGACCTGAAAGACACTGCGGCGATTTCCGAGATGTGCAGCAATTCCAATGAGCCGATATTTGTGACCAAAAACGGATATGGCGAAATGGTCATAATGAGCATCAATCTCTATGAACAGTACATGAGAAAACTTGAGGTATATTCGAAGATTGAAGAGGCTGAACAGGATTTGAAAAACAACGACTACTACAATGCAGACATGGCGGTTGCAGAGCTTAGGGAAAAGCACGATGTATAGACCCCAAACCCAGTGGAAACCCTAACCCATAATGGTTTAGAATGACAACATCATGGAAAACGTATACGGCGACACAGCCAAAGACATACACAGCACACACGAAGAGGACAATACGAATACACTCACCTTCTATTGGAACGGAAATGACAACCTAAACAACTGCGATGTGTGGGCGTGGTGGGATGGCAAGGCTGGAAGCGGCTATAGGTTGCAACCATGCGGGTATGGTGCAAAATGCACAATCGATGTCCCCAAACACATAGAACACATTGGATTCATCATCAGAACCAACTGCTCAGACCCTTGTGGCTCCACTTGGGGTACAGCCTACAAGGATTGGCATGAAGACCGCACCGTTACGCTTACAGGAAAGGAAACGGACATATACCTCAAAACAGGAGACGGCAACCAGTACATAAGCGACGACAACGGAGCAACGCTAAAACCCATACGAGTCTTCACGTTTGCCGAGATGCTGGACCGCAACGTCATAAGGTTCCACGTTTCCCCAAAGGTATGCATCACCTCAAACAGCCAAATCACAGTAACCGACGAGAACGGCAACAGGCTGGACATCAGGGAAACAAACCCAAAGAACACTCTCGCAGAGACTGGAATCGTCGTACTCAATGAGAACCTGGACATATCACGAAGCTACAGGATAGACATAGACGGCTATGGAGAAAAAGCGATAGTCCCAACCCACATCTTCGACACCCAATGGTTCATAGACAACTTCACCTATGACGGAGACGACCTAGGCGCCACCCTCACAAAGGAAACTTCATCCAACGAAGAGGCAACGACCTTCAAGTTGTGGGCACCAACCGCTCAGAGCGTATACGTAAACCTCTTCTATGATGGGCACGATGGAGAAGCCTTTGCAATCATCCCGTTGACGAAAGACGCCAAAGGAATCTGGTCTACCACCATACCAGCCAGCGAATGCCATCACGGCACCTACTACACCTACACCGTAACGACCGCAGTGGGCACGCAGGAAGCCGTGGATCCATACGCAAAGGCAGTGGGCGTTAACGGAGACAGAGGCATGGTCGTTGACATGGACCTCACGAATCCAAAGGACTGGAACGACGACCACTATGTAGACAACATTGAAACCTATCAAGACGCCATAGTATGGGAGGTCCATGTAAGGGACTTCTCCAACAAGGACCCTCTGTCAAAATACAAGGGGAAGTACCTCGCCTTCACGGAGACGGGACATGAAACAACCCAGAACCTCACAAACCCAAACAGCACGAATCAAAATAGCACCCCAGCAAAAACCCCAATAGGCATGGACCACGTCAAGGAACTTGGCATCACCCACATCCAGCTCAACCCGGTCTTCGATTTCGCCACTGTGGACGAAGCCACAAACGGAATTGCAAACGAAGCCGCTCAATTCAACTGGGGCTACGACCCAAAGAACTTCAACGTACCAGAAGGAAGCTACTCCACGGACCCATACCACGGAGAGGTGAGGATAAACGAGTTCAAACGCATGGTGCAGGCCATCCACGGGTACGACATAGGCATCGTCATGGATGTCGTCTACAACCACACATACGATGCGAACTCCAACTTCAACAGGATAGTCCCCTATTATTACTATAGGTACAACTTCAACGGAACCAACTCCAATGGAAGCGGTTGCGGAAACGAAACGGCATCCCAAAGGACCATGTTCCGCAAGTTTATGGTAGACAGCATACGGTTCTGGGCCACCGAATACCACATAGACAGCTTCAGGTTCGACCTCATGGCAATCCATGACACAGAAACAATGCAGGCCGTGGAACAGACCCTCCACGCCATAAACTCCAAAGCCCTTCTCTACGGAGAAGGCTGGGCCGGCGGAGTATGCGCACTTGACAGCAACAGACTTGCAAACCAGCACAACGTTTCAAAAGTCCATGCAAGCCACAACGCCATAGGCTCAATAGCGGTGTTCAACGATGTCATAAGGGACGGCCTCAAAGGCAACGTCTTCGAGGTGCAGTCGCGCGGATACATAAACGGCGGCGCCAATTACGACAGCGCAAACAAGGTGGCCTTTGGACTCAAAGGCGGAGTCGGAACACACGGAATCTACTGGGAGGCCAAGGATGCAATGGTCGTGAACTACATGAGCAGCCACGACAACAACACCCTTTGGGACAAACTCAAGCTCTCCAACATAAACGCCACCAAGCAACAACTTCTTGCCATGAACAGACTTGGCGCGGCATGCGTCCTCCTTTCAAGGGGAATGCCCTTCATGCTCGCCGGCGAAGAGCTGCTCAGAAGCAAGAACGGCGATGGCAACAGCTACAACGCAAACGACGACATAAACAACATAGACTGGCAGGCCCTCACATCCGACGAAGATGCACTTGAGATGGCCAAATGGTACAAGGATCTCATAGCCCTCCGCAGAGCCAACCCATTCATTGGCAACTCGCACGTCTCATGCAACATCCTGGGCGACAACGTAATCGAGGCCCTCTACCACTACGACGGCATGCTCAAAGGCTACGCACTCTTCAATCCAAACGAGCACGTCATACACCACAGCCTGCCGCACGGCCAGTGGAAGCTGCTTCTCTGTGGACAGGACTTCGTACTTGGAAGCCGCACAATAGAAGGCAAGACCGATGTTCCCGAAAAGGGCGTCCTTCTCGTAACCCGATAGCCTTGAAGGAATAACCCTAACACAGCTTTGCAAAAAAGAGGTTTTTCTCAAAAACGCCTTCATGGTTCTTGGCCTTGCCTTTCCGGCTGAAAGAACATTTCCTCCAACCTCACAATACACAAAGTATTGTTTCGGTTCTCGGAAAATGCCTTTCATCTCGCAAATCCAAAGCCAATACCCACAAAGCTCGTTTTGAAAAAACCTCCTAAAAAACCACCAAGATTTACGCATTTTGCATAAATTTATGCATAAAATTACAAAATTTTTATGCATTTTTATGCAAAACCTGTTGACCCCAAACTCCAAAGTCACTATTGTACCCTAAGCATAGAGGGAAGCATCCATTCCCACACATCAAACCAAGGAGAGACACCATGAAGAAGACATTGACAATAGCAATCCTAATCGCTCTCGCAGTCGCACTCCCCTGTTTCGCACAGGGCGCACAGGAAGCAAGCGCAGCGGAAAAGGTCTACACCGTAGCCGCCTCATGCGACTATCCACCACTTGAATACATAGACGACAACGGAAACATCGTAGGCTATGAGATGGAGCTCATCCAGGCAATAGCCGATGAAATGAACATAAAGATAAACATCGTGAACGTCTCGTTCGATGGAATCATTGCAGGAATCCAGGGAAAGCAGTACGACATTGGCGCAAGCGGACTCACCATCACGGAGGACAGGAAGGCTACATGCGACTTCTCCACACCTGTCCTTCAGTTCTCGCTTTCAATAGTCACGAAGAAGGACACGGAAGGAATCTTCAATGAAGAGGACCTCGTAGGAAAGAAGGTTGGAGTACAGCTTGGAACCACATGCCAGTTCGCATGCGAGGATGCAGGGATAGAGGTGAAGACATACGATGAAGCACCATCGGCGGTGCTTGACCTTGCAAACGGCAACCTTGATGCAGTGGTGCTTGACAGCGTAGTCGCCAACGACTTCGTGCTGGCAAACGACAGCTACTCACAGGTCCTCAAGATTGCAGGCTCGTTCCAGAATGCAGACGACATGGGCCTTGCGGTCATAAAGGGAAATCCATTGCTTGAGACCCTCAATGAGGGAATAGCAAAGCTCCAGCAGTCCGGCAAGATGGCTCAGCTCAAGGCCAAGTACGGCTTGAACTAAAACCGGAAACGGAAAGAGAACCTAGACATGGACAAAGAAACGACAAAGCAACCACCCACCCTCCCAAAGACGGAGGGTGAGCTTATGGAAATACGCAACAAGGTTGTGTCCACACCATTCCACGCAGCCAAGAAAGAACCCACCGTCATCTCGATGACGGATGGAGTCCTCATACCAAAGAAAGGCAACAAACATCTTGTGACATCATGGAGACTCACGTTCTTTGGAGCGGTGATTCTCCTTGTCTGTCTATGCGTCTTTGAACCTGACACCTACTGGAAGATATTCAAATACACGATAACTGGAATCCCAACAACTTTCGAATGCACCATATTCGCAATAATGGGAGCCGTCCTGATTGGAACCATCACAGGTGTTGGATCCTCCTCCAAGAATAGAATCATAAACCAGATATGCGGCGTATATGTAGAGCTCATAAGGGGGATTCCACTTCTTGTCCAGCTCATGTTCCTCTACTACGCACTTGGATCCCTAATACATATAGAAGGAATCGTTGCAGCCATCATAGCCCTATCAATATGCTTTGGCGCATACATGGGGGAGATAATCAGAGCAGGCATCCAGTCCATACCAAAGGGGCAGGTGGAAGCGGCCACCGCCTTGGGGCTTTCAAAGAGCCAAGCCTTCTTCACCGTGATACTTCCACAGACAATCAAGGTCGTACTTCCAGCGATTGGCAACGAATTCATATCAATGCTCAAGGATTCGTCCCTCGTTTCCATACTCGCATTGTCAGACATACTCAAAAGGGGACGCGAGTACATATCACGCACATTCCTCTCACTGCAGACCATGCTTGTGGTGGCATTGATCTACCTCATCCTCACACTTATACTCTCACGCCTCGTGGGATTCATGGAAGAAAGGCTTCACAAGAATGGCTAAGATAGAAATAAAGAACGTAAGCAAGGACTTCGAAAACAACAACGGAACCATACTCCATGCAGTCAAGAACGTATCGCTGACCGTCAACGACGGTGAAGTGGTCGTCATCATAGGACCTTCTGGCAGCGGAAAGTCCACGCTGCTGAGAACCGTCAACGGACTGGAATCGGCCCAAAGCGGCTCCATCCTCATAGACGGCATGGACATAATGGACAAGAACACGGACATAAGGCAGGTGCGCGAGGAAGTTGGCATGGTGTTCCAGTCGTTCAACCTCTTCCCTCACCTATCCGTTCTGGACAACATCACCTTGGCGCCAATCAAGGTCAAGAAGATGTCCCGCAAGGATGCGGAGGACAAGGCCATGCAGCTTCTTGCCACGGTTGGACTTGCAGACAAGGCCCATCAGAAGCCCACACAGCTTTCAGGAGGCCAGCAGCAAAGGGTCGCCATAGTAAGGGCCCTTGCAATGGAGCCAAAGGCGATGCTCTTCGACGAACCCACGAGCGCACTCGACCCGGAGATGATAAAGGAAGTGCTGGATGTCATGCTAAAGCTTGCAAAATCAGGCATGACCATGCTCCTTGTCACCCATGAAATGGGATTTGCAAGAGCCGCCGCGGACAAGGTGGTGTTCATGGCTGACGGTGAGGTGGTCGAATCCGGAACCCCGGATGAAATGTTCACCAATCCAAAAACCCAAAGGGCCAAGGACTTTCTCAACCACATTCTCTAGAGGAACTTGCAAAACTATGCTTTGTGAGGATTGGACATGGATTGTCGTGATGGAAGTCGCCTGAAGCAACTGAGATAATACTTTGTGTATTACGAAGGTGCTGAAGGCGGGGTTCCAGCCGTGCAGGGCATGGCCAAGACGCATGAAGGAGTTTTGAAAGTTGCTCTCTAGAACAACGATAGGCTTGTGCTATACAATCCGCTGTGCAAGGAAAGCACAACATAAGGAGCTCAATCATGGTCAGCTACTACAAGGACCTTCCGGAGAACTATAGGGAGGTCTTTCATTTGGATGCCAAATCAAAGAAGGTAGGCATAGCCTTCACCGTGGCCTCCCTTGTCATCACAGTCGCAGCACTGCTTGTCATAGGGCTTCTCACCGACCTCTCCTCTATAGTTAGCGTCATCAGAGACAAGTCGATTCTGGTTCCATATCTAGTACTGCTGGTAGGTCTTTTCTCATACATCGTTCTGCACGAACTGGTACACGGAGCTGCGTACAAAGCGCTCACGCATCAGAGGCTTACGTTTGGAATGACGCTTACAGTAGCCTTCTGCGGAGTGCCTGACATATACACATCAAGAAAGACCGCCCTCATAGCACTTACAGCGCCTCTAGTGGTATTCTCAGTCGTTTTTTTGGCACTTATGGCCTGTTTCAGGACATCAAACCCAGAGTACTTCGCAGTATTCTCAATCCTGTTCTCAATCCATCTGGGCGGTTGCGTAGGCGACATCTACATGACGTTCCTGCTGCTGACCAGATTCAGAAATCCAGAACTGCTCATGAGGGACACAGGCCCAGCCCAGACGCTTTACCTTCCAGAATAGATCTGCAAAATGCATACGATTACAGCAAGGGAAACCCACCACAAAAGCATCGGTCTAAAGGAAACGATTGCACAACCGGTTGCGGCCTTCGTGAGAAAGAACACCGTCATGGTGATTGCATTCTTCGCGGCTGTCACGACGACCATCTTCGTGCCAATCGATGCCCAATACCTTGGATATTTCGATTTCAAGACGCTCACGTGCCTCTTCTGCGTGCTGGCCGTGGTATGCGCCCTCAAGGACATACGGTTCTTCTACATGCTGGCACGCCGCATAGTCCACCTATTCAGGAACGCACGAATGAGCATCCTTGCGCTGGTCTACATCACGTTCATCGGCTCCATGCTCATTGCAAACGACATGGCTCTACTCACATTCCTGCCGCTTGGATACCTCGTGCTGACCACCACCGGCAAAGAGAAATACATGCCGTTCACGTTCATCATGCAGAACATCGCAGCCAACCTAGGCGGCATGCTCACCCCGTTCGGCAACCCGCAGAACCTCTACCTCTACACCAAATTCTCGATTCCAAATGCAGAGTTCGTCTCCATCATGGCCCCACCATTCGCCTTGGCGGTCGCCCTCATCACCGTCTGCTGCCTCATATTCGTCAAGCCCGATGCCCTTGAGGTCCCAGACGAGGAGATATCCCTCCCTCCATTGAGGACGGCGCTCTACCTTGCGCTCTTTGCACTTGCAATAGCAATAGTTTTCAGGGGCATACCATACTGGATTGGGCTTGTCGTCATCCCTCTTACGCTGCTCTTTGCAGACCGCAAAGCCCTGCTTGAAGTGGACTACCCTTTGCTCTTCACATTCGTGTTCTTCTTCGTATTCGCAGGCAACATGGGGAGGATCGATGCCGTTCGCTCGTTCTTCTCAGGTCTTTTGGAAAAGGACACCCTTGTGTTCAGCACACTGTCGTGCCAGTTCATAAGCAACGTGCCGTCTGCAATACTGCTGTCGCAGTTCACGGACAACTACAGAGCATTGCTTGTTGGAGTGAACATAGGCGGTGTAGGCACGCTCATAGCATCGCTTGCAAGCCTCATCACATTCAGGGAATACGTGAAGCACAACCCCGACAAGGCAGGCAGCTACATAGCGCAGTTCTCAGCCTTCAACTTCAGCTTCCTGCTTGTATTGCTTGCATTCATGAAAATGCTCAACATCTAGTACTTTTGCCAAGTCAATTACAGTTCAGTGTACTTCTTGGCGCTGCCCTTGGCTTTTTCAACAGGATACTTGGCTTCGTTCTTGTCCATCTTGGAGTTGATTATCTCATCCACATCCAGACCAAGCCTGTCCACCATATCCATGCAGTATGTGACTACATCGGCAAGCTCTTCCTTGACATGACAAAGGTCGTATTCGTCATCGCTCCACTGAAAGCACTCAAGAAGCTCGTTGGCCTCGATGGATATCGATTTTGCAAGATTGGCCGGAGAATGGAATTGACCCCAGTCCCTGTCTGCAACGAATTTCCTTATCCTTTCTCTCGTTTCCTGTCTCATGTGTTCAAGACTAACGTTTTGGATGTGAAACTTCAATTCTTTTGCAGGACCAACTACTCCTTTGTCCAATTTTCGTCTTTTTTAGCAAAATTGGACAAAACATTGTCCAAAAAGATTGTTTTTTCAAAAAATTGGACACACACTACCAAGAAGCTTTCGTAGGTCTTTGTGATGGAATACTAAAAGCAAGGCATAGTTCGACAGCCTCTTACGCGGCCTCGACACTCTTCACAGCAGGGCCTCCATAGCCATAGCGCTTGCGCTGCGTTATAAGGAAGAATACTCCTATCACTGCAGACGAGAACTCTGCGAACACTATTGAAAGCCATATTCCGTCAAGGCCCCAGAACTGCGGAAGCACGAGCACGAACACGACTTGGAAGAACACCGTTCGCAGCGTGGATATCAAGGCCGACACCAAACCGTTGTTCAAGGCTGTGAAGAACGACGAGCTGTATATGCATATTCCAGAGAACAGGAACGAGAACGAATAGAAGAAGAACGCCCTAAGGGTCATCTCCATGAGAGCCTCGTCGTATCCCACGAATATCCTGGCGAATATTGGAGAGAAAACCTCTCCAGCAATGAACATAAGCAACGAAGAGGAAAAGATCAGAACAAGGCTCTTCTTCAAAAGAGACCTGAGTTCCTTTCTGTTGTCCGCTCCGTAGTTGAAGCTCACGACCGGTGCCGTGCCCATGGAGTACCCAATGAAGACTCCAATGAACACAAGGACTACGTATGTGAGCGTTCCATATGCCGCAACACCGTCCTCACCGGCGAACTTGAGAAGCTGGTTGTTGAAGAGTATACCCACGAACGACGACGATATGGAGGAAAGGAACTCCGACATTCCATTGCTGCACGCTTTGCCAATTGAAACGAAATCCATCTTGAAGCGGGTGAAATGAAGCAGACTGTCGTTCCTCTTGGAAAGGAAGCAGACCAAAGGGAAGATGCCCCCTACCATCTGGCTCATGAGGGTGGCTATGGCGGCGCCTTCCAAGCCCCAGTGGAATACAGCCACGAAGAGCCAGTCGAACACCATGTTCGTGGAACCCGCTATGACGGTTGCAACGAATCCAAGATGCGGTTTCTCCGCCGCAACGAAAAGGCTTTGGAACTCATATTGGAGCATGAGACCTACAAGCCCCATGAGCACTATGCGTCCATAGCTTATACAATAGCCCAAAAGCTCACCACTTGCACCAAAAGCAGCGGCAATGGAAGGAATTAGGAAATAGCCGACAACGGAAAAGATTGCACCAAGCACAATCGTGAGGACTATGAACATCGAGAAGAGCTCGTTGGCTTTTTTTCTGTCGCCCTCCCCCAATGTCTTTGCAACAAGCGCACAGCCTCCGGTTCCAAGCATGGTTCCAAAGGCTCCAAGTATCATGAGCACCGGATATATGAAGTTCAGGGCCGCATATGCGGTCTTGCCTGTGTAGTTGGACACGAAGTATCCATCTACGACGTAGTAGATTGATGTGAATATCATCATTCCAATGGAAGGAATGGTGAAACGCAGAAGCTTTCCATAGGTGAAATGGTCTGATAACTGTATTTTCATAATAAATCCTAAAAAACAAAAGAACGAACTAAAACAACAAAAGAGGAATCAATAAAAAAGTCCAAGACCCTACCACTGGTTGGTCTGTATCTTCGTAAGCTTTCCTATCTCGTCCCTGAGCAAGGAGTTGTATTTCTTCGTAAGTCGCATGTACTCAATCATCTCAATCTCATCCAAACCGCAGAAGGCGGCCTTCTCGGCTTCAAGCAGAGGGTCTATGTATCTACTGCACACAGCCTCCCCTTCAGGGGTGAACACTATGTTCTTGTTCTTCCTGCTTCCCGGCACGAATTCAAGACGGATGAAACCCTTGGCCTCCAAAGCCTTGAGCGCCGAGTTTATCGTCTGAGGGCTGTAGAACCACTCGGCGCAGAACTCCTTTTGGGTACACCCTCTGTCATGGAGCCACAACGAATAGAGAAACCACTGCTCGGAGTCGGACATGCCGCATGACTTGGCATATGCATGATACATGCCGTCCACTTCCTTGGAGGCTTGGTCTATGTCCTTGAGCGATTTCTTGAGTTCCTGTTCATCCATGATTGGCTCCGGGGCGGGTTGTTGCCCCACGAACAAAAAATAATCCGAAATCGGATAAAAGTCAACCACGGCTCCAACCACGCTCCCACCACACTGCACAATACTCCCCACAAAACCCATCCCATGCTATAATCGCCGCATGCTCAAAGCCATACTCTTCGACCTAGACGGCACACTTCTCAACACGATTGCAGACATCAACTGCGCCCTGAACAGGACACTTGGCACCTCATTCACAACCGACGACTGCTCGCGCTTCGTAGGCAATGGGCTTATGAACGCCCTCAAAGCGGCGCTCTGTACAATTGGCAAGACCGATGTCTCTGAGCCTGCCCTTTTCGAGCAATTCGTCGCCAACTACAGGGCCTGCCCCGTGAAATACACGGAACCCTACCCTGGAATCGTAGAACTCCTTGAAGAGCTCCAGCGCAAGGGCATCGGTCTAGGGGTGTATTCGAACAAGGAGCAGGTCCTTACAGGCACAATCGTGAAGACGTGTCTGCCCAGCGTGCGGTTCGACATGGTGGTGGGCATGCACGGCGGATACGAACCAAAGCCGTCAAGCCAGGCGATCGAGGCGTTCTGCGCCAAGGTTGGGTGCTCGATGGACGAATTGCTGTATGTAGGCGACAGTGAAGTGGACTACAGGACGGGCATGAATGCGGGTGTCGAGACGGCGATCCTCACGTGGGGTTTCAGGTCAAGGATGAGCCTTCTTGGAAGCGGAGTCCCAGAAAGCCTGTTCGTGGACGATATCCAAGGCTTGAGAAACAGGATAGACAGCTTCACAAGATAGAAAACATCAAATGGAAAGTTCCTCCCTAGCTTGCAGTTTCGTGGCACTCATGGGGGGGGGTACACTTGCATTTGCGCCCTTGTTATACTACCATATAAAACGATTGATGTAGAACAAGGCGCAAAAGGAGCATATAGGAAACGCCATGCCACCCAAACCAAAATTCACGAGGGAAGAGATAATCGAAGCCGCTGTCTCGTTGCTGGACAGGGAGGGTGCCGATGCACTCACGACAAGGAACATAGGAAAGGAGCTTGGAAGCTCGGCCCGTCCTATCTTCACTGTCTTCAAGAACATGGAGGACCTGAACGGAGACCTCAGGCAAGCTGTGATGAAGAAGTACAACGACTGCGTCATCAAAGCGGAGAACTACACGCCGGCATTCAAGAAATACGGTATGCAGATGGTTCTGTTCGCCACGGACAATCCTAACCTGTATAGATACCTTTTCATGAGCGAGAACAAGAAGGCGCATACCTTCAACGACGTATTCGAAACTTTGGGTGAAACTGCAGGATATTGCATAGATGTCATAAAGAGGGACTATGAACTGTCCGACGAGAAGGCCAGGGTTCTCTTCGAAAACGTTTGGCTATACACATTTGGCATCGCAACGCTGTGTGCAACAGGTGCATGCAGGTTCTCTGAAGACGAGCTAAGCACCATGTTGGGATCCTGTTTCAAGGCAGCCATAATGATGGTGAAATCCAATGCGTTCGATGTCCAAACGCCGTTTCCATTGGTGATGAGAGCGGCGGAGAGGAAATAAGCAGAGGAAAGGGTTGGACATGGATGTGTTGTCTGTAAACGAGAGGGGCTTTCATGTGCTGAAACTCCTTGGCAAAGGAAAAGGCGGGTATTCGTATCTGGTTTCAGACCATGTGGACGAAGGGCTTTTCGTACTCAAGCAGATACACCACGAACCCTGCGACTACTATCAGTTTGGAGACAAGCTGGAATCGGAGCTGCGAGACTACAGGAAGCTGTGCGAGATTGGAATCCCAATGCCTTCGCTGCTGGATGTGGATGCTTCGCACGAGAGGCTGCTAAAGCAGTACATTCCAGGGCCTACCGTCATGGAACTTGTGGTTTCCGGAAGGATGCAGGACTCTTTTGTAGATCAGGTCCAGGCCATGTGCAGGCTTTTGTATCCCAAAGGGTTGAACATAGACTACTTTCCAACCAACTTCGTGGTGGATGACGAGAGCCTTGAGCCTTCGAACGAAGGAAAGCTCTTCTATATAGACTACGAGTGCAACCAGTACAAGGAGAAATGGGACTTCGAACATTGGGGCAGCCAGTATTGGTCCATGACGACGGCCCTTGAAGAATATCTAAAGAATACTTAAAGAAATGTTTGAAGAATGTTTGAAAAATGTTTGAGGCGCAAATGCGCCAAGGAGAAAGACAAATGACGAATCTTGAAAAAATCCAGAAGATCTACAATGTGTTCAGAATCATCGCGATGATTGCAATGATATTCTCCTTCATATTCGCAGGTACGAACCTCGTAGGCCTCATCGTTGCGGTGGTTCTGCGGGATTCTCGGCTTTTCGTTGAACTTGGGAACCTCACGGGCTCCGTCGAAATAACAGGTTCCCTTCAGATAATCGCCAACGCAATCACTGGCATCGTAACCGGCGTCATCAATGGACTTCTGTCGCTGTTCTCCATGAACTACTTTGCCTCCGCAAAGACCGATGGCACACCGTTCACCAAGACCGGGGCTGCAACGCTCAAAAGCCTTGGAATAAAGACTATAGTGATGCCTCTTGCTGCAGTCATAGTCAACGCCATAATACTTGGCTGCTTTGGAGTTACGAGCCTCTACGACATTGGCAACGGCACCCCCATTGCAACAGGAATCTTCATGCTCATCTTCTCCGTAATCCTCGCCTACGGCGCAGAGCTCGAAGAGAAAGCCAACGGACTTTGATTGAAAAACACGCTTTTTCAGTAGATTATGTGATTTTTTACACGCTTTTTCCATTAAAAACGTGATTTCGAAAAATCATCATAAAGTCGCTGAGAGCAGGGTTCTCGCTTTTTGTTCTCTTTCGCGGTTTCGATAGAACTTTTTCTATCCAAACCGCCGTTTTTCAAAAAAGAATATAAAACCAAACAATGGGACTTCCTCAAAAAACACAATTTCCATCGAAACAGTGGAAAATTTTCCACTGAAACGAGTTTTTTTCAAATTTTTGTGGAACCTCCCCAAGTTCTTGTCATTCAACCATTGCAACCATCCTCACCATGCTGACCACGCTCACCATCACTACGAAACACTCACAAAACAGTGCTATCTGCACGGCCTGTGTCCGAACTGACGACGTAATGCGCGTAAATTCCTAGAAGTATCTCGTAGCTATTTTGGCTCAGCTACAAGGACGGGAGCGAGGGGCAGTACTCCTTGTACGACCCGAGTGAACCGACGCAGTAGATGAACAAAAGAGCAAGAGACATTCGACGGAATTCGTGATGGGATATTAGGAACAAGCCATAGGACAGTATTTACGATACGGCCTATGGCGAAGTGACAACATAGACCGCACGAATTCCTAGAATGGTTATTTGCCGGAGTATTTGACCACAGACTCCACTTTGTACTTTGAAAGCACTTCTCTGCCGTTCAGCCCTGCAAGTTCGATGAGGAAGACGATCTCCTCAACCTTGCCGCCAAGCTTCTCGACGAGATCGGCGGAGGCCTTCATTGTGCCACCGGTTGCGATGAGGTCATCTATGAGGACGACCTTCTGACCAGGCTTGATGGCGTCCTTGTGGATTTCGATTGTGGCGGTGCCGTATTCAAGATCATACGTCTCGGAAACGGTTTCACGAGGGAGCTTGCCGGCCTTTCTGATTGGAACGAAAGGTTTCTTGAGAAGGTAGGCGATAGGCATACCAAGGATGAAGCCACGGGACTCTGCACCGGCGATGACATCGCAATCGACCTGAGAGACGAGCTTTGCCATCTCATCGATTGCAAGGCGAAGGCCATCGGCATCCTGAAGGATACCTGTTATGTCACGGAAGATGATTCCCGGTTCGGGGAAGTCCGGAATGCTTATGATGTAGTCTTCAACTTTCTTCATAGCGCCCTCCTATCGAAAAACAGCCCTAGTGTACTAAATAGGAAAGGTTTAACCAAGCACATGAAGTGTGAAAAAAATTCACAGTGCAATCAATTGTTTCACATTGTGAAAAGACAACACAGCCACAACACATGAAAAGAACCATGAAAACAAAGAGCAAACGCCAAAAACAGCGCCCCAAAGCAACTTGGCACGGTTATTGCTACATAGAAGGCAGAGCAACAGTTTTTTTCATACCTCCTTTTAGTGTGATTTAGATGCCCGGGAAATTCTCCTCCTGGGCATCGCTTTTTTACAAAGCCCTTCGAGTAACGCAGAAAACCTTAGCTTGTTCTAAGACATTGTTGTGGTTATATTCAACATGACCACACGGAACCAAGAGGTACGAAATGAAGGCCACAAAGAAAGACAGCACGTCCAAACAGTTTCTAAACTTCCTTCTGATAGGAGGCATAGGCGCCGTCATACAGCTTGCAACGGTCAACATCCTGTTCCTACTGCTGCGGAACTGGAAAGCCCCACTCCCCTCCTTCATGTCCTCAGTCTTCAACGAAAGGGCCCTTGGACAAGGCAACGCCAACTGGGGCTACCTCGTGCCGTTCTTCGCCTCCAACCTGCTATCCAACACGTACTCCTACATCCACAACATGAAAGGCAACTTCAAGACCGATGCCCCTGCATACTGCTTTGTGATATACATCGTCCTGCTTGCAGTGCTCATCGTCGTGGCCACATGGCTGTCAGGAGTAATAGCCAACCTCTTCGCACAAACGGGCATAGAGCTGTTCGTGAAGCTGGCACCCACGATAGGGTCAATGCTTGCAGGAATCGTCTATACGCTTATACTTTTCCCTGTAGAGAAATACATACTTTTCAAAAAACGCAGTTGATGAGCTCTTGATGCCGGGTCTAGAATCCTAGTAGCACTCGAAATACAGTGAGAACTCACCGTCTATGCACAACCCAACGCCAACCAGGAAATCACACATTGGAGTCTTGATTCCATAGCCAACGCCTATTCCAATGTCAAAGCCGCCAAGCTCTGTGAACGGAGCGGTCGCTGCATTGGAAGGCGCAACACCGGAGTCGTTGCTTGCGCTGGAGATGGAGAATGCGGTGTTGGAGCTTTTCCAGCCACCCCTCAGCTCACAGACAACAAACGAAGGGAGGAATCCGCCAAGACTCCATTGGGCCGCAGTTCCAAGTACTATGGCATCGCGGACGTATACGGCGTTGGAGCATCCCGGAACGCCGTTCCAACCACCGAACTTCGTATAGGAGGACATGAACTCCACAGGCTCACGACTTGTAACCGCAAGGACGTCGAATGAGAGGCACAGCAAGGAGTTCAGAGGAACATTGTGTTCGTAGGAAACCCCCATCGTGTATGTAAGCTCGTTTCTATGGAAGCCCAGACTGCTCTTGAAATCCACACGGATTCCTGTCGTAGAGAACAGGCTGTCCTCAAAGCCTCCGTACCATATTCCATTTGCAAACAGAACAGGCATTAGGCTGAACGTGGTGGGGCTTCCATCTATGGTCCTTCCAAGAGCGTAGAACCTAAGAGACAGTCCAAAGTTGCTGTTGAAACGCTTGCCATCGGTGAACTTGACGCCAAGCTTCAGATCCGATGCAAAGTCCATGGAGTCCTTGAGCTGAGGATTGGCCCTGTTCGCAAGCGTAGTGACGGCTCCAAGGGTCATTGAGAAGTCAGGCTTGAAATAGAAGCGGGCGTCATCGCCTACATCGTCCAAAGGATAGAGGAACGCAGCGCCAAGCCTTAGGTTGTCGCCAAGATACGCTGAAACCAAAAGGTCCCAGTCGGTCCCTTTCATATCCTTTTCGAAGAAGCTGGCCTCAATGGTGGGCAGGAACTTGAGGACTATCGGAGTCTGGCCGTCGAAGACTGTGGATATCTCGGAAGAGCCGGAGACTCCAAGGTTGAAACGCGATGTCGAAAGGGCATCCTTTGCTATGAAGGAGGGCTCATCAAGGTTCGAAGGCTCAGAGACATCGGTCTTGGAGGAAGGGCTTTCCATTGAGAAGTAGACTCCTGTGCGGTAGGGGTCCTTCACGTCGAGGTCGCTGTCTTTGAACATTGCAGCAAGGCCGTCCAGGGTGCCGGCGTGGCGCTCCACTTCATCCCAGCCGCGTTGAATGACAGTTTGCGGGTCGCCGAAGGAGAGCGTGCCAATGTCTTCCACTTGAGGGACCAGAACAAGGTCGGCATAGGCGTACTGGTTCTTTATCGTGTTGAGGACGATGAGTCTGAACGTGGCGTTTGCGGCTCCGCTCATGCTGTGCATCTCCTCTGCGTCCACGGAAGAGGACCCGTTCATGTCCATGGCTATCACGATGTCATAGCCCAGATCACGGGCGTATTTTATGGGCATATTGTCCACAAGGCCTCCGTCCATGAGGTAGAGACCCTGCACTTCGTAGGCATCGAACACAAGTGGGATGCTCATGCTGCTTCTCATTGCATCCACAAGGGAGCCGCCTTCGAAGAGGACGTAGTCGCCCGTTGCAACGTCTGTGGCTACGGCTCTGTACGGCACTGGAAGGTCGTCGAAGCTTATATCTTCAGGTATGTTGGCAAGTATCTGATGGAAGAACGAAAGGATCTTCCTGTCGCTCACGATTCCCGAGGCGTCACCTATTCCAGCATCACCAAGCGATACTGACAGTATATTGGAACGTGTATGGCTGAAAGGTTCTATGAGCGGCTCGGCGCCAGTTTCCAGAATGTCAGTGAAAAGATCCGTGAGGTCGTTCTCCGTTACAAGGCGCTCTATGTCGCCTGAGCTGTAGCCTGCACAGTAGAGACCGGCTATGAGGCTTCCCATACTGGTTCCCATAACCATGTCTATTGGAATCCCCCTTTCCTCAAGGGCTTCTAGCAGTGCAATATGGGCAAGGCCCCTTGCACCGCCTCCGGAAAGGACCACTGCTACGGAAGGTCTTCCAAGATTGTCCGGGGCCTTTGCAGAGAACGGCTCCTGGCCTGTAGCGGTCACGGATATTGCATGGATTCCGTTTATCTTCACTTGTGCGTCCGCCGTGACGACGGCAAATGCATCGAATAGGCTGAAAAAGAAGAGAAGAACGGAGATGGCAAGTACAGTTTTCCTCATGGGGTTCCCTCCAGGATTGCAACAGGTTATAGCATGGGCAGGGGCCACAGGCATCCCTTGTGACCCTATACCTTATAGTCCTATAACAATTCTGTATGATTGGGGATTACAGTTCAAGAAGGAAGACGGGCAGGTTCAGGATTTGTTTGAGCAATTCGAGCAAATCGGTGAAATTGACAGGATATGAATCGGATCCCTTTCCAGAGACTTCCATGAGGTCGCTGTCGTCTTGGGATTGTCGTATGGAAAGGCTCCACTTCACTTCCGATTCAGGAAATATACCTTGCGTCTTAGATGTCTCATTGGCTGATTTGCTTGTTTCGTTCCAGTTTCCAATGCCCAAAGACTCAAATGTGGCCGCCCACTTCTGAAAGTCCCCTTCGTAGACATTCCACTTTTCGTTCTTTTGGACGAAATCCACGTTCTTGCTCTCAGGAACACGATAACGGATGGCTCCATTGGAAACATCGAGTTCTACCTGGAGCCTTTGGAAGTCGTTTTCAAACGAGAACGATAGGTTTTTGAACATAGAATCAACCTCTTCTTGAGTAGGCTCTAGCAAGTCCACCCTCAGAAGTCTCTCTGTATCTTTGGTTCATATCAAGACCGGTGTAGTACATGCTCTTGAGTACCATGTCGTAGCTTATGTTTCTGGTACCTGTAAGGAAGTATGCAAGGTTTGCAGAGTTTATGGCTCTGAGAGCTGCAACAGCGTTCCTTTCTATGCATGGAATCTGGACAAGCCCGCAGATTGGGTCGCATGTAAGGCCAAGATGGTGCTCAAGGGCGACTTCAGCGGCATACTCTATCTGCATGAGATTGTATCCAAAGACCTGACCTGCCGCTGCAGCGGCCATGGAACAGGCGACGCCGACCTCTGCCTGACAGCCGCACTCAGCACCCGATACGGATGCATTCTGCTTTGCAAGCTCCCCAAAGAGACCTGCCACTCCAAGTGCATGTATGATATCGAGATCTGAAAGCTGTCTCTTGTCCTTTAGATAATAGAGAACTGCAGGAAGTACACCACATGCGCCACAGGTTGGAGCTGTGACTATTGTTCCGTTATCGGCATTCTGTTCACTGACAGCATAAGCATAGGAGCAAACCAGCTGACATTCGACCAGCTCCGCATGCTTGTTCACCACTATATGGTCGAAGAGGTGCTTGGCCTTTCTCTGCACATGAAGGCATCCTGGAAGAGTTCCTGTCTTTGAGAGTCCCTCCTTTATGGAAGCCTGCATCACATCCCAGACCTGTGCAAGATAGTCCCAAATCTCCTTTCCTTCGTTGAGCTCAATGTAGTCCACAAGGTCTATGTACCTGAACTCGCAGAACTGCTTGATCTCTGCGAAGGAGTTCTCCATGTATATGTCTTCACCCAAGAGCCCCACGGATGGTCTTCCCTCTATGACTATGTCACCACCACCAATGCTCTCCACCCTCATGCGAGCGGTCTCTTCACCATCCTTGATGGCGACGAGGTCCATGGTGTTTGGATGTTTTAGGGTTGCGGAATTGTCGGTTACAAGCGAAACCTCGCATTCCTTTGGATCAAAGGATTCCTTTATGGCTCTGTCTGTGCCGTGGCCCATCCCGGTCTTGGCAAGGGAACCGTAGAGAATGGCCTTGAAGCTGTCAGCATCGGGGTTCTCGTCCTTGAATAGTTCGGCTGCCCTTGCAGGTCCCATTGTGTGCGAGCTGGAAGGCCCTTTTCCTATTTTATATATATCCTTTATGGATCTCATTCGAATCCTCCTCCGGAGCTTCCGGGAAATCTCTGCGATAAGATAGTCTTTTGCCGTTACTCGGTCAACACTTGCACAGGCAATGCCTGCAACGTCAAATCTTCTTCTGTTGTCTGCACCACGTCTTCATGACCATACCAACCGGCAGGTGCTTCACAAGCCGCACCTGCATCCTCACTGGAAACCCAAGGATGGACACGGGCTTCTTTCTGGAAAGGTCCTTCATGGCTTTGTCAACCACCTGCCTTGCGGTATAGAACCTATCGTAGTACTTGACGGTGTCGTCATGCACGGCATGGTCGAAGAACTCGGTCTTTATCCAGCCAGGACACACGCACATGACGTGGATGCCCTGTGGTTTGAGTTCGACTCCGAGGGCCCTTGAAAGGCTCAGTACGTATGCCTTCGACGCTGCATAGACCGCCATGTACGGAACCGGCTGCCATGAAGAGTTGGATCCTATGTTTACAAGGGACGAGTCCTTGTGCATATAGGGGATGACCGTGCTGCACATGGCAGTGAGGGCTCTGTCGTTGAGGTCCACTATTGCGAGCTGCTTTACAGCATCGTTGTCCTTGAAGTCACCAAAGATTCCAAAACCAGCAGCGTTCACAAGGAAATCGACCTGAGGGGTCTCGGCGGCCAGCGTTGCACCTAGCGCTTTCATGCTGGATGGGTCGGAGAGGTCCATGGAAAACGGCCTTATTGGGGTTTGGCAGTCCTTTGAGAGCTCTTCAAGCCGCTCTGCACGTCGTGCTACGACCCATATCGAATCCAAGCAACCGCCATGCTGTACGCTGTAGCGGTCCATTGCATATACGAATTCACGGCCTATGCCGGATGATGCACCCGTAACGATGGCGATTTTCATAAAACCCTCCTTTCTTGATTCTATACCCAATCCTATCCAATTGCCATATCCAAAGATAAGCAATATCATGTGGTTTCGCGGAAATTGCAAAAACGACAGGAGGCGCATCCAACATGGCGGCAAACATGGTGACGAAAACGGCGGCGAGAACGGAACCAAACGACCTTCTACACGGCCCTCTCATTGGAAAAGTCTTTGCATTCGTAATTCCACTTATGATTACGAACCTGCTTCAGACCTTCTACTCGGCGGCTGACATGATAGTGGTAGGCCTTTCAAACGTAAGCGGTGCAATTGGAGCGATTGGTACGACAAGTGCAATGATTTCGCTCATAGTGAACGTCTTCTCCGGTTTTGCAGTGGGTTCAAGCGTCGTGGTCGCGCGCTACATAGGAGAAGGCAACAAGGAGAAGACGCAGTCCGCAGTTCATACGGCGCTCCTTACAGGCCTTGTGTCAGGGCTGTTCTGTATGCTGCTTGGCCTTGTAATAAGCAGACCGGTCCTTGCTCTGCTTGGCGACGAAGGGCACATCCTGGATCTAGCGACCCTCTATACCAAGATATACTTCGCAGGGGTACCGTTCCTAGCGCTCACCAACTTCCTGATTTCAATATTCAGGGCAAAGGGCGACACCAAGACCCCTTTGTACGTCCTTTCATCCACAGGAATACTCAACGTAGGGCTCAACCTCCTGTTCGTCCTTTCGTTTGGAATGTCAGTTGACGGAGTTGCAATAGCCACGGCAATATCCAACCTGGCATCCGCCGCCATACTGCTCTACATACTGAGCCGCGACGACAGCTGGTGCCGTTTCAGCTTCAAGAAGCTTGCGTTCGACAGAAGAACGCTCAAGGACATCATCTACAACGGGCTTCCCGCAGGAGTCCAGGGCGCACTGTTCTCGCTTTCCAATATGATAATCCAAAGCAGCATCATTGGCCTGAATAATGCAATATGCCCCGGCGGATCGGACATCATTGACGGCAACGCAGCTGGAGCCAGCATAGAAAGCTTCGCCTACACCGCAACGAACTCTGTATGCCAGGCATCCATCACATTCACAAGCCAGCACTACGGAGCAAGGAAATACAAACGAATTGGCAAGGTCATGGCCTCATGCTACCTCGTCACGTTCATAATCGCAGAAGTCGTGTCGCTTTCCATCCTCATATTCAGAGTGCCGCTCATCCACTGCTACATCACAGCGCCGCTTGCAGTGCAGACAGCCGAGACCAGGCTCTACAACATGATGATTCCATACTGCACGCTGGCCTTCATGGAAGTCGGTTCCGGCACGCTGAGAGGCTTGAACAAATCCATGCTGTCCACCACGGTCTCGCTTGTAGGTTCATGCCTTCTTAGAATCGTGTGGATCGCCACGGTCTTCAAGGCCAACCCCTCGCTTGAAGTCGTCTATCTCTCGTACCCTATCTCCTGGACGGTGACCGCACTCTGCCACCTCATCCTATCCCTACGCACAAGAAGGCACTACATCAAGGAGGCCCAACTTGCAGGAATCACAGAAGACTGATGTCTCAATAGAGACCGATATCGTCAATAAGACCGATGTCGTCGAGAAGTCCGATGCAATTGAAAAATCAACTCATAATGAAGTTTCAGGACATAGTTTACAGAACGAACAAGCTAGACAATCCCAAGAGCTGAACGACCAACTGGTCAACGGAAGCATAACGAAGCAGCTCTTCAGACTGGCCCTCCCCACCATGGGCGGCTACATGTTCCAGTCATTGTACGACATGGTGGACCTGTTCTGGATTGGATACATATCGCCCAACGCAGTCGCTTCAATGACCATAATCTCCACTATGCTGTGGCTGGTGAACGTATTCAACGAGATAGTCGGGACCTCAAGCGTCTCCCTCATAAGCCAGTACCATGGGAGCGGAGACAGAGAGCGTACCCGCATAGCCTCTGAGAGAACCTTGGCATTCAAGTTCATTTGGGCTCTGGCCGGCTCTCTGTTCATGGCGTTGCTGCTAAGACCAATAGTGCATTTCTTCTCTACGGATTCGCTTGTGATAGACCTTGCCTTGGACTATGGCTACATAAGGGTGTTCTTCATTCCAATCTTCTTCTCATCCTACAGCGTAAACACGATATTCCGCTGTACCGGAGATGCAAAGACACCAATGAAGCTGCTCACGGCATCGGCCATCCTGAACATAATACTCGACCCCATACTAATGTTCGAAGAGATTCCGTTCTTGACTTCACTGACCGGCATTCACGGCTTTGGCCTTGGCATGGCAGGGGCTGCATGGGCCACCGCCATTGGACAGACGTTCGCATTCCTTGCGGGTTTCGCAATCCTCCTCAAGGGGACATCAGAGGTCAAGCTTTCCATCAGGAACCTCCTCAGACCACACAAGGAAGTCGACCACAAACTCATGACGATTGGCCTCCCAAGCGGAGTGAACCTGCTTCTCAGAAACATCTTCAACATTATTCTCATGAAGATAATATCAACATACGGCACCGCCGCAGTGGCTATCCTTGGCGTAGGAACAAGGCTTCAAGGGTTCTGTATGATGCCTCAGACGGGCTTTAGCATGGGAAGCGGAATAATCCTTGGCCACGCACTTGGTGCGAACAAACCAGAAAGGGCCAAGGAATGCGTGAAGAAGGCCAACCTTCTGTGCGCCGCAGTAAGCGCCATACCCGCACTTGCATTCTTCGTCTGCCCCTCTTTCCTGATGAGTCTGTTCCTTGGAGGGGCCGCACCCGGACCCGATGGCGTTGTCCTCATGTATGTATTTGGAGCAAATGTCATCATTCTGGCGTTCATGGTGGGCTACCATGCCGCTTTCAGTGGAAGCGGCCTCAACCGCCCAACCATGTACGCCTCGCTCATCTCGCAGTATTGCTTCCAGCTTCCATACGCCTTCATCGTCTACCTGTTGGGCCTACCCGTCACCGTCCTGTGGTTCGCCTACATGCTTGGCGACATCGTATGCCTATGGCTCCTTCACCACTACTACAAGCAGGACAAATGGATTGGCAACAGAGTTTGATATATCAACGAAATGATATTTCTACCTCGCCGGCCAGCAGGCCATAGCGACATCGTCCAGAGCAAGGGCATCCGCAGGAGCCCAGTCCAAGGTATACAACTCCTCGGGGCCAATCCATTTTGCACCCAAATGCTCGCTCAAATGGGGTTCCATGCCGTTTTCCAAAGAACAGAGGAATATCTTCATTGTCATGTGAAAGTGCTCGTACTGGTACGACACCTCTGTGATAAGACGCTCAACCGCAACGTTGACCGACAATTCCTCTGAAACCTCACGCGCAACGGCATGTTCAGGGGTCTCTCCTTGCTCTATCTTGCCACCAGGGAACTCCCACTGGAATGGGATCTCCGGCTTTTTTGAACCGCATTGGGCCACAAACAGCCTGTCATCTCGCATGATTGCAGCCCCAACGACATCCAAATGGCGCATGACGACAGACTGCACGATTGGCATCAAGGCTCGCCTGTTGCGGGCACTCACGACAGCTGCTGCAACGAACGCCAAAGCCATTGCACCAAGACCGCACAAAGCCCTTTGCACTTCATTCAGGAGCACAGGCAGCAAACCAGCGGCAAGATACCCCAACGGAAACAGAATCAAAGGCAACGCGAACACAAGGACGGTACTGAGAATGGTCTTTCCAGGTGGAAGGAACAACGAAACCCTATCTCCAACCCTCAATGCAAGATTGTCGTCGTTGCGTGCAGGATACTGCGTCTGGGTTTTGTTGTTGCAGAACATCTGGGCATGGCATGCATTGCAGGCCGTGCTTTCGCAGCCAACAAGCACAGTGCCGTCTTTGTTCAATGCCTTGACGGTCGCTTCACTGACCATCTTCTCAATCCTTTCCTTCGTCTCTAGGTGGTGGCATCACGACATCTACGTCCAAGCGCACAGGAGCCACTTCAACCGCCATACCTGAAACATCGTCAAAGGTACAAACGATACCCTGCATTTGAGGCATACACCAAGATTCTTTGGACCTCACAAGCACTTGGGTCCTTATTCGCTTGATTTCAAAAGAAGGATCGAATCCTCCAACACTCATGGATGCACCACATCTACCAAGATCCGTCACATAGGCGGTCCCCTTTGGAAGAATGCGTGAATCAGCGGTGAGGACCTTGCAATGGGTTCCAACAACGGCGCTAGCCTTACCGTCAAGCATGAATCCCATGGCCATCTTCTCCGCAGTTGCGGATGCATGGAACATATAGAACACGAATGGGGTCTCCTCCCTTGCCTTGTCCACAATGGAATCGGCATTGAGGAATGGATTGTTCAAGTGGGGTGAGTTGAAATTGCACATTCCAAGCGAGTTTATCATGCAGACCTTCCTATCGCCAACTGCAACATATCGCACCCCTCGTCCCGGAACGCTCTCCGGGTAGTTGGAGGGCCTTAGGATTCTGTCCCTTTTTGCAATGCCTTCCACCATATCTATCTTATAGAAGGCCTTCTCTCCAAGGGTAAGCACGTCTATACCCATGTGCTGCAATGTAAGGGCGTTCTGGAATCCAAGGCCAAAACCGCCGGTTGCGCCTTCTCCATTGGCGACCACAAGGTCTATGCCATTGTCCTTTCGATAGTCTCGAAGGGCGTTCTTTATGACACCAATGCCGCATCTACCTACGATTTCACCCAAAAACAGAACTCTCATGCATCCAATGGTACTTTTCTTTCCCCTACTTTGCAACACACCCCTTTAGGTGTATCATTCGGACATGGCCCAAAGGAAACTGGCACGCTTATTGCTTATGTGTCTACTCTCTGCAATCCTGCTTACGCAGCTAGACTCCTGCACCAAGAGCGAAACGCAGGCAATCCCATTGGGAGAACAGGAACTGCCGGACATGGTGCTGTACGACGCCCAGTACACGTTGGGACGTCCTGGAGAAGAGGCTCTGGTGATGACAGCTCGGACAATGACCGTCTACAAAGGCGCAAATGGAACCGTTCTGGAAGGTGTCAGTTTCAAGCAAAGCGGTGAAGACGGAATGGAAGGGTCATGTGAAACCGCAACGATAGACGAAAGCGGAGAAAAGGCCTCGCTTACCGGAAACGTGGCGATACAACGAAAGAGCGATGACCTTGTAATAAAGGCCGATTCCATTGAATGGGACAACGAGACCATGACCCTTGATGCAAAGGGAGAAGTCGTTGTCGAGTATGGGGACGGAACCCAAGTTGTCGCACAGGGCTTCAGCGCAGTATTGGATGAAGACGACTTTGAGTTTGGAAGGATTGTAAGGGGGACTGTAAAATGAGGGCACGAAGAAAAACAATGCTCTGTTTTCTATTGATATGCATGTTTTATCTGTGCATGTTGCCATTGTATGCCTCCGACATTACATTCTCAGGTGGCTACACGAAGGTGAGCATGCAGGAAGGCAACAAGTCCATAAGCCTTTCAGGAGGAGCGGAAGTCTCAGCGAACGGACTCTCGATATCGGCACAGGAGATAAAGCTCTACGGAACGGACTACCGCTATGTGGACTGTACCGGAAAAGTCAGCGCAGTCGATAGCGAAAGAGGGATAACCCTCCAGTGTCCAGGCCTTTTCTACGATAGACAGACCGGGGAGATCATTTCGGACGGATGGATCGAAGTGCAGGACGAGACTAACGACGCAACCCTTTCAGGTGCACGTCTGGAATACGATACGAACAGCACACTCATAAAGGTCCAGATGATGGCAAGGGTCGTCAAGAACACTGACGATGGCCCAATGATATGCAGAGCTGACAGCATAGAGTTCGACAATTCGAACCAAACGGTCACACTCAAAGGCAATGCGAACATAAGCTGGAACGGAAACGTCTACAAGGCCGCAGTTATAACCGTTGACCTAAGCGACTACGGAATAACCATGGAAGGTTCCATTTCAGGAGAAGTGAATGGATAATACGCTCAAAGTCGAACACCTGAAGAAGACCTACGGCAAAAGGGATGTAGTCAAGGACATCTCCTTTGAAATGCAGGGAGGCCAGATCATTGGACTGCTGGGTCCAAACGGGGCCGGCAAGACCACCACCTTCTACATGATCGTTGGGTTCATCACGAACAATGGAGGGACGATTTCGCTAAATGGGCTTGATATCACCAACGAGCCCATGTACAAACGGGCACGTCTTGGAATCTCCTACCTACCGCAGGAACCTTCAATATTCAGAAAGCTGAGCGTTGAGGACAATATAAGGCTTGTAGTCGAGTCACGGCCAAACACCGACCCAAAGAAAAGGGACGCAATAGTCCAAGGACTGCTCAAGTCCTTTGGACTTACGTACCTTGCAAAACAGAAAGGATATACCCTCTCAGGAGGGGAACGAAGAAGGACGGAGATAGCACGATGCCTTGCGACAAGTCCACGGTTCCTTCTTCTTGACGAGCCATTTGCAGGCATAGACCCAAAAGCCGTCTATGAGATAAAGCAAATCGTACGCTCGCTTGCAAAACTTGGAATAGGCATACTCCTTACGGACCACAATGTAAGGGATGCCCTTTCCATAACAACCTGCTCCCACATCATAAGCGATGGCTCAATCCTCGTCTCAGGAGGCAGAAACGAACTTCTTGCCAACGAAATAGCAAGGGACATCTACTTTGGAGAATCTTTCGAGTAGATAAGGCAGAAGAGGAACAGAATGGCAGACTTCGCACCAGGAATAGGACTTTCCCAAACGCTAAGGCAAGAGCAGACGCTCTCGCCTCAGATGCTGCAATCCCTTGCCCTTCTTCCAATGCCAATACTCGAACTCAAGGCCCACATCCAGCAGGAGATAGAGTCCAACCCCGCCCTTGAGATACCTGAAAGGGAGTTCGACACCCCGTCAATTCAAGCGAATTCGGACCAAACCAGCTACGACGACCGCATGGACGATGCGGATGGCTCATACTACGAAGAAGCCTCCCAGCAGTACTCAGATACATACTCCAATGCATACTCCAACACATACGAAACAACTGACCCAGATTCCAGCGACCGCTTCAACATGATGCTTGAGAACACCTCGTCCAGCGGAAAGACCCTCCAGGAGCATCTTATTGACCAGTTGGGAGAGACATCAGTTACAGAGGAAACGAGAAAAGCCGCGGAGATGCTCATAAGCGACCTTGATGCAAACGGCTTCTACATCCTCCAACCACAACAGCTCTTCGAGACATCAATCATACCACAGGAGACGATAGACGAAGCCATACACACAGTCCAAAACTTCGACCCAAATGGAATATGCGTAAAGGACTTCAGGGAATCCCTTGTACTCCAAGCAAAGCTGTCAGGGATGGCGTCTGAAGACCTTGAAACCTTCACGACTATGGTGAATACGCAGTTGGAGAGGATCAAGGCAGGAAAGAACAAGGAGGCGGCGCAGGCTCTTGGGATACCGGAGGAGGACCTTGAAACCTTCATATCAATCCTAAAAACGTTCACACCCTACCCTGGCCGCAACTATGGCACAGACAACGAGACCTACATAGAGCCGGACTTCTCGATACACAACAAGGATGGAATGCTTCAGCTCGATATAAACCGTGTAGGAATCCCCTCCTTGGAAGTCTCGCCAGACTTCACAGCGCTGGCAAACGACCTCAAGGGTCCGCAATCCAAGGAAGCCGGCAAATACATAAACGGATGCGTAAAGCAGGCGAACCTGCTGATCGACCAAGTGAATCTAAGGTTCAAGACACTCTACAACGCCGCAGTTGCAATCATGGACATCCAAAGGGACTTCTTCCTGTACGGACCACGCCACTTGAAGACCATGACGCTAAAGGACGTAGCCGAGCGCATAGGAGTCCACGAAACCACAATGAGCCGTCTGGCACAATCCAAATGGGTGGATACAGACTGGGGTCTGTTCCAACTCAAATACTTCTTCACCCAAGGCGTGAGCTCTGCACAACCAGGAGAGCAGACGGTCTCCAGAAACGTGGTCAAGGACATGATAAAGGAGATAATCCAAGAAAAGGGAGCTCTCTCAGACCAGAAGATATCGGATCTCCTTTTGGAGAAAGGCATCAAATGCGCCCGCCGCACGGTTGGGAAGTACAGGACGGAGC
The DNA here is from genome assembly GCA_963599445.1 of Bacteroidaceae bacterium. GTDB lineage: Bacteria > Spirochaetota > Spirochaetia > Sphaerochaetales > Sphaerochaetaceae > UBA9732. Next base: position 111,210 of record CAVBWZ010000009.1, read on the forward strand.
TCAACATAGACTCATCATACGAGAGAAGCTGAGAACCAAAGGAGAGACCTCCGTTAGTAACGCAGCCCAAAACCCTACAATCTAGCGAACTCCAACTGTTTTGGATGCCTTCCCTTGTGCCTTATCACATCTATGAGGCACTTTTCCATGACTGTCTGTTGCAATGCGGTTCCGGCCTCCTTTATGCGAATGTCATATTCTGCAATGGTCACAAGAATACGCTCCATGTCACGGACATTGTACAATCTGCAGGCATCCCTGTAGACCTCCTTGTCCTTGAGCCTTGAAACAGGGCGGTCGCCTTCGAAATACTTCGTTGTGAACGCACTGCCATCCTCATAGCCCTTCGTCCCCATACCAAGGCCTTTTCTTGCATTCATCTGCACGGACAAAGCTCTTCTGAAATAGGTCGCAAGACGGGATGCACACATTGCGGTGACAGAGGAGGCGTCCTTTGTGCGAAGCAATGTATGCAGACACTCCAAAGCGCTGTCCAATTTGCCACGTGCGACATATGAAAACAAAGAGAAATCGGTCTCTTCCCTAGTGTGCGTAAGGTAGTCGTCCACATCGTCTGCGGTGACGGACGTCTTGCCCGGAATCGTACTCAGGTAGATTACAAGCTGCGAACACACATTTTCGAAATCATGTACGTTGTTCTCCACCTTCTCGATTATGGCTGTGCAGGCGGCGGAGTCTATCGAAAGAGAGTTCTTCCTGAAGAAAGTCCTAAGCCATTCCTCCTTCTTGCTCTCGAACATCTCATAGAACTTCATGGTGTTCTTCTCGGGAACGGCGTCCATGATTTCAGGAGCCACGAAGAGGTCGTCGCTCGTTATGACAAACGTTGCACAGTCAGAAGGATGCTTTATGTACTCGGCAAGGGCCTTGAGCTTGTCCTTGGCTTTTATCTCCTGAGCCTGTTCAAGGATTACAAGCTTATGGTCTGCAAAGAGGTCGTTGTTGTTGAGCTGCGCAAAGAGCTCGGACTCATAGTCCTCGAACCCATAGAACTTAGAGACCTCACATGAGCCAAGATCAGCCTTTATCTTCTTTATTTGGTCTTCCTTCAAGCCCTTTTCAGGTCCAAGGAGGAGATAGACACCGGCCACTGTCACCTCCCGTACTGTCTAATGATCATAAGAAGTTTGCCGTGGATCTGACACTGCGTGGAAACGATTACCTTATAGGCTTGGTTGGCAGGTCTCAGTTCGTATCTGTCCCCAACATGGAAGAAATGCTTGAGCGTTATCCCATATGTGTCGTCGTCGCCAATGCTTGCAGCTACGATCTCACCATTGCTGGCGTTGCCCGTCTTCTTTATGATCGCGAGGTCTCCGTCGTTTATGCCGTCGTCTATCATGCTGTCGCCCCTGACTCTAAGGGCGTAGAGCTGCTCCGACTCATCGCACCCTACCAAATCCTGTGGTACGGAAACGAAACCGTCATAGACCTCCTCGGACATTATTGGAGCACCTGCAGCCGTAGTCCCAAGGACCGGGACCTTTATGATGCTGTCTCCAGAAGGTGTGGTCCTCCTGAGCAAGGCCATGCCTCTTGGAAGATTGTCAGCCGTTCGTATGACGTTCTTCTTCTCAAGAGCCCTAAGATGGTCATATGCCGCCTTTGGAGAGAAACCAAAATGCCCTGCTATGTCCCTAAGGCTTGGAGCATAGCCGTTCGTATCGAAGAAATGCTCTATGAAATTGGCGATCTCCGTCTGTCGTTCAGTCAATCCTTTCATGCTAAAACCTCCTCAAGAAACAACTTAGATTGCCACACAAACCTTTGGGGGACCAAAGGGACTGCATGGTCTCATCCATCCTCTTAACCCATGATAACACATCGCTTATCAAAAGTTAAGACTTGAACATTGCAAAATATGAGAAAATAATCACAAACAACAAAAAACGAATAAATATGCAAATAAATACTAAGGAGAACATAATTATGGAGAACTTGATCAAAGGATACATGGAATTCCTCGACAACAACAAAACCGAGCGCAGATGCGCAGCAACGGTCGTGGAAACGGCCATTGCAAACGGCTACAGGAACATCGACGACGTCAAGGCCCTCAAGGCAGGAGACAAGGTCTACTACAGCAGAATGGGCAAGACGGCAATCCTCTTCAACATCGGGACGGACTGCATATGCAAAGGCATGAACATCCTTGGCGCACACATAGACTCACCAAGACTTGACGTCAAGCAGAACCCGGTCTACGAAGACACCGGGCTGGTCTACCTCAACACGCACTACTACGGAGGCATCAAGAAGTACCAGTGGGTCGCAATCCCACTTGCAATCGACGGCTTCGTATTCCTCACAGACGGCACCAAGGTCGATGTCAGAATCGGCGACGACCAGCAGGACCCAGTCTTCACCATCTCCGATATCCTCCCCCACATCGCACAGGACCAGATGAAAAAGACCGCCGCAGAGTTCATCGAAGGCGAAAAGCTGGACCTCATCCTGGGATGCTATCCAACACAGAACAAGGCAGACAAGGACAAGACCGATGATGCTGAGCCTTCCGGCAAGGACAAGATCCTCGCAATCCTAAAGGAGAAGTATGGAATAGAGGAAGAGGACTTCGCCTCCGCAGAACTCGAAGTAGTACCGGCAGGAAAGACCCGCTACCTTGGATTCGACAAGACACTCGTACTTGGCTACGGCCAGGACGACAGGGTATGCGCATACACATCCCTCATTGCAATGCTTGAATCCGCAGCAGGTACAAGAACCAACTGCTGCATCCTCGTTGACAAGGAGGAGATAGGCAGCCAGGGAGCTACAGGCATGGATTCAATGCTCCTTGAGAATGCAGTTGCAGAGGTCGTATTCAGACTTGGACTTGAGAATCCAGAACTGTCCATCCGCAGAGCCTTGGCAAACTCCTACATGCTCTCAAGCGACGTGAACGCCGCATACGATCCACTGAACAGTTCGCTCTACGACAAGCAGAACTCATCCTTCCTTGGAAAGGGCGTTGTATTCAATAAGTACACAGGCTCAAGGGGAAAGAGCGCAGCATCAGATGCCAACGCAGAGTACCTTGCACTTGTACGCGGGCAGCTCAAGTCCCACGACGTCACATTCCAGATGGCTGAAATGGCAAAGGTCGATGTCGGCGGTGGTGGAACCATAGCCAAGTACGCTGCAAAGTATGGAATGCAGGTCATAGACTGCGGAGTCTCCGTACTGAGCATGCACGCTCCATGGGAGATCACATCCACATACGACATAGAGCAGGCATATCTTGGATACAAGGCGTTCCTCGCCATCAAGTGATGCTCATCGTAGCATCATGGATGACAGCAAGAAGTGGAAATAACTTTTTGACTTTTGGGTTCTTCGCCCTTAGAATTTAGGTAGGGAGCGGCCCAGCCGCTCCAGCCCATTCATAAAGGAGGAGCGAATGAATCTTAACGTTAGAGGTATCCACTATCAGGTCAGCGATGAGACAAGGGAATTCTTGGACAAGAAGCTTCAAAAACTCGACTTTGCAGAGAACTATCTGCATGATTTGGACATAACAATCAAGAGGGAGACGCTTGGACAAGGCTTCCACATAGATGCAAAACTACACTTCTCGTGGGGCACGGTGAAGGTCGTGAGCTACGACTGCTACGAACTCTACGAAGGGATCGAGCTCATAGCAGACAAGATAGAAGCCGCAGCCCGCAAGGAGAAAGGCAAGGTCATCGAAGGCTGAGCCCAGATACCGCACAATACAAACTCTTAACTTCCAGCCGCCCACCAGTGCAACTCCGCACTCCGGGCGGCTTTGTTCAACAAGAGCACCCTGATTTGGAGAGAAGACATGCCATACGAACTGTCTGCAGAGACAACCGAATACGAATTCAAGGTCGCACTTGAAACAAAGAAGCCAAAGAGTTGGCTGAAAAGCGTCTGTGCCTTCGCAAACGGAATTGGAGGCACACTGATCTTTGGAATAGACGACGATAGAAACATAGTGGGACTCTCCAAACCACAGGAAGATGCAGAGAAAATCAGCAGACTCATAAAGGACAGAATCACACCAACACCCGATTTCAAATTGGAACCTGAAATCATAGAAGGCAAGACCATTCTGAAAGCCATAGTCAAAACGGGTCGCTCGACACCCTATTACTACCATGCAGACGGAATAATGGAGACATACATAAGGATTGGGAACGAAAGCACAATTGCCCCTAGCAACATTGTAAACGAACTTATATTGAAAGGAACAAACCAATCGTTCGATGCTCTGATTACGGGAGAGAAGAAAGAGGACTACAGCTTCACCCTACTTTCCGCCACATATAGGGAACGGACAGGTTTGACACTTGAAGCTTCTGATTTCATATCGTTTGGCTTGTCCGACAACATGGGGCATCTGACGAATGCCGGACGCCTCTTTGCAGACCAACACATAGTCTACAACTCCAGAATCTTCTGCACTCGTTGGAATGGGCTCTCCAAAGGCTCGATATTCGACGATGCCATAGATGACAAGGAATACGAAGGCAATCTTATACAACTGCTGCAAAATGGAAGTCTTTTCATCTTGAACAACTCCAAGGTGAGGTTTGAGAAAAAGGACTTCTACAGAGAGGACAAGCCGGACTACTCGACAAGAGCTGTAACGGAGGCCATCGTAAACGCATTGATACACAGAGACTACATCGTAATGGGAGCAGAAGTGCACATAGACATGTATGATGACCGCCTTGAAATAACATCGCCAGGCGGCATGTTTGGAGGCAAACCAATACAGGAACGCAAGCTTGAGGAAATAGAATCGGAAAGGAGGAACCCCATAATAGCAGACCTTTTCCATCGCATGAAATTCATGGAGCGAAGGGGCAGCGGCATAAAGAAAATCCTTGAAGAAACCTCCAAGCTTCCAGGCTACGAGGAAAGCAAGAAACCGGTTTTCCGCTCAAGTCAAAATTTCTTCACCGTCATTCTGAAAAACATGAACTACAATGCTGAGAATGCAACGGCAGGGCAAGTCACCCTCCAAGTCACCCCCCAAGTCACCCTCCAAGTCACCCCCCAAGTCACCCCCCAAGTCACCCCCCAAGTCACAGTGCAGGAAAAGATACTGGCTTTCTGCTCAGAGCCAAGAAGCAGGAGGGAAATCATGGAGCACTGCGGATACAAAGACAAGAAGAGCTTCGTAAGCCTTTATCTCGCACCCCTTCTAACATCAGGGACCCTTAGAATGACAATCCCAAACGAACCCACAAGCCGCTTGCAGAAATACGTAACAACGAAAGACCAACAAGAAAAAAAGTTGTAGACCTATAAAAACCGCGGACTAAATGCACAGTCCGTGTTTAGTCCGTGTTTGTCCGCGTTTAAGGCAACAATCATGGAGCGTTGCAGACACAAAAAAGGGCTCTTCACGTTTTTCTGTGGGATGAGCCTCTGACGGATGGGCAGGAGATGCCTCATGGAAGCTATTAGTCGGCCGTCTCGGCATCCGATTCATACCCGAAATGACATGAAAACATCGAAAAGGCGCCTTTCTAGGCAAAACAATGCACACAAACAGCGAAAACAAGGCCTTTCATGTCATCATGATGCATCGCCTGTACATCTGGACGCTCCAGAGCGCTCTACTTCAACCGTCTTGAAGCGTCATGACCGACACAAGAGCCTCAACCGTCTCAAGAGCCACAGGCATCCTCTATTGTTTCAACGGTCTTCAACGGCCCAGTGAGCCCTAACAGCCCCAAGAGCCCCAACAGCCCCAAGAAAGGATGCACCCAATCCCCCCAGCTTTCCGTGAAGAGTCGAAAATTTGGAAGTTCCGAATAACAGTAATCAACAGATATCGGTTACAACCCATTTTGGGTCACCTGCACTGCATACGGGATCATCTATCATTGCCAATCGAAACCCCAATATAAGCCTGCAGGTTCCCAAATGTGCGACCAGCTTCGTTCCTGAAGTTCCATCTGTAGGAATAAGCCGCACCACCAGAGACGGAAAGCCAAGGTAGAATGCTGTACGAACCTTCAAGCGACACGCAAAGAGTATGCTCAACGATACCCGTAAGCGCCATCCTGTTCACATCCTCGATCCCGTCTATGCCATCGAACGTGTAGTCCAGGACATTGTCGCCCCTTCCCTTCTCACCATGCGCCATATAGAACAAGGCCGATGTTATCGAATATTCCAACGGCTTTTCATACGTCCCTCCCACGGAAACAACGAAGCAGTCAGGGCCATACTTGTAGCCTGAATACGCAAGATCAGGGTCGTTCGACTCCGTCCTTGAATACCCCAAAAGGAAATCCTGGGACCAACAACGTCTATTGACCTCACCATCTACATGATTCTTGTACTTATACTGAGTAACGTTCCCGTTTTCATCATAGAACTTGGAGTTCAAATACATGCCAGGCATGTTGTACACAGTCTCCGCATAGACATTGAGAAGGCCACCAGCAAGGATATCGGTATACGAAACGTTGAGAAGGCCTCCAAATGCATTGGGTTCCGTGTATCCAAATCCAAGATAGCCCTCGGCCTCTCCCGGAATCTGGAACTGGTCCATTGTCACCTGCGCATACAACGACCATTTCTTCAAGAACGACCACGAGAAGTCAACGGATATCATGTTGTTTGCTTCCAATGTCGTCTCTTCATGGTAGTTGTAGTAGTTGTGCATCACCATGAAAGGATTGAGGTATCGGAAATCGAATGCTGTGTTCGTATCTATCAAGGTAATGAAAGACAAAGAGGCCTTGAAGGAGTCTACGGGAACGACTTCATACACAGTTGAATGTCTAAGCTCCCTGTAGTCAGAAAAACCAGTTGCATTCAGCTTCCAAGGATTGTCTATGGAAACACCATGGGACGAATCGAAATTGGTCAGAGTCAGAAACACAGAGGTCCTCTTCGTGTAGAACCCCAACTTCATGAACTCCTGATATTCGTAGTTGTCGCCAATTGCAGTGTTGCCTGTATAGCCTTCACCTAGGGAGACGCTTCCTCTTCCAAGAACAAAGCTGAAACCAGCAGTGCCAAGGGAAATCCCCGCATCAAGAGGAAAATTCTGATGAGATGAAGCACCAAACAAGGAGAAATGTACAGGATCGTTCCAGTATGATGACTTCTCCCATGCATAGGAAGCCTTTTGCTTATAGTCAAGGACCATCCTCCCATAGAAAAAGCCGCCAATCGTGTTCTCAAGCACCAGGGAAGCAGGTCGTCTATCCTTTTGGCCCTTTATGAACCAGTCCTGGTCTATGGCGTATTCAGGCTTTTCCTTTCCATTGGAACCATAGGGGGAACCTGTCTGGAAATAGACCTCTGGAGAAAGAACACCGGACAGCAAGACAGTCCCAAGATCATCTCCATAGACAAGGCCTTTGCTCTCAAGCTTCTCCTTTACAAATGCCAACAACTCGTTGTCTGGGGATAAATGCCTTTCAGCACGTTCCAAAGCCAGCTCAAGTTGCGCCTGCGTCACAGGTCCGTTGCTGGAAGGGCCTGCAACCCCGGCATAATGGCACAACTGGTTCACCAGCAGCCACTCTTGGGATGAAACGGAATAGTATTTCTGGCCATTGGCGAACACTGGAATCGTAGCGATACAGCAAAAAACGAAAAGAAACACAGCAATCTTCTTCATTTCATCCCTCCGTCTAAAGAACAATCAATAAGCCAGCTTAACACCAACCTTGAGGTTCATGGTAAAATCCGTCGCCCAATCACCCCAGGAAAGAATCCTTCCGGGGTTATACTCATACCCCTCTGAAGAGGTTCTGACTTCAGGTTCAAACGACCTGCTTGTCTCTATGATGCCATTGAGACCAACGACGACGGACATTGGAATCCTTGTTGGAAAGCTCTTCTCAACCTCCACTTCAATGTCCACGATGTTGTTCCAGATATTGCCAAAGAAATCCCTGCTGTAGTACTGCCCCCACTTTTCACCGTTAAAGGAATCGAAAGCCCCATAGTTCATGAAGGTAAGCATGTCCGTGCCGGTCTTCTTGGTTGCATACTGGGCACTTCGCATTTGGTCCTTGACCACCGTAGAAAGCTTCCATCCACCATCAATTGTGGTATCGAATGCAAGAAGGAACTCAAGGGAATCGGGGTTGAGTGGGTAGCCAATGTTCTGCCCTTTGTTGACGTATGCGGTCGTGTATGGGACGTCTGCGAACAGCTTGGCCTTGTCTTCGTAGTGGGAGCCAAAGAAGGCGGATACGTATGTGACCTGGGTCCTCAGCTCAGAGAACGAACCAAACGGCAACGCGAACTTGCCTCCAGCCTGAAGCGCAATTATGTTTCTAGCACAGGAGAACGGTTTGCTGAACGAATAGAGTTCGTCGAAGGAGAACGCTGCATACAGCTCCCCAAACCTGGGGTTCACGTAGGATATATCAAGACCTGCAACTACGTTGTCATAGTCGCCAAGGCTGTTCTGGCTGAACATATATATCGTAAGAGGGTTGAGGTATGAAAGCTCGAACCTCTTGCGCCATACCACACTTTCCCATACCCCAAGCTTTGCTCCGTAGAAAGGCCCAAGCTCGACCCTGTGCATGCTTATGTTGTTGGAATACCTACCAGTCTTGTCGTCCATGTTCTCGGACGGCCACTCAACACCATTGACAGAGTTCAATGAGGCCTGCCCCAACGATGCTGTCATTACCGAATACGAAAACCAGTCAGCAGGGACCAAAGACAGTTCAAAGCCATCGAACACACGCGCAGAACCAGCTACGGCAAAGTTGTTCACTCCAGGGCCCCAGTCTCTCTTGACAGCACCAATCCTCATGGAAACGACATCGTCTCCAAGGCTTGTGGAAATCTCAGGGAAAGCCTCTATTCCAAGGAAGAAACGCCCGTCTGGAAGGGTTTTAAGCCTGTCTCCATTTGCAAAGAGATCCATATAGAAACCATCGGTGGAGAACAAAAGCTCTGTAGGCAGATATGCGTTTGGATCTATCCTATCGAGATTTAGCTTGAAATTGAGGTCATACGAAACTGCATTGAAAAGGTTTCCATTTATGTATGCAGTCATGCTGTTCCTGGAATCAAAGACTTTTTTGCCGTTGTTACCAAGACCTGCAATCTGAGCGGAGGAAACACTACCACCCAAGGTAGTGGTTCCAAACCCACTTGAGGACCTGAAAAAACCAATCGAGGATTTGTCAGTCTGTGACACGGAGCCGTCCTCGAGGCCATATTGCTGATCGAACGAAGCCAGAATCTCGTCTATGCGGGCTTTCTCAGAAGAAGAAACCAACTCGGAATCCCTCATGACCCCAAGCAGTCTTCTCACTGTGTTGAGATTATAGGGTTTGACATCCATCTGAGCATCAAGGATTCCCCGGAGCTCTCCAACCTCTATTACACGATACGCCTCATTGTCCAACGGAACGGAATGGAACTGCGTAGCGAACAAGGCGCAACATACCACGGCAACAAACAATACAGCAAAGAACCTCTTCATCTTTCAACTCCTTTCACCTCGTCCAAGTCGAGGAGTCCCCCAATCTTTTCATCCCATTCTGGAGGAGAGAACGGTATATACCCACCATAATGATAGAACGTCAGCTCCCCAACGTATACTTTCCCGTTAACCAGATACATGTCAACTCGTAGAAACGGAATTCCATGTGAAAGCACCTGCGCAATCCGCTTCATCTCCTCAAAACAGGAAGGCTTCTCCGGCATTGAATCAGTCTGGTCGTCATCCATTTGGAAAGGCAATCTATTGAAATTCGCATCCAAAATGACCTGGGAAGGGATGCTTGATGTCTCGCTCATAATGTACAGGAACTCGCACTTCCCATTGAAACAGAAGAACTTATAGTCCGTAAGGGCCTCGTTTCCGTCAGACAGGAACTCCTCCACGACAATCTTTGGCGCAATATCCTTATACTGCCATTCCCTTGTCGTTTTGTAGTAGTTTCTACGAAGACTACGGGTCATGGCCTTCCTGGCCGCTTTGAAATCAAAGGCCGCCTTGTCTCTGCACACGATATAGCTCCCGCTGTCATGGGACGTCTTCATCACGAATTGGGAAGGCAACCCATCTAGCCCGATTTCATTGAAACCACCATATACACCAACGAGCGGAACCGTATAGCCGCAGCCGAGCCTATCCTCAACGAAACGGCGCATTCCAACTTTATCCGCCATTGTGGTGTACATTGGATTGTGGTCATAGAGCTTAAGCCACTGCAGCTTCTCCGTAAACGTCTTTGGATTGTCCAAGTTGAGACTCTTTCCCATCCTTAGCCTGTAAATCAACTTTATGAACGATTCGTCTGGCAAGAACCACAACGAACGATAGAAAAGAGATATAGCATTCTTGCCAAGAATTCTCTTGAGCTTCTTTATTCTTCCCTCTTCCATCTCATCTACTCCAAGAGAGAAAGATATTCGTCTACGACTATCTTCCTGTCGAACCTGTCTTCGACGATCCTACGCCCGTTTTCGCCCATTTTGGTCCTCTCTTCGTTTGGTAGCGAAATGAACCTCTTGAGAACAGACTCCAGATTATCCACATCCTTTGCACTGCAGTAGAAGCCATTCACCCCGTCCTCCACTATCTCCTTGCAGCCAGTCCTTGGAGTACATATCACAGGCCGACCTGTAGCACACGCCTCAAGAATGACGTTGGACAAACCCTCAGGATGATATGTAGGAAGGACAAGGCAACTCGCCTCTTTGAGGAAATCTCTGGAATCCGCAAGCTCTCCGTCATAGCGAAGCTTCCCTTCTTCAACCAACATCTTGACGGCATCCCTGTATTTGTCGTCCATTGTTCCAGCTGCAATGAATTCTACATCAGCTGAAGCCATATCATTTGCACACTGCAGGAACTCGGAAACGCCCTTGGCTTCAATGAATCTTCCAAGAAATGCAAACACCGTTCGCTCCCCTGCTGGGTATGGTTGCAACTTGAACTTTCCAAGGTTTATGCCGGAACCTGGAACGACAACGGAATTCTTGAAACCAATATTGTTCTTCTTGAAATACTCACGGTTGTCCTCGTTCTGGAACACGACGCATTTGGCCTTTGGCATGACACGCCTATGCAGGAACATAAGAAGTTTCTTGAGCTTCCCTTCTTTCTCAAGCTCTCCAAGACCCGTGATCATTGGAACGTATGGAATGTGCCTCTTCTTTGCAACCAGACCTCCATAGAGATTCATCTTTATGGTGAAGGAGAACACGATGTCAGGCTTTTCGCTCTTCATTATTGCAGAATAGGTTCCAATGAGCTTAAGCTCCTCTTTGGGGTTCGTCCCCTTTCCATGGAACGGAACGTCAATGATCCTACAGATTTTCTCAAGTTCATCGCGTTTCGAGGCATCGTCAACATCACACACGACGACAACCTCATGTCCTTTTGACACAAAGGCCTCAATGATCTCCTTCCTGAAGTTGTATGTATATGAAATGAGATTCGAAAGAACAAGTATCTTCATGCGCCTTCCTTTGCGACTCCTTTGATTTTCCAATAAAGCTTCTTTAGTCCGTCATTCAATATGATAAAACGCCATAAAAACTGCCTCAAACTACAACTGGAAACGAACTGTCTCTTTCTGACAATCCTCTTCAGTTCAACAAAGTCCGCACAAGCTGTATTACCATGCGAAACATAGTCTATCGCCATGTTGACGTAAGACAGATAGAGAAAGCTTTCTATGGCTGTTTTCACCATGACGTCTTTTTCCAACAAAGCTATTTCTTTCAGTTTTTCATAACCTTTTCTTTTATTAGGATTGATTCTATATGAGTAAGTCGCAGAATTGGGATTGGATTCATAATGATAGAGAGGGATATCATACCAGTAAACATCATTGCATTGTTTAAACAAATAATAGAAAAAGACCAAGTCCTCATAACATCTCAGAGTTTCATCATACCTCAGCTTTCCAAGGACAGTTCGTTTAATCAGGCGCGTCCAAGAAAAACCTTGCATCAACCCATTAGCATCAAACATTTCCAACAAAGCCTTTCGCCCTGAGAATTTCTTCTTTTTCTTGCCATGATTCAAAGGAGAACAACCACAAACAACGACATCTGAATCATTCTTCACTGCATTTTCATAAAGAAAAGAAAACATATTAGGTTCCACCCAATCGTCGCTGTCAACGAAACCAACATAATCACCAACAGCAACGGACAAAGCCAAATTTCGAGCAGCACTTACACCCTTGTTTTCTGTATGAATTGCCTTTATCCTAATATCC
>CAVBWZ010000010.1:0-26823 GCA_963599445.1 Bacteroidaceae bacterium
TGTCCAGCACGCATTCGTCCAGCCTCTCGACGAACTCGTTGCCGCTGTCCTTGCCAGTACCTATGGATTCGATTCCTCCGTTGAGGTATTCGAAGAACGCGTCCATGTCCGTACCCAAGTCTCCAACGGAACCCTTGGTGTTCAGGAACATGATACAGCGGCCGTCGCCAAGCGGCAAGCTCTTGTCCTCCTCGCACATGGCGTCGTTCTCAAGAGGGTATACAATTGATATTGGTATGTTTGTGTTGTACAATCGACTTGGTTGGATGGGTGGAGCAATGGACTGTATTTTGGATGACTATAGAAACGGGCAGCTGTACCTTGTTCCTCCTGTGCCCATAACGGAAGAGGAGCTTTTCACTGCATACTTCGGTTGTTTGAAGCACAAGAGGCATTCCAAAGCGGCTCTGGAGTTCGAATTGGATTTGGAGCACAACCTCTTTTGGCTTTTGGATGAAATCAATTCATTTTCCTACAGACCAAGTCCATATTCCGTCTTCATAATCGACAAACCCGTAAAAAGAGAGGTGTTTGCAGCGTCGTTCAGGGACAGAATCGTACATCACCTCGTAGTCAATGCCATCAATCCATTCATTGAGAAACGCCTCATATACGACTGCTATGCGAACAGAAAAGGCAAGGGCACCCATTTTGGAATAGAAAGGCTTCGCCATTTCATGGCATCGAGTACGGACAACTGGAGGAAGGAGGCATGGCTCCTCAAATTGGATATAAAGGGCTTCTTTATGTCCATGGACAAGGCCATTCTTTGGAGAAAGCTCAAGAATCACCTTCTTTCCGTATACCCTTATGGAAACCTTCCAATCATCATGTATCTGTTGGAGAGCATCATGTTCACTGACCCTACGCAAGGATGCCGCTTTCGCTCTCCTTCTTCCAAATGGAATGGCTTGGATCCTTCAAAAAGCCTGTTCGTAGCAGAAAAGGGTTTTGGTTTGCCAATAGGCAACCTTACAAGTCAGATCATGGCCAACTTCTATATGTCGTACCTTGACCACTTCGTGAAGCATGACCTTGGTATTGAAATGTATGGACGGTACGTAGATGATTTCTTTCTAATCCACACGGACAAGTCGTATCTAAAGGAGTGTCTGCATGGCATCGTGCGGTTTTTGGACGAAGAACTGCATCTTGGGCTCAATCCCCAAAAGGTATGCCTCCAGCCTGTAAGTCACGGATCCAAGTTCCTTGGTGTCTTGGTGGAACCTGGTCACATGAACGTTGCAAGGCGCACTGTATCGAACTTCAAGGGAGCCATTGACTCGACGAACTCCATGGTAAAAGACCACAGGCAAAGCAAGATGGAAATCCAAAGAAGCATTGCTTCGATCAACTCTTATCTTGGGCTTCTGTCTCATTTCAATACGTTTTCCATGAGGGATGGTGAAATGGACAGGTTGGACGCTCGTTTTGCAAAGAGAGTTGAAAAGGACTCAAATGTAAGGAAAATCACATTCATCTGTTGATCAAGACAGGGCGGAGTAGGGTAGCCTCTCCGCCCGTTCTGTATTCGTTACTGAATTCTATTGGCTTCCTCGACGCTCAGGTTCGCGGCCCTGGCTATGACTTCAATTGGAACACCTTGTTCCTTGAAGCTCTTGACCATTCGAGTTATGGCGTTGGCTTCGCCCTCGGCTCTTCCGATGGAGATTCCCTTTGCTTCGCCTTCCTTGTACTTTTCAATGAGGTTCAGTTCGTATTTCATATAGCCCTGCCTCCAGTCCTCGTCCCCGTTTATGTCCAGCACGCATTCGTCCAGCCTCTCGACGAACTCGTTGCCGCTGTCCTTGCCCGTACCTATGGATTCGATCCCTCCGTTGAGGTATCCGAAGAACGCATCCAGATTCGTGCTCAGGTCTCCAACGGAGCCCTTGGTGTTCAGGAACATGATACAGCGGCCGTCGCCAAGCGGCAAGCCCCCGTCCTCTTCGCAAATGGAGCGGAACGTATACTTCGTCAGACCCTTATGGAAAGGGTCGAACATGCATATGAATATCACATAGCTGTCCTTGAGCTGTTCGTACTCAAGCCCCTTGTCCAGCATGTTCGCATCCATCATTGACGAGTACATACGAGACCTCTTCGCAAGGTTCCAGCGTTTGACCTTCTGTATCTCTATGTCGTAGACGGTGTCACCGTCCTCGAAGTATACATCAAGACGAATGCTCTTGTTCCCCGGATTGAACGCCATGTACTTCTGTGCCTCAGGGGAGAGGCCGTCCTCGTAGACTATGTCCCTTATGCGTCTGCCTTCGAATATGGTCTCGAGCAGACCAATGCACAGGTCCTTGCGCCGCATGACCTCGGCGAACATGGCGTCGTTCTCAAGCGGGATGTCCCTTCTGTCCCTTCTTCCGAAAACCCTTTGCGAACCGTTGTGTTTCTTAACCATGGAAACACCTCCTGAAAAGTAACGTTGGAAGCTCCCAGGAGCCCTTCATATTACTAATTCCAAGAAACCTGAGGTTTTCATTCTCGCTTTTCGGAAGATTTTTGAAAGCTTTTATGTAATCTATTAATATGTAAGCAATTGAATGTTGGTCGTTTTAGGTATACAATTGTCTCGATTGGAGGGGTGGAACAATGGACTGTACTTTGATTGACTATAGAAACGTGCAGCTGTATCTTGTCCCTCCTCCTGTTCCATTATTCGAGATTTTATTATTCCATTGAAATGTTGATTGTTTTATCAGTAAACATTTCAATGGAACTATCGATTTTTTTCAAGCGTTGATATACACTGTTCATTGAAAAGTAGTACGATAATACATGTAAGTTTTCAATGGAGATTGCGACATGGAAATAAAAAGGGACCGCTACTTGAAGAAAATCATCTCCTTTATGTGGGATGGACAGGTGAAGGTGATTACCGGTATTCGAAGATGCGGCAAGTCATATCTGCTTTTCAAGTTGTTCAAGAGCTACCTTCTTGAGGAGGGTGTTGCAGAAGACCATATTCTGTCATTTGAATTGGATCTGGCCAAGGATATCCGCTATCGCAATCCTTTGGAGCTTGCATCTCATGTCCGTGGAATCGTAGAACACAGCACAGAACAGTACTACCTCTTCGTGGATGAAATACAGATGTCTGACGAAGTTCCCAATCCCTATAATCCAGATGGAAGAAAAATAACCTTCTATGACGCACTCAATGATTTGAGGTCCCTTTCAAATCTGGACATCTATGTGACCGGTAGCAACTCAAAGATGTTGTCGTCAGATATTCTGACCCAGTTTAGGGGCCGTAGTGATGAGATTCGAGTGCATCCACTTTCATTTGCGGAGTATTATTCGGTTGTTGGAGGGGATAAGCAGGAAGCGTTCGACGACTTTGCCTTTTATGGTGGTATGCCTATGATTCTTTCTAGACCTAATGATGCCTCTAAGATGGCTTACCTGAAATCTCTTTTTTCTGAGGTCTATCTAAGGGACATTGTAGAGCGGAAGAAAATCAAACGTGAAGATGTTCTGTCATCTATACTTGACTTACTGTGTTCCTCTGTAGGTTCTCTTACAAATCCAACGAAGGTTGCAGATTCCATCAACACCATGCAGAAACGCAGTGGTGAAAACGTGGTTGCTTTGAATACTGTAAAGGCTTATATGGATTACCTAGCGGACTCGTTCCTCTTTACCGAGTGCAAGCGCTGGGATGTCAAAGGCAAGCGCTATTTCGATTATCCCAACAAATATTACTGCGAGGATATTGGACTGAGAAATGCACGTATAGGATTCCGTCAACAGGAGATGACGCATATCATGGAGAACATTGTTTTCAATGAGCTTATGATTCGTGAATGCTCGGTTGATATTGGTATTGTATACAGCAGTGAGAAGAATACCAATGGAAGGAACGTTCAGGTTGCAAGGGAGATTGACTTTATTGCAACATCTGGAGACAAGAAGACATATATCCAGTCTGCCTATGCTTTGGGGACTGAAGAGAAGGAAATCACAGAGAACAAGCCTTTCATGCTTACAGGTGACTCATTTCCTAAAATAATCGTGCGCCATGACATACGAAAGCGTTGGTATGACGACAATGGCATCCTCAACGTAGGAATCATAGACTTCCTGTTGGATGACACTCTCGTATAGGTCAACATATAGGAGCGTAACAATAGGCTTTGTCGATTACGTTCGACAGAAACCGTAGAGATTTGTCGATTATGATCGACACTTTTTGCAATCTACCAAAAGACCCCAAGAGCCGTTTTGAATGAAGCTTGGAGAAACACCCCAAGGCTCAGCTTTCAGAGCCTTGGTTTCTACCGCAGCAGTTCTTGTACTTCTTGCCGCTGCCGCATGGGCATGGGTCGTTGCGTCCAACCTTTGGGGTGGAGCGCACAATCTGGATGGATGACTGTGCGTTTGCATTTGCTGAGCCGCGGGCCTGGACGGCCTGCCTTGCAGCCATGTTGGAGAACTGCGTGCTCTCGCCGTGAGACTCTACGGTCTTTCTAGCCTGCATTGGACGTGATGGGTTGGCCTCCAGTCGTATCTGAACCCTTATTATCGTCTTTGCAACTGAGGATTTGATCTTGTCTATCATGGCATCGAAGATGTCGAATCCTTCAAGCTTGTACTCTGTAAGAGGGTTCTTCTGGGCATATGAACGAAGAGCCACTGAATCCCTAAGGTCCTCAAGCTCTTCAAGGTGGCTCTGCCATCTTGTGTCTATCTGCCTAAGGTATATTTGCCTTATGAATTCGTTGAAGGACTCAGAACCAACGACAGCTACCTTGGCTTCAACATTGCTACGGACAAGGTCCTTTATCTTGGAAGCCAAAGCATCCTTGGACAGACCCTCGTCACCTGAAGCTGGTTCATAGTCGAAACCAATCCTGTCCATTAGGGTCTGGTGGAGTTCAACGACATTGTTGGAGTTCTTGGAATGACAGGCTTCGACAGCCTCATCCACGAACTCGAACGCAGCATTGAGAGCCCTTTCCACCATGTTTGGATCAAGGAGGATCTCGTCACGCTGGGAGTAGATGAAGTTCCTCTGTTCGTTGAGTACATCGTCGTACTCCAAAAGACGCTTTCTTATGTCAAAGTTCCTTTCCTCGACACGCTTCTGGGCGGACTCTATGACACGGCTTACCATGGAGTGCTCGATTGGCTCTCCTGTGTTCATGCCAAGACGACCCACCATTGCCTTGAGGTTGTCCTTTGCAAAGAGACGGAGTAGGGTATCGTCAAAGCTTACATAGAAACGCGAGACTCCTGGGTCTCCCTGACGACCGCTTCTTCCGCGTAGCTGGTTGTCTATACGCCTTGATTCATGGCGCTCCGTTCCAAGGATGTAGAGGCCACCAAGAGCCTTCACCTCTTCATATGCAGCCTTCCACTGTGCACGGGTCTTCTCCTTGGCGGCCTTGAACTCCTCTTCAGTGGCCTCTGTGCCGCAGAGCCTGCGGGCCAAGGCATCGGGGGAACCTCCAAGCTTTATGTCTGTTCCACGGCCTGCCATGTTCGTGGCAACCGTGACCGCACCCTTTGCGCCTGCATTTTCAATTATCAACGCCTCCCGTGCATGGTTCTTTGCGTTCAGAACCTCATGGGGAATTCCCATGCGCTTCAAAAGAGCCGATATGAGCTCTGATTTCTCTATGGACACCGTACCTACGAGGATAGGCTGCCCTGTTTCATGCACTCGTTTTATCTCATTGCAGATTGCCTGGTACTTGAACTGCTCGTTAAGGAACACCAGGTCGTCCTTGTCAACGCGCTGCACTGGAACGTGGGTTGGAATGACGACTACATCCAAATTGTAGATGGATGCGAACTCAGGGGCCTCTGTGTCCGCAGTACCGGTCATGCCAGAGATCTTGTCGTACATCCTGAAGAAATTCTGGAACGTGATGGTTGCAAGTGTCTTGTTCTTGCCGTAGACCTTTATATGTTCCTTGGCCTCTATTGCCTGATGCAGGCCGTCGCTGTAGCGCCTGCCGTAAAGTATACGGCCTGTAAAATCATCCACTATCTGGACTTGGTTGTCCTGGACTACATAGTCAGTGTCCTTGTGGTACAGGTGCTTTGCAACCATGGCCTGCGTCACGTAATGGATGTACTCGAAGTTCTCATCGTCGTAGAGGGAACCCGTTATGATGCCCATCCTCTGAAGCAGCTCTTCCATGTGGAGCATTCCCTGCTTGGTGAAGCTTATGCGACGGCTCTTTTCGTCAAGCATGTAGTCGCCCTCCGGTTCCAGCTTGGCACCGTCCTCAAAGCGTGCAAAGGCCGATATCGTTGGATACTCGCCAGTATCGGGATCCTTTTCGCATTCCTTGAAGTATGGGGTTATCTTCTCGGCGTTGATGGCTTGTTGGGTATCGTCGTCGGCTGGGCCTGAGATGATGAGTGGGGTGCGGGCCTCGTCTATGAGGATTGAGTCTATCTCGTCTATGATGCAGTAGTGGTGTTTTGGTTGGATCTTGTCCTGGTGGCGCAGCTTCATGTTGTCGCGTAGGTAGTCGAATCCAAACTCGTTGTTTGTGCCGTAGGTGACATCGCATTTGTATGCATCGCGGCGTCTTGCATTGTCCATGTTGGAGACGATGACTCCAACGGTGAGGCCAAGGAAGTTGTAGATTGGGCTCATCCATTGGGCGTCTCTCTGTGCAAGGTAATCGTTGACTGTGACAACGTGCACGCCTTTGCCTTCCAAGGCGTTGAGGTATGCCGCAGGTACGCTTGTTAGGGTCTTTCCTTCGCCTGTCTTCATTTCAAGGATCTTGCCTTGGTGGAGGACTATGGCTCCCATTATCTGAACGTCGTAGTGGCGCTCACCAAGGACCCTGTATGAAGCCTCCCTTACGAGTGCGTATGCCTCGGGAAGGATCTGGTCCAGTGTTTCGCCGTCTGAGAGCCTCTTCTTGAATGCTTCGGTCTGAGCGGGGAAGTCCTCGTCCTTGAGGCCCTTGGCCCATGAATCGTATGAATTCACCTTATCTACTATAGGACGCAGGGCCTTTATGTCCTTGTCCTTCTTCGTTCCAAAAATCTTCGCCAAAAAATTCGCCATGCGTACAGTATAACCAAAACAGCGGCGACTGGCAAAGATAAACTGGCAAAGCCAAAGCGAATGCAAGGCAAAGGATTGGTTGTCAGATTGCCATTGATTCCTTATACTGACCATACGTAAAGAGGAAACGGCAAACGATGGGCGAGTATCTTAAGACTATCGACTATATAATCTTCGTCCTCCTCATGATTGGGGGGATATGGGGAGCCATAAAGGGCTTCATAGAAGAGATTTCGTCCAAGTTCGGGTACGTACTTGGATTTCTGTTGGCGGCAATGTTCACGAAGGCCCTGTCGAACGTTCTCATAGACCAGATGTCCTTCCCAAGATGGTTCGCCGCATTCATAGCGTACTTCGTCATCTTCATGGCGGGATACTCCGTCATGAAAGGGCTTGGATCCGCTCTTGGAGGAATCTGCGAGACCGCCAACATAGCCGTTGTGGACAACCTGCTTGGTTTTGCACTTGGTGTGGTCGAGAGCATCCTTGTAATTGGAATACTGGAGATGCTCCTAAAGTACCAGAACCTTGTGGACATGGGGTCAACATTGGGCGAGAGCTTCTTCTCACAAAGGCTCATCCTTCCTCTTGTGGAGTGGTTCAAGACTCTTGTGGAAGGGATTGTCTGAGCCCGCCATGGCAGAAGAAATTGTAGAAGGAATATCAAAAGGGGACGACGATGTTCGAAAGGCTTAGCGCAACCCAACCTGAAATAGCCTCACAGCTTTCAGATCTCATAGCAAAGGATGAATTTCCATCGTCATCGCTCTTTCATGGAGAGCCCTGCAGTGGAAGGATGTTCGCCGCCATGTCGGTGGCACAGGAGATGGGGGTTCCCAAGGAGAACACGATAATCGTCTCAGACAGGAACCACAGCTATAGGATCATGAGCGCCGTGGCACTCCTAAGGAAATCCAGAAACAAAGCTGCCAAGGACTTCCTCAAGGACAGCGTAAGCGTCCTTCTACAGCAATACCATGGGGCGCTCATGGACGAGCAGACCGCAACCGCCAAGAAGCGCTTTTCAGACGCCGCAGAGGTCTCCGAACTCATGGAGAAGCTGGACAAAGCCCAGGACAACGAACTGGACTCGCTTCTTGCCTCAATTGAGAAGTTCGTTTTGGCCCTTGCAGACTCCAACAGGACCCAGGCCATAAGCGTGGGGCAGGTGAGGGCCATAAGGGATTGGTGTTCCACTTCATCCATGGACGGAGAGAGGAAGCTCGTCGTTGTGGAAGGACTTGAAAACGCACTGGGTGCTGCAGTGAACGCTTTCCTCAAAACTCTTGAGGAGCCACCTGCCAACACCTATTTCATACTCATATCATCGAATCCCGGACGCATACTTGCAACCATACTCAGTAGGGTGAGGAAGTTCCGCTTCCAAGCGTTGGACAAGGAACGGACGAAATACATATTCAACTCGCTCTTCATAAATCCAAACAAGTACGAAAGCCTAGAGCAGTTCTTCCTGGAAGGCGGAGGCATAGACGATGCCAAGCTCAAGGCCATGGCCCATAGCCTAGTTGCGACGCACAATGCAGATATCCCTGCAGTTGTGGCGGAGCTTGAAGGCTGCAAGGGCTGGGACATCTTCTTCTCCCACGTTGTTGACGAACTGTACAAAGGACGGCTTGATGGAAGCATCGATCCAAGGAAGGCCGACTACCTCATAGAAGGCATAAACGAGATGGTCTCCAAAGGAAGGCTGTTCAATCAGAACAAGAGGCTTACGTTCGACTATGTGGCATACAGGACCAAGGAGGTGCTTGGATGAACCAGTTCGTGAAGAAGGCTTCAAGCATGATATCGAGGCTGTCGGACGAGCAGATCCTTGGAATCATCGACACACAAGGTGCAGAGCTAAGGCTTCGCAACCTTGCGTTGGACAACTCCTACATTGGCTACATGCTTGTGCAGAACGACGGCACTGTGGTGTATATGAACAGACAGGCGGTCCTTCTTGTACCATCGTACAAGCGGAAGAAATACTCGAATGTAGCACTTCACAAGGTCGTGATGGACGATGCACTTCTTTCATTCATAGATTCATGTCTCAACGACTGCAAACCGGCCCAGTCCAACGTGTTCGAGTTCGATGACCCAGGTGCTGGCAAAAGATACATAAACTGCATGACCCTAAGGCCAAAGGACTTCGAAGGAGTGCTTTTCACATTCAGCGATGTGTCCTATTTCCACAGGTTCAAGGAGGAGTTCAGAAAGAACGAGAGCCTTGCCTCCATGACCACCATGGCTGCGGGTGTGGCCCACGAGATAAAGAATCCATTGACCTCAATCTCAATATACCTACAGCTTTTGGACAGAGAGCTTGCAAAGAAGGGCTCTGTGGATAAGGACACTGCGGACAAATACCTGTCTGTCGTGAAGGAGGAGGTCGATAGACTCAACTCCATTGCCGTGGATTTCCTGTTTGCAGTAAAGCCAATGAGCGTGAACCTTGAGAAGATGAACATCAATGACATTGTGGACAAGGTTGTAAAGGTTGTCGATCCCGAACTGAAAGGCAAGGGGATATCACTGGATCTTAGGCTCGCCACTTCCATGCCAAACGTGATGATTGACCCTGCACTCATGAAGCAGGTCGTCCTCAACCTTGTGAAGAACGCCATGCAGGCCATTGAAGGAAACTCGGACAGGAACGGCAATGCCTGCACCAAGGAAAAACATATAACCATAACTTCATACATAGACGGAGAATACGCTGCACTCAGCGTAGCGGATACCGGCTGTGGAATGACTGAAGAGCAAATGGAGAAGATATTCGAGCCGTACTTTACGACCAAGTCCAATGGAACGGGTCTTGGACTTACGGTGCTTTTCAAGATAATGAAGGCGCTTTCAGGCGATGTGAACGTGCATTCGACCTTGGGGGAGGGCTCCGAGTTCATAATAAGGGTTCCGATTCCAAAGGACGAAAGGTTCAGAATCTCCTTTGGCAGCGACCCATCGGACTCTTCCAATTCTGAAACCTATGTTGAAACATGCAATGAGGAGGTGCAGCCATGAGCCGGACCATACTTGTCGTAGACGATGAGAAGCACATACGCGAAGGTCTTGTAGCCGCCCTTTCAATGGATGGATACGATGGGCTTCAGGCCTCTGACGGCGAAGAAGCCTGGAGGATCATAAACTCCACGCCGGTGGACATGGTCATAACGGATTTGAGGATGCCTGGAATGTCAGGCAGCGAGCTTCTCAAGAAGATATACTCTACATATCCAACCATACCAGTTGTGGTTCTCACGGGCCATGGAACGATAGAGGATGCCGTTGAGGCCATGCAGAACGGCGCTGTGGACTTCCTTACAAAGCCCGTCAATCTGGACCACCTTTCCGTCCTCATACGCAAAACGCTTTCCAACAAGGATTTGGCTGACCGCAACAGGGAGCTCAAGATAGAGCTTGAGAACCTTAGGAAGAAAAGCGGCTACACCAAGATAATCGGCAAGAGCCAAAAGGTAGTGCGCCTGCTTGAGACGATCCAAAGGATTGCAGGCTCAAAGGCATCGGTCTTGATTACGGGTGAGAGCGGTGTTGGAAAGGAGCTCGTGGCCGATGCAATCGTGAGCTATTCGGACCGGCGTGACAAGCCTTTCGTGAAGGTCCATTGTGCGGCGCTCAATGCGAATCTGCTTGAAAGCGAGCTCTTTGGGCACGTCAAAGGGGCCTTCACGGGCGCGGTTTCGGACAAGAAGGGGCGTTTCGAGCTTGCAGACGGCGGCACGATATTCCTCGACGAGATTGGTGAGATCGATGCCAACACGCAGATCAAGCTCCTAAGGGTCCTTCAGGAACACGAATTCGAGAAGGTGGGCGGAGAGAAGACCATCAAGACCGATGTCCGCGTGATCGCCGCTACGAACAGAAATCTCGAGGAAGAGATAAAACTAGGCCATTTTAGGGAGGACCTCTACTACAGACTCAACGTTGTAAGGCTTGAAGTGCCGCCTTTAAGGGAGCGCAAGGAGGACATCTTCCTTCTTGCCACCGAGTTCCTAAACGAGTTCAACAAGGAGAACGGCAAGGATGTGGAGGGTTTCTCCGCTCAGGCCAAGGCAAAGATAGCCGCATACGACTGGCCCGGCAACATAAGGGAGCTTAGGAACTGCGTCGAGAGCGCCGTAGTCATGTGCCGTGGCAACGTCATAGAGGTGGACGACCTTCCTCCAAACGTAAGTCGTGCCAGTACAGAGAGTTCCATAGAGATTCCGCTAGGTTCCACAATGGACGAGGCGGAGAAGGCGGTTATTCTTGCAACCATTGGCTACTGCAAAGGCAACAAATCCAAAGCCGCAGACATGCTGGGAATAGGGCGCAAGACGATAATACGCAAGATGCAGGAGTACGAATCCAGTACGATTGGATCCGGTGAGGCTGAAACCGGTGCCAAAAGGTCCTCCAATGACTAAGGAGCAGGTCTACGAGATATTCGACCAGGATGGACTTCTCTGCAACGGCCTTGATACATTCGAGTTCAGGGAAGGTCAGCTCAACATGGCCTTGGATGTGCTTGAATGCTACGATGGCAACCTCGTTGGGGCAATAGAGGCTGGGACCGGCATTGGCAAGAGCTTTGCCTATCTCGTTCCTGCGTTTTTCTATGCCGTTGAGGCGATAAAGGCTGGCGACAAGGACCGCACCGTAGTCGCCACGTCCACAATCAACCTCCAACGGCAGCTCCTGGAGAAGGACATCCCAACGCTTTTCAAAGTGCTTGGGTTCGATTGTCCTGTAGCAATAGCGGTTGGACGGGGAAACTACATATGCCTCAGGCGTCTTGCAGGCGAAGTTGAGGGGAATGCGTTGTTCAAGGACGATGGTGTCTCCGACATCTCGCGTTTGCATAGGTTTGCAGGTGAGACGGAGACCGGTCTTAGAAGCGATTTCAACGGTAGGCTCGATCCTCTGGTCTGGAGCAGCGTATGCTCCGACTCGGACCTGTGCATGGGAGGCAAGTGTCCGTTCTTCAACCGTTGTTTCTTCTTCAAGGCCAAGAAGAAGCTAGGAGAAGCCTCCATCATAATATGCAACCACCATCTTCTTTTCGTTGACAGCCATTCGCGATACGAAGAGGATATAGACTACTGCGACGATGCCGTACTTCCTGCTTTCAGGCACCTTGTGGTGGATGAAGCGCACAACATGGAGCGCCATGCAACGGACCTTTTCACGTCCACGTTCTCAAGCTACGCTCTCATGCGTCAGATAAGCTACATCTACGACCGCAAGGCCTCGAAGGGCGCAGGCTATGGACGTATGCTGGACGACCTGCTTAAGTTCAGCGTAAACAGAGGCTTGTATGATGAAATCCTTTCCCTTTACGACAACCTGAGGATGCAGGCGGACACCTTGAACCTCATGACCATTGGAATACTGGATTTGAACAAGATGGCTCATCTTCTCATCACATCAGCCAATTCCCAAAGGCTTTTGAGGGAGATAGGGGAGGTTTCAAGGAACGTCGTATCAAAAGGCCAGGAGTTCGTCTCAAAGCTCAGCGACTTCGTCTCTTCCATAAAATCCAACGATGAGATGGTCCGCACCAAGTGCGACGACATGATGGTGCATGTTTCGCGTATAGCGGACATGATAGAGCTCCTTAGGTCGTTCATCGAATGCCGTGATTGGACCAAAGGCATCTACTACCTTGATATAGAGAAACACGCAAAGGTCCGGTATGTCACGTTCAACAATGCACCCCTTGAGGTGTCGGACATACTGGCCAAGGCCCTGTTCGGGAAGCTGGACTCCGTCATATGCACAAGTGCAACGCTAGACCTCAACGATGGATTTGGCTATTGGAACTCCGGTGTTGGGCTTCCTTTGGAAGGCAAGGGATATCTTAGAAAAGTGTATTCGTCTCCATTCGATTACAGAAACCGCCTTATGCTTCTGACTCCATCAGATCCACCGGTGTTCACGAGGGAGACCGAGCAGCAATATGCCGACTACATATGCGAAACCGTGTATCAGGCTGTGGCAAGCTCAGGCGGTGGTGCGCTTGTATTGTTTACAAGCTTCAAGCTCATGGAGTATGCGTATACCGTTTTGGCTCCTCGATTCGCCGCTTTGGGCATTTCAAGCTTCAAGCAAGGGGATGGAGACCGCTACAGTCTTCTTGAGCAGTTCAAGTCAGACACTGACAGCACCCTTTTTGCAACGGACAGCTTCTGGGAAGGCGTAGACGCTCCAGGTGATACCCTTAGGCTTGTCATCATAACGAAGCTTCCTTTCAGAATGCCTGACGATCCAATCTACAGGGCCAGAATAGACAAGATGGAGGCCGAGGGCAAGAGCGGTTTCTTTGGCCTCTTGCTTCCAGATGCCACAATGCGTCTCAAGCAGGGATATGGCAGGCTTATGAGACACACAAGCGACAGGGGGATAGTTCTGATCCTTGACTCCCGTATAGTGACCAAGGGCTATGGACAGCTCATGCTGCATTCACTGCCTGAGAGCTACCATCCTGCAACGGAAACCGCTACGATAGGAGAGAAGATAGAGAGCTTTCTCTATTGATTTGGAGGAATCTGATGGCCAAGGAATTCCAGAAACGTCTTTTGAGTGCACTCAGAGAGAAGGGCAGCATGTCCACCAAAGAGATTTATTCCTTCTTTGACGACATGAATCCAAAGACCGTTTCCTGGCATCTTTACAATTGCTTTGGCGAGGGACTTGTCGTTCGTACCTCACACGGAAGCTATTCCTTGTCTCAATCCATTCCAGAGGTTGAGGAGCGTCTTTCACATATCCCAATGAAAAGTTGTCTATTGTATGACTTCATGGACAAGAGCGGGTTCGATTTCTACATGACAGGGCTTGACTGCATGAATGGCCTTGGGCTTGAAGTTGCAAGCGGCTATCCTGTGCTTTTCTGCTGTAGAACACATGATGTGAAGGATGTCCAAATGGAGGTCATGCGACACTTGGACCTTGCATTGACTGAAAGCGACATCTCAATGCTTTCAGATGAGAATCTAAAGAGGAGGATCCAATACGTCATACTCGGTTCCAACGATTTCACCCTCCAGAAAGGGAGCTTTGCCTTCATTGAGAAGGCTTTCGTGGACCTCTACTATGCCGCAACAAGGATGGACTATCCAATTCCTGTTGGAGAGCTTCCTCACATTTTGAGTCTGTTCGACTCAAATCCATACCGGTTCAAGAGAGCGACAAAGGACAGACACGTCTCCCAGGAACTGGACTTTCTTCTCAACTACAACAAGGAATTCATAAAGGCATTCGCCCTCGTCCTGTAAAAGCCCTATAAATTGCAGTTGAAGTATTGTTGTTGAAGTTGCCAGTTCTCGTTTTTTTGATTATTATTGCTGTGTTCGCGTTCAGTTTTCGAAATCTTTGAAATGCGGCGCGGCCGACTATGAATAACAAGGAGTGCATTATATGAAGGTAAGACCACTTGGTGAAAGAGTTCTGGTTAAGATGGAGAAGGTAGAGGAGAAGACCGCCGGCGGTATCTTCATTCCTCAGACATCACAGGAAAAGACCCAGATTGCAGTCGTAGAGGCTGTCGGCGATGACGTCAAGACAGTCAAGGTAGGGGAGAAGATCCTCCATGACAAGTACAGCGGTACAAGCGTCAAGATCGACGGCGATGAGTATCTCATCCTCGATATCAAGGATGTTCTTGCTGTGATTGCATAACGGTGCATGACGGTATTGCTTAAGTGTACGAAGGCTGCGGTGACGTAGCCTTTTGTTTTGATGACACGTTTAGTATCCCAGTTCCTCTCCTACAATCACCACTATCATGCGGCCTTCCGGCTGACGGCCTGTGATGACTGCACTTTGGCAAAGCCTTGCTGTGCATGAGCCCGCAGGAGGGAACATCATGTTGCGACCGTTGAGGTCTCGTGAGATGCAGTGTCCATGCTTTGCACAGTATGTGTCCATTCCAAGCCTTATTGCGTTTGCAGGAGCGCATACGTTCTTTATCCTAAGCATGGCATCCTCCATGGTGGGGACTATCTTGTTGTACCCTGCAATCACTATCACACGCTTGGGCCCAAAGACAAAGGCGCATAGCCTGTTGCCAGTGCCGTCTATGTTGTAGAGCGCACCTTCCTCAGTTATGGTGTTGGTTCCTGCAACGAAGGTGTCCGCCATTACGCATTGCTGGCGTCTGATATGCAAGGCTTCAGCATCAAGGCCCTTTTCGTAGCGGTCAATGAATTTGTACTTTGGACTGCGAATGAGCTCCAATGCTCCAATCTGATCCAAGGTGACGGATCCTCCAACACCAATGGTTTCGCCTGGAACCAACAGCGTCTCAAGCAAAGCAAGTGCTTCTTTCCCTGTTGGGACATAGACTCCTTTGATGCCGTTCTTTCCAAGGTTCTCTATCGTCCTTGAAATCCTCATATTCACCACTTTTCCAAGATTGGGTTCCATATTCTCTCCATTGGTGTTCTGCGCCGAACTACCTACAGTGATTTTATCATCTTTTGTGTTGAGTTGCATATCTTTTTGGCTATAATGTCCTGTGTACAGGAGGAGCCCATGCCTTGCGAGAACCCATTGGCCAACCGCGCCAACTTCAAAAAGATAGTCGAGTATTCCAAGACCCTGCCGACACCACACGTCATAGTCGACCTTGAGCTCATTCGCTCATACTACGAAAGGATGTCCAAAGCCTGCGACTATGCAGACATATACTTTGCCCTCAAGGCCTGTCCTCTCAACGAAATAGCCACGATGCTCAATGAAATGGGTTCGCATTTCGACATTGCAAGCCGCTACGAATTGGATCAGGTTCTATCCCTTGGCGTCGACCCCTCAAAGATATTCTACGGCAACCCCATAAAGAAGGAGGAGGACGTAGCCTATTTCTGGTCAAAAGGCGTCACGACCTTTGCCAGCGACTGCGAGAACGATGTCCTCAAGATAGCCCGCGTGGCACCAGGGGCCAACGTGTACTTCAGAGTCCTTCTTCCTGCAAGCGACAGCGCTGACTGGCCACTTTCCCGCAAGTTCGGCTGCTACAGCGACATGGTGCTCCACCTAATTGCTCTTGCCAAAGAGAACGGCCTCAATCCAATTGGGCTTTCGTTCCATGTAGGGTCTCAGCAGCGTGACGTCACCGTCTGGGATGTAGCGCTTGGCATGTGTGCCGATATCTTTGAAAAGTCCCCCTGCAGGCTTAGCTTGATTGATATGGGAGGCGGTCTTCCAGCAAGGTATGTCTACGAGACAATGGCCCTTGAAGAGTATGCTGCAATCATAAAGGGCTACATTGGAAGGCATTTCCCAAATGCCTCGACACGTCCAAGATTCGTCATGGAACCAGGTCGCAGCCTTGTTGCAGACAGCGGAGTTCTTGCTTCAACCGTTGTTGAAGTCGCACGCAAAGGAGGGGAGGAGGACTACCGCTGGGTGTTCCTCGATACCGGCAAGTTCAATGGCATGATAGAGACCATAGACGAAAGCATACGTTACAGCAGTGTGTGTTCATGCGACATGGACTGCACTCATGAAACCTCCCCAGTGGTCCTTGCAGGTCCTACTTGCGACAGCATGGATATCATGTATGAGAAGCAGAAATACCCAATGCCAATTGACCTAAAGGCTGGAGATAGGGTGTATTTCCTTGCAGCAGGGGCATATACAGGAAGCTATGCCAGCGTGAACTTCAATGGGTTCCCTCCCATCAAGACCTACGTCTACAAACGATAACAAAGAAAAGGCTGCGGTGTGAGGAAATCACAAACGCAGCCTTTCTTTTGGAACCGACTCCTAAAACGAAACCACAAAGGTATCGGTCTTAGTTCTTCTCAAGTGCCAATGTCATGGTCGTCTGGTCGCAGACCTCGCTTGGTCCAAAGTACTGGATGGCACCTGGGAAAGTGAAGCAGGTGTCCAAAGCCCATGTCTCGCGGTTGGCCTCAAAGTACTTGAAAGGCTTGCCATCGAGCTCCACGAGGGCCTTTTTGATGACGGGCTTCTTCTCACCATGGCGCTGCTCCATGTTCATCATCATGGTGATTGGAATTCCGCCTGCCTGCCACTGGTCGGCTGGCTTTTCAAGGTTCGTCACGCTTGAGAGATAGCCTGTGAGGTTTGCGTTCACGAGGAAGAATGCATTGTAGCCAAGGCTGTAGCAGTAGTCCGCATCGAAGTTGGAAGGGAAGGCACATCGTCCTTCGTATCCAAAGAAATGGTTCTGTGAATTGAACTTACCAGAGTACTTGCCTTCCTTCTTCATCTGGGCAAGACGTGCTCCAACGGTCTGGATGAGAAGCTTCTCCGTCTCTATCTTGCTGACCTGGACGTTTCCGTGTGGGTCTCTGTCTGCAAGAAGCTGGGCCTTGATTTCAACTGGGAGGCTGTCGAAAACGCTCTTTGAGGAAGCTGAAAGCCTCTGCTCAACGAACGAAATCTTGTCAGCAGCCGTATCAAGTGCGTTGAACTGGGCTTCAGTCTTTGCAAGGAGGTCGTTTATCTCAGCAATGAGAACTTTGAGGGAAGGGATGAACTCGATAAGTCCTTCAGGTACAAGGCATACTCCAAAGTTGAGTCCTTTCTCCGCACGCTTTGCAACGATGTCTGCAATATAGTTGGTTATGTCCTCAACGGACTGGTTCTTGGCCTCGACTTCTTCTCCTACGAGACATATGTTGGGCTGGGTCTGCATGGCGCATTCAAGGGCGATGTGGCTTGCGCTTCTTCCCATGAGCCTTATGAAATGCCAGTACTTGCGGGCCGAATTCGCATCACGCTCTATGTTTCCAATGAGCTCCGAGTATGTCTTCGTTGCTGTGTCGAAACCAAACGATGTCTCAATGCTTTCGTTCTTGAGGTCGCCGTCGATTGTTTTTGGGCATCCTACGACGCATACAGGTTCGTTGTTCGCCCTGAAGTACTCGGCAAGGACTGCTGCGTTCGTGTTGGAGTCATCGCCTCCAATGATTACGATTGCGTTGATGGAATGCTCACGGCATACCTTCGTGCACACTGCGAACTGCTCCTTTGTCTCGAGCTTGGTTCTTCCGGAGCCTATGATGTCGAACCCACCTGTGTTCCTGTACTGGTCTATGAGTTCGTCCGTCATGACCATGTACTTGTCTTCAAGGATTCCACTTGGACCTCCAAGAAAACCATAGAGCTGGTTCTCAGGATTGGCTTTCTTGAGGGCGTCGTAGAGACCGCATATGACGTTGTGTCCTCCAGGAGCCTGTCCGCCGGAGAGGATGACTCCAACGTTGACCTTCTTTGAAACGTCCTTGTTGACGCCTTTTCCAAAGCTTACCTTTGGAAGTCCGTATGTGTTTGGAAACAGAGCCTTGAGGGCTTCCTGGTCGCTTGCCGCGTTGGTTGGCTGTCCATAGGTTGGGACTATTGCACCAATTTCACCTCTGAGGACTGTTGGAAGCTTTGGGCTGTACTCGTATCTTGCCTTCTGCAATGCGGAGATTTTCATTTGTTTTCCTCCATAGTGTTTCAATAGTGTTTCGATTGACATCCTTATTTTACTTTTTTGCACTCACATTGTGCAATATCCAAGCAAAGACATGACTATATCTTCAAACCCATAGCCGTTTTGCTTTATAGTGATTGCATGTGCAATGTTATGTCTAACGGTATGGAATCCTGCGGTATGGAAATATGGATAGATGCGGACTCCGTCCCAAAGAA
Source organism: Bacteroidaceae bacterium (assembly GCA_963599445.1). Lineage (GTDB taxonomy): Bacteria > Spirochaetota > Spirochaetia > Sphaerochaetales > Sphaerochaetaceae > UBA9732. The sequence continues at coordinate 18,719 of CAVBWZ010000010.1, forward strand.
TCTAAGGGACATCATACTCAGGGCAGCGGTGAGGACCAGCCTGCCTACGTTCTTCGTTGCAGATCGAACGCTCTCGGATGTAGAGCTCTTCATTCAGGAGGACACATTCAGGCTCAGGCAGGCATTGCGTGGGGCAGGGGAGACTGACAAAGCGGTCATCAAGGCCTGTAAGTCCAGAATCCGCATGGTAGTGGTCGAAAACGGCGCAGACAGCGCAGACAACTACATTGTGGAGAACTCCAAATCCAATTCCCTTTGCATAACACATGACATTCCACTTGCATCGCGTATGCTGGAGAAGGGTGCTCGTGCAATAGACGACAGAGGTGAGAGCTACACTGTCCAAACGATAAACGCACGTCTTGGAGACCGTCTTGTCAACCAAAAGCTACGTGAAATGGGGGTATTCGCCCAGCAGCAAAGCAAAATGAAAGGATCCGATACCAAGGCCTTTGCAGACAACCTGGACCGGACCCTCACGACAATGCTCAAAGAGCAGGGCTGCTAGGCTGCTAGAAGCGTTTCCTGAGTTTGTTAGAACGCCCTTACAATCGCCCTTATGAGCGCCGAGAACTGGCCTTTCACTCTAAGACCGGTTTCAAGGACCTCTTCGTGGTTCAAAGGCTGGTCAAGTATGCCGGCGGCCATGTTGGTCATGCAGCTGATTCCAAACGTCTTCATGCCGCAGTGGGCTGCGGCTATGGCCTCAGGCACAGTCGACATTCCAACGGCATCGGCTCCTAGGATGCGGGCGGCTCTGACCTCGGCCGGTGTCTCGAACGACGGGCCTGCGAAGAACATGTAGACGCCTTCCTTGACTGGAATTCCAAGCTTTGCAGCCTCTTCCTTGGCAATGGCCCTTAGCTTTGGATCGTATGCCTTCGACATGTCAAAGAACCTAAGGCCAAGCGAGTCTTCGTTGTGCCCACGCATTGGATTCTCCGCAATGAGGCGTATGTGGTCGCCTATGATCATGAGGTTGCCAGGCTCCCATTCCTTGTTCACGCAACCTGCTGCGTTGGTGAGCACGAGCGTCTCTATGCCAAGCATGTGCATGACCTGCACGGGGAACACCACCTGATCCATGCCATAGCCTTCGTAATAGTGGAAACGTCCCTGCATGCAAAGCACGTTGCGTCCTTCAAGTTCACCAATCACGAGCCTTCCAGCATGTCCTGGAACCGTGGACACCGGGAAATTCGGAATGTCCTTGTAATCGATTTTGATTGGATCCTTTATCTCGTCCGCCATGTCACCAAGCCCGGAACCCAGCACCAGACCCATCTCAATCTTCATCCCGCCCGTGCGCTTTGCTATGTACTTGCTGGCCTCATCCAGCTTCTTCATCAAATCCTGCATGAAATCTCCTTTTCGACGACTTTGGGACACATCCACGGAATACTATCCTTTTAGACCGATGTCCCTGTGTCTTCAATCATGGAGATCATTCTACCATGTTGCGTGCGCACTTGAAAGGATTTTTTACGTGCGCCGTAGTGCGCCGGCAAAAAGCAAAAGGTTGGGGCCGCCGCATGCTAGCGACGACCCCATGGTGGTGAAAGGTTTGGATAGAAAAAGTTTGGAAAAGATGTATCTAAAGCCCTACCGGGCAGTGATGCCTTTAAAGATCATTCAGAGAAGCTGTAGGGAAGGGGCGGAGTACGCACGTCCTTTGAGTTCGTTGTTCAGGAGGTACAGCGCCTTTGAATCAGCTCCGTAGAGCTTCATCTTGGTGATCATGTCATTGGCGTTCTTCTCCTCTTCGCCCTGTTCCTTGACGAACCAATCCAGAACCTGCATCGTCCTATAGTCCTTTGCCTCTACAGCGGCTGCATAGATGCGGTCGATCGATGCTGTGACCTGCATTTCGTGTTCAAGGGCCTTCTTGAGCGGTTCCATTCGGTCTGTTGGAGCCCAATCCGGTTTCTCTATTGGTTTGAGCTCTATCTTCCTGCCGTTGTTCTCAAGGTACTGGACGAACAACATGGCATGGTCGCGCTCCTCCTGAGCCTGGACTCTATACCAGTTTGCAAAACCGTCGAGCCCTTCGTATGCGAAGTAGTTGGCGAAATCAAGGTACAAGTAAGCAGAATAGAACTCCATGTTGATTTGGTCGTTCAAGAGTCTGTAGACGTTTTCGTTCATTTTCATGCCTCCAATTGTCGTGGCATTGGCCAATGTATCCGGATTCGTAGTAGTCCAATCCGCCGTCCAAAGCCCCGGGCTTGGATCTGCATTGACCAACGTCACACTTCATGGATAAGCATGTTTCCTTCCGCAGACAAGGATTCCAACTCATTTCAAGCTAGGCTTAGCCGTTTCTTTGCTTTGCATGTTCATTTGGATATCGGCATAAACATTGACATTGACGTATGTAAATGATTGATTATTTGCCGATAAACTGTTATCGTTTTTCCATGGGAAAAAACGAACAATATCTTACAGTATCTGAAATAGCAGCGAAATGGAGAGTGTCTGAACGCAGTGTAAGAAACTATTGTGCAAATGACCGTGTGGAAGGTGCGTTTCTTGCCGGTAAGACATGGTTCATCCCAAATGATGCAGAAAAGCCTGAACGTTCCAATGCTCAGGAAAAGGAGCCTGGTTCCTTGCTTGATATATTGAGAAACGAGAAATCCAAAGGCTATAGAGGCGGCATATACCATAGGACGCAGATTGAATTCGCATACAACTCCAACCATATCGAAGGCAGTCGTCTGACACCGGAGCAGACACGGTATATCTTCGAGACCAATACTATCGGTCTGAACGAGGGTGTCGTCAATGTAGACGATATCGTGGAGACGGCCAACCATTTCAGGTGTGTGGATATCGTGGTTGAAAACGCCAGGACTTCTTTGACCGAGGGGTTTCTGAAGAGACTTCATGGCGTGCTGAAGGGAGGCACGAGCGATTCACGGTTGAAGTGGTTCGCCGTTGGGGATTATAAGCGTCTGCCAAATGAGGTGGGAGGCAGGGATACCTCTCTTCCTGAGGAGGTTCCAAGTCTGATGAAGACCCTCGTGCTCGAATATGAAGCCAAGGTTTCCAAGTCGTTCGAAGACATCCTCGACTTCCATGTCAGGTTCGAAAGAATCCACCCTTTTCAGGATGGAAACGGGCGCGTAGGACGACTTGTCATGTTCAAGGAATGCCTTAGAAACAGCATTGTCCCATTCATCATCGAGGATTCGCTCAAGTCGTTCTATTACAGAGGATTGAATGAATGGGGCAGAGTGAACGAATTCCTTGTAGAAACCTGCCTTACGGAACAGGATCGCTACAAGGAATGGCTTGACTATTTCAGAATTGGGTACTAGTTCTTTGTCTTGATGTATTTGGAGGAGTAATGGAGAAAGGTCTTGTTCAGCTATTCATTGGAGATGGGAAGGGAAAGACCTCCCTTGCTGTAGGAAGTGCAATACGTGCAGTTGGAAGCGGATTCAAGGTCCTGTTCTTCCAGTTCCTGAAAAATGGAGACAGCGGAGAGGTATCCGTTCTGAAAGGCATTCCAGGAATCGATTTCATGGACAATCCAATCTCAAACACCTTCGTTTTCTCTGGTGACACGGAAAAGGCCAATGCCTATAGGGATATGTATTCTCCCATAATTGATGAAATCGTGCAAAAAGCCACTGACGGCAGCTATGACATGGTCGTTCTGGATGAGGCTGTAGATGCCTACAATCTTGGTGTATTCCCAAGCCTTCCAGAACTCATGAAGAACAAGAACGAAGGAACCGAGCTCATCCTGACCGGCCATGAATACAAAGGCATCCCAATAGACTCTCTGCGTGATGCCGCCGACTACATTACATACCTCAAAAAAGAGAAGCACCCCTTCGACAACGGCGTCTACGCCAGAAAGGGGATTGAGTTCTAGTTTGTTTGGCTGAATGTTTTCTTCTTTCTTCTGTTTTTCGGCTTTTATGAAGAAAAGTTCGATAGAATTGGCGGAGTGGGGCAACCTCTCCGCCAATTCTGCATTCGTTACTGAATTCTGTTTACTTCCTCAACGCTCAGGTTCGCAGCCTTGGCTATGACTTCGGCAGGAACACCTTGTTCCTTGAGGCTCTTTGCCATGCGGTTTGTGGCATTGGCTTCCCCGGCAGCTTCGCCAGCTTCCCTGCCTTCCTTGTATTTCTCGATGAGGTTCAGTTCGTATTTCATATAGCCCTGCCTCCAGTCCTCGTCCCCGTTTATGTCCAGCACGCATTCGTCCAGCCTCTCGACGAACTCGTTGCCGCTGTCCTTGCCCGTACCTATGGATTCGATCCCTCCGTTGAGGTATCCGAAGAACGCATCCAGATTCGTGCTCAGGTCTCCAACGGAGCCCTTGGTGTTCAGGAACATGATACAGCGGCCGTCGCCAAGCGGCAAGCCCCCGTCCTCTTCGCAAATGGAGCGGAACGTATACTTCGTCAGACCCTTATGGAAAGGGTCGAACATGCATATGAATATCACATAGCTGTCCTTGAGCTCTTCGTACTCGAGCCCCTTGTCAAGCATGTTCGCATCCATCATGGACGAGTACATCCTCGTTCGTTTGGGGAGATTCCCCTTGTCCGCCTTCTGTATCTCTATGTCGTATACGGTGTCTCCGTCCTCGAAGTAGACGTCAAGGCGAATGCTCTTGTTGCCAGGATTGAACGCGATGTACTTCTGGGCCTCCGGGGAGAGGCCGTCCTCGTAGACTATGTCCCTTATGCGTCTGCCTTCGAATATGGTCTCAAGCAGACCTATGCACAGGTCCTTGCGTCTCATGACCTCTGCGAACATGGCGTCGTTCTCAAGCGGGATGTCCCTTCTGTTCGTCCTTCCGAAAACCCTCTGTGAACCGTTGTGTTTCTTGACCATGGAAACACCTCCTGAAAAGTGATGTGAAAGCCTCTAGGAGCCCTTCATATTACTAGTTCCAAGAAACCTGCAATTTCCATTCACGGTTTTGGAAAGATTTTTTAACAACGTTAAACAACTCATTGTGTCATAAATAAATGTTTTTTTAATTTTTCTTCATAAACCTATACTTTATTGGTTAATAAGGAAACTCGGAGTACCGCCTTAGCCTTCTAATTTCGTTGGTCTAGACTAGGTATTTGTCCAAGTCCTTTTCTATATCGGCAAGAATTCTCTTCTTTAGTTTTGTGTAGTCCCTATTTGAGGGATTGGTTTGGCTTTCAGGAAAGATGAACAATTCAACGTAGTCAACACCCAATGCATCTGCTATTTTCTCTATTGAGGAAAGTTTTGGTACGTTTCTACCTATCTCAAGAAGTCCTATATAACTGACGGAGGTGTTGCAAAGCTCCGCAAGCTTTTCCTGTGTCATTTCCCGTTCTTTCCTGATTCTGCGAATGTTTGCAACGACTATCTGTTCAAGATTCATAAGTTTCTTACTAAATCTAGTATAAAAACTCTCTTTTTATATTGCATTTTATCACAGAATGGTTCGGAACATCACTTAAAGAAGATGATGGTATCCTTATCGAACAAGATATAACTCTTTATGCCCAATGGAGACCCTTGAATTCGTATTCCATTTCCTACAATGCTAATGGAGGCGAAGGTTTTATCGACACTGTATACAGATATGAAGACGAATCATCTATCATCGCAAATGCTTCAAATCTGTCAAGGAAAGGTTATGTGTTCGTAGGTTGGAATACCGCCAATGATGGAAGTGGAACAGGCTATGAGCCAAGTGCTTCTTACAGTGAGAATTTGGACCTTATGCTTTATGCTCAATGGGATATTGTAAAGTATTCAATACAGTACGACCTTAATGGTGGAACCATAATAGAAGGTTCCAACCCGATTGAGTATACAGTAGAGACAGATACCTTTACATTGTTAAACCCCGAAAAGGAAGGATTCAAATTCCTCGGTTGGGAAGATTTGGACATGCAGGACAAAACTTTTGAAGAAATGGTTTCGATTACCAAAGGTTCCGCTGGAAACCGGTCATTCAAAGCTCAATGGCAACAATTGAAGAAATGCACTATTGTTTTCGATTCCAATGGAGCAGACTATGGTTTAGTACCAGCTTCGTTGTCGGTTTGGGAGGGTGAGCAATTCCGCGTTCCACTTTGCGATTCTTTGGCAAAGGATGATTATCTTTTTCAGGCCTGGAATGATAAGCAAGATGGAAGTGGTACTTTCTACTGGGAATTTCAACTATCAAGTGTTGATAAAGACGTTACATTGTATGCTGTCTGGTTGGAATCTCCTTTGATATACACCTATTTGGAAGAATCGAATTCTTATTCGGTGGAACTTAAGGGCGGTAGCTATTTCCAATTCGAGAATAATATCAACATTCCATCTGAATACAAAGGAAAACCCATTACACACATAAGTGACGGAGGTTTCTGTAACCGTGATATCTATAATCGTATAACAATACCGTTAAGTGTAACACATATAGGAAATTATGCTTTCATTCACTCCGATAACTGGATTTGTGTGATAGAGATACCAGCAAGTGTTAAGAGTATAGGTTCTAACGCCTTTAGTTCTAGGCGTTATGTGCAAGAGATTGTCATACCTTCAAGTGTTACAACCATAGGAGACAGAGCTTTTAGCAACTGTACCAGTTTACGAAGAATTGAGTTGTCATCTTGTTTAACATCAATAGAGGATGAACTCTTTGCAGGATGTTATAGCCTAACAAGTATAGTAATACCTTCCAGTGTGACTAGAATAGGAAAATCTGTTTTTGTAGAGTGTTCTAGTTTGAGCGATATTCGATACGATGGCTCAATGTCTGACTGGAAAACAAAAATATCTAAAGATTCCACGTGGAATTATCATTATGGAAATTGCATCATCCATTGTACGGACGGAGATGTTTTCGTCGAGAGTTGTGAGCCTTAGGCTCAGAAAAATAATCAAAATTGAAAGGGGTAGAGAAATGAAGAAATTAGGCATTATTGTTTCTATCGCTCTTGTTCTTCTTGTGGCATTGGTAGGCTGCAAGGATGAACCAGCACACAACCATTCCTATGGAGAAGGAAAGGTTACGACACTTGCAACAAGTGAACATGAAGGTGTGATAACCTATACGTGTTCGTGTGGAGCTACGAAAACTGAGAAGATTCCTGCATTGGGACATGCTTTGGAGTCAAAAAACACAAAGACCAGTTACGAAGAGGCCTACAAAAAACTCGTACAAAAGTTGGGGTTCTTTTCGAATGAAAAAACAAGTCAGAAAGCTGAAACAGATGCTCAATACGCAATGTTCAAGGTTTTCGATGACGTTCTGAAATCAAATCTTTCTCTTAAGGATGGTTCCTTTAAGGCTGAAGGTTCGGCTGATGCAAATACAAAAACTTTAACAGCAAAGCTTACATTTGAGAACTATTTGTACAATAAAGAGAAAATTAGTGGTTCAATTGGAATTGAAGTCGATGTTTCCAAGATGGAAGAGAATAGTGAAACCAGTCCTGTTTCTTTTAAGTTCGACAATTTTGCATATGGTACCAAAAAAATCGAAAGTGAAGAGGATTTGTACAACTTGAATCCTTCTGACCTTTATGGATTCCTCTATGATTTGGGAGGTAAACTTCTCAAACAAGGTGTCTTAGTAGACGGTGAATTCTGTAGGATTGATGTAAGGTTTGATACCTTTGAGGCTAAAGAATTTAGCACTGCCATTTCTCCTTACTGGGTTCCTACAGAACTAGAAGGTGATGTATCATTTGAGTTGGTCTCTCCTGCACTGATTGATGGAGATTCTTATAAGGGTAAAGTATCTGCAAGTATTGATGTTGCTGTTTCCTATGAGGTGTTGTCTAAAGCAACTGGGGAAGAAGCCCATATCGTAATATCAACCATTGAAGGTAGTTTTAGTGCAGACTGTGACCTTGAAACAGCAGGAAACATAGGGGTTCATGAAATATGCTTTGGAATCAAGAACGAACAGATTGATAAGAAAGGATACAATGACTCACTAGATTTTTTGGATGGAACCTGGAAGCTCGCTATGAGAATTGATGGAGACATGGTATCTATCCCAGAACTTTATGCAGAGCTCAAAAAGGACTTGGCAAATTCAGAGAATCCTGAACAGGGAGAATGAATCACCATAACATAGGATGATTCAAAGG
>CAVBWZ010000010.1:26833-101968 GCA_963599445.1 Bacteroidaceae bacterium
AATACTTTGAAACACGATACAGAAGCAAGCATTCTAATGACGGAAAAATAAAGCCGTTCGGGAAACTTGGTATAATTGTTGAGCCAAATAATTTTAGATGATTTTTAGGGAACATTTTTATGTTTTACAATGCAAAATGTTCCCTAAAACAGGTCTAGATGTTTTCCTTTGAAACACCACAAGCAGAGATGGTAAGTAGATATTTCAACATTGATTTATCGCTCATCTTTTGCGATGAACTCAAACAAATTGGCTCATGAAATGTGAGAAATTGCAGAAAAGTCCCGCATGAAATGTGATATATCAGTTGGATGCAACGAGCGGTGATGTCAAATTACTGGATTTTTTGCCTTGTTGTTTCTTCTGTAAACTGCAAAAAAAAAAGCTTGTTAATGAAGAAAGTTTTCTTCACAAAGGCCAAAAACCACCAAAAATGAAGAACAGGCAGGTCCGTGTCATCACCATTGTAGCGAACTGCATTTTTGAGCTAGACTCAAGGCATGAAGGAAATAGAGATCCATTGCTGTGCCGCAGAGAAATCGACCATGAGCTTTCCCATGGGAGCTTTGTGCATCAAGACTGCCATAAACCAAAGCGGTTTTCTGCCAAAGGCAAAGCTCTTCGAGCACTTTTTGGACAACGACCCTATAGCAGCATCCAAGGAAGCTTCAAAAAGAAAGCCTTGGGCTCTTGGGATAGCCACATATATTTGGAATGCAGAATGGTTCGGAGCTTTTGCAAAGAACTTCAAGAAGCTTTCACCTGAAACGATACTTTTTGCAGGGGGGCCTCAGGCGATAGCCTATACAAAGGGATTACCTGAATGGTTGGATTTTGCCGTACTAGGGGAGGCGGAGGTATCCACGGTTGAAGTCCTAAGGAAACTTCAGGATGGAACAGCTCTCAAGGACCTAATGGCTGAAGGTCTTGTCACGAAATATTCCCTTTCTCCTGTGAACTCACCGCTTCCAAACCTTGAAGAGCTACAATCTCCTTTCCTTTCAGGTGAGGCGGACTTCTTGATGGGAAGATATGACTCCGTGCTTTGGGAAATGACGAGGGGTTGTCCGTTTGCATGTGCGTTCTGCTTTGAATCGAGAGGCAAGAGGATAGTGCGTGACTATCCAATGAAAAGAATTGAAAAGGAGATGGACTACCTCGTAAAGTATGGGACGAAGAACGTCTTCGTACTTGACCCTACGTTTAACCTAAATCCAGACAGAGCAAAGAAAATCCTTCATATGCTTATCAAGAAGGCACCTTACGACATGCATTTCACCTTTGAGATAAGGGCGGAGCTCTTGGATGAAGAGCTGGCAGACCTTTTCGCAAAGCTCAACTGCTCGCTTCAGATTGGACTGCAGAGCTCGGATCAGGACGTTCTCAAGATGATAGGACGTCGCTTTAACAAAAAGCTTTTCGCTAAGAAAGTCATGCTTTTGGTCGATAAGGGCGTACCGTTTGGACTTGATGTAATCATTGGCCTTCCTGAAGACACCATTGAAAAGTTCAAAAGCACGATAGACTTCTGCGTTTCCCTAAAGCCAAGCAACATAGACTGCTTCCTTTTGTCTCTTCTTCCGGGAACGGAGCTTGCAGGAAGGGCAGGGGAGCTTGGACTTGAGTCCCACGACAATGTGGAGCGCACCATCCTAAGGACTCCAAGCTTCAGCGAAAGCGATATAGAGATTGCTTTGAAGGTAAAGGCTGGAATGGACCTTTTCTTCACCAAGGGACAGAGCTGCATGTGGGTACACTCGGTGCTTGAAACCCTTGGTGTCTCTGCAAGCGACCTCTTCATCCGCTTCCTTGATTGGCTCGATGAAAACCACAGAGATGCTGAAGAAGAGGACATTTGGATCCTCCAGGACGATTTCATTACAGACATCTTCGTTTCTTCAGGAAAGAGGAAGCTCCTTGATGCAATGAAGAGCTACATGGAACTGCATCAGGGAATATGCTTTGTAACAGACACATGCGAAACGGCGGAAATAGACTTGCACTACAGCCTAGAAGACCTTTCCAATTTGGATAAGCTCAGCCTTGAAGAGTTCGTAACTACATACAAGAAAAGGAACTGCCATTATGATGTCGTCATGGAGGATGATGGAGTCAGATTCTATTGACACTGGACGAATCGTCTTATCTGTTCATAGAATTCATCGTATGTAGTGCAAAGCTTCAGGTCAGGTTCCTCTTTAAGGATGTTTGCTGGTGCTCTGAACAGACACCCGAAATCCGCTGTGCGAATCATTGTGAGGTCGTTGTAGCTGTCGCCTGCTGCAAACGTCCTGTAGTTGATTGACCTGAAGGCTTCGATTGCCTTCCTTTTACCATCGGGCTGACGCATGACTATGCCGGTGAGCATGTTGTCTTCGTCCACGGCGAGGCTATTGCATAGAATGGTCGGCCAACCAAGTTTTTCCATGAGCGGTTTTGCGAATTCCGTGAAGGTATCGGACAGGATTACGACTTGGGTAAGCCTTCGCACAATGTCAAGGAACTCCCGTGCTCCATCCAAAGGCTCAATGGTAGCGATTACGTCCTGGATGTCCTTCAAGTTATAGCCGTGCTCCCTTAGGATTTTCATCCTAAAGTCCATTAGCTTGCTGTAGTCGGGTTCCTCCCTTGTTGTGATTCCAAGTTCTTTAATCCCAGTCTTCTCCGAAAAGGCGATCCATATTTCAGGTACAAGCGTACCTTCAAGATCCAAACACACGATTTCCATTGTATGCCTCCATTGCTACAAGATTTGTTATAGGAATTCAGTCTTCCATTCCTAAGATGTCAAGGATGTAGTCGAGTATTTCACCTTTGTCGATTACATCTTTGTGCAGCACGGCCTTGTCCTTAAGGGAGCTCAGGTTGCAAGGAACCGGAATGCCAGTCATTTTGTTGATTGCAGAGATCTGCTTGAATTCGTCTTCATCCAATGGCAGTCCTATAGCCTTTGAGACTGGGGCTGGGAATTTGTATGGAGAGGCGGTGGAGAGTACAATCAAGGGTGTATCATCGCTGTAGTCCTTTTTGTAATCACACGCAGCCTTAATTCCAACTGCGGTGTGGGGATCGCAAAGATAACCGTGTTCCCTATAGGTGTAGCCAATGGTTGAAATCGTCTCTGTTTCAGTGCAGCAATAGGCCTTGAAAGTCGTCTTGATTCTTTCCATAACAACATCCCCGACTTTGAAGAAACCTTTGGAATTCAGATCATCCATCCATTTTGAGACCATCGTTGCATCGCATGAGGACGCAAGGAAAAGCAGCCTTTCAAGGTTGGACGATACAAGGATGTCCATTGAAGGGGAGCTTGTCTTTAGGAACCTACGTCGCTTGTCGTAGATGCCTGTTGTGAGAAAATCGGTCAAAACATTGTTTTCGTTGGACGCGCACACCAAGTGCCTTATAGGTAGTCCCATAAGCTTTGCAAAATACCCTGCAAGGATATCTCCAAAGTTGCCGGAAGGTACAACGAAATCAACACAACCTCCAATGGCAATCCTATTCTGCACAACCAGGTCCGAGTACGCTTTGAAGTAGTAGACCACCTGAGGTGCAAGCCTTCCAATGTTTATTGAATTAGCGGAAGAGAGAGTCCTGTTGGATTCCTGGAATCTTTCCAAGGAATTGACCGTAGCAAACGCTTGCTTCACGGCGCTCTGGCAGTCATCGAAGTCCCCTCGCACAGCACAGACCTTGACGTTGTTTCCTTCCTGAGTCTCCATTTGTGCCTTCTGTATTGGAGACACTCCTTCATATGGGTAGAATACGATGATGCGTATCCCCGGTACGTCATGGAAGCCTTCCATAGCGGCTTTGCCGGTGTCTCCAGAAGTAGCTGTGAGGATTATCGTTTCATCGGTCGCTCCACTCTGGGCTTTTGCCGCTGTGATAAGATGAGGAAGCATTGAAAGCGCAACATCCTTGAAGGCTGAAGTAGGGCCTCTGAACAGCTCAAGGATGTATTTATCTCCAACTTCCACCAATGGTGTGAGGTCAGAGGTTTCGAATTTGTCAACATAGGCTTTTTCTACGAGGCTGTCCATATCCTTGAAGTCAGGAAGAAGCCAGGAAAGGATGGCAGAAGCCATTTCAAGTGTTGGCCTACCCATCAGAGCCTTCCAATCGAACTTTTGACAAAGGATATCCGGTGATATGAAAAGCCCTCCGTCAGGAGAGATCCCCTTCAGTACAGCTTGGAGAGAAGAGCATGAGTAGTCGCTTCTTGTACTCCTATATGTGCTTCTGTCGTTCATTTCTTCCTCCAGTAAGTGAATCAGTCGATTGCTATTAGTTTTGTGTTCTCAACACCAGCCGAACTTTCCATTTCATTCAGTAGATTGGAAAGCGTCGTTGTCATTGCGCTTATGTCCAGCGTTATGGTTACGCTTGCCTTTCCTCCTATAGGGAGGCTTTGCGTTATGGTCAGAACGCTTGCTCCGCTTTCCGATATCTTGGAAAGAACCGTGCTGAGTACACCTGTTTCATGAGACAGCATCATTGAAACCACAGCTTTCCTTCCGTCTGAGAGCCTATTTGGTTCAAGGATGAAGTCTTTGTACTTATAGAACGTGCTTCTTGATATACCAACCATCTTTGTGGCTTGCATGACGTTGTCTGCACCGCCTTCCTCAAGAAGGTGCTTGGCTTTCAGAACCGCTTCATAATAGTCAGGAAGAATGCTTTTATGCACGATAAGGTAGTTTTCAAGCATTTTCTCCTCCAGTTTCAAAGATTTCTACCGCTCAATTCGAGCCACTTGCATATTTGTTGGGTGTATGATACAGTGTCGCCAATAAAAAGACAAGTGTCTTTATAATGCGGACAAAAATATCCGATATGTTCCACAAAAGGGAGTCTATATGAAAGTTTCCATCCTAGGGCATGGAGTAGTTGGCAAAGGTGTCTTCGACATGCTTGCGTCCTGTCCTGAACACTCGATACAACATGTCTTGATAAGGCCCGGCCACGCAGATCTTCAAAAAACTCAAAGAAGCTGTATGGTCGATTCCATTGAGAAGATACTGAACGACGACTCCAACCTTGTAGTCGAATGCATAGGGGGAGAGAATCCAGCGTTCGGCTATGTACGCATGTGCATGGAGGCAGGAAAGAGCGTAATAACGGCCAACAAAGCGCTTGTAGCGGCTCATGGCATTGAACTTGCGTCCTTGGCGAAAAGCAATGGCCTTGCATTCCTGTTCAGCGCCGCATGTGGAGGAGCGATCCCAATCCTGCAGAACCTGTTTCTCGCCCGTCAGACCGACAAAATCCTATGTGCGGGTGGAATACTCAACGGCACGACGAACTTCATACTCGATGCAATGGACAAACGATCCCTTTCATTCGAGCAGGCCTTGACGGAGGCTCAGAGCCTTGGCTATGCGGAGTCCGACCCAACGGCTGACATCACTGGCCTCGATACACTCAGAAAAGTCCTTCTTATAAGCATGGTTGCGTTCGACCTTTTGCCAGAATCAGGTTACGACATTGAAGGCATCAAACACGTCAAGGCCGATGACTTTGAGGTTGCAAAGGAACTTGGATGTACCATACGGCTCATAGGAATGACAGGAATCTCTGAGAACGGACGGCATTATGCCTATGTGGAGCCAATACTCTGCAATGCAGGCAGCCAATATGCGGGAGTATGTACCAATTGGAACCTTGTACAGTACAAGGGTGAAAACAGCGGAACCTTGGCTTTTTGCGGGCAGGGAGCAGGGCGATATCCAACGGCATCGGCTGTACTTAGGGATGTCTCATCTGTGGAACACGGCCAAAAGTGGATGCTGGAAGAGACATGTATCAAAGGTTCTGTGTCCAATGAAACGAAGGAATGCCTTAAACGATACTTCGTTAGAGTTGACGACGCCCACTTTGGAATTCTCAATGAAACGCTAAAGGTATCGGAAATCGTCAAACGGAATGAGGGGACAACCTACCTCGTTACAGATGCAATCAGCGTAAAAGACATGCATGAACATGCAAAGAAAATGAGAAAGCAAGGAGCACTGCTGTTCTTTGCAGAATATGAAGAAGAAAGGAGCGTCCAATGATAAAGGTTGTGAAGTTCGGAGGTTCCTCCGTTTCATGTGCACAGCAGTTCAAGAAGGTCAAGGAAATCATCCAATCCGATCCATCCAGAAGACTTGTCGTTGTCTCCGCAGCAGGGAAGAAGGATCCAAGCGACCATAAGCTGACAGACCTTCTATACCTATGCCATGCACATCTTACGTATGGAGTACCCTGCGATGAGATCTTTGGTCGAATAAGAGAACGCCTTGTTGAGATAAGGGATGAGCTTGGGCTTTCCTACAGAATCGAAGATGACCTTGACTCCCTTGAGTCGAAGTTGTCAAAGGACATGTCCATAGACGAACTTGTCTCCAGAGGGGAGTACTTCACTTCGCGCCTTATGGCCGAATATCTTGGATTCAATTTCCTTGATGCGTCCGAATGCATATTCATGGAATATGATGGAAGCTTCGTTCCTGAAAAGATTTCAGAAGCCGTCTGCAGAGCCTTGTCAGAGAATGAAGGCATCGTCGTTCCAGGATTCTACGGAGTTCTGCCTTCTGGGAAGATAAGACTCATGAGCAGGGGAGGAAGCGATATAACGGGAGCTTTGGTCGCCGCAGCGTGCAAGGCCGACCTCTACGAAAACTGGACCGATGTCTCTGGGATACTCATGGCGGATCCCAGGATAGTGGACAATCCTGACCCAATCTCAAAGATAACGTACTCGGAACTCAGAGAGCTTGCATATATGGGGGCATCGGTCTTGCATGAGGACTCCGTTGCACCAGTGAAGGATGCAGGCATACCTTTGAACATAAGGAACACGAACGACCCAAGCCATCCAGGGACGATGATAGTTGAGAGAATAGACGAAAAAGGTCTTGAGCACGATAGATTCATAACCGGAATTGCAGGGAAAAGGAACTTCGTCATCCTGACCGTGTCCAAGCGAATGCATGGAACGAACGAAACGCTGAGGAAGGTATTGGAGATACTGGACAGGCACAAGGTCCATGCCGAGCATGTAACCATTGGAATAGACCAATTCGCCTTGGTTCTTCCTTTGGCCACCCTAGGAGATGGCCTATACGACGTCATAAGCGAGATAAAAGGGCAGTGCAAGCCCGATTCCGTTGAGGTTCAGGACGACATAGCCTTGGTCGCAGCTGTTGGAAGAAAGATGATATTCCGTCCCGGAATATCCGGAAAACTCTTCAACGCACTTGGAAACGAGGGCATAAACATAAGGACCATAGCCCAAGGGTCGGACGAACTTGCAATCATAGTTGGCGTTGACAACAGTCAGTTCGAAAACACGATACGGATCCTATACAAAGGATTCGCAGGGTGAAAGAGGATTTTCTTATGAGAGAGTTGAACATTGCGGTTTTGGGTGCTTCCGGTGCCGTTGGAAATGAAATGATAAAGGTATTGCAGGAGTACAATATCCCTGTAAAGAGGCTCCTTCCTCTTGCCAGTGCGAAAAGCTCAGGGAAAACGATTCTCTTCAACGGAAAGGAAATAGAGATCGAGGAGGCCAGGGATTCAAGCTTCGATGGTATGGATTTCGTCCTTGGTGCCGTTGGGAACGATATGTCACGGAAGTTCGCTCCTACCATAGTGAAGTCAGGCGCCGTGTACATAGACAACAGCTCCGCTTTCAGAATGGATCCTGATGTGCCGTTGGTGGTTCCTGAGATCAATGGCTCGGAAGCCTTCCGCAACAAGGGAATCATCGCAAACCCAAACTGCTCCACCATAATCACGCTCATGGCCGTAGCGGCTTTGGCAAGGATATCTCCAATGGAATCCATGGTGGCCTGCACGTACCAAGCCGTATCGGGTGCGGGTCAGGCTGGGTTCGATGAACTGGCTTGCCAGCTTGACAGCATACATGAGGGGAAGCCTGTCGAAAGGAAGGTGTTCCCTCATCAAATAGCCATGAATGTAATCCCTTTCATAGGAAGCGAAACGGACAACCTCTATACGACGGAGGAGATGAAGATGCAGAACGAGGGTAGGAAGATCCTTGGACTTCCAGATCTCAAAGTGACCTGCACATGTGTACGTGTTCCCGTGATGAGATCGCACTCCATTGCCGTCACCGTGAGAACGAAACGCAAGATCTCCATTGAAGAAGCCAACAAGGCCATTGCATCCTCCCCTGGATGCCGCCTGATAGAAGACCATGAAGGAAGGAATTACCCAACTCCATTGGATACGACAGATCAGGACCTCGTTTGGGTTGGAAGGGTACGTGATGACCTGACTGATGACAAAGGCCTTACCCTTTGGTGCTGCGGTGACCAAGTAAGGAAAGGAGCTGCCAGCAACGCCGTGCAGATCCTTAGACTCCTTGCGGAAAAAGAGTGATTGGAAATTTGACTCTTCACGTTTTTTAGAGAATAGGCCTCTGACGGAGGGGCTGGAGATGCCTCATGGAAGCCAAAAGCCGGCCGTCTCGGCATCCTCTTCATGACCGAAATGACATGAAAACATCGAAAAGGCGCTTTTCCCATGCAAAAACATGCACACAAACAGCGGAAACAAGGCCTTTCATGTCATTATGCGTCGCCATTGTACATCTGAACGCTCCAGCCATTCTGAAACGGACTGGTTCCATGGATGCGGCACCCTCAGGCACGCTCAGGCGCTGTCAGGTACAATCAGGTACGCTCAGGTACTCTCTAAAACGCTCTGCTCCAATATTGATTCAACCGTCTTCAACAGCCCCGTAAGCCCCAAGCGCCCAAAGAGCCCCAACAGCCCAAGACTGGATGCTCTCCTTCGATTACTGTCTCCCAAACCCAGCTTTCAGTGAAGAACCATTTCTATTGTGATTATTCTCGTAATACTTAACAATTCTCGTAAAAATCGCTATATTATACGAGAAAAGGAGAGCTTTTATGCGAATTTTCGATTACTCAAAACTTGAGGATATACAGTTTGACAGTACAGTAGTCAATTTGCTTACAAGCATCCACGAAGCAAAAGGACGGCAGGAACTATATCTCTCCCAAAAACCTGAAGAGTTGAACAGGCTTGTTGACATTGCAAAAGTTCAAAGCATTGATAGCAGCAATGCAATCGAAGGGATTCGTACGACAGATAACAGACTACGGCAGTTGGTAAAAGAAAAAACGACCCCCAAAAACAGAGATGAAGAGGAAATTTCAGGATACAGAGATGCTTTGAATATCATCCATGAAAGCTTTGACTATATTCCAATTTCTCCAAACCACATCCTTCAACTTCATGGAATCTTGTTCAAGCATGTAGAAGGAAACAACTTTGGTGGAAAGTTCAAGAATAGTCAGAACTACATCCAAGGTATAGATAAAGAAGGAAACCCTGTTACTGTATTCACTCCTCTTGCTCCTTATGAAACGGAAAGGGCGGTCACCAATCTATGTGAGACATTCAACAAAGCAATCGATGAAAGAAGAATCGACCCTCTCGTTCTCATCCCTGTATTCATACATGATTTCCTATGTATTCATCCATTTATGGATGGCAACGGGAGAATGAGCCGACTTTTAACTACTCTGCTTCTTTACAGATCTGGATATTATGTAGTCAAGTACATCTCTCTTGAAGCAAAGATTGCCAAACTCAAAGACCTCTATTACGATGCTCTTGAAGAAAGCCAAAATGATTGGCATGAGGGTAAGGACAATCCAATTCCGT
The DNA here is from genome assembly GCA_963599445.1 of Bacteroidaceae bacterium. GTDB lineage: Bacteria > Spirochaetota > Spirochaetia > Sphaerochaetales > Sphaerochaetaceae > UBA9732. The sequence goes on from CAVBWZ010000010.1 coordinate 36,542, forward strand.
TCATAAAATACCTCTTGTCCATCATTGATTTGTCATACAAGGATTTCGAAGAGAGACTTGAAATCGTACAACACAAGACAAATACAAACAACCAAGTTGAGCTTGCATTCGAAAAGAAGATTGGAAAGTTCAAGAAGTCAGATATTGTAGAACTTTGTCCAAACATTTCTGTAAGTGCGGTTGAAAAAGGAATTGCAAAGCTGCTTATGGATGGCAAGATTGAAAAGTTGGGGAAAGGAAAGAATACGTTCTATGTAAAAAGGAGCCAACCATGACCAAAGTTCTATTTGTATGCCATGGCAATATATGTCGCAGTCCAATGGCCCAGGCGGTTTTCAAAAGAATGGTAAAAGAAGCAGGACTTGAAAACGAAATCTTTGTAGACTCGGCTGCAACCAGCAGCGAGGAGATTGGAAACGGTGTGTATCCTCCTGCGCGCAGGACTCTTGAGAGACATGGAATCAAAGGGTTTTCTCATTTTGCAAGGCGCTTCACTTCCAATGACTACAAGGATTTCGATGTAATAAAGGTCATGGACGGCTACAACTATTCCAATATGATGCGAATGACAGGCAACGACCCTCAAGGAAAGGTGTCGATGCTCTTGGATGACAGGGAAGTCGCCGACCCTTGGTATACAGGAGACTTCGAGACTGCATACAACGACATAGTGGAAGGATGTGGGAGTCTGCTTGAAGAAATGGAGTAGGGAAGGAGTTTTCAACTCAATTACAAATCTGAACGGTTTCTGGTTTGAAAGGCCAAAAGATTCCAAAATGTTGATAACTAGTACTTTTTAGCATTTCAAAATGTTGATACAATGACAATATGTTGAAAAGAAAGATAATCGCTTGCATTGAGGACTGGGTCAAAGAAAAGAATAGGAAATGCCTTGTAATCCAAGGGGCAAGACAGGTTGGCAAAACATATGCTGTCGAACGTTTTGCAAAAGACAACTATGAAGAGATTGTTGAAATCAATTTCAAACAGACTCCATCGGCATGTGAAATCTTCAATGGAGACCTTACTGTCGATAACATGGTCATGGCCTTACGCTTCCGTTTTCCTGACAAGAAAATCATTCCCGGAAAGACATTGGTCTTTCTAGATGAAATCCAAGAATGTCAGGAGGCAATCACTTCTCTCAAGTTTTGGGCGATTGACAACAGGTATGATGTGATTGCATCAGGATCTCTTTTGGGAATCGATTACAAACGTGCTTCATCATATCCTGTCGGATATGTCGATTATCTTAAGATGTACGGAATGGACTTCGAGGAATTCCTTTGGGGAATGGGATTGAATGAATGGATGTTGGAAGAAATCAAGGGATATCTACATTCAAGGTCTGCAGTGCCAGAATCAATCAACAACCAAATGATGTACTACTTCAGGCAATATGTAGCTGTTGGAGGTATGCCGGAAGTCGTTCAGAGATACGTGGATACGAAGGATTTCCGGGAAGTCGACAGGGTACAAAGGAATATACTTCAAGGTTATTTGTATGATATCGCCCACTATGCTTCTTCCGAAGAAAAGGTCAAAGCAGAGAAGTGCTATCTATCGCTTTCCAAGCAACTCCTTGATAAAGAGAACCACAAATTCCAGTACAAGGAAGTGGAGCACGGAGGAAGGGCCCAGAAGTACTATTCAAGTATCGAATGGTTGATTCGAGCTGACATCATCAATATATGCAGGCTTGTAACGGATGTGAAGTTTGATTTGGATGACTATACAAGAGATGATTTCTTCAGAGTCTATACAACAGACCTGTCGTTGCTTATGGCAATGAAGGATTTCCATCTGAAGCAGCATGTTGTGGAAAACACACTGGTTGGGAATTCAAAAGGAGGCGTCTATGAATGTGCAGTCGCAGATGCCCTCTACAAGAAGGGCTATAAACTCTATTTCTATAAAAACGAAACGACAAAAAGGGAACTGGATGTAATCATACAGGAAAATGGGAATGTGGTTCCAATTGAAGTTAAAAGCGGAAACACACGCGCCAATTCACTTTCTGCAGTCCTGAAATCAAACAAAGGCATTCCATACGGCTACAAGTTTGTAGACGGAAACATAGGGGTAAGTGAAGACAGAATCATTACATTACCCCTCTATATGGTTGCATTCATTTGATTTCCAACCGGTTTACAACTCAAAGCTTTCCTTGAAGTGCGGTGCGGTTGCATCAAGGCCCATCTGTGTTGAAAGCAGCTGGGCGAATCCTTCGCTGACCTTTGGCTCCCCATGCATGACGAAGACCTTCTTTGGGGCTGGGGAGAATTCTCCAATCCACTTGAGAAGGCCATTCTTGTCCGCATGGCCGCTTATCCCAGAGAGTTTCTCTATGCGGGCCCGCACGGCGATGCGCTCTCCAAGTATCGAGACCTGCTTTGCCCCTGATAGAATCTTTCTTCCCAAAGTGCCTTCCGCTTGGTATCCCGTGAATACGATGGTGTTGCGGTTGTCGTAGAGGTTGTGCTTGAGGTGGTGCTGGATGCGTCCGGCCTCGCACATGCCGCTTGAAGAGATTATCACACAAGGTTCGTCTAAACCGTTCAGCGCCTTCGACTCATCCACAGACGTTATTGCATGTAGGGTAGGGATGATCAGAGGATTCTTGCCTTGGCGGACCAAGGCCATCGCCTCTTCGTCATAGTAACCGTCGATGTTGCGTGTGAAAACGGATGTAGCCTTGACTGAAAGCGGACTGTCCAAGTAGACAGGCATTGGATTCTTCGTCCTTCTGTATATGTCGCTTAGAAGATAAAGTATCTCCTGGGACCTTCCGACTGAGAACGCAGGAATGATTACTTTGCCACCCTTTGCAGCAGTCTCCTCCATTATACGCTGCAGCGTAAGCGAAAGCTCCGTCGTACTTGGCAAGGTTCCCTCGTGGTTGCGGTCTCCGTATGTGGATTCCATGGCAACTAAAGTGGCATGATGTATGTATTCCGGATCCTTGATGATTGGCTGGTTCAGGTTCCCAATGTCTCCGGAGAAGACCATGCATTTCAAATCCTTCGACGGGTCGTCGGCTGGATTCTCCGTGAAGTATATCCCAATCGAAGAGGAGCCTAGCATGTGGCCTGCATCTGTGAAACGAAAACCAATGGTGTCCGAAAGCTCAACAATCTGTCCATATTCCATAGGAACAAAACGTTTTAGGACATTGTGTGCATCTTCAACGGAATACAAAGGCATTACAGGTTCCTTGCCGGCTCTGAGGAGTTTTCGGCTTTTCCATTTGGCATCGTCCTCCTGTATGCGAGCACTGTCCTCAAGCATTATGGAGCACAGTTCCATTGTTGCCTTGGTGCTGTATATACGACCCTTGAAGCCGTTCCTCTCAAGAAGCGGCAATCGTCCGCTATGGTCTATGTGTGCGTGGCTCAGCAGAACGGCATCGATGCTGGAGGCCTTGAAGGGAAGCTTCCTTCCCAGACGCTTTTCATCGTTTCCCTGCGGAAGGCCGCAGTCCACAAGCAATCTAAGTCCGTTGTGCTCTATCATCGTACAGCTTCCAGTTACTGTTCCAGCACCGCCAAAGAACGTCACCTTCATAGGCCCTCCTCGTTATTCCACTTGTTGCAGGTTCGAATCAATCATTATTCCAATGCTTTCGTTATGGCCTCCACAGGCATGCCAATGACATTCGTCCAGCTACCTTCTATGAAGTCTATGAGCTTGTAGCCCGTCTTCTGGATACGGTATCCGCCGGCCGCACCACGCCATTCCCCGGTTTCTATATAGGCCTTGGCATCGTCAGTCGTCAAATCCTTGAACACAACGTATGACACATCGAACCCTTCCAGTATCCCCTTGTACGGATGATAGATGCAGTAGCCGGAATACACTTCCTGCTTCTTTCCTGAAAAGGCACATAACTCAGAGTACGCCTCATTCTCGTCCCTTGGTTTTCCAAGAAAACGTCCTTCGAAGTAGACGAGAGTGTCCATGCATAGGGCAATGCTGTTGGGTTCGAAGTCATCGCTCTTTATATAATGCTCAAGCTTCTTGCGTGCTATGGAAAGCACTGCAGGCCCTGGCTCACCGCTTGGTTCGTCCTCGTCTATGTCCTGGGGTCTCACTGTAACCTGTATGCCGGCGCTTCTTAGAAGTTCAAGCCTGTTTGGAGAACCTGACGCCAATACCACTCGAGGCATTACAGCCTTGAGTCTTGCAAGCTCTGCATCTGCTTTTGGAATTTCCATTTGGACCTCCCTCGTCTATATGACTATGTACAAATATAGCAATAGAGTGCTGGAATGTCACTTATCTAGGCTTTTGATGCTCCAAGCCCTGATTTCCTTTATGTACATGGCACAACCAATAGCTCCCGTTATGATTTCAGATGCAGGAAAGGCGATCCATGTATAGCCAAGGCCTATCTTGGACAACAGCCAGAAAATGGGGATGAGACAGAAAACCTGACGTGTTATGGCCAGAATGGAGCTTTGTCTGCTTGCGCCAATGGCTTGGAAGAACGTAGGGGAAAGCATGGATAGCACTGCAGGATAGAAACTGAGTCCAATGAACCTGAATGCAGGTATGCCAACGGAAAGGACTTCGTCGCTTCTAGAGAAGAGTCCTATCAAGGTACCAGGAATGGCTTCGAAGCAGAACACTCCAAGGGTCATGAGACTTGCAGAGACGATGGCCGAGAACTTCATTATTTCACGGCACCTGGAGTAGCTTTGCTGGGTGTAGTTGTAGCTCAGCACCGGAACTATGCTTGTCTGCAACGCAAACATCGGTATGAAGAAGAATGACTGCAATTTGTAGTAGAGTCCAAGCACGGTTATGGCTGCGTCCGTGAAGCCGGCCAGTATCATGTTGAGGGCTGTGATGTACACGACCCAAAGGAATTGGAGGAGTATGGATGGGAAGCCGTAGTGGTAGATGCCTTTGATGTACCATTTCGAGCCGTGCAGCACAGGTGGCTTTCTGAACCCTTTGGCTCCAGTGATGATGGCTGCTACGAATTGGCCTATGACGGTGGCTATCGCTGCTCCAGCTATGCCAAGTTCAGGGAAGGGGCCAAGTCCAAAGATCAGGAGTGGGTCGAGTATGATGTTTGTCACAGCTCCGGAGACCTGTGCAATGGTAGGGAGAACCATGTTGCCGTTGGCTTGGTGTATCTTCGTGAATATGCTTTCAAGGAAGATTCCAAGGCTTCCAATGATTACGATTCGTCCATACCTCATTGCATATTCTATGGCTTGTGGTGAATTCGTGGAGATTTCAACGAACGGTCTTATGAAGAACAGACTTAGAATGGAAAGGACTATCCACATCATTAAGGCCAGTACGATTCCCATTCCTCCGGTATGGTTGGCTTTGTCCTCTTCGTGTTGGGCGAAGAGCCTTGCCATGAGGGTATTGACTCCGCTTCCGGTTCCTACCGCCAACGCCGTTATGAGCAGCTGAAGCGGATAGATTACGGAAAGTGCCGTAAGCCCATCCTCCGAAAAACGGCCAACGAAGAAGCTGTCGACTGTGTTGTACATTGCCTGGATGAGCTGGGCTATCATTACAGGCGGTGTAAGACGTATGAGTATGCTGCTTATCTTGCCTGTTCCAAAGCTCTCTGCGGTAATCGCTTCGTGTCTAACGGTGTCTTCTGCGGTTTGTTTCATGGACCACTCTCCTGGATCCTGGATTCCTCCACGATTCTCCATCGCGCGATTATAGTGAAGGTGAAAAGCAAAGGCAAGACGGAGCCTGAGACATGAAACCTTGGACACCACGTGCAGTCTCTTCTATCATTTGTTGCAGGCTGTTGCATCACAGAGCGAATTGTTTTACAATACAACTCGTCCATTGATTTTTCTTGAACATAATGGGGGCTTTTCTATGAAACTGATGAAGACGCAGGATGCTGTAGGGCAGGTTCTCTGTCATGACATAACACAAATCATAAGAGGGGAGAAGAAAGGTCCTGTATTCAGAAAAGGCCACGTCATAGAGGAAAAGGACATCCCGGTGCTTCTAAGTGTTGGCAAGGACAACATCTATGTGTGGGAGAACGACGAAAGCATGCTCCACGAAAACGATGCAGCCCAAGTCCTATGCCGCATCTGCAAAGGGGCGAACCTCTCATCGACCGAGCCCAAAGAGGGCAAGATAGAACTCATCGCCACTTGCAAAGGCATGCTCAAGGCCGATGTCCCAGCTCTTCGCCGTCTAAATTCGATTGGAGAGATGATGTGCGCATCTCTGCCATCGGGCTTTAACGTGGAGGAGGGTGAACACGTTGCAGGTACCAGGATAATTCCGCTTGTCATAAAGAAGGACAAGATAGACAAGGCCGTAGATGCCGCCGGCAACGAGCCTCTTTTCAATGTAATCCCGTACATAGAGAAGAATGTCGCCGTCATAACGACAGGCAATGAAGTGTTCTATGGACGCATAAAGGACACCTTTACCGATGTAATCGAATCCAAAATCGCTGAATTTGGAAGCCACATGACATACCATGCAGTGTGCAGCGACGATGACATAATGATTACTGAAAGAATACTTGAGGCCCATGATGGTGGAGCTCAGCTCATAATATGCACGGGAGGAATGAGCGTTGACCCTGACGACAAGACCCCTCTTGCAATAAAGAACAGCGGTGCACACATAGTATCCTATGGTGCGCCTGTGCTTCCCGGTGCAATGCTTCTTGTCTCATACCTTGACGATGGAACACCTGTCATAGGACTTCCCGGATGCGTCATGTATTCAAGACGCACGGTGTTCGACCTAATACTCCCATACCTTTTCACGGACACCCCAATCACAGCCGATTTCCTTGCAGGCCTTGGACATGGTGGATACTGCCGAAACTGCAAGGACTGTCGTTTCCCAAACTGTTCGTTTGGAAAGGGGATGTAGCATGAAGATATACACTGTAACGCTTTCAGATAGATGCTTTAGAGGCGAAGCCGTTGACCTAAGTTCGCAAAAGGCGGTCTCAATGCTCGAAGATGCAGGCTATAGGGTTGAGAAATGCCATCTTCTTGCCGATGACAGACCTGAACTCGAAAAGCTCCTTGTTTCGCTTTGCGACAAAGAGCCAAGTCTGGTCCTCACATTGGGTGGAACCGGCCTGTCCCCAAGGGACATAACACCGGAGGCTACTTTGGCCGTCGCCGACAGGGTGGTTCCAGGAATATGCGAAGCAATGAGGATGGAAGGTCTGAAGCACACACCGTCGGCCATGCTGTCCCGTGCAGTATGCGCACAAAGGAAGGGTTCCATAATAGTGAATCTTCCAGGAAGTCCAAAGGCGGTGGAGGAGAACCTTGCGATCCTCGTCCCAGTTCTGGACCACCTCTTCAAGATGTTGGATGGAAAGCCCCATGAGAATGAGGGCTACGTCATAAAATGAAAACTTTTAGAGGAACTTTCAAAGCATAGTTTTGAAAATTCCTCTTTAGGAGTTTATCAAAGGAGTAGAAAAATGAAAAAGTTCTTTGTCGTACTTTTGGTCGCTTTGACCGCATGTTCGCTCTTTGCACAGGCAGCCGCCGAGGCCAAGGCAACAGAAAAGACCGAGCTCACAGTGTTCGCCGCCGCATCCCTTACAGAGACGATGAACAAGATCAAGGACCTCTACGAGGCCGCCAATCCTGATGTCGAGATTGTCTACAACTTCGATTCGTCCGGAACGCTCAAGACCCAAATCCAGGAAGGCGCAACATGCGACCTCTTCATATCCGCAGGTCAGAAGCAGGTGAACCAGCTTGACATCACAGCAGATCCATCCGTCAACAAGGAAGGTCTCGACTTCGTGCTTCAGGGCTCAAGATGCGACCTTCTTGAGAACAAGGTCACCCTCGTCGTACCAGCTGACAATCCAAAGGGAATCGACAGCTTCGATGCCCTTGCAAAGGCACTTGAGAGCGGCGACGTTCTCCTTTGCATGGGAAACAGCGATGTTCCAGTTGGACAGTATACACAGAAGATCCTCAAGTACTACAATCTCGACGAAGCCGCCCTTGCAGCTGCTGGAAAGATAACATACGGCTCAAACGTCAAGGAAGTCACAACACAGGTCAAGGAAGCAAGCGTTGACTGCGGCGTCATCTATTGCACCGATGCATTCTCTGCAGGTCTTACGGTCGTAGACGAAGCAACAGCGAAGATGTGCGGACAGGTCATCTATCCGGCATGTGTCATAAAGACATCGGCCCACGCTGAAAAGGCCCAGGCTTTCCTCGATTACCTCAAGGGCGACGAGGCCATGGCAATATTCCAGAGCGTTGGTTTCGCTCCGGTGAAATAAGCCTTCCACTATAGGTTTGATATGGACTTGTACCCACTTTTCAACTCGCTTAGAATAGCGTTGTTCGCTTCCGTAATCGTGTTCTTCACAGGGATTGCGGCTGCGTACTATGCATCCAGGCTTCCAAAGGTCGTCAAAGGTATACTGGATGTATTCCTCACGCTTCCTATGGTCCTTCCTCCTACTGTGGTAGGATACTTCCTACTGCTCCTGTTTGGAGTCAAGAGACCTTTGGGGATCCTGCTTGGCAAGATGGGTATAAAGTTCGTCATGACATGGTACGGAGGCATAGTCACGGCCTCCGTCGTGTCATTCCCCCTAATGTACCGAACGGCCCGCGGTGCATTCGAGGCATTCAACCAAGACCTTAGGGATGCCGGGCGCACGCTTGGACTCAGCAATTCGTACATATTCTGGCATGTGACCATGCCGCACTGCAGACAGGGGATAATGGCAGGGGCCGTTCTGGCCTTCGCCCGTGCACTTGGCGAGTATGGTGCCACGAGCATGCTTGTTGGCTACACGCCAAAGCGCACTGCGACAATCTCCACAACGGTCTATCAGCTGTGGCGTACAGGCAACGACAGTGAAGCCTTCATATGGGTCATGATAAACCTCGTCATATCCGCCGTCGTCCTTCTTACGGTTAACCTGCTCGAACAGAAGAGGAGACGCAAATGAGTTCCAAGACAAGACTTCATGTCGATATTTCAAAGGACTACGGCTCATTCAAGCTCCAATCGTGCTTCGAGACGAACGACCTCATAACAGGTCTTCTTGGAGCATCCGGTTCAGGTAAGAGCCTCACGCTGAAGTGCATTGCTGGAATAGAGCATCCGGACAGCGGTTGCATAGTCCTTGGAGACAGGGTTCTCTTCGACAGCAAGGCGGGGATAAACCTCAGGATCCAGGAACGCAGGGTAGGGTACCTTTTCCAAAGCTATGCATTGTTCGAGACCATGACGGCCAAAAAGAACATACTGTGCGGTCTTCATGGAGTCAAAGACAGGGATGAGAGGGAGAAGCTCTATTCCAATATCATAGAACTTCTGCGTCTACAAGGACTTGAGAACCAGAAGCCCGCCGAGCTTTCAGGTGGACAGTCCCAGCGTGTAGCGCTTGCGAGGATGCTGGTGAGCCGTCCTGAGCTCATACTTCTGGATGAGCCGTTCTCCGCACTTGATACCAATCTGAAGGAGAGCCTACAGCCAGAACTGCTTCAACTGCTCACTTCATACGGAAAGCCTGTCATCATGGTCACTCACAGCAAGGACGAAGCATCGTTCATGTGTTCGCACATAGCCCTCATTGAGAAGGGACACATAATAGCAAGCGGTCCTACGACTTCGATGTTCGACCATCCGCAGAGCATAGAGGCCGCAAGGATACTTGGTTGCAAGAACATCCACGAAGCCAAAAAGGTCAGTGACTACATCGTATCAATCCCATCGCTTGGGATAGAGGTCAAGACAACGTCTCCTGTACCTGAAGGCATAGGCTATGCAGGATTCAAGGACGATTCGTTCGTGATGATATGATGATTACAGGACTTGTACCTGCAATTGTGTTAGCGCATTCACGAATGTATTAATTTTGCAAAAAAATCCATCATTGCAATTGACTATCAGTCCACGTTTTGCTAGAACAAATCCCATAATTTATCCTTATTCCACACGTTCGTGTGGGTATTCGCCAAGTGCGCCGAGGAGGGTCGTTTATGGAATCTGTTGCCGATACTTTTGGATGCAAGGTCTTCAACGACAAGATGATGAGAAGGTATCTTCCTAAGGATACCTACGAAGCCCTCAAGGCTACGATTAGGGTAGGGCGTGACCTTGATATAAACATAGCCAACATAGTGGCCAATGCAATGAAGGACTGGGCTGTCGAGAACGGTGCAACGCACTACACCCATTGGTTTCAGCCTCTCACTGGCGCCACGGCGGAGAAGCACAACAGCTTCCTTTCACCTCTAAAGGATGGAAGTGCCATAATGGAGTTCAGCGGAAAGGAGCTCGTATCAGGAGAACCTGATGCATCGTCCTTCCCTTCAGGGGGACTCCGTGCAACGTTCGAAGCCCGTGGTTACACTGCTTGGGATCCAACGAGCTTCGCTTTCATAAAGGAAGGTACCCTTTGCATTCCAACGGCGTTCTGTTCGTTTACAGGAGAGACGCTGGACAAGAAGACACCTCTTCTAAGGTCCATGGAAAGGCTCAACGACCAGGCTTTGAGGATTCTGAGACTGTTTGGCAACGATGCAGCGCGTAGGGTAAGCCCAACCACAGGACTTGAACAGGAATATTTCCTTATAGACAAACAACTTTTCCTTAAGCGTAGGGACCTTAGGTTCTGCGGACGCACAATCCTTGGAGCAAAGCCAGTAAAGGGACAGGAGCTAGACGACCACTACTTTGGTGCAATAAAGCCAAGGGTCCTTGCATTCATGCAGGAATTGGACGAAGAGCTATGGAAGTTTGGGATAGTGGCAAAGACCCGTCACAACGAGGTGGCTCCTTCACAGCATGAGCTTGCATGCCTTTTCACAACAACGAACCTTTCCGTCGATCAGAACCAGCTTGTAATGGAGGAGATGCGAAAGATTGCGGACAAGCACGGCCTTGCGTGTCTTTTGCACGAAAAGCCGTTTGCGGGAATAAACGGCTCAGGCAAACACAACAACTGGTCCATGTGCACTGACAACGGAATGAACCTTCTTGAGCCTGGAGAGTCACCGGTCGAGAACGCACAATTCCTGCTTTTCCTGACTGCGCTAATAGAGGCTATCGACAGGTATCAGGACCTTGTAAGGGTGACGGTTGCAAGCGCATCCAACGACCACAGGCTTGGTGCGGACGAAGCACCTCCTGCAATCGTGAGCATGTTCCTTGGAGATGAACTTACGGATATCCTTGAAAGCATTGCAAATGGAAGCGTTGCAAGTGCAAGGGGCAAGAACAAGATGGTTCTTGGAGTCCATGTTCTTCCAGACTTTCCAAGGGATGCCACCGACCGCAACCGTACAAGTCCAATTGCATTCACAGGAAACAAGTTCGAGCTTCGCATGCTGGGATCGTCCTTCAACGCCGCAGGACCGAACATTGTACTCAACACCGCATTGGCATCGGTTCTGGATACATATGCCACGGAACTTGAAACGACGGTATCAAGAGGAGGCAATCTTGACGAGGCCCTCACTTCCTTGGTTGGACGTGCCTACAGGGATCATAGAAGAATAGTATTCAACGGCAACAACTATTCCTTAGAATGGAGGAAAGAGGCTGAAAAACGTGGACTGTTGAATCTTCAGACCACCGTTGATGCGGTATCGGCCTTTTCCAATCCTGTAAACGTTGAGCTTTTCTCAAAGTATGGAATCTTCACGAAGTCAGAGCTTGAAAGCCGCAAGGAGATAGTCCTTGAAAGCTATAACAAGACTGTGAACATAGAGGCCATGACGATGCTCGACATGGTAAGGACACAGGTCATACCGGCTGTGTCGTCCTATAGCGGCTCATATGCTTCAAGCACGTTGCAGAGGAAGGCGCTTTGTCCTGCACTCGACACCTCCCATGACGAAGCGTTCGTTGTCCGTTTGAACGGTCTGCTTTCATCCTTGTATGAGAAGACGGGAGAACTTGAATCCACCATGGCTAAAGCTACCGTCTCGCAAACGAACTTGGAGAAGGGCAGGTTGTATGCTTCAAAGGTCATTCCCTGCATGCAGGAACTCAGAACCATTGCAGATGAAGCCGAATCCTTGGTTGCAAGCTCGTATTGGCCGTACCCGACCTATGGAGAGCTTCTTTTCAGCACCTGAATTCGATTCAATGTGATTTGATTCAACTCAATTTGATTCAAGTCGATTTGATTCAAATTCATTTGAACTAAAATTGAATTGATGTTATCATACATATATGACGAAATTCATAGGAAGACAAAAAGAGCTCAATAGACTTGAATCCGTCTACAATACAGAGGGTTTTCAAATGGCCGTGGTTTACGGAAGAAGGAGAGTTGGGAAATCAACCCTCATTTCGAAGTTCCTTGAAGGTAAACGGTCTGTCTACTACGTTGCTACAAAGGTCGGCTCAGAAAGAAACACCGCTCTGCTTGCAAAGCAAGTGGTTGATGTACTTGCCCCTCAGATGAAGAACGTTTCATTCGATTCGCTGGATGTTCTGCTGCCGTTCATTGGAGGGTTTTCTTCAGACGAAAAGCTTGTTCTTGTGATTGATGAATTTCCTTATTGGGCTGAATCAGATGAAAGCATCATGTCGACTTTCCAAAAGTACATAGATACCGTTTGGAGTTCGAAGAACATCATGTTCATAATCTGCGGTTCCTCTCTGAGCTTCATGGAGGATAAGGTCCTAAGCGAAAAGAGTCCTCTTTTTGGAAGGAGGACGATGCAGATGAGGATAGAGGTTTTCAACTATCTTGAATCTGCACAGTTCTTTCCAAATTACAACAATGAAGAAAAGGCCATATGCTATGGAATCACAGGTGGAGTTGCAAAGTATCTTTCGCTTATAGATGACAGACTCAGCTTGGACCAAAACATCGTAGACCAGTTCTTTGATACTACAGGGTACCTCTATGATGAAACACGAAACCTATTGGTACAGGAGTTCTCGGATGTTGCGAACGTAAACAACATACTGGAGCAAATTGCTTTTGGAACCACTACGGTCAAGGGCATATCAGAGAAGACGCACATCAAGGAACCAACGGTTCTGTATTGTCTTGAACGCCTTATCAATGTTGGTTTGGTTGAAAGAAAGTCCTGCATCTTGGAGGAAAACAACAAAAGAAAAGCCCAGTATGTCCTCAAGGACCAAATGTTCCGTTTCTGGTATTCGTTCATACCAAACGCCCTCCCTTTCATAGAAATGGGAAACGGTTCAATCTACTATGAAAGGATAGTGAAAAAGCAGATCCACACTTTCATGGGACGCGTCTTTGAGGATATGTGCAGGACGTTCGTACTTAGAAAATCTGCAGAGGACTTCTTTGATTGCCTCATTACAAAAGTAGGTTCATGGTGGGGTTCTGAACAGATCGAAGACCATGGAACGAAACGGTTCCAATCAGCGGAGATTGATGTCGTAGGAGTTTCTCCTCTTGAGAAGTCCATTGTCATTGGTGAGTGCAAGTTCAAGAATGAACCAATCGATAGGTTCGTTTATGAAACATTGGTTAGAAGAAGCCGCAGCTTACCTTCCAATTTCATGGTTTCAAAATACATATTGTTCTCTCTTGGTGGTTTTTCAAAGCATTTGCAGGAATATCAGAGTAGTATGCTTTTAAAATTCACACTTGATGACTTGTACAAGTAGAGAAACAGTGCGGACATCTCCAAATGAAAGCAAAGGCCATGGAACGAATGCAATCCATGGCCTTTTTCAGTGGAATCGGTCTTGGAAACGGGTCTTATTTCGTAGCCTGCTTCTGGGCTTCTTCCTTTTCAAGCACTGTGTAGGCTATCTTGCCAACCAGCGTCTTTGGAAGCTGCTCGCGGAACTCAATGTCGTAGGGCATTGCATACTTTGCAACTCGTTCACGGCAGTGGGCGAGAATGCGCTGCTTGAGGTCGTCCGATGGCTCGAATCCAGGAGCAAGCTGGACGAAAGCTTTGACCTTTTGGATCTTGTATGGATCAGGGACTCCAATGACACAGCTCATGTTCACTTCATCCATTGCATCTATGATGTTCTCAATCTGTGAAGGGTAGACGTTGTAGCCGCTTGTTACGATCATGCGTTTGATGCGCTGCTTGAAATAGATGAAACCTTCCTCGTCCATCTTACCAAGGTCTCCGGTATGGAGCCACACATTGCCGTCTTCGTGAAGTCTGAGAGTTGACTTGTTCTCCTCTTCATGGTTGATGTATCCCATCATGACGGACGGTCCCCTGAGGCATATCTCGCCATCCTGACCATATGAAACCTGCTCGGTGGTGCCTGGGTTGCATATCATGTAGTAGGTGTCGGGGTAGGGAAGTCCAATCGAGCCTTCCTTTTCCTTGTTGTATGGAGTGAGGCAGCTTGCGGTGACGCACTCCGTCGTGCCGTAGCCTTCGCGGACACGAACCATCGCGCCATGGTCTGCAAGGAACTTGTCAAGCTTCTTCTTGAGCTCTATGGAAAGGGAGTCTCCACCGGAGAAGACACCCATGAGACAGGAAAGGTCAACGTTGTCCATCTCCTGATTGCGGGTGATTCCCTCGTATAGAGTAGGGACACCTGCAATGTAGTTTGGTTTGGCCGTCTTGAGGAGCTTTGAGTATCCTTTGACGCTGACTTGAGGAACAAGAACGCTGCGTCCACCCCAGAACATCATTGTGTGTACGCAGACACCAAGGCCAAAGCCATGGAACATTGGCATTGCCGCAAGCATCGTCTTGCCCTGTATCTGCTTGTTGCACATGGTACCGGTCTGCTTTGCAAGGGCGTTGAAGTTGAGGTTGCTGAGCTTAATCCCCTTGGTCACACCAGTGGTGCCGCCAGAGAACAGGATTACTGCAAGCTCCTTTCCTGTCTTCTTGACCCCTGGGTCGCAGTCGCACTTGTCAGCCATCTTCATGAACGTCCTCCATGTGATGAGCTGCTTCGTCTCCTGGAATTTCTCGAACTTGCGTTCCTTGAGCATCTTGTAGGCCGATCCCTTCACGAAGTCCAAGGCATCGGAGACCCTTGCAATGATGACATGGTCCAGATCAACAAGACCCATGACCTTCTTTATCTTGGAATAGAATTGGTCAATGGAGATGAGCGTTTTGCTCTGGGCTTCGTTCAGATAGAAGGCAATCTCATGTACAGCGGAGAGAGGGTGTATCATGCTGGCGATTGCACCAATGCTGTTTATTGCATAGAGAGCTATGACTGTCTGAGGTATGTTTGGCATACAAACGGTCACTACATCGCCTTCCCTTATACCCATGGCATGGAACGCCTTTGCGGCCTTTCGTATCTGAGGTACGAGCTTTTCGTATGTCGTATTCAGTCCTTGGAAGGTGAGTGCAACCTGCTTCGGATATCTGCGGGCTGACTCGAACAAAGCGTCGCTTATCGAGAAATCAGGGTATTCCAAGTGGAAAGGGACTTCACCATAGCTCCTGAGCCATGGAGCGGTCTTGAATTCTTCGTTTACTGTAGCATTTTTTGAATTGTTCATGTTTTCAATCATTTCTTCATCCTTGAACCGATGGTCCAATCAATTGACACCAGTCTCTTCCCTTAGCTTAAGGGTGTCTATCACCTCATTCGCCGGTCTGAGAAGGTATTCAGGTTCCATAAGGAATGCTTTGAGGACCTTTATGCTGTTCGCGAAATAGACTCCATCTGCAATCCTTTCGTCTATCGTGAGGGAAAGAGGCAGGAACTCCTTGAGCTCAAAGCTTCCATCCTCATGGAACACAGGTTTCTTCGTCTTCTCTCCAACGATGAGGAAGAACGAATTGGTTCCAAAGTTTATTAGGTGGTGGTACTCGGCATCCATCTTTATGCTTCCGAGGTTCGATGCAAAGCATGTAGCCTCATAGGGGCTTGCATCCCTCAGCTCCTTTGGCAGTTTCCCCTTGCGGTCCAACCTGTTTATCATCCATACAACGAATTTGTAGATTGGTTTGGGAAGATTCACCAACTTGGATACGACTACACTTGTGCTGTCCTTGTTCGCTGTAGTGTTTCTGATCAGGGATACCTGTTTGAAGAGTTTGTTGTGTATCTGAAGAAGGGGGCTGTCCTGGGAATCCCTGTCGTAGTGCATTATGACAAGACCTTCCTCTGCGCCGTCGGCTTTGCGTTTCTTTGCTATGCAGGCGAGGGATATCTTCTTCCTTTCGTAGAATCTTCCATCCCTTATGAAATAGTTCAACATCTTTCTGTCCTGCACGGTCCTGAAGATTGCAGCGCAGACGACATGGAAGAACGTATACTTGAACTCGGGTTGGGACGCATTGAGGGTTTCAAGGCACTTGTAGATGCCATCCATTGGAATCTCAACCTTGCAGACCGCCTCGTTGTCAGTCCTTGGCCCCATTATGCCCGTCATGAAGACATGAAGGGGGTCGAGGTCTCTGACCAGATATGCGTCTTTCGTTTCGCCTTTGAGTTTCTTTCTTTTGGTTTCGCTCATTGAAAGTCGTTTCCTTAACCGATTCTTTGCTTTCTGTGCCAAGCACGCGTAATTTATAGCACTGTAAGGACGAATGGGTCAAGTTTACTAGCCTTAGTTATGATTAACTATGGTCTTTTTCGTACCTAAAACGCTAGAATGCAACAGACGGAGGACTCAAATGAGACTGGTTTCCTGGAATGTCAACGGACTCAGAGCTGTAATGAACAAGGGGTTCATGGATTACTTTTCAAGGACGAATGCCGATGTATTCTGTCTTCAGGAGATAAAACTCAGCGCAGGACAGCTGGACTTCGAGCCCGCAGGCTACCACAGCTACTACAACTATGCAGCAAAGAAGGGGTATTCCGGCACAGCTGTATTCTCAAAGAAGGAGCCGGTCTCCGTCACATTTGGAAGCGACGACGAGGGTAGGGTGTGCACACTTGAATTCGAAGACCACTACGTTGTGGATGTATACACCCCAAACTCACAGGAAGGTCTTGCAAGGCTTCCCTTCAGACTCGACTGGGATGAAAGGTTCAGAGAGTACGTAGGAGAACTTGCCAGAAACAAGGCTGTTCTAATATGCGGCGACATGAACGTTGCACACAAAGAGATAGACATAAAGAATCCAAAGACGAACCTAAGGAATGCAGGGTTCACAATAGAAGAGAGGGAAAGCTTCTCAAAGCTGCTCGAAAGCGGCTTCACAGACACCTTCAGGATGTTCCATCCAGACCTCAGAGACGCCTACAGCTGGTGGTCCTACAGGTTCAAATCCCGTGAAAGGAACACGGGATGGAGAATAGACTATTGGCTTGTATCAACCACTGCAAAGGACAGAGTGGAGGATGCAGGCATAGACTCGGCCATCATGGGGTCCGACCACGCACCTGTATACATAGATTTCGAGTGAAATCTATTGCAATACTACTATTTTGGGTATAGATTTACACCATGATTGGCTTTCTTATAAAGAAGGGTTTCTTCGATATCTGGGACAACCTCGTCTCCATAGTGGTCATGAACCTTGGTTACCTTGTAGCGTTGGGTCTTGTAGTGCTTTCCTCCTATGTTGGAGAGACATCCGTTGCAGGGGGGTATGCCATCCTTGCCGCTGCAATCCTATACCTAAGCTTCTATTCGCTTGGAATAAGCGGAGTGACCTTTGGTTTCAGCCGTTACAAGAAGCTGGGATTCAGAGCCTTCAGAGAAGCGTTCAAAGACCACCTGACCCATGCCTTGCTTCATTTTGCACTGTGCATAGCCATCGTCCTTTGCTTCGTATTCGTCATACCTTTCTACTTCTCAATGCAGAACATGCTGGGCCTCTGCCTTGGAATGCTCCTGTTCTGGGTGATGCTTGCACTGATCCTCGCACTTCAGTTCTACTACCCGCTTTGCTTCCACTATGAAGCCGACACACCAATGGCAACGCTCAAGAAATGCTTTGGAATATTTGCGGACAACCTTGGCACGTCATTGTTCCTTGTACTTAGAACCATCATTGACATAGTCCTCACCATACTCACGGCTTCATTGATTCCTGGACTTACTGGAATAGGACTTTCAAGAATGGATACTGTACGACTTCTCATGAAGAAGTATGAGTTCCTGGCCAGCAATCCGGGATCCACCAAGAAAGACATCAACTGGGACGACCTTCTCTATGAAGAAAGGGAATTGGTTGGGCCTCGTAGCATACGCAACATGATATTTCCTTGGAAGGACTGACCAGAATATAGACAGATTTCCCTGAAAGGAGCAGCCCATGTCGATTGAAACCGAGATCAAAGCCCATGTAGACGAAAACATGGTCGAAAATGTCAAATCAAAGCTCCTTTCCATGCCTTCATGCATGGATCATGGAAACATCTCAAAATTCGACATATACTGGTCGACCTCGGACGATGGTGATCCTATCTTCAGAACAAGAAAGGAACTGAACGATGGCAAAGTCAGGGTTCTCTTTACGGCGAAACCACATAAGACGAAAAGCGAAAGCGGTACGGAGAACAATGAGGAGTTCGAGTTCGAAGCCCCTGGAAGCCAATGGGACAGGATTCTGGAATTCGCAAACGGAACAGGCTACAAGGTCTGTAGGGTAAAGTGGAAGAAGGGGTGGCACTGCACATTGATGCACAACGGATTCGAAGTGCACGCGGAGCTCCTTGAAGTGAAGTACCTTGGCTGGTTCCTTGAAATGGAGATATGCTCTGAAGAGTCCAACGACGACGCCCTTGTTGCAGAGGACAGGGCTTTGAGGGAGATCCTTTCGCTCGTAGGTTTGGACGAAAGCTCCGTTGAATCCTTGGGCTACAACAAGATGCTCAAGGCAATGGGGCATGAAAAGGGCTGATTGACTGAAAAGAAGGCTGGTAAAAGACTTCAAAACACCACTATGCTGCAACCTGAAGCAGGGTCATCGACCATCCTTGCCTCTATTCCATAGACATTGCATAGATTCTCTGTGGTTATCACATCATAGGTCTTGCCATAGGCGAAGAGCCTTCCGTCCTTTACGATTGCACAATGAGTGCAGTACCTCATGGCAGCGTTTATATCATGAAGAACGCAGACGACGGTCTTTCCTTCTTTGGACAATCCAACCAGAAGGTCCATGAGCATCCGCTGATGCTTTGGATCCAAGTTGTTGATGGGCTCGTCCAAGACAATGATGCTGGTGTCCTGACATATTGCACGTGCAATCATGGCAAGTTGGAACTCCCCACCGGAAATCTTCGTTACGCTCTTGTCTGCAAGATGTACTATTCCAACCTTTTCCAAGGCATCCATCACTTTCTTCGAACTGGAATTCTCATCTCCATGGGCATAGCGTCCCAGTGCAACGACCTGAGCCACGGTGAAGTCACCGCTACAGGTGGAGTTCTGACCTTCGAACGCTATGAGCTTTGCAACATCACGCTGTTTCATATTGGAAATGTCGTTCCCACATAGAAGTATGCGACCTTCCTTTGCCTTCAACTCCTTTATGAGATGCTTTAGGAAAGTGCTTTTTCCAGACCCGTTCGGTCCAATGACGGCGGTGAAGCTTCCAGGTTCCAAGCAAACCGATATGTCCCTTATGACTTCCTTTCCCTCGTTTGACTCTCCATAGCCCCCACAAAGGCCAATTGTTTCTACAGAAGGGAAGGGGGAGTTTGAAAAACGTTCAGAACCCATTTCTTCGCCTCCTTAGAAGTACAAGGAACACGGGCGCTCCAAGGATAGACGTTATGATTCCAATTGGAAGCTCTGACGGAGCAGCGATGCAACGTGCAAGGATATCGGAAAGAAGGAGTATCACAGCGCCTAGGAGCATCGAGACTGGAATGAGTCGTCTGTGCTTTGCCCCAACCATAAGGCGGGCGAAATGCGGCGACATGAGTCCAACGAATCCAATGATTCCACAGAACGACACGACGACCGCTGTCAAAACCGATGCCATGGCCAAAAGCAGCATACGGGCGCCCCTCGCATCCAAACCGCTTGATATGGCCGTACTGTCATCCAAAAGCAATACATCCAAGACCGATGCCTTTGCCATAAGCACAACAGACGAGACTACGACCACAGCTGCAAGCACTGCAGCCCTAGGCCAGGACGATCCATTCAAGCTTCCCATTGTCCAGTATAGGACAGTGTCAAGCTGTCTTTTTCCAAGATATATCGTAAGGGTGGTAAGGGCGCTCAGCAGGAAGTTCACAGCTATTCCACTGAGAAGAAGCCTGTTGTGGTCTCCCTTCGCCGTTGCAAACAGCATTGCCGTAGTGCAGATCGAACCAATGAGAGCCGCAAACGTGTTTCCCATTCCAAATGAGAGCAGCATATTGAATCCTATGATACAGGATGCTCCGGATGAGACACCTAGAATGTAGGAGTCAGCCATGGGATTTCTGAAAACGCTTTGGAACACAAGGCCACCAATGGCCAATGCACTTCCGGCAAGGGCGGCGCATATCACACGTGGAAACCGTATGCTCCTGATTATATAGACTGCGCTCTGCGATACGTTGGAGCGACCAATTCCAAATATAGCTTCGACTACGGAGGAAAGCGGGATTCCAACGGATCCAATGCACACACCAACGATGACAAGTGCAACCAGCAGCACAATGAGCAGGGCAGTGCAAAGCGCAGTCTTCTTCATGGTCTAAAAACCTGATTCTTTTAGAAGAGCTCAGGGTACAGAAGCTTTGCAATCTCTTCGATTGTATCGGCTGTTCTTATGCCCTGCCTTTCGGCTGCATCTCCGTTTATTGCATAGACGTGGGCAAGGACGCTTGCACCAAGCTTGGAATATGGCTCAGTCGTTGTGAAGGCAAGGATATCGGCCTCTGAATCGGAATAGGAATAGCGTGGAAGGAGGACTACGTCAGGATCCTGTGAGATGAGAAGCTCCTTGCTTATGGACCAGCTTGTAGCGTCCTTTGCTGCGTTGACGGCACCAGCTGCTTCAAGTACGCCTTCAAGGTACGTGTCGCCTGTTGCAGCGAAGTCGCCCCAGTCGCCCCATGAGATGATGTAGACAGCGCTCTTCTTCTGGTCTTCAGGAATCTTGGATGTAATCTCTGTCACAGCATCGATTCTGCTCTTCATGTCGGAAACGACCTGCTTTGCTTCCTCTGTCTTTCCAATTGCATCGCCGACTTCCTGGATGAGTTCGAACGTTCCGTCAAGGCTTTCCTCCTTGAGTATCTGGATGGCCTTGATTCCAGCATTGTTGAGACCTTCGATGAAGCTGGGGTCGACTATGGACGATGCTATTGCAATCGTTGGTTCAAGGGATACGACGAGCTCAAGGTTCGGTTCCCAAAGGGTTCCTATGCTTGCAACATCCAAGGCCTGTTCAGGATAGTTGCAGTAGTCGGTTCTTCCAACAAGCTCGTCACCGGCTCCAAGTGCATAGATTATCTCCGTTACGTTTGGAGCAAGGGAGACGATTCTGATCTCATCGTTGGTGGAAGATGCTTCAAGCTGTGCCTGTGCGAAGATTGGTGCGACAAGACAAAGCGCCGTAAGTAGGATGGCTAGGATTTTTTTCATAACAAACCCCTCCAGTATAAGATGATAGGGGTTTGTACATACCCCTGGGCCCATACACCGTGGACCCGGCCCCAAGGCCAATAGGCTACATGTCCAAGAGGTCTCCTGGCTCGGAGGACTTCATCTGAACCTTCCCGGATCTCTCCAGTGGTTGACTACAGATGCACACCTCCATACAGTGGCGGGACCGCACCGGCCTTGAACCGGTTTCCCTTGTTTGGACATTAGTGTTACCGCCATTGACTATAGGTTGGACGTTGTCTTGTGTCAAGTTTGGATTGATAACATGGCAACAATTGATATATGATTTCACACTATGGAAAAGATAGATATCTTCACAGATGGCGGATGCTCTGGAAACCCAGGTCCAGGCGGCTGGGCCTTCGTTGCTTTGGACAATGGAAACCTTCTTTCGTATTCAAGCGGAGGCGATGCTCAGACCACGAACAACAAGATGGAGCTCACGGCCGTCATAAGGGCCCTTGAAACGTGTCAGGTACTGGAAGCCAAGCAGGTCTGCATATCCACGGACAGCCAGTATGTGAAGAACGGCATAACGACATGGATCCACAACTGGAAGCGCAATGGATGGAGGACCGCATCCAAGGATCCTGTGAAGAACAAGGAACTATGGGAGGAGCTGGACGCCCTTTCCAATGTGTTCGACATAAAGTGGGTGTGGGTGAAGGGCCATGCGGGGATAAAGTACAACGAAATGTGCGACTCCTTGGTACGCAAGGAAATGGAGAAGTTCACAAAATGAACGACTCGACAGGGTCTCAGCCAAAACCATCGCTTTGGGAGCTTTTCACGGCGTTTGCCCGCATAGGGGTGCTCACATTCGGAGGTGGGGTGGCCATGCTTCCTATGCTTGAAAAGGAATGCATAGAGAACCACCAATGGGCCACGGAAGATGAAATGATAGACTATTTCGCCGTTGGTCAGTGCACTCCCGGAGTCATCGCCGTCAACACGGCGACATTCATAGGCTACAAGACACGGGGTACAGTTGGAGGCATAGTGGCGACGCTGGGAGTCGTGTTCCCATCCTTCGTGATAATAGTCGCAATGGCATCGGTCTTGAAGATGTTCAAGGACAACGTGTATGTGATGAAGGCTTTCTCCGGTATACGGGTTGCCGTGTGCGCACTTATGCTTTCCGCAGTGCTGAGGCTTGCAAGAAAGGCCGTCACAAGCATTCCAACGGCTGTCGTCGCCGTGGTTTCGTTCCTACTTCAGGTATTTCTTGGAATCTCGCCTGTCTTCATAGTCATTGGAGGAATAGCCATTGGACTTTCTGTGTTCGCCTTTGGAAAAGGGAAGGGGGAGCGTCGGTGATTTACCTCAGCCTTTTCTGGGAGTTCTTCAAAGTTGGGCTTTTCGCCGTTGGTGGTGGAATGGCCACCATTCCCTTTCTCATGGACATGAGCGCCAGAACAGGTTGGTTCACCACAAGTGAGCTTGCAGACATGATCGCCGTCTCCGAATCCACCCCAGGTCCAATGGGTGTGAACATGGCGACATACGTTGGCTATGAAACAAGCGGAATATTTGGTGCTCTCAGCTCAACGATTGGACTTATTGCCCCATCTGTCTTGATAATACTTGTCATAGCAAGGCTTTTGTTGAAGTTCCATGAAAACCCTTTGGTGAAGACAAGCTTCTCGTACCTTAGACCTGCTGTGATTGGACTCATTTCGTATGCACTATACGAAGTGGCGCGTCTGACATTTGTGGGAGCGAACGGACTCATGGCTTTGCCTTGCGTGGCCTGCATCATAATGCTCGTTGCAATGTACAAATTCAAGAAGATCCATCCTATCGTATGGATTGGACTTGGAGCTGTGTTCGGATTAGTCTTCCTTTGAAGAATCCGTATTCGAGGAGTCTGTATTTGGAGAATTCAAAGGGGACTTCATGAGACCAAGAACCTCTGAAGTCCGGTAGCCTTGGTTCCATAGTATCGTTGCCTGCTCGACAGCCTTTTCCTGTTCCTGCATCGTCGTATAGAGGGAAATCAGCTCTTTTCGTGTGGCAGTGACATATGGGTCTAGTTCAAGGACTTCAAGATATGACGATGCGGCATCGTTTAGTCTTTCAAGCTCAATATAGTACTTAGCCTGTGCCTTCTTGAACGCAAGGACATGAGGGAAGTTCTCAAACCCTTCCTGACACAGCAGAGCCGCATGTTCATAATCCCCGCTGTACGCAGTAAGCAAAGCCTTGTTGTAGAGAAGTCTGTAATCGTAGATCTGATTGAGGGCCCTGTCATAGACATCGATGGCTTCTTCCAGACGCCCACGACTGCGGTATTCCTCTGCAAGTTCAACCGCAGCCTTGACGACTTGGTCATCGCCATTGGATGCAGCCGTCGCACACCCACACAACAGGAACGCCACGACTGCAACGATCAATGCCAATGCAAGGGATTTTGTTCTTTCAGCCAAGGACAGTCTCTTCAATTTTCTTGACCTGAGCCCTGTATAGGTTCGTTATGTTCGCACCGTAGTCGGCTATGAGCTGAATCATGTTCCTAGGATTTCCCGGAAGGTCCATTCCATTCAGGCGGTCGCCTGCATCTCCAAGGCCTGGAAGGATATACGCTGCATCGTTGAGGATTGGATCCATCCACAAGGTATAGACCTCGCAGCCCTCTATGGCCCTTACGATTCTAAGGGAGCCCTTGAGTGCGGATATAACGTTTATGAACTTGACGCTCTTTGGCTTGACCCCGTTGTCCTTGAGGTATTTTACGATTGTAACCAAGGAGCCGCCTGTGGCGTTCATGGGATCCGCAAAGATGAGATCCTTTCCATCAAGTTCCTTGAGGTCGAAGAAAGACCTGTCAAGGTCAAGGACATAGTCCATGTTCCGTTCCTTCTTCGTATCGTCCCTCTTTATCTTGAAGAGTGCGAACGGAGTCACGAAATCGTTGGAGGAGTAGTCCTGTATCTCCTTGCTTATGATCATGCTTGGAAGGAGCGCACCCCTTAGCATGACGCACATGACTGCGTTGCTTGTGAGGCTGTCGACATCAGGTATCCTATGGACTGCATAGTTCCTGCAGGGGTTCACGACAGGGGTCTTTGTGATTATGGATCTCTTCTTTGGAAGAGCGGTGTCGGCGAACACATGGGCGAAAAGAAGTTCGTATGCCCTTTGGATGTAGTACAGGAACTCCTCATGATCGGTGTTGGGGTCTCTAAGCTTTGCAATGAGACGGCTCGCCGCACCATGCTGCTCCTGAGGGGATTCGAAGCAGTAGACATGTATGGAAGGCTCCTGAGAAACCACCTCCTCAAGGTAAGCACCAATCTCCGCAGATGACTTCACCAAATCATCCTCGGCCTTGGCTTTGTTCTGGACAGTGTCCTCGGACTCGATCCTAGCACAAGCGTCAAGCGACTTCTCGTAGAGCTTTCTCACATGCTCTATCTTTGCTTTGTCGTCATCCTTTAGGAAACCGTCCAAATCCGTTGCGTGGAGTATGACCTTCCTGCCTTCCTTTGCGTTCATTATGCGCCCTCCGAGCTATTTTTGCTAAATAATATAGCAGCACTTGAATTTACACAACACGGTTTTTCTGCTAGTATGAAGCCATCTGCAGGTTGCTCTACCTGTAGTGTTAGGAGGCTTCCAATGAAAATGGTTTTTTTAGGCCCTCCCGGAGCAGGGAAGGGAACCGTAGCCGCTGCAGCCAAGGATTACTATGGAATCCCACACATTTCTACAGGTGACCTTTTCCGCAGCAACATAAAGAACGAAACCGAGCTTGGACTCAAGGTCAAATCCATCCTTGCATCAGGCGGTTTGGTTCCAGACAGCATCACGATTGAAATGGTCCGCAACAGACTGGCTGAGCCCGATTGTGAGAAGGGCTTCATCCTTGACGGCTTTCCACGCACAATCCCACAGGCCGATGCCCTTGCGGAGATGGTCGACCTCGATGCTGTAGTGGATTTCCAGATCTCCTCAGAGGAAGTCGTCGAAAGGCTCTCAGGACGCAGGATGTGTCCATCCACAGGTAGAATCTACCACATAGTATTCAACCCTCCAAAAGTGGAAGGCAAGGACGATGAGACAGGCGAAGAACTCATTCAGAGAGAGGACGACAAGGAAGAGGCAATCAAGCACCGCCTTGATGTCTACACCCAGCAGACCGAGCCCCTTATCAACTACTACAAGGCAAAGGGACTTATAAGGGAGGTCAAGACGAACAACGACCTCACACCTTCCCAGGTCTTCGAGCTTACAAGAAAAGCCCTTTCGTAACATAGTTCTGTAATTGCAGAGCAACTTCGTTTTTGACCGTGCATGTTTCCGTGCACGGTTTTTTTAACTTATTACACTCACTACTGTTACTAAGCTCACTACGCTCACTAAACCCGCAAAGCGCACTACCCACTAATGCGCTTTAATCTTTCAACATTAAACCGTAGTAGTGGGAGTAGTAGGGGTAGTGAGCTTAATGGGTGCAGTGCGTGTAGTAAGGGATATAAAAGAGAAGAGCTCCCCAAAAGGGGAGCCCGGTGAACACGGTTCAAATTGCAATCAATATGCAGCGTTGAGCCATGTGATTCCGTCGATGACTGCTGTGAGGTATGGAGCACTCTGGAATTCCGGATAGGATTCGTGGAATACGCCGTCCCATACTGCTTCGCAGGAATCAGCCGTGAAGTCTCCGTCCGTATCGACTGCGAATGCGTGATCAAGGGTTGCACCGCCGTTGACTGTGAACTTGGAGATATCAAAGACATGGAGGGTTCCAGCCTTGAAAGCTGCAGTTGCTGCATCGAGGGCTTCCTGTGTGCCAGGAGCTGCGATTGCTGTGTTGAGCTCTGTAATGACGACGTCACCTTCAGCAACAGTACCTGTCCAGTCGCTTGCATTCTCGACACCATCGATGTGGTTCTTGATGAATGTGTAGAAATAGCGAGACCAGTCGATTCTGCAGGAGAGGAGGGAAGCGTTTGGAGCAACGTGGGTCATGTCTGTGTTGTAACCTGTGTGGAAGACACCTGCCTTCTGGGCTGCGAGTGCTGGGGATGTCGTATCGGAGTGCTGTGAAATCATGACGCAGTCTGCATCGATGAGTGCGTTTGCAGCAGCTTCCTCAAGGGTTGCATCGCCCCATGTTCCAACGAAGTAGACCTTCATCGTTGCACTTGGACATACGCTCTTGACACCAAGGTAGTAGCCGGACATACCGGAGATGACCTCTGCGAAGGAGTATGCACCAACGTAGCCGATCACGGCTTCCTCAGCCTTGATTCTGCCTTCGTCGATCATCTGCTGGAGCTTCATACCTGCTGCAATACCGGCAAGATAGCGGCCTTCGTAGATGGCTGCGAATGCATTGTATGTGTTTGGGTTGTTGTCCTGCTGAGAACCGCAGTTCGTCATTCCAACGAACTTGACATCTGGATAATCCTTTGCAGCCTCAAGCATGAATGGCTCGAATCCGTAGCTGTTGTTGAAGATTATCTCGCAGCCCTCTGCAGCAAGCTCTTCGTTGTTGTCGCGTGCAAGTGCGGACTCGGTCGTGTTCCTCTTGACAAGAAGCTCAATGTTGTAGCCTTCTGCCTTGAGCTGCTCAAGAGCCTTCTCCATGCCGTTCATGAAGTTCCATGTGTAGCCCTGGTCCGACTCATCGTTGATGACGACGAAACCAATCTTTGTTGCCTTGTTCTCTGCCTGCTTCTCTTCAGCACCGTTTGCGAAGACAGCTGTCATGGCGAGAAGAACGATGAGGATTGCAACGATAGTTTTCTTCATACTTATTTTTCTCCTTTTTTTGTTAGGGTAGCGGCCCCTAATTCCTTAGACTGTGTGGAAAGTCCACTCTTAGAGTTTAGCACAGTTTCACAAGTTCGCAAGAAAAAAACACATTTTTGTTGCCGTTTGTTGCAATAAAAAAGACGGCCTGCATAAACAGGCCGTCCAAACAAGGCGAATGAAACCTCTATCTTTCCTCTCTGAAGTAGTTTACTCCAAGGGATGCAGGTGGCTGCTTGTCCTTTATGTTCCTCATGCTTGTGATGACAAGCACTATGATCGTAACGACATATGGGAGTATCTTGTACAGCTCCGTTGGGAAGAACGGAACGATTATCCTCAGATACATTATCATGAGGGCTCCGAACAGGATGGAACTCCAGATTGCATTGAGAGGCCTCCATGTACAGAAGATTACAAGCGCAACGGCAAGCCAGCCCGTTCCTGAAAGGGAAGCTTCGATCCATACGCATCCGGCAGTCGTCATCGTATAGACCATACCGCCAAGGGCCGATATTCCACCGCCCACCATCGTTGCAATGTACTTGTACTTGGTGATGTTGATGCCGGCGGCATCGGCAGTGACAGGGGATTCTCCAACGGCTCTTAGATAGAGACCCGTCTTCGTCTTCGTAAGGAAGAGATACATTGCAACTGCAAGGATAATGCCCATATAGAAGAACTCTGACTGGTTGAAGACTATCCTACCCACAATAGGTATGTTCTTCAGAAAGTCAGGCATGAACTTGTTGTCGAATGCGAACTTGAGGTCGTTGGAAAGTGTTACGTAACCACCAATCTGAAGCCTTCTGAGCTCACCCGCGAACTTTGCGACACCTGTACCAAACGTGGCCATTGCAAGACCTGTGACGTTCTGGTTGGCTCTGAGGGTCACCGTTATGAAGGAGAAGAGGGCACCTGCCAAAGCACCGACTGCAAAAGCAGCCACTATTGCCAAAAGTATTGCAACAAAAGGATTTGCATTGCCTTCTCCAACAGCCTGCTCGTAGAGGTTTGGGGCGATGAGTCCAAAGATTCCGCCCATATACATGATTCCCTCGACACCAAGGTTCATGTTACCGGACTTCTCGGTGAGGATCTCACCAAGGGTTCCAAACATAAGCGCCGTGCCGTATGCACCGGCTGCACCAAAAAGAAGCACCAAAGCGTTCATGCCTGCACCTCCTTGTCCTTCTTGCCTCTGAATATGAGCTTGTAGTTGATGAAGAACTCACATCCAAGCATACAGAAGAGAAGTATTCCAGATACGATCTCCGCAACCGAAGCAGGAACGGAGAGCTTCGTCTGAAGCGTTGCGGAACCCTTGTCTATGATTGCAAGGATCGAAGCTATGATTATCATTGCAAAGCTGTTGAGCTGACTGAGCCATGCGACCGTTATGGATGTGAATCCTACACCGCCTGCAACGTCGCTGTTGAGCGTTCCGTTTGCACCGGAGACGAGCATCCAACCAACTATGCCGCTTATTGCACCGGAAAGGAGCATGGTCCTCATCATGACCCAACCAACGTTCATTCCTGCATAGCGCGCTGTGTTGAGGGAGTCACCAATGACGGCCACTTCGTAGCCGTGCTTCGTGTAGTTCATGTATATGTGGACAAGGACTACGAGGACGAGGACGATTATCCAACCGCAGTAGACGCCAAAGACGTTTGGAAGCCTTGCGTTGTCAGGGAACATTGGTATGATCTGCGTTCCAGGTCTTCCTTCCCATGGCCCACCCTGAAGCCAACGGACGATGCCAATGGCTATATAGTTCATCATAAGGGTGAAGAGCGTTTCGTTCGTATTGTACTTGGCCTTGAAGAAACCGGGGATGAAAGCCCAGATCGCACCACCAAGAGCACCGGCCAGCATCATAAGCACCAGAACCACGAATCTTGACTGGATGTGGGATGCAAGGTTGATGGAGATGAACGATGCGAATATGGCTCCCATCGTGATCTGACCTTCAGCTCCAATGTTCCAGAACTTCATCTTGAAACAAGGGGCTATAGCCAATGCACAGCCAAGTAGGGGAATGGCCTTCTTGACCGTCTGGCGAATGTAGCCCGGTTTGGAAAGCGCACCGCTTATCATTATTCCGTAGGATTGGAACGGATTCTTCCCTGCCATGAGGATTGGAATCATTCCAAGTATGAGGGCGACCACTATGGATCCGATTCTGATGGCCCAGACCTTCTTTGGATCCATTGCATCGCGTTTTGCAAGTCTAATAAGAGGTGTCTTTGACTCGTTTGTCATTCTTTGCCTCCCTTTCCACCAACGGTGGTCATCATGAAACCTATCTCTTCCTTAGTTGTGTTCCTCGCATCCACGATTCCACTGACCTTTCCTCCGCAGAGGACAAGGATCCTGTCGCACAGCTCAAGAAGGACGTCCAGCTCCTCGCCAATGTAGAGGACTGCCGCACCGCTCATCTTCTGCTCCGTCAACAAGTTGTAGATTGCATAGGAAGTGTTTATGTCAAGACCTCTGACAGCATAGGCTGTAAGGAGCACAGGAGGCTTGGAAGCTATCTCTCTACCAACGAGGACCTTCTGGATGTTTCCTCCAGACATCCTGCGGACAGGGAATTCGGTGGAAGGTGTTACAACCTCAAGTTCTTCCCATACCTTGTCGGCAAGGGCCTGAGGATCCTTCTTGTTGAAGAATATGCTCTTTCCCTGCCTCCATGAGCGAAGCATCATGTTGTTGGTCATTCCCATTGAACCTACAAGACCCATTCCAAGTCTGTCCTCCGGGACGAAACCCATACCAACGCCAATGTTGCGTATCTGCATAGGGGTCTTTCCAACAAGCTCTATCTGGGAGCCATCATCTCCATTGAAGAGTATGGAACCTTCCATGATGGGGTAGAGACCCGATATCGATTCAAGAAGCTCTTTCTGTCCTGAACCTGCAATTCCTGCAACGCCAAGGATTTCTCCGGATTTTGCCGTGAAGGTGACACTGTCAAGCTTCTTGATGCCCTCGCCATCGACTACGGTGAGGTTCTCTATGACAAGCTTGTCCTTTGGATTCGAATACAATGGGCGGTCTATGTTGAGCTTTACAGACCTACCAACCATCATGTCCGTGAGGGACTGTGCCGTAGCGGTCTTCGTATCGACGGTTCCAATGTACTTGCCCTTGCGGAGGATCGCGACCTTGTCCGATACGTCAAGGACCTCTGCAAGCTTGTGGGTGATAAGGACTATGGCCTTGTTGTCAGCCTTCATGTTCCTGAGCACCGCAAAGAGCTTGTCGGTCTCCTGAGGGGTAAGGACAGCCGTCGGCTCATCCAGGATAAGGATCTCAGCACCTCTGTAGAGGACCTTTACGATCTCCACGGTCTGCTTCTGCGAGACGGACATGTCATAGACCTTCTTCTTTGGGTCTATGTCGAATCCGTAGCGGTCGCATATCTCCTTGACCTTCTCGTTTACGGCTCCAAGGTCCATCTTCCCGTCGTCAAGACCAAGAATTATGTTCTGGGCCGCCGTAAAGACATCGACCAAATGGTAATGCTGATGGATCATTCCAATTCCAAGGTCGAATGCATCCCTTGGTGACCTTATGGCCACAGGTTCGCCGTCCTTGAATATCTCTCCACCATCGGGCTGATAGATGCCGGAAAGCATGTTCATGAGCGTAGTCTTTCCGCTGCCGTTCTCACCAAGCAGACACAGTATCTCACCCCTGTTTATGGACAGGTTGATGTCATCGTTGGCCACGACCTTACCAAAGGTTTTGGTTATGCCTTTGAGTTCTATTGCACACTTGCTTTGCACTTTCTGCACTGTTGTGTCCCTGAGGAACTTCGAAAGTCCCCCCCTTTTCCTTTATGTGAGGATTATCAGAATAATGCTACCACAATTTGGGAGGAACGCAACTAAAAAATGCAACAAACGGCAACAAAAAAGAAACAAAAGCTCAAATGCCAAGTTCCCGCACTATGTCGGAGAATATATCCTCCCTGGTCCTGGAACCGTCTATGCGAAGCAATCTGCACCCAGAAGGGAGGCTGGAGAATATCCTTTCGTAGTTCGCAAGCACCTGTCTCTGATACTCAAGCTTCTCGTATATCTCCTTGGCCTGCCCCCTTGAGTCAATGCGGTCTATGCATGATTGAAGCGGAGTGTCTATGAATATGACGACCTCAGGGTAGGGGAAGGCTGAATTGAGCCCGTCTACACGTTGGAAATCGAATCCTATGCTCTGATATGCAAGGGAGGAGAACTTGTAGCGGTCGGAGACGACAATCTCACCCTGTGCTATATGGGAGAGGATTCCATACTCAGGATTGTTTACATGATCGTCCCTGTCCGCGGCAAAAAGATACGCCACTGTGGACTGAGGGACCTTGACCTCGCCGCTTAGGACCCTTCTGAGGAATCGGCCTGTCTCATGGATAGTGGGCTCCGCCGTGCAATGCACCTTCACGCCCTTTTGGGAGAGGTATGCCTCAAGGTTTCTAAGCTGTGTCGTCGTCCCTGCACCATCGAGTCCTTCAAGGACCCAGAAGTTCTTTAGAATCTCTGCCATAATGCAGTCAATATACACGCAAAACACATACTATTTCAATTGAGCGTTGGCCGTCTAATCGCTATAATCTATATGAATGAAGTTTCGCATGACGGCCTCATCGGTAATAGTCTCTATAGTGCTTTGCCTCATCGTGCTTTTTGTAGTGGGTTTCTTCCATGTTGCAACCATATGCTACGACAAGGTCCAGGCAGGACTCTACGACATGCTTGACTTTGGACAGGTGGGCCTCACGATGGACGTGGACACGATTGACGGAACCCTCATGAAATCCATCGTGCTGAGGGATGTGGTCGTCTCTTCATCACATGGCACCTTGGCGCACGCAGACAGGATAGAGGTCTCATCAAGCATCTGGAAGGTCGTCAAAGCCGCACTTGGACTTGAAAGCGCCCACTTCGACGTTGCAGTCTACAACCTCAAGGCCGATTCCTCTGTGCTTTCCCCCATGATGCAGGCCTCCGGTACAGGTTCGACGTCCAACGACAAAACAGACCAAACGAACGAAGAGAGCCAAGCTTCCAAACTTGACTTCTCCTTTTCAGTCAACGTCGTGAACGCCTCGGTTGCGGTGGACTACCAAGGAATACAAACGACGATCGACGGCATAAACGCATCGGCATCGTTTGGAAGGGACCTTTCGTTCAGGGATGCAGATGTAAACATACCATACGTCTTTGCAGACATACCCCAGGCTGGACCTGTAGAGGTGGATGACATACGACTGTCGGTCGATCCAAGCCTTACCGTGACGGCCTCAATAGCAAGTGCAGCAATGGAGGACTACGGCCTGAATGCATACGGAATCTCCGCAATGGCAGGCATGAACGAGACGAACACCGGCATAGCCTTCTTCGTACAGACCCTACAGGCTTCATATACAGGGTACGATGCAGTCCTTGAAGGCTCGACTTTCAACGTTGACCTTGGAGGGAACGGAGTGCAGAACGAATCAATAGCGGTTCTGGGGTCTATATCCGAGGCATCCATATCCTCCTCGAAGAACAACCTTTCCGTCATCCTTCATGGAACATCGGTCTCTGGAATAGGGAAGGGCATGAACGTAGACCTTGACCTTGCTGCAAACGGCATCGAGGTCCAACTGGAGGACTATTTCGTCGATGTAAACGATTTTGGAATCAATCTTGACGCTGCGTTGGATTTTGAAGACCTCATGAAGACGAGCGCACTTGGGAACATGAGGATGTCGAAGGTCTCTGCAAAGGGACTTGAAGGCTACACAATACAGAATGCACTGATGCAGAACCTTGATATGGACGTATCGCTTCAGGACAGAAAATTGGATATAAGGTTCAAGTCGCGCATCCAAGGTACGAGTACGAACATCTATATGGGGGAGTTCTCGTCAAATGCAGATTCAACTGTCTCCCTTTCATTTGACGACGGCATATCCAACGTATCCGCAACGCTTTCCAACATGCACATAGCATCCATCCCCGGCGAAGCGTACCTTTCGTTCGACTACATGGCAGGAAGCGAAATGGAGCTTTCCTTCAAGGCAGCCGATGATCTGGAAGGGACGGCAAGGATTTCGTTCGCAGACGACCAGGTTGAAGCAAGGCTGTATCTGGAAGACCTTGATCCGTACTCATACAGCGTGGTCTTCGAAAACCTCCTTGTCTCGCAGGATTTCATAGGAAGGGAAACCAGTTTCGATGGATCCATAGTATTCTCCTTGGGTTTGGATGGAGGGGTCGCTTCAAGGCTTGTATCTCCACAGATCGCTAGGACAATGGAGGAAAGCTCCTTTGGAGAACTGATATCCAACGGAAGGTTCTCAACGAACATCGCCGTCCACGACCTGAACATAGACGACAGCCTTTACAGCGGTGCAGTCTCCTTCGAAGCGTCGCTTGACGATACTCTCTTGAGCGTTGGAACCCTTGCTGTGTCCACCGGAGGCTTCAGGCTTTCGTACAGCGGAACCATAGACTACATGCAGCTCATTCCAGACGGCATCCTGTCGCTTCAGGATGCCAACGATGGAAGCGAGCTTGCACGGCTTGACTTCAACTCAATAGAGGACACATTGCTGTACAGCTTCGTCCTCACATCCCCTTTGGCAAAGGATTCGTCGATACATGGAACGCTGGATTGGCAGGATTCGAGCGTCATAACAGCATCGGCTGTGCTTGAGTCAACGCTGTTCACCAACAAGGAGCTACCTTTTTCCGTCACTGTCGTCAAATCTCCGCTTGAAATCCAGGTCAGAAGCGATGAGTTGAACCTGAATGCAGGTTTTTCGTCGCAGAACCTAGTGTCGGCGACAGGTACGGTCAAAGGGCTTTCAGTCAAAGCATCGGACTCCCTTTCCGTTTCGGTGGATATGGGGTTCGATGCATCCTACAACGTACTTTCAGGAGAGTTGGAAGCCGCCTTGGACGAACTTGCAGTAAAGGTATCTGACATCCTCGAGTTTGGATTCGATTCGGACATCTCCAGCTCCAGACTGGAGATACATGATGTATTCGTGAGGCAAAGCGGGGAGAGGACGGCATTCGAAGGAAGCCTCCAGGTTTCGTACAGCAGCCTTTTGGACCTAGTTTCACTTGACCCAAGCAGAATCGAGGCGTTCATAGACATCTCCGATTCTGCAAGTGGAACCTATGCAAAAGGCACCATCGTGAATGGAGACTACTATCTGGATGCACGCCTGTCATCCCTTGCGGACATAGAGATGACTGTACTGGGAAGCAAGGGATATGGATTCCACTCCTATGGATCCGTGCAATGGGAAGACGGAGATGAAAACGGCTTCTCATTCAACTCACAGTACAGAGGTGGAAGGCTTGGGTTCTACGATTCAAAGGGAAGGATCGGAAGCCTTGAACTCAACGACGTAGGACTCTCGCTTGACTTCAATGAAATGTCGATGGAGTTCTCGTTCTCATTCAGGAACACCGTCACAAAGAGGGCATCCGATGCCGCAACGCAAAGCGGCACCATAACGCTCACGGGAAGATTGGAGACATTGGCTTCAAGCCTTCTTTCCGCAATCGCAGGATTGGAGTCGGACATAAGCTTTACGCTCGGACTCAAGGACTTCCACCTTGAAGACGGTTTTGGAATCCCTGACACGGAGGTTGACATACTCTACAGCGATGGAACGGTTGCAATGGAAGGAAAGCTGATGCACGGAACGTTCGATTTGGAAACCTCCTACATTGACCTGCATATAGACAAGAGCTTCCTGTTTGGACTTGATGCAAAGGGGTACATAGGAAAGGAGCTTGACCTGATGGTAAGCAACCTATACTTCCCACTTCCCCTCATAGAACAGTTCACGGACATGATGCTCCTAGGGTTCACAAAAGGTGACATCACAGGAGATGTCCTTGTGAAAGGCCCTGTGGAGGATCCAAGGTTCTACGGAATGCTCTACTGCCAGCGATTCGAAATGTGGATGGTCTACCTTCCGCAGCAGTCGCTTGTCGTGAACAACATAGCCATAGCGCTTCAAGACCACAGCGTGACGATACCGCAGACTCCGTATACAGGCTACAGCAGTCTGGATGGAAGGTTCCTCAACGGACTAGTATCGGTCTCAATGGATGTCCAGAACCTCAACTTTGGAAACATGGAGGTCTCCATGGAGGTCGAGACCCCAATAGACCTGTGGATGCCTCTTCTCTTGGATGGAAGCGAAATAGAGGTCAGAGGAGACTCCGTAGGACATGTGGACTACGGACTCAGGAACGGAGTGGCGTACCTCAACAGCGTAGTCACAGCCTCCAACATGCTGGTGGACTTCAAGATAGACGAAAAGCCCCGTTGGATATACTTCCTCACAGATCCGATCAATATGGACATAACGCTCACAACCGGAAGGGACGTCGAGTTCTGCTACCCTGAAAAGGACAACGCATTCATGAACTTCACCCTCAACGAAGGCGAGACTGTAAGGGTCGTGTATCAGGTCGATCCACTCAGGATAGAGACAAGCGGCTCGTTCTCCTTCAAGACTGGGCAGGTCTACTATTTCCAGAACGATTTCTACATATCGGAAGGAACGCTGGACCTGACTCCAAGGAAGTTCGGCTCAAGCATAGATGGGATTTCGTTCCAACTGGATCTTGTCGCAAGGCTCAAGGACTACGACTCATCAGGCAACAGAATAGAGATAAACCTCATACTCCAGAACGCCACGCTTGACAACATATCGCCACGATTCACAAGCACACCAAGCATGTCGGAAACCGATATCATTGCGCTTTTGGGCCAGACGATACTTCCTTCGAGCACGTTCGACCAAAGTGTGTCCGTGGCGTCCGTCGCATCCCTTGCAGCCGCGGCGACCGATGCAGCCACAAGGCTTGGCATCATAGAATCCAACAGCAACTACTCGCTTTCAGGCATCATAAGGGATTCCCTTGGCCTTGACATATTCTCGCTGAGGTCGTCGATCCTTCAGAACATAATAATAGATGTACTTCCAGGAGGGGTGTCCGGCCGCAACGACATAAGCCTTCTTTCCAAGTATCTAGACGGTACATCCCTTTTTGCAGGAAGCTACATCATGCCGGGTGTGTTCGCACAGACCTCGTTCAGACTCAAGGCTGACAGGAGCGGAGGAAGAAACTCCAACGTTGGACATTTCCTTTCCAACGACCTTATGCTCGACATGGAGTTCAGTATAGACTGGGACAATCCAATTGGGACGTTCACGATATTCACGAAACCCCAAGAGTTGTCCCCGTTCAGTATTTTGGATAGTATTGGGTTCAGTGTAACCAAAAGGATACAGTTTTGATTTTATCCGCAGGAGACGCATAGATGAAAAGAATAGTTTCAGTTTGTTTGGTCGTTCTGATCTCTGTTTTCGCACTTTTCGCCGCCGAGCAGTCATGGTGGTACGGGAAGGAGATAGAGGGCTTTTCCTACACGGGGCTCAAGAACGTAAAGGAAACGGAGATAGACGATGCACTCTACAAATACAGACATGCAACGTTCTCCGACGAAGTCTTCGCAGACATCCAGGATGCACTCTACAACGTGCAGGGTATAGACTTCTTCGTAGCCGATGCACAGCGAAACGAAACGGATGGCCTTGTACTTGCATTCGAGTTCTACGAGCTTCCAATGCTTTCATCCATATCCTTCGAGGGCAACGAGAAGGTCAAGACAAGCGACCTGAGGGGAGCCTTGTCCACATTGGCCGTTGGAAGCTTCATGGATCCCTCAAGGAAATCGGTCTTTGAAGTGGCCAAGCAGGAGATATTGGATTTCTATGCCACCAAAGGCTTTGAGTCAGTGCCGGTCGAGTATGAGATACGTGAGAACGAGGAAGCCGGCACGTTCGCGGTCGTGTTCTCGATCACAGAGGGACTTCAGACAAGGATAGTGTCAATTTCGTTCACAGGAAACGAGCACGTTGATTCGTCGATCCTCAAGAAGCAGGTGACATCCAAGGTGAAGAGCCTTTTCAACAACGGTTTCCTTGACGAGAACAAGCTCAGAAGCGATGCCGATGCAATAGCGCTCTACTACCAGACGAACGGATACATAGACGTAATCGTTGGCTCGCCTGTGGTCGAGGAGCTTGAAACATCGAACGAAAAGTTCAGAGAGGTTTCCGTCACGTTCCCAATCGTGGAAGGTTCCCAGTGGTTCTACGGAGGCATGGAGGTCTATGGAAACACGATCTTCTCTGACGAAGAGATAGCAGGGGTCCTTTCGATGAAGGTTGGATCCGTACTAAACCTTCAGCTTGTCCAGAACGAATACACGGCTGTGGCAGACCTCTACTACAACGATGGCTACATCTCCAACGGCATGGACGTATCGGACGAGCGCGATGACACGAACATGACGGTCAAGTACTTCCTCACCATAACGGAAGGGCCTCAGGCATATATAGAGGACATCCTCATTTCAGGGCTCACAAAGACAAAGGAATACGTCATGCGCCGAGAGCTTTCGTTCAATCCAGGCGATGTATTCTCGAAGGCGAAGCTTGTCACGAGCGCACAGAACCTCTACAACACGGGACTTCTTTCGGACCTCAGCTACGACCTCCTGTACGGCAAGGACCAGAACAATGTCATAGTCGACTTCAAGCTTGAGGAAGGGAACCAGAAGGACATACAGTTCGGCGCAACTTTCGGCGGTACTGTGGACGGATTCCCGGTATCAGGATTCCTGACATGGTCGGACAGGAATCTTGGAGGAAGAGGTCAGCAGCTTGACGTCTCAACGACGATATCCCCTGACACACAGTCGCTTTCCTTCACGTTCGGAGACAGCTGGTTCATGGACAAGCGATGGTCGAACTCCGTATCGCTCAGCTTCTCGCACAAGAAGGTGGAAGGGGAGCTCCAAAGGGCTGACAGCACGGTTCCCTACTACGATGGAAGAAACGAGGACGAGACATATCCAAAGGGATACGACAGCTCTGCATCATGGATAAACTCATCCAAGAGCTATCCTTCGGCAAAGGACCTCATGGACTACAGACTGTTCACGTTCTCACTTGGCTATTCCACGGGCTACACGTTCATCTACGATGTAGGAAGACTCTCGTTCTCGGGTGGACTCTCCGTAAGCTTGAACAAGGCCGTCTACGACAAGGACAAGTACGATCCGTTCGAAAAACTCATATACAAGTACGGAGATGCATGGCAGTTCTCCAACAAGCTCACGCTCTCTGCACAGTGGGATGGAAGGGACTATGTCACCAACACGACCAAAGGCTATGTCCTTGGTGCAGGCATGACGTATGCAGGAGGACTTCTTGGAGGTCTTTCCAACTACATAAAGCTCACCGGAAGCGCAGCCGGTTACCTCAAGCTCTTCTCGTTCCAGACAAAGGAGGAGAAGACCAAGAACATCATGCTGTGTGCATCCACAAGTGCAAACGTAATGCTGCCGCAGCTTTACAACTACGAAGGAAGCTTTGGCTTCCACGATCCAAAGCTTGGTGCAACGAAGTACGAGATGCTCTACATAGACGGCATGACCATTGGAAGGGGATTCTCAACCATAACGGACCAGGCGTTCCTTTGGGACAACATGCTTGAAGTGAGCTACCAGCTTGTAGACAACGTGATCCAGGCCGAGGCCTTCGTAAGTGCAACAGGTATCAAGAGCAACCTTGGAAAGGCATCCAATCTCAACTGGTACTTCGCAGCAGGAGCTGGAATCAAGCTCAAGATATCGGGCTTCCCACTTGGTCTGTACCTTGTCAAGAATGCAACGCTCATAGACGACACGTTTGCATGGCAGGGTGGAAGCTACTTCCATAGAAACAATGCTGCAGGAAGTGGAATGAGCCTCGTTCTTGCAATATCCACAAGTCTGATTTGATTCCTACGGTCCACGCAGCGGAGAAGGTATGGCAGACGGTCCTTTGATGAGACAGTACAGACAGATGAAGGAGCAGTATCCTGACATGGTGCTGTTCTTCCGTCTGGGTGATTTCTATGAAATGTTCGACGACGATGCACTTGAAGTGTCGGCGCTCTTGAACCTTACCCTGACGCATAGGGCCGATTCCCCCATGTGCGGAATCCCATACCATGCCGCCAAGAACTATCTCAAACGTCTTCTCGATGCAGGAAAGAAGGTTGCAATATGCGAGCAGACGGAGCTTTCCACAAGTTCAAAGACGCTGGCCAAGAGGGAAGTCGTCCGCATCGTCACACCTGCGACGGTGGTCGACGAGGACCTTTTGGACGACAGGAACTTCAACTACATAGTGTGCGTTTTCCAGTGCAGCTGCGCCTTCTGCGATGTATCCACAGGTGACTTCCATCTCAGAAGCATCCAAAAGGACAACAGGGTCCAAGGCATACGAGCAGTCCTTGAGCAGATAACCCCAAGGGAGATACTGGTGTGCGAGGACGAGTACTTCCTTGATTCTGCATTCAAAGCCGCTGTGGATGACTTCCATGCAATGGTCACAAAGCTTCCATCCTGGTATTTTGCAACCAAAAGCTGCTTCAAGCTCCTGTGCGAACAGGCAGGTGTGAATTCGCTTGCAGCATATGGACTTGCACCAAACGACAAGCTTCTAGGGCCGGCTGGTGCGCTACTAAGGTACGTCAAGGAGACATCCAAGAGCTCTGTGGGGCATCTTACAGACTACAAGGTTGACTCGGAGGACTCATACGTATTCATGGACGAGTCGTCCAGACGCAACCTTGAGCTCTTTGCAAACCTGTTCGACGGATCATCACGCTACTCGCTGTTCGACACCATAAACAGGACGAAGACAAGCGGGGGAAGCAGACTCCTCAAGACATGGATGTCGTTTCCCCTAAGGAAATTGGAGGAGATCGAAGATCGTCAGAAGTGGGTTGGTACGCTGTATGGAAACCCTGACGAACTTGCAAGGGTTCGAGGAGCCATATCGTCGTCCATGGACATGAACAGACTCACGACCAGGGTTCTTCTGAAGAGGGCCGTGCCCCACGACCTTGTGGCAATAAAGCAGACGATAGGTTCGTTCTTCGACCTTGTCTCCCAGAACTACGAAAGCTACAGCCAACTGTTCGAACAGAACCTCACACAGGAGTCACTGTCTTCGTGCGCGGACCTCATGAAGGTCATCCATGATGCCATAAACGAACAATGCCTTGGCCAATTCACCGAGGGGCAGGTCATCCTTGCTGGATACGATGAAGTCCTTGACGAGAAGAGGGCCATGAAGGACCACGGGGACGAAGTCCTCAAGGGATATCTTGAGAAGGTCAAGGCCGATACCGGCCTTACAATAGTCAAACTTGGATACAACCGCATAATAGGATACTTCCTGGAAGTTCCAAAAGGTCAGGTCTCAAGGGTCCCCGCCACATTCTATAGAAAACAGACGCTGGTGAACGGAGAACGCTTCACTTCAGACGAGCTCATAATGTATGAAAAGGAGATGCTAAGTGCAAGCGCCACGGCGGAGGAAAGGGAGAAGGAACTGTACAACGAACTCTTGAACCGTGTCCTTGAGCTCAGTCCATGCCTCAATGCCATTGGACATTTCATGAACACTGTGGATGTCTACCAAAGCCTTGCGACGCTTGCAGTCGATTCATCGTTCACATGTCCAGAGGTAACCGACGACGATGTCCTTGAGATAAAGGATGGAAGACATCCGGTGGTGGAGCGCCAGCTTGGACCTGGAAAGTTCGTGGCGAACGGACTAGACATGTCCGTCAGGTTCTGCCTCATAACAGGCCCGAACATGGCTGGAAAGTCAACGTTCCTAAGGCAGAACGCCCTCATAATCCTCCTTGCGCACATTGGAAGCTTCGTTCCCGCCTCGTATGCACGCATTGGCATTGTGGACAGGATCTTCTGTAGGGTGGGAGCCATGGACAACCTTGCAAGGGGCGAGTCCACATTCCTTCTTGAGATGCAGGAGGCTGCGTTCATACTAAGAAGCTGTACTCCAAGGTCGTTCGTCATTGTGGATGAGATAGGAAGGGGAACCAGCACACAGGACGGAATGTCCATTGCATACGCGGTGATGAAGGATCTGATGAAGAAGGGTCCAAAGACGCTCTTTGCCACGCACTACCACGAACTTACCATGATAGACACATCAGGAATACGGCTTCTTACGCTTGAAGTCGATGAAAAGGACGGGGATGTGGTGTTCCTGAGAAAGGTCAAGGAAGGCGTAGCCAATTCAAGCTACGGCATACATGTGGCCAAGATGGCAGGTATCCCCGCACCGGTCATAAAGGATGCAAAGAACTTCCAGAACAGGCACTTTGCAGACTATTCCATGGGGCAGGCAAGTCTTTTCACTTCAAACGGCTATGATGAGGACGAAGACGACAGAACCGTTGATTCTTCAAAGGCGCTTGCCCTTGCAAAGGAGATATCCAAGGTAGACCTCGACCAATGCACACCAATGCAGGCGCTCATAATCCTGTCAACACTCAAAGAGAAGGCCGTGGAGGTGGATGCAGCGCAGTGATGGATGCCTTTGGACGCTTGTTTGGACGAAACTGCCTCGTATGCAATGCTCCAAGCGATGACGTCCTGTGTCCTGACTGCAAAGCCATCCTTGATTCCGAACGCTTCGATGCCTATATGGTACGCTGTCCGAAATGTTTCTTCCCAATGGTTTCACAGGACTACAACTGTCCACGCTGTCATGGAAATGAAAAAACACAGGGCTCAGATGGTTATATAGTTCCCGTGTATGCCGTGGCCGACTACAACTCAAACCTTTCGTATTCGCTTTTGCATAGATTCAAGTTCTTGGGAGACAAGAGGATAGCTAAGATTGCCGCAATGTATATGCAAGGTGCCATAGACGAACTCGACCCAAATGGTGATGCATTCATCGTCCATGTTCCATGCAGTAGGCAAAGCCTAAGGAAAAGAGGTTGGGACCAAATGGTGAAAGTGTGCGAATGCATAGATAGGCCAATGCTCAGGATCCTTGAAAACACTAGTGAAGGGCTGTCACAACAAAAGCTCCTTGACAGATCACAGAGGATGGAGAAGGGGAGGGAGAAGAGGTTCTCAATGGCATCGGCCTATGAGAAGATGGTCTGTGATGGAGTCATGGACGAGTATACAGGAAGACCTGTAGTGCTGGTGGACGATGTTACGACCACGTTCAGCACCATACAGTCTGCGGCGGATTGCCTTTTGGGCATGGGTTTCAAGAATGTGAAGGCAGCGGTGTGGCTCTACGACTACAAGGCCTAGGGTTCTGCGCAAGGCTCATACGGTGAGGATTCCGTCGT
This sequence comes from Bacteroidaceae bacterium, assembly GCA_963599445.1. GTDB lineage: Bacteria > Spirochaetota > Spirochaetia > Sphaerochaetales > Sphaerochaetaceae > UBA9732. Next base: position 79,022 of record CAVBWZ010000010.1, read on the forward strand.
CGATGCGGCCCTCGAAGTAGCGTTTGAGGTCGAACGGGGAGAACATCCCACGGTCCGTGGCTATTCCGGAGATTAAGTGCGGAGGCGTCATGTCGAACGCAGGGTAGTAGCCCTTCACGCCTTCGACCGCCGTGCGTACACCCATTGCCTGAAGCGAGAACTCAGGGTCGCGCATCTCGATCGTGACCGAGTCGTGCGTAGGATGTCCAATGTCTGGGGCCCCGGATATGAACGTTGGGATTCCAAAGTAGTTGGCGCAGATTGCTATTTGGCTGGTTCCAACCTTGTTGAACACATAGCCGTCCACGCATATTGCATCCGCTGCGCATGTGAAGACGTCCACCTTCTCCCTCTTCATCACGAAGGCTGGCATGTTGTCCGTTATCACGGTAACGTCGAACCCCATGTCATGGCAGACCGTGGCCGTAAGCCTTGCACCTTGGAAGTAGGGACGCGTCTCAGGGCAGAAGAGCCTTATCCTCTTGCCCCTTTCGTTGCATTCCTTGAGCATCATCCCAAGGATGGTCTCCGCAAAGCACTGCGTCATCACCGTTCCGTTGTCAGGGAACATATCTACAAGGTATTTGGCGCATTTTCCAACCTTTGCATAGCGTATGTTGTTGGCTTCCACCACGAAATCCCTTATTGCAATGTCGACGCGCTTTCCCTCTGCAAGGGCCTTCTCCGCAGACGGCAGACAGGCCTCGGTGACTATCTTCATGCGGTTCACAGTGGTGGGGCGTGCATGCGATATGGTGTACGATGCGTTTCTAAGGTACTCCATCTGCTTTTCGGCCGTCATGTCCCTGCATTCCCAGGCGGCCAACGCCATGCCCATGGGAGCGGCTGTGAAGGGGCCTGCGCTTTGTGTGACCATGTCAGTTATGGCCTTTGCAAGCTCAATATGGGTCCTGCACACCACGAACGAAGTCTTTGCAGGGTAGACCCTACGGTCCAGCACCCGCACCTCTCCGTCTTCGTACCAAGCTATGTTCTCGTATCTGAGCATGAAAGCCAGATTCGCATCCTGTCTATCCATTCAAGCCCTCCTTTCTAGGCCTACGTCCCAATGCCGATGTCTCAGTTGGCTGCGTCACCGATTGAACTCTAGCACAAAGCGCACGGTTTTTCCACATATACGATTGCCGTTGAGCAACTTTCAAAACTTCTTCATGCGTCCTGGCCATGCCCTGCACGGCTGGAACCACGCCTTCAGCAACTTCATAATACACAAAGTATTATCTCAGTCGCTTCAGACGGCTTCCATCTCGGCAATCCATGGCCAATCCACACAAAGCATAGTTTTGAAAGTTCCTCCGTTGCTTGACATATCTCGTTTGCTTGCGATATATTGCAAGAGGATTTTTAATGAGGATTTTTGAGGGATCGAAATTTTCGGTCCCTTTTTTATGGCTTTATGTTGAACAACGAGATTACGAAGGACCCTCTTTTCGAGGATCTCAGAGGAATCGTGGAGAATCTGGGCATGGTGCTTTGCGATGCGAAGAAATCCATGCAGGGCAAGACCATACAGATATCCGTGACCATCATGAATCCAGCGGAAGAGACAGGTGTGGACGACTGTGCAAAGGTCCACAACACCATCCTTCCAAGGCTTCAGATGAAGTACGGGCGCGACGACCTCTATGTTGAAGTCTCGACCCCCGGCCTCCAGAGGAACTTCAGGGACGTCTATGAGTTTCTGGTCTTCAAGGGAAAGAGGTGCAGGGTGTACAGCCTTGGTGCGTCGTCCTGGATAAGCGGAACGATAGACGAGGTTGGAGACGACGGTGTCACCCTTCTTGACTACGAAGTCGAGGACTCCAAGGAGAAGGGCGAGGAGAAGAGAATTGAATTTGCAGACGTCCAGAAGGCAAAGCTGGATTACAGATTGGAGGATGTGAAGAATGTCCGAGTTAAGTGATGCCATCAGACTGATGGTCGAAGACAAGGGTATTTCCCAGGAACTGGTGCTTGATACCATTAGGCAGACCCTTCTTGCCACGTATAGAAGGAAATATGGAACTGATGAGAACGCCGTCGTGACGTTCGCGGACGACCTCTCGTCCGTGGAGCTTGCATCCCGCAAGGTCGTTGTCGATGACGATGACTTCGATGACGAAGTGACGCAGATTCCTCTTGAAGAGGCCCAGGAGCTTAGCTCTGAGGCCGAGGTGGGCGATGAGCTTCTCATTCCAATCGATCCAAAAAGCTTCGACAGGATAAGCGTCCAGACGGGAAAGCAGAGGGCTCAGTCGGCTCTCAGGGAGATCCAGAAGGACGAGCTTCTTCAGGAATTCAAGGGCAAGGTTGGTGAAATCATCAACGGCTACGTCCAGGGCGACCGTGACGGCGACCTCCTCGTAGACCTTGGAAAGACCCAAGGATACCTTCCAAAGAAGAACCAGAGCCCCAAGGAGTTCTATACGAAGGGCGATAAGATTAGGTGCTACGTGGAAAGCGTAAGGCCTGACGAGAGGTCGGACAAGAACATAAGGGTCATCCTGAGCCGCGTACACGAGGACTTCGTGAGAAAGCTCTTCGAGATCTACGTTCCTGAACTTGTATCCAAGGATCCAAGCATAGAGATCATGAAGATAGTCAGAGAAGCAGGCTACAGGACCAAGGTCGCCGTCTACCCAAGGAAGGTGGATGCAGACGCCGTTGGAACCTGCGTTGGACTCAAGGGCAACAGAATCCAGGCCATAATGAAAGAGCTTGACGACGAAAGGATAGACGTCATCAAGTGGGATCCGAACCCTCTTGAGTACATTGCAAACGCCCTTTCACCTGCAAAGGTCCTTCAGGTATACGTGATAGATCAGGCGAAGAAGGAAGCCGTTGCAATAGTGGACGAGTCTCAGCTTTCGTTGGCCATTGGAAAGCAGGGCCTCAACGTAAGGCTCGTCAACAGGCTCTGCGACTGGATAGTCAACGTCAAGACCCAGGATCAGTTCGCAGAGATGGATGTCTCAAGGGAGGCAAGGGCCGCAGCGGATGCAATGTTCGACAACATCGACGAAGCCTATCAGCAGCCTGTGCAGCAGGACGGCGAAGATGAGGAGATGGCCCTTACGGATCTTCCTATCGACAAGAACCTCATCGCCAAGCTCAACTTCTATGACATCTACACGGTCGAGGAGTTCATCAACCTCACTGAAGAGGACCTTGCCGGAATGAAGAACCTCTCTGCAGAGGACATAGAGAACATAAACAAGATCATAAGGGAGAACGTAGACATCGTCGAAGACGAAGTCGAAAGCGAAGAAGGGGAAGGCTTTGCCTGTCCAAAGTGTGGCTATCCTCTCACAGTTGGCATGACCGAGTGTCCCAACTGCCATGTGGGGATAAGTTTCGAGGAAGTCGAAGAAGACGAGGAGTGATAGTTTATTGATGTCAGAAGAAAGCAAGCCCAAGGCAACATTGATCAAACAGCCAAAGATAGCTGAGGCTGTCCCTCAGGCTCCAAAAGCGGACGCTTCTCAGGAAAAGAAGAAGATCGTCATCATAAAGAAGAAACCCGTCGTCGTGGTCAAGGCGCAGGCACCAACACCTCAGCCGGAGCAGGCTTCTGAGAAGAAGAGCTCACCTGTGGTGTCTGTTGCATCTGAAGCCAAGACTCCATCACAGACAGTATCTCCTACGCCTTCTACAGCAAGTGCCAACAATGCAACGGCTGCCGCAGTGCAGCCGAAGACCGCTCAATCCGCACCACAGCCACAGAGACCGGTTGTAGGCTCCACGGCGTTCGTCAAGAAGCCGCAGAGCCCTGCACCTGGAACGGTTGTGCAGAAGAAGGTCATAAAGAAGAGCTCCGTTCCTCAGAGCACGATAAACATGGGACCTGTCATCATTTCAGGTGACAACCTTCCTCCAATCGTTCCAAGAGGAGCCTCAAGAAGCTCCGACAGCCCAAGATCCACAGGACCTGTCGGCTCCGTTGGTGGAATAACCTATGGTCGTGACGGCCAAAGGATAAGCAACGGCTACAACGGCAGCCGTCAGGGCGGCTATGGCCAGAGACAAGGCGGCTATGGTCAGAACGGCCAGCAGGGTAGGCCTCAGGGATACACTCCAAGGTCGGCCCAGCAGGGCAACCGTCAGGGAGGCTATGGGCAGAGACAAGGTGGCTACGGCCAAAGACAGGGCGGATTCGGCGGCGGTTTCAACAGAGACGGCCAGGGTCCAAGACCTGGATTCGGACAGAAGCCCGGCTTTGGAAAGGACGCTCCTCGCGGTGGAATGCATAGAGGCGGTGGCTTCGCAGCTCCTGCCGATGTCGCTGTGGACAAGAACAGAAGGGTCTACTCAAAGGACAAAGGCAAGGACAGACGCGACGAGAGAACGGACGAGGAGTTCGAGCTCAAGCAGTTTGGAAAGAAGTCCAAGGGCCATGAACAGACGGCCGCCATTCCAAAGTCAATTGACATACTTTCGTCCATCACCGTCAGCGACCTTGCAAGGAAGATGAACATAAAGGCGTCCGAAATCATATCCAAGCTGTTCAGCATGGGTATGATGGTGAGCATCAACGAAAGCATAGACAGCGATACGGCTACGATCATAGCGGAGGAGTACGGATGCTCCGTGCATCTTGTAAACCTCTACGACGAAACGATCATCGCAAGGGAAGAGGACTCGGAGGAGGATATTGTCCCAAGGGCTCCAATCGTCACGGTCATGGGCCATGTCGACCACGGTAAGACAAAGCTCCTCGACGCCATAAGGCAGACGAACGTCGTTGCAGGCGAGTTTGGAGGTATCACCCAACACATTGGTGCATACAAGGTGTCCATCCCGGAAAAGGGCGACATCGTGTTCCTGGATACTCCGGGCCACGCTGCGTTCACGATGATGAGGGCAAGGGGTGCTCAGCTCACGGACATAGTAGTCCTCGTCGTTGCGGCAAACGATGGTGTCATGCCACAGACCCTTGAAGCCATTGACCATGCAAAGGCGGCAAACGTACCTATCATCGTTGCAATAAACAAGATAGACCTACCGGATGCAAAACCGGAAAGGGTCATGCAGCAGCTCTCGGACCGTGGCCTCATGCCGGAGGAGTGGGGTGGACAGACCCTGTTCTGCAAGATATCGGCCTTGAAGAAGGAAGGTATCGATGAACTTCTTGACACCATCCTGCTTCAGGCTGAGATGATGGACCTTAGGGCGAACCCCAACTGCAGGGCTGAGGGAAAGATCCTTGAGGCAAGGATAGACCAGGGAAGAGGTATCGTGGCATCCGTCGTCATAGAGCGTGGAACCCTCAAACAGGGCGACTACTACGTCTCAGGCATCTACCCAGGTAGAGTCAGAGCCATGTTCGACGACAAAGGCAAGAAGATATCGTCCGCAGGTCCATCCACACCAGTGGAGGTCATTGGACTGTCAGACGTCCCGTCTGCAGGCGACCCGTTCCAGGTATGCGAGAATGAGAAGCAGGCAAGGCAGATCGGCGCCAAGAGGCAGGAGCTTGAGAGGATGAACCAGGCCAGCAAGTTCAAGAAGGTCACGCTTGAGACCCTCAACGAGGCCATCAAGGACGGCGAGGTCAAGGAACTCAACGTCATCATCAAGGGTGATGTCCAAGGTTCCGTCGAGGCCCTCCAGCTTGCGCTTGAGAAGCTGTCCACTCCGGAGATCAGGGTACGCGTGATACGTGCCGCGGCAGGTGCAATCATAGAGGACGACATAAACCTTGCATCGGCATCCGAGAACCCGGCCCTTGTCATTGGCTTCAACGTAAGACCTACGCCAAAGGCACAGGCAAGAGCGGACCAGGAGAAGATAGAGATACGCAAATACAACATAATCTACAACGTCGTGGACGATGTAAGGGCTGCAATGGAAGGCATGCTCTCGCCGGAAAGGACGGAGGTGGATGTTGGTACAGCGGAGGTCAGACAGGTGTTCAAGGTTCCAAAGGTTGGAATCGTCGCTGGATGCTATGTTCTCTCAGGAAGCGTCAAGAGGAACAATTTCTGCCGCGTGATAAGGGAGAACATCCAGATAAACCACGACCTTGTGAAGATAACCTCCCTCAAGAGGTTCAAGGACGATGTGCGTGAAGTCACAGCAGGTTTCGAATGCGGTATTGGAATCGAAAGCTTCCAGGACCTCAGGGAAGGGGATGTCCTTGAATTCGTAGAGATCCATGAGACGGCAAGGAAACTTGAAGTCTCGGAGGAGTACATCTGATGAGCGAATACAGTCAGAGCAGGAACGAGTCCAGGATACTTCAAGCCGTGAACACCCTCATTGTGAACGGCGAGATAAAGCATCCAAAGCTCAGCAGGTTCGCAAGCATAAGCGCCATTACGCTGTCGAAGGACAATGCGTATGCAACGCTCTATGTGTCCTGCCTTATGGACGACGGCACTTTGGAGGCCTCCGTGAAGGCCCTCCAGAGCGCCGCAGGCTTCATACAGGCACGCCTTGCAAATGTGCTCAAGACGAAGAACACACCAAAGCTTACGTTCGTTGCGGACACCACGGAACGCGACGCTCAAAGAATAAACGAGCTTTTGGACAGCATAAAGTCGTGACGAAGCCAAATGCGCGGCTGTGCAGTTCGTAGATGATTTCACAGAGGTCAATGACATGAACAGGAACGCCGTGATCCTTGTGAACAAAACACCGGGAATCACCTCATTCGACTGCCTAGGGCGGATAAAGAGACTCATAAACAAGAAGACGGGCCATTGCGGTACTTTGGACAAGTTCGCACATGGCCTTATGATTGTACTCTGCGGAAGCTATACCAAACTCGTTCCGGTGTTCATGGGAATGGACAAGACCTATGAGGCCTTGATTGAGTTTGGAAAGTCCACGGACACCCTTGATCCAGAAGGGGCTGTCATGGAGACAGGGGAGATTCCGGACTTAGAGACAGTCAAAACAGCTGTTTCCAAGCTTGTTGGATATATCGACCAGGTTCCTCCTGCATACAGTGCAATCCATGTAAACGGGAAGAGAAGCTATCAGCTTGCACGTGCGAACGAAGATGCACCGCAGCTGGAGCCACGCCATGTCACGATACACGAAGCATCCATAATATCGTATGAAGCACCTTTCCTGAGGATCCGTCTGCATGTGTCCAAGGGGACCTATGTGCGTTCCTATGCAAGGGATATTGGGCACATGTGCGGCAGCTGTGCGTATGTAAAGGAGCTCTACAGGACGGCCATTGGTCCTTTCAAAGTGGACGAGGCGGTAAGATACGACGATGCAGAAGCCCTGAAGGCCATTGCAGACTCTTCCGACGACGGCCTTTCCCTCATAGGACGCATTCCATACACGTCGTTCGTGCAAGTGGACGAGACGGAGGCTTTCAAGATTTCCAACGGCACCGTCCCATATAGCGTGAAGACCCGCCTTCCAAATGACAGGATTGGATTCGTCGTGTTCATGCTCCATAGTGGAGGCGAGTCGAAGGCCGTATGCATCTACAGCATGACGGAAGGAAGGATAATCTGCCAAGTCAGGGGAGGGTCGTGATGGAGACGGCCGTCTTTGGAGAAAGGACCTCTTGCGAAAGACCCTGTGTTGTAAGCGTAGGGGTGTTCGATGGCTTTCATCTTGGGCATGCAAGGATAATAGAGGAAAACGTCGCGTTGGCGCACAGAAGTGGTTGGATGAGCGTTGTGATTACGTTCTCAGTAAATCCAAAAATGGCAAAGGGTTCCATGAAAGTTGTAGAACCTTTGTCTTCGACTCGCTTTTTCGATGAATTGTTGGAGAAAGCAGGTGTCGATCAGCACTGCATAATTGACTTTTCCGACGATATGAGTAAACTCACAGGAGAGGAGTTCATCGCTAAGCTCTGTACGTCGTACAGCGTGAGGGCGATGGTTGTTGGGACAAGCTTCCGCTGCGGGAATCCAAGCGACAGCGCTGGGGTTTCCGATCTGGAAGGTCTTTTGTCAAAATATACTTCATCTGCTTCTCTGGTGGTCGTTCCTTCCGTCTTCGTAGAAGGTGAGGAGGTAAGCAGCTCCCTGATTCGCAGATGTCTCCTAACAGGTGATTTGGACAAAGCGTCCAGGTTGCTTGGCAGAGCGTACAGTCTTGACCTTAGGGACGTTCCCTTTGAGTCGAGTCAGAATCGCCTGTTCTATAGCGTCCGCACTCTTGGACAGCTTCTTCCTCCGGAAGGGCTGTACATGGTGGAAGCGACAGCCAGTGGAGCATTGGCAAGGTGCCGGCTCTGCGTTTCAGAGGACCATGTGGCTCTGGAGCTGCCTGTGCGGATGATTCCAGATGGGATTACATTCCTAGGAGAGTAACAGAATGGTTACCAAGGAACAGAAACAGGAAATCATCGCAAAGTTCGGTGGCGATGAGAAGAACACAGGAGCTGCAGAGGTGCAGGTTGCACTTCTCACGGCAAGGATCAACGACCTTCAGAAGCACTTCAAGGCCAACCCAAAGGATCACGCTTCCAACCGTGGCCTTCTCAAGATGGTTGGACAGAGAAGACGCCTTCTCAAGTACATCAGAAACAACGACATTGAGAAGTACCGCTCACTCATTGCAGAGCTGGGTCTCAGAAAGTAAGCTTGTACAAGTCAGGGCTCCGTTGATGCGGAGCCTTTACTGCGTCTAAGGCGCTTTGCCTTTGATGCATTGCCAAGTGGCCAGAGGAGGGCTTTCAGGCGGCATTGAAAACCTTTCCTTGGTGGTCCACAACGGCGAAAGAAACAGAAAAGAAGAAAAGAAAGAAGTAAGAAAAGGAAGAAAAATGTCAGAAGTAAAGAAAGTTTCAGTAAAGCTTGGTGACGACTACCTCGTATTCGAGACGGGAAAGATCGCCAAGCAGGCAAACGGCGCCGTATATGCACACTATGCAGGGTCCGCCGTAATAGCCACAGTTTGTTGCTCGGACGCTCCGAGCGAGCCTTTGGACTATGTTCCAGTTTCAGTGGAATACAACGAGAAGTACTATGCCGCAGGAAAGATTCCAGGAGGATTCCTCAAGAGGGAGTCGAAGCCAAAGGACAAGGAGATCCTCGTAAGCCGTCTCATCGATCGCCCTATGAGACCTTTGTTCGAAAAGGCGTTCAGCCGCGAGATTCAGATCGTCCCAACCGTCATCTCAGCAGACCAGATCAATACACCTGATGTCATTGCAATCAACGCCGCAAGTGCAGCCGTTACGATTTCAGACATCCCATTCAACGGACCTATCGCAGGTGTAAGGGTGGCGCTCATAGACGGCAAATATGTGATTAACCCAACGTTCCAGCAGATCGAGAACGCAGACCTTGACATAGTCGTGGCCGGAACCCGTGAAGGCATCACTATGGTGGAAGGCGGTGCACATGAAGTCTCCGAGCAGAACATGCTCGATGCAATTGCAGCCGCACAGCCAGTCATCACAATGCTCTGCGATGCACAGCTTGAACTCAGAAGACTTGCAGGAAAGGAGAAGCTTCCTGTACTTGAGATAAACGAAGACCTTTCATGGCTCGAGCCTATCCGCGAATACGCAAAACCTCTTGTCAAGCAGGCATCCTTTGGCGGAAGCAAGGAAGGAAGGCACGAGGCACTTGCCAAGGTCCAGGCCGATACCCTTGCAAAGTTCGCAGACGAAGTCGCATCGCACGATGACGGAAAGGTCCAGATTGCAAAGCTCTTCGACGACCTTGCATATGAAGTGCTCAGAGCATCCATCCTTGACGACGGCGTTCGTGTAGATGGAAGAAAGGTCACTGAGATAAGACCTATCACCTGTGAGGTCGGACTTCTTGCAAGGACGCATGGAAGCGCACTCTTCACAAGAGGCGAGACACAGAGCCTTGCTGTAACGACACTTGGAACGGTCCAGGACGAGCAGCTCTTCGACAACATAGACGGAGACAAGAACTACAGCAACTTCATGCTGCACTACAACTTCCCTCCATATTCCGTTGGCGAGACAGGCCGTCTCACGACAGGAAGAAGAGAGATTGGACACGGACACCTTGCACAGAGAGCCCTTCAGGCTGTCGTTCCATGCAAGGAGGAGTTCCCGTACACGGTCAGAGTCGTAAGCGAAATCATGGAGTCCAATGGATCGTCCTCAATGGCATCGGTCTGTGGTGGCTGCCTTTCCCTTATGGACGCCGGAGTTCCAATCTCCAAGCCGGTTGCAGGCATTGCAATGGGCCTCATCACCGAGGGTGCCGACTACAGCAGATACAAGATCCTTTCCGATATCCTTGGAGAGGAGGACCACCTCGGCGACATGGACTTCAAGGTAGCCGGAACGCGTGACGGCATCACGGCTTTCCAGATGGACATCAAGATTGCAGGCGTCACACCTGAGATCATGAGCAAAGCCCTCCAGCAGGCCAAGGAAGGAAGATACCACATACTTGGCATCATGGAGCAGACCCTTGCAGCTCCAAGGCCGGAGGTCAACCAGTACGCTCCAAAGATTCTCACGACCAAGGTCGAAGAAGAGAAGATCGGCGCTGTCATTGGTACAGGTGGAAAGACGATCAAGGGAATCGCTCAGGTTACAGGCGCTGAGGTCAACATAGACGACACAGGCGTTGTGACGATCTACGGCAAGAACGCCGCAAGCGCACAGGCAGCCCTTGAGATGGTTAAGTCCATCGTTGAAGAACCAGAGGTTGGAAAGATCTATCAGGGGACAGTCAAGAGGATTATGGACTTTGGTGCATTCGTTGAGATAATTCCTGGCAAGGAAGGACTTTGCCACATCTCAAAGCTTGCAAGGACAAGAGTCAACAACGTCTCTGACGTCCTCCAGGTTGGACAGGTCATCCCAGTCAAGCTCATAGAGGTCGACCGCACAGGTGGAAGACTGAGCCTTTCCTACATAGATGCAATAGATCCAGACGGCGAGACCAAGGCTCCTGAAAGGAAGCCAAGGGAAGGCCGTGAAGGAGGAAGGGATTTCCGCAACTCCGATAGACGTTCCTCAAAGCCGTTCGGTCGCAACGACCACGACAGAAGGGATAGAAAACCAAGGGACAGCAAGTCTGAGGATTCAGTCGAGTCCAAGGATTCTTCGAACGACTGAGACGACAGCTTGATCAGCTGAAAAGAGGGAAGCCTATTTTGGATTCTATCAAAGGTTGTAATGTAAAAGTTGTTTTGAAAGGAGGGGCGAGACTTCCAGTCTACAGCTCCTCCCAGGCAGCAGGCGCAGATATCTGCGCCTGTCTTGTTGATGGAAGCATCACCATAGAACCCCACAAATGGGTTGCCGTTCCAACAGGGGTATCCATTGAACTTCCCGTTGGCTATGAAGCGCAGATCCGCCCTCGGTCAGGACTGGCCGCAAAATTTGGTGTCACGACACTCAATGCACCTGGCACCATAGACAGCGACTACAGAGGGGAGATAAGGGTCATCCTCATAAACCACTCTAACGTTCCTTTCGTGATAAACGATGGGGATAGAATTGCACAGATGGTGATTGCAAAGCATGAAACGGCTTCGTTCGAACTTTGCAATGACCTTTCAGACACGGAGAGGGGTGAAGGTGGCTTTGGCTCCACAGGAATCTCATCCAAATAGACAGGGATAGAACAAGAGGCGTTGGAAAGATGGCACGGAGAGGAAGCTACGGCAAGCTATACGGCTATGTTGGAAGGGAGTATTTCCTTTCCTTCCTTGTGGCCTTCGTGTTCTTCTTCTTCATATTCTTCGTAAACCAGATACTCGTACTTGCCCAGAAGATTCTGCTTAAGAACGTAATGCTGAGCGATGTCCTCATGCTTGTAGTGCTTTCAATACCACAGTTTCTCATGTATACGATGCCGTTCAGCTCGCTTGCAAGTGCAAGCATGGTGATAGGGAACCTTTCCTCTCAGAACGAAGTGCTGGCTCTACGTTCATGCGGGATACACACTGGAAGGATATTCGTTCCAATCGTTGGAATCTCGCTGCTCCTATCTGTTTCCACTCTGTTCATTGCGGACAGAATGATTCCATACACTACAGAAAGATATAGGGACCTCTATGCACAGGTTCTGGAACGGGTTCCTACACTTGAACTTGAAAGCTACAGCTCCACCACGTTTGGGGATATGGTCATATCCAATGGTCTTGTGGACAAGAACGAAGTCCATGACATACTCATATTCGACGACTCTGACTCAAGCAACAGCCGAGTGGTGTTTGCAGACAAAGGATCATTCAGCGTCGTTGACATAGATAGGTTCATATATCGTATAGACATGGAGAATCCACAGATACTTGCAACGGATTCGACCTCGCTTGAATCCTACTCCCTTGCAAAGGCTTCGTCCATGACGATGTACATAAACCTTTCGTCACAGACAGGTGCGAATGTGAACATAACACCATCCCAGATGTCGATAAGGCAGCTCATGACCCTCACGGACGAAAGAAGAGGGGAGAACGACTCCCTCAAAGCCCAGAAGGAAGATGATGTAAGACGTTTGACAGGCTCCGTTTCCGAGGAGCTTTTCAACATCGAAGGCGGGAAGTCGGTGGATGCAGCCTCTTTGTACAGAAAAGTGGACGACGTTGCAGAAAGGCAGGAAAGACGAAGCTTCAGCTTCTATTTCCAGTACTATAGGACGGAACTTCAGAAGAAGATAGCCCTGTCCTTTGCGTGTACATTCCTGGTATTCATTGCATTTCCAATATCCTTCTTCAGAGTCAAGAACGGACGACTCCTTGGTTTTGGACTTTCCATGCTCATAGCCTGCATGTACTGGTTCCTTTTGTACTATATGCACACAAGGGCCATAATGACATCGCTGCACCCAGCCTTGTTCATATGGTTCCCAGATGCGTTGGTGTTCTTCGTTGGGGTTGTGCTTCTTCTGAAGCTCCGCAAGAGATAGAAGAGGGTGGTGAAGATGAAGGTCCTTACGAGGTATACATTGACATCGGTCCTAAAGGTTGGATTGGCCACGGCGTTGCTTGCAGCCCTCATGCTTGTGGGTGTAGACCTTTTCTCCAACCTTGACTCCTACATTGGCCATTCGGTTGGTTTTGGAAAGGCCTTCATGCTCTCAATGCTTTACTATCCGGAGGCGTTCCTCCTTGCGTTGGGACCATCGTTCCTGTTTTCCACCACCTATTTCCTTTCAATGCTAAATGCAAGCAACGAAATGATATGCGTACTCAATTCAGGCATAAGCTCAAAGCGTGTGGTAATGCCTCTTTTCATCCTTGCGGTACTGCTTGCGCTGTTCTACTTTGGGTTCAACGAAACCGTTGCGATAAAGAGCTCCAACCTCAAGGATTCAAGGACGCAGTTTGCAACAAGCGACAGTTCCCTTGACAACACAGACATAGCCCTTAGCGACATGCAGGATGGCTATATGGTCTATGCCTCACGCTACGAAGATGAGACCTCGACCCTGTACAATGTGTCGTATGTCGAACTGAAGGGGGAATCGGACACAGGCCTACGAAGAATAGACGCATACAAGGCCGTATACGATGAAAAGCAGGGCTTTTGGACCTTCAACGACTGCTATGTATATACTACTATAGATACCAACGAGGGTGGGATTGTGGATGTCTCATATTTTGGATCCCTTGACGTGGAACGCATGAAGCTTGAACCACAGCTCTTCAGGAACCTATCGTCGGAGATTTCCAAGATGTCGCTGGATCTGGCCCGTGCATATCTTCTTCGCATGAAAGGACTAAACCCGGACGAATATGCAAGACTTGGAACGGAGTGCTATAAACGAATCTTCAGTTGCCTTACGCCTCTTGTCATGATGGTCATTGCGTGCAGCATGAACTACAGATTCAAGAAGAACGTACTGTTCTTCTCATTGATCTGCTCAATTTGCATAGCCGTCGTCTACTATGTAATCCAAATGATGACGGTCATGCTTGCAGACCAAGGGGTTATTGCCCCTTGGCTTGGTATTCTGATACCATTTGCCGTGATTCTTGGACTCTCTGGAATCATGTCCATCATCATGAAATAGATATCGACAAGTAAGTTTACGAGGTGAAGCTATGGCCGACAGAATATACACACTGCATCATAAGGACTGCCACTGCAAGGCTAGGACAGGAGAGATAAGGCTTGGCCACGGAGTGGTCCAGACCCCTGCGTTCATGCCTGTTGGAACCAACGGTACAGTGAAGGGGATATACCATGACAGAGTGGCTCAGATAGGCTACAACCTCATACTTGGAAACACCTACCACCTATACCTAAGACCTAGTGTAGACGTACTTGCATCGTTCGATGGACTTCATGGTTTCAGCAACTGGAATGGGAACATCCTAACCGACAGCGGAGGGTTCCAGGTGTTCTCACTCAGCTCCCTTCGCAAGATACATGAGATGGGCGTCAAGTTCCAAAGCCACATAGACGGCTCCAGGCACATCTTCACTCCGGAGAAGGTCGTGGACATCCAGCAGACCATTGGGTCGGACATAGCCATGATGCTCGACGTATGCTCCGCCCCCGGAATCTCATGGAAGGAGACGCTCCACGCCATGGACATCACCCACCTTTGGGCCGAGCGTGCCATAATCCACAGGGATTCGCTTTTGGAAACAACGGGCCGAGCCTTCAGAGGCAACCTCTTTGGAATAGTGCAGGGTGGCTTCTACGAAGACCTTAGACGCAAGAGCGCACAGACCATAGGCTCAATGGACTTTCCAGGAATTGCAATAGGAGGCCTTTCGGTCGGCGAATCCAAAGAGGATTTCTGTAGATACCTTGCAATAACCGCAGACGCCGTCACCGATGCCAAGCCTCGCTATGTCATGGGGATTGGCACACCCGACTACATACTGGAAGCCGTCGAGAACGGCATAGACCTCTTCGACTGCGTGCTTGCAACACGCACGGCGCGCAACGGATCGGTCTTCACTGACGATGGAATGCTCACGCTTTCACGCTCATTCAACGAGTTCGACCACGGACCAATCCAGGAAGGCTGTACCTGCGAAGCCTGCACCCACTACTCAAGGGCATACATGCGCCACATGTTCAAATGCAACGAGATGCTTGGTGGAATGCTTGCAACAGAACACAACCTCACATACCTCTACAACCTCATGGCCAAGGTCCGCAAAGCCATAGAGGAGGACCGCTTCCAGTCCTTCAAGCAGGACTACCTCAAGCGCTTCTACGCCAACGACGGCCGTTGCCTAGGCTGAGTCCTACAAGGCTGGTTCATCATGCGATTTCCGTACAAAGGTGCAGGAATAGGGCTCATAAGGGAAGGCCGCATACTCATTGGAATACGCTCCAAGAAACCATTCGTCGGCAAGTGGTCCGTCCCCGGCGGCGGAAGGGAGAAGGGCGAGTCGTACCTTGAAGACGCCATGCGCGAATTCCTCGAGGAAACCGGCTGCGACCTGAAAGCGATGCAACGTTCCTACTTGGGATTCTGGACCCTATGCATGCCTCCGTTCTTCCACTGGACGACCTTCTTCTTCAAGACCGATGCCTCAGAACCAACCCTTTCCCCGTCCGAATTCACCCGCTTGGAGTGGGTTCCGTTGGATGAAGTGAACTCCCTGCCATGCAGACCGTTCACATGGTTTGAGATGCATAGGCTAAGGAAGCTACTAGAGAAAGGACAAAGACCTTAGGCTGATGCAGATTTACCAATAAGAACATCTGCAGGAATGTCCAAACCAGAGGAAAGCTTTCTTATCATTGAAAGACTTAAACCCCTCTTTCTGGAAAACACCTCAGAGACCTTGGATCTACTTCCAAAGTACTCGACCATATCTGAGTTTGTAAGTCCTTCCTGTTCCATTCTGAACTTTATCGCTTCGATTGGATCCGGGGCATCTATAGGGAAATGTTCCTTTTCATAGAGCTCGACAAGGACGCCAAGAAGTTCCATTTCATTCGCCTCTGGAGACCCTGGCTTCGAGTCAAAAAGCTCGTCTATACGAGAAAGAGCTTTTTCATAGTCTTCATTGGTCTTCAAAAGTCTATCGTATGACACTACACTTCCTCCGCAACTATTTTATCGTATTCTACATGAGACCCCAAGAATCTAATGAACACAGTCTTTGAACTGTAATTCACTCGAACGATAAGCCTGTGTTTGTTTCCACATATATTGAATACAACTCTATTGTTCTTCAATATGTTGGCAGACCTATATTCAGCCTTGATATCCGCTGGATTTGACCATTGGGCTTTCACAGCCTCGGCAAACCACGACTTCAATGCCTGTTCCGTCTCAGGAAATTTTATCCAATAGTCACATAATGTCTTTCTGGCTATTATGTGCATTCAAACTCCTTCACCACTCTCCGTTCTATAAAAGAATACACATTTAATATACTTCCCATTTTGGGAACAGTCAATGCTTTTATAGTAGAGTTTTTCCAAGACAGAACCAGTTCAGAAAAACATTGATAAAATCCATGCATTTGGATATTCTTGGCAAACGTAAAAAAGAGGGGACTGTGGTTTTCAATTCACCGAGGCGAATAACATGGCAGATCAGTCTTTGAATATCAGAAACACACACGGAGAGATTCAAATTGTCGATGGTTCTCTGTGGAAGAATATGTTCCTTTTCAGCATCCCGCTTATGCTGTCCCAGCTCCTGCAGGTACTATTCAACATGGCGGATGTAGCCGTTGTAGGCAAATTCTCAAGTGCAGAGGCTTTGGGGTCTGTAGGATCGACAACGATTCTTGTATCGTTGTTTACAGGTTTCCTAATTGGTATGGGAAGCGCCGTTAATGTCCGTGTTGCACAGCATCTAGGAGCCAGAGACAAAGCACGAACATCAGCTTCCATCCGCACCGCATTTGCAATCTGCCTTGCAACAGGCTGCATCATCATGGAGCTTTGTCTCGTTTCCGCACGATTCATGCTTGAGCTGCTGGGTACGAAGGACGACCTCATTGAAGGTGCCGTACTCTATTTCCGCATCTATGCGCTGGGTATGCCGGCTCTAGGAATCTTCAATTTTGGCAATGGCGTGCTCAGCGCAAACGGAGACACGAAGCGTCCGCTTGCATATCTCATGACGGCAGGAGTCCTCAACGTGGTCTTCAACCTGTTCTTCGTAATCGTCTGCAATATGGCAGAGGACGGTGTCGCACTGGCCAGCATCATAACCCAGTATGTATCTGCTGTGTTGATTCTGATACACATGGGACGACAGCATGACGACTGCTCCTTCCGCTTTCAGGATTTGAAAAACGGAATGGACAAATCCGAGGAAAAACGTCTTCTAGGCTTGGGGATTCCAGCAGGGCTCCAACATGCCATTTTCGCAATCGCAAACCTCTTCATTCAAGGTGCCGTGAATTCCT
The DNA here is from genome assembly GCA_963599445.1 of Bacteroidaceae bacterium. Classification (GTDB taxonomy): domain Bacteria; phylum Spirochaetota; class Spirochaetia; order Sphaerochaetales; family Sphaerochaetaceae; genus UBA9732. Next base: position 96,278 of record CAVBWZ010000010.1, read on the forward strand.
TCGATTCCGTCATGGTCGAAGGAAATTCAGCCGCCGCCAATGCCGATTCCATCATCTACAACGTCATGGCTGCATTCTATACCGCCTGTTCCACCTTCATGGGACAGAACCTAGGAGCTGCAAAACATGATCGTGTGCTGAAAAGCTATTTCATAGGTATAGCATACTCATTTCTGGCAGGTGCGTTGCTTGGCGGTGCCTTGTATCTTTTCGGCAGAGAGTTCCTATCCCTGTTCGCCAATGACGAAGCCGTCATCGAAGCAGGGCTCCAACGTACTCAAATCATGTGCTTTTCATATGCCTTCAGTGCCTTCATGGATTGTTCGATTGCAGCCTGTCGAGGCATTGGGAAAAGCCTTGCACCAACGGTCATCGTCATAACGGGCTCCTGCGTGTTCCGTGTTATATGGATCTACACCGTATTCGCCCATTTCCATACCATTCCATCCCTATACCTACTGTACATTTTCTCATGGCTCATCACAGCTGTCGCAGAGATCATATGCTTTGCCATCAACTACAAGAAGCTTGACACTAGCCTATAAAACAATCCATTGAGTCTATACCTATCATTTGATATATTATTCATAACAATAGATGATAGTCAGTTGCTATGGATAAACTTATCAGAACCATAAGACAAAGCGCAGGAATGAACCAGAAACAATTTGCCAAGGCTCTTGGTACTACTGTATTGTCCATCAACCGATGGGAGAATGGGAAAACGCAGCCCAACAGAATGGCGCAGACTCAATTGTTCGAGTTCTGCAAGAGAAATGGTATAGACTTGTTCGACTTTATCTCAAGACAATCGAAATACGATACGAACAATGGTGGTTTGATTGTATACCACGGCTCAAAAAAAGGGATAGAGGGCAGGATTGCACCATCAAGCAGAGAATCATGCGACTTTGGCAAAGGCTTCTATCTTGGAACCGACCCAGCACAACCCTTGACCCTAATCTGCGATGAAACGAAGCCTGTTCTGTATACGATGAAACTCAGTTTGAACGGACTGAAAGTCCTGAAGGTCGAAATGAACCTTGAATGGGCAATGTTGATAGCGTATTGCCGTGGATACATGGACGAAGCAAAGGGAAGTGAAATCTACAGAAGATATGAAGGAATGGCGGATGGATATGATGTAATATGCGGTTGTATTGCCAACGACCGTATGTATCGGGTCATGAAAAGTTTCTTCGAAAAGGAAATAACAGACTCTGCACTTATCCATAGTCTTTCAGCCTTGGATCTTGGACATCAATATGTCTGCAAAAATGCAAAGGCATGTGACAATCTCGAAATCTTGGACAAAAGGGAATTGACGCCACTTGAACTGGCAATACTCCGAGACTGAAGCATTGCGAGAAGACAGGAAGGAATCGACCTTACGGAAGAGATTCTTTTGAAGTACAGAAGAGAAGGGAAGTACTTCGATGAAATCCTAGGGGTGAATAAAGATGAGTGACATTCTACAATCGGCGCTTTCCGATATGCAAGGCCAGCTTTTTGAGATGTCCATCGAAAAGAACTTGGACAGCGAAGCCTTTGCAAAGGCCTTCATGCTATCTGATGTCGCAAGAGACCTTGATTCCCAATTCAACCATATGCAATGGGCTGGCAAAGAGTACATTATGGAGCGTATTCTTGATGAACTCAAGGACAAGTTGAAAACCGGAGGAGAGATATACGACAGGGAAACAATGTACTGGATGGGATATGTCTACCGCCGCTGGCATTATCGTACAAACGAAAGCAGCAAGGAAATCTACAGGCAAGCACCTGCAAAAACGATGCGGACAACCTATTTTCCATACCATACAATGAGCGTGGAAATGGCAATAGACAGGCTCAAGGAGTCTTATAAAGAAAAACATGAACGTCATTGATACGAACATCGTTCAAGAGATACATCGCCGACAATAATCCAAGACATACATTGAGCTTTTCAAAACGAGTTCATCGAAAGGATGGATCTATCACGAAAATCCCGCTTTACCTCGTAGAAAGTACAAAGAAACTTCTTTGGGTAATAAAAGAATCAAACAGCCTTTGTTCTTTTTGCAACATAAACTAGAGAAAGTAGATATTTTTAGAAAACAGTGATATCATTAAAAACAGGTTATCTTGTTTGGAAGGGGAGGGCTCCATGAGGAAAGGTTTATTATTCTTCATTACTCTTATTGTTGCACTTGCAGTTTCGTGTGACCTAACAGGGAACAAAGAACCACAACATACACATTCTTTTAAAGTCACTAAGAATGGGGAATTGGTCTGTTCAGGCTGTGAAGAAATAATAAACAAGGATTATGTTGCAATCATAGAATCAGGTATTGTAAAAAGATACAAACTATTTGATTCTGCAGATGTTGATTCTTTCTTGTCCATAGAAGGCTCTCAGTTGTCTTATGTTACCCCCCCCGACAGGAAGGCGAAAAATCCAGTAGAGAGATAATCATAAATACAACCAAAGAACAAACTCTTATATTAAATTCCCAAGGGGACTCCATAACTCACTATGGGATGTTAGGTGCATTACAAATTGTTACTACAGGCACTGGATCGTACACAGAAAAGGGCTCTGTAAAAAACATTTCAATTTTTAGTGGTAATCTCCAACTTGAGACAAATGTCTATGAACTCGCTGTTTTCACAATGGCAAATGTCTCAATTGATGTTTTAGAAAATATTGCAATTGAAAAACTCTCCGCAAACATTAGTCAGCAGTTTGATTCTCATGACATCTTTCTTTCGGGGAAAGGAAGTGTTAAAAATATAGAAACAAATGTTTCCACGACGATTGGCATTGATGTTGAAGAAATCGATGTCACAGGTTCAACATGCAGGAACATAGAGACCTCCTCCCAAGCCCATGTTGGAACAATCAAGGTAAGCAACAGCGGATTCACTTCCGAGAACAAACTTAGGGTCGTTGCTAATGAAGGCTCCAAGGTCGATGAAATATCGACGCAGCGTTCAGATTGGATGGATTGGCTTGTCGTTGAATCATCGCAGCACGTCCATGTGTGGGGACCGGGGACAGTGACCAAAAAGCCTACATGTACGGAGGACGGCATCGAGTCGTCAGTCTGCACCTGTGGACAGGTTTCGGACAGCAGGAAGCTTGAAGCCCTTGGACACGACCTTTTGGGACACATAGGAAAGGAACCTTCATGCCTTGACAAGGGTTGGAACCAATACGATACATGTTCAAGGTGCGACTACAGCACATACGAAGAAACACCTGCACTTGGACATGACATCAAACATGTCGATTCAAAGGAGGCTACGTGTACGGACATAGGCTGGGATACCTATGAGCACTGTTCAAGATGCTCATATTCGACATACAGGGAGATACCTGCAAAAGGACACAGCTTCTCTTCAGAATGGAGTATCGATTCCCTATACCACTGGCACTCCTCAACGTGTGGTCACTCAGAATTGGCGAAGGACAAAGGCGAGCATTCATGGAACGACGACAACGTATGCGCGATATGCGGAACGAAGAACGAAGGTTCGGGTGGCATCGAGATAGAGCAGCCTGAATACGAAGTATCAATCGAATTCCCTGAGGAGTGGGGCGGAAGTCTTGTCGTAGTACCAAACGTGTCCGCAACGCTCAAGGCTGTGTTGGATCCTGCAAGGGACGATACCAGATTCGAATTCATTGTAGATGGAAACAGGATGGGAGCAACTGGTGATACATTGGTCCTTGGTGTTGGAAACGGAAAGGTTCAGCTGAAAGCTGGGATGCATGTGATAACGGTTATTGTTGCATTTGATGGGACTACCTACTCACAGCACTACAGAATCGAAGCAAGTCCAAACGGCTGCGGAACTGCAGACTCAATTGTAGAGGAGGCAACAATATGAAGAAGGGCAGATATACAGTGAAAGCAATCCCTGCAGTCATTGCAGTTCTTCTTTGCCTCATGTGCGTGGCCTGTAGTCAGGAACCTCAAAACCTTCTAGAAGGATATGGAACCCTTGAGGTAAACACTGCGGCATCTTCCAAGACAATAGAACCTTCCTATGAAGATAGGTACTGTGCAGGTTGCATCGTCTACATAAGATCCCTGACGACTTCGTACTCCAATGTACTGGCTGTAGAGGATGGACACTGCACCATTGACAACCTTGAGGCTGGCGAATACGAGGTGTATGTGGAAGGTCTGACCCCAAACGGAACCTCCATACTCAAGTCGGAAGCGCAGAAGGTGGAGATAAGGAACAAGGAGACCACGACTGCGACGTTCAGGCTCAACAGGTATGTGGAAGGAGTTGGAACGTTCAGTTTTTCCGTTTCCGTTCCAATAAACGACGACTCCGTTGATGGAGTTGTGTTCACACTCTTCGATGCAACGGACGAAGCCCTTGAATATCCCAATACCCATATTGTAGTCCAGCCATCGGTTTCGACCGATGGAAAGTATCGCATGTACTCGATCGAGCTCCAATTGGATGCTGGAAGCTACAACTTCGCGGCGAGCATGTTCCAGTACAAGGAAGGTGGAACAAGGGAGCAGGTTGGCTTCACACATGTAGAATCCCTTCATGTATTCAAAGCAACGATATCCGAGTCCTCCCTTGTCTGGGACAAGGAGTTCTTTCCTGCTGTAGCAGACCCAACCTTTGACTTGGAGGAGGGATTGCAGAAAGAAGGAAGCATTGTAAGGATTCTCTCCTCTGATCCAAGGGCTGAAATCCACTACACCACTGATGGAGAGGATCCCACAGCAACATCAAATCAATACATAAATCCAATAACCGTAGATAGATGCATGACACTAAAAGCTATAGCCGTAATAGAAGGACTTACGGAATCAAACATTGTCGAAAGGACATTTATAGTCAAAGTCGAAGACCCTGTCTTTAGTCTAAAAGACAAATCAATGGTTGATTTTGATGACCTTGAAATTACAACAGCAACCAAAAACGCCATGATAATCTATACGTTGGACGGTTCTGAACCGTCTTTGACTAATGGAAGGGAATATACAAAACCAATTACCATTGAGAAATCACTGATTGTTAAAGCAATTGCATTCAAGGATGGGCTTGAACCCTCTGGAATTGTATCGGCGGAATACTATGATGAAAACTCTGCATCCCCAGACAGGTTCTTCTCAATAACAGACCAAGGTGCAATTTCATTGAACAAAGACTTGGATGAAGAACTTCCTAGTACCATAATTCTTCCCTCAAGGATTGGAGATAAAGACGTAGTGGCAATTGCAGCCAATGGTTTCAGAAGGCACAAAGAAATCGTCAACATTTCAATTCCCTCTTCCGTTACCAGAATTGAAGCAAGAGCGTTTGAAGGTTGTACAAGCATTGAAAGCATCGATCTTAGTGAATATATAACATCAATAGACAAATCCGCTTTTTCTGGTTGGACAGCAAAGCAACGTATAAATGATCACTCAGGTCTGATTAGGGCAGATTTTCTTGGGGATTGCGATGCAAAGATATATGCAACAGTAAAAACGGGAACACAAATCGTTTCGGGTTATACAGGAATGTCTAACCTTTACGGTGTATATATGACCAACAACATAACAGAAATTGCGGATAACGCATTTTCCGGATGTATAAATCTTTATGACTTTGAACTTCCGAAGTACGTCACAAAAATAGGGGAGTTGGCATTTAACGACTGTAAGAAAATTAAAACCATCACACTTCCTT
>CAVBWZ010000010.1:101978-104015 GCA_963599445.1 Bacteroidaceae bacterium
CTATAGAACCAGATGCTTTTATGGGATGGACCAACGAACAGTCGATTATAGACAATAGCAGCAAAACGCTTCAAATCCGGTTCACCGACTCAGAAGCCAAAATCTATACAAAAATCCCTTCAAAGATTGATGATATACCGGTAAAGGAAATCCCTGCAAATGCAGGAGCTGGACGAAGCGATATATATGGCCTTGAGATACCTGACACCGTGGAGTCGATAGGAGACTATGCCTTCGAAGGCACAAGCATAGAAAAGATAGTAATACCTGCGACAGTAAAGTCTCTAGGATTTGAGGTGTTCAAGGGGTGGAACGATTCCCAAAATGTCGAAATCATCTATGGTGGCTACAATGCAAAAGTGTCTGACGATGGCCTACATACTCCGTTTACAGGTACGGATGCTGTATTCAAAGTCTCGATTCCTAGTGATGTTTCAGAGATAAAGAGCGATGCGTTCAATGGGATGACGAGCCTTGCAGAGATATCCATACCAGATTCTGTGAAGACCATTGGTCCCTACTCATTCAAGGGGACATCGTTGAGGAACGTTTCCTTAGGTGGTGGCGTAACTTCCATTGGATGTGGAAGTTTCATGGACTGCTCTCGACTTGAAACCATAGAGCTGGGAATAAAGATAAGAAACATTGGGGAAAAGGCTTTTGCAAATTGCAACAAACTATCTGCAATAAGCATTCCAAACTCGGTTGAAAGTATAGGAGCCTCCGCATTCGAGAACTGTGGAAAACTTGGAGCTATTTCATTTAAGAATGGATTGATTTCCATTGGAGACAAGGCTTTTAAAAGCTGCAGCTCTCTAAAGAAAGTTAAGCTTTCGGATTCCGTGTTGACAATAGGAGACGAGGTATTTTCCAATTGTCGGCAACTTGAAACAATAGATCTTGGATTGGGAATAACAATTATTCCATCGAAAACATTCTATGGGAGTTCCAACATCAAGTCGATAACGGCTCCCAATTGCATGGGAAGCATGGTCGTGACCGTCAAGGTTCCTTTGAACCAGTTGATAGTCCATGACGTTGACATCTCCACCACCCCTACCTATGCAAGCATAGAGGGCTTCTCTACAAGCATTACAAGAAACGAACAAACCATAGACGGGGATTATAGAGTCTTTACCTACGAGATTCCAACTATGCTTGGATTGGACTATACCATAAATGTCGTACTAGATGATTATGAAAGAGAAATTGTTGGATCAAAAACTTACCAAACCAGTATCTATTCAAACAAAACAACCTTGCTCGACTGCAACTTTTTAGAAAAAGACATTGATACCAGACCTCTGTCCAACACCTCAATAAGTCCGTCTGGATATACCATCGTTGACGGCCAAGAAATAATACTAACAAATGAGAATGCAGATTTCATATACTACACGTTGGATGGTAGCACCCCATCTGAGTTTAATGGACAACTTTATGAAACACCCATTGTTTTGCATTCATTAAAAAAAATAAGGGCAGTAGGAATAAAGGAAGGTTATAATTACTCGAATATCGCTTATACTTACTACAAGGAAATAATGGTTGTTGAACCAAGTTTCTCTGTTACTTCTGGTACATACCCAAGTACTCAATATGTCTCTATGGCAACACCAACAGAAGATGCAGCAATTCATTACACCATTGATGGCTCTTATCCTTCAAAGAATAGCCCTCTGTATGATGGTGAGCCTATTACAATTTCAGAAACAACGACATTAAAAGCTATAGCTTGCAAGAACGGGTTCAAAGATTCCTCTTTGGCCGAAGCATCTTATGAAATATCCATTCCCAATCATGAAATTGTAACTCCTGCCGTCAACTACACGCTTTCAATTGAAAAGTACATTGTAGATGGGGAAGTAACGTTCAAGGCAATAGTAAATCCTTCGAAAGATGATGCTGTCTACAAATGGTATTTGAATGGGAAAATTGTAAGTGAAAAGCAAGAATTTAAAATACCTCTTTCTCTTGAATTTGGTTCATATTTAGTTGAAGTAGTAGCTACTATCAATGATATCTCCTACTCTGAAA
>CAVBWZ010000011.1:0-97494 GCA_963599445.1 Bacteroidaceae bacterium
TTCACCATTCAAGAAACTATCGACAATCTCCTTTGTCCCGCTAAAAGCTTTTTTTCTATCAAAATAACTTGGACTATCAACGTCGGAACAAAAATCACATTGAGAAATATCCGAGCATTCTTCATTTGCAACAGAAAGCAAAACAGAATACATCGAAGGACTTACATAATCGTCTGAATCAACGAATCCAATATATTCTCCTCTTGCCTGTTTGAGACCAAAGTTTCTTGCTTTGGAAACTCCTCCGTTCTCTAAGTGAAAAACCCTTATTTTTGAGTTCTCGAGCGCATATCTATCGACAATTTCAGAAGAGCCATCAGTAGCCCCATCATCAACGGCAATTATTTCTATGTCGTCAAGTGTTTGATTGAGAAGGCTTTCCAAACATCTTGAAAGGTAATCCTTTGTATTATAAATCGGAACAATTATTGAGACTTTGGGCATAAGCTACTTTCCACCATATAATTGCTCAAGTTTCTTTATTTCACACTTAATATCGTACTCAAATATTCTGTTTTTACGAAATTCAACCAATGATTTATCCAATGCAGCGGAAGCCCACTCTCTAGGGGATTCATCCAACCTTTTAACAACGATTAAATCTGAAATATAAGCCTCTGGATCAACAGTACTAGAAACAATGCATCTCAAACCAACTGCCTGTGCCTCTATAAGAACAATCCCTAATCCTTCGAACAAGGAGGGAAAAACAAAAACATCCATTGCGTTCAACAAATCAGGAATATCGCAACGATTAGAAAGAATCGTAACTTTAGAATCTATTCCAAGATGCTCCATCTTCTCTCTTATGGATGGTTCAAGTTCTCCATCACCAACTAGAAGAAGGTGAGAATTCTCTTTCGTTTTCAGGATCTCTTCAAAAATCTCCAACAGGAAGGCGTGGTTTTTCTGCTCGGAGAATCGTCCAACATGTCCAACGACAAAAGTATCAGAGTTAATGGATAATGCCTTTCTTATTTTAGAACCATCCATTGGAGATGGATGAAATTTAGACAAGTCTACCCCATTCTTGACAACGATAGAATTGTCCACATGAAACCTTTCGTCAAGGTCCTCCTTCATGTCATTCCGCAAGGCAATCAATCGCAAGCCACAATCATGAATCAGAACCTCTGCAGCTTTTTCTTCATATTTCATCTTATCAAAATAGAACCATGGTTCATTATGACAAGTATAAAACAACTTAACTCCACTCAACAAATCTTTAACAGTCTCCAAATGGTGCAAACAAGCAAGATGAGCATGAATTACGTCAGGAGAGTTCTTTCTAATGATTCCTTTTAGTCTACGATTTATATATTTGTTTCTAAAGAACTTGTTTACTGCACGCCAGAAAAAGGAATAACTGGGGTAAAAAGAAATTATTTCAACTCCGGAATCCTTCAATCGTTGGTAGTTTGCAGACTCTTTGAAAACCCAATCAACAAGAATAATTGGCTTAAATAAAGCTTTGTCCAAAAATAGAACATAGTCTTTTACTAAGGTTTCAGCACCCCCATCAGACAAAGAACCTTCAAGATATTCTATCACAACACATTTTCTATTTGGCTTATCTTCCATCTCTTACCATTCCACGATATAGCTGTTCCAACTTTCCAATTGTAGAATCTATTCCTAATCCTACTTCTTCTATAACTTTGAAAGCTTCTTCCCTATGTCCAACGAAACACCTTCCCAAGGCCATTGTCCAAGTATCAATAGAATCTTCCAGACTAAGGCGTACACAATTATCAAAACAAACTTCATTCGTTATGGCATCAGAAACCACACACAAGACCCCATTGGTTTCCGCTTCAATCAGAGATATTGGAAATCCTTCATAAAATGACGGGAAAAGGAATTTATCAGATGCGGATAGTATCCTATTCACATCATTACGGACTCCAAGAAACATTACATTTTCCTCAATCCCTAGGTTTTCAACATCTTCATCTATTTCACGTTTTAGCTCACCATCCCCCACAAGCACAAGCAATGCATTAGAGTTCTTCTTTAAGTATTCATGAAATACTTTCACTATAAAACGATGGTTCTTTTGCGGCCTGAAAGCACCCACGTGTAAAATGATCTCGCTTTCAGAGGAAACTCCGAGTTCCTTTCTGATTTCAGCTCTATCATTGGAAGAGAATTTGTATTTGCAGGTATCTACTCCATTGTTCAAGACAACAAAGTTTCCACCTTTCCCAAACATCCACTTGCCGGCTTTATCCGATACTGCAGCAAGCTTGACTCTATTAAACGGGAATCTGATTCTGTTAATGCAATTCAAAAGCTTGGAGGAAGAACCTGATGAAGCACCTGCATTGTGGCTTAGTAGAAGAACACTTATCCCCTTATTCACAGCCTCGATTGCAGGAGTTACATAGGAAAGCGAATTTACATTGCACTGAACAATATCGTACTTCTCTTCTTCATAGAGTTTTCTTAAGTCGCAAATGTTTCCTACTGGGCTTCTTCTCCTGCTACGGATGAATTTGAAACCACACCCCAAACCCGTAAGCTCCTTGAGAAAACATGGAGTTTCTCCAAAGAACGAGAGAAAATCCAATTGAAAGACATCTAGATTTATATGACGGGCAACTTCGAGTAGATAGGTTTCTATTCCTCCAAGATGAGAATCAATGCCAACTTGAAGAATTTTGATTTTCTTCACATTAAGATTCCTTACTGTATTTTGTGGTCTCTTTCTTATAGAATACAATAAAAAGGAGATTAAATGAACAATTCATCCGTTCGCAGGATTCTTCAAATAAGCTATGACATGAGCCGAGGTGGAGCCGAAACTCTTATCATGAATATATACAGGAACATAGACAGAACAAAAATACAATTTGATTTTCTGCTCCACAGCAAAAAGAAGTCCGCATACGAAGATGAAATAACTGCTCTGGGAGGAAGAATCTATAGAATTCCCAGGTTTCTTGGGTACAACAAACCTTCCTATGACAAAAACCTAGAGACCTTCCTTTTGGAACATCCTGAATATACGATAATACATGACCATCTCATGGACTCGGCAACAGAGACGTTTCGAATTGCAAAGAAGCTCGGACGCACAACAATTGCCCATAGTCATATAACACAAAATAAATTATCACTCGGCAATCTTATTAGATTCTTCTTCAGAAAAGATATATACAAGGTTTCCGACTACCGCATGGCTTGTTCAAATGACGCAGGGAGATGGCTATACAGGGGAAAAGCAGATTTCATCGTTCTAAAAAATGGTATTGAAACTGAAAGGTTCTCTTTTTCACTTGAAAACAGAAGAAAAACAAGAAAAGCCCTCAACCTGAAAGAAACAGACCTCGTAATTGGAACAATTGGAAGATGTGTCGAACAGAAAAACCAGAAGAGAGCTCTTGAGATATTCCGAGACTTTCACAAAAAGAATGGAAACTCGAAACTGGTATTGGTAGGAGAAGGCCCTCTGGAGAAAGACCTTAAAACACAAGCGAAGAGATACGAAATTGAAACGGATGTTGTTTTTACAGGTTCAATAAAGAATACAAATGAAATGTACTCAGCTTTCGACTGTTTCCTTTTTCCTTCGTTGTATGAAGGCTTGGGAATAGTTCTAATTGAAGCCCAAGCGAACGGCCTCCCATGCATCATTTCTTCAAGTATCCCCAAAGATGTTGACGTGATAAATCCACTTATACATAGAATCGGCCTCAAGGACGACAACGATGTCTGGGTAGAGACAATACAGGAATCAAGGCCTTTTGAAGACAGAACAAAAGCTCCCAGTCTTATCAAAAAAGCTGGCTACGACATAAAGGATGTCGCCGAATATATTGAAAATTTTTATATGAATATCTAGGCCTTAGACCTGTTCTTTTTTTGCAAGAAAATCTCTAAGGTTGTTAAAAGATTTTGGATAGAACAAGAGATTAATCAGCAATACACAGGCTACAGATATGGCCGTTACAATTGAAGAACAGAAAATCCATTTGATATAGTTAGTCATTGAGAACAGGAAGACAACCTTTCTTCCTAGAAACCAGACAGCAAGAAAAGCAAAAACATTCACCATTTGCCGTTTGAAAAACAAATGAACCGGACGCATGAGAATGCTTCTAGACAAAAAAACAACGTGATAGACTGTTCTATAAACAACAGCAATCAACGTACCAATTGCAACACCAACAAGTCCAAAACGTCTGACCAAAAGAATGGAAACAACAACATTTAAAATGGCTTCGCCATATGCAGCTGCTTGAGTCTGCAAAAAAGCACCGGCGGCGACGACCAAACAGTTATAGGGTTCCCTTATACATGAAACGAATACAACAGCTACCATTAGCACCGAAAAGAGAGGTTCGATGTAATTCACATCATTCACCCCTGCGGTATATAGACCAATAAAGGGAAGAATCATTACTACTGTAACAGAAAGAAGTATCGTGGCTATAATTGAGACAAGCGTTTCATAGTTTTCGAAGACCCTTAAGAGTTTTTCTTTCTCGTTTTTGGCTAAGAAGAACCCAAAATTCGCTTCCATTCCCGAACAGAAGGAGAGAATCAAACTCTGCATGCTTGTACAAATAAGACTATACACAGAATAGACCGCAACGATTCTCAGGTTTGAAAGCAAAGTAAGTACAACAACGTCAGTATTGGAATAAAGGAAATACGCAATATGCTGCCCTAAACCGACCCATTTTTGCTTTAAATACTTACTTCTGTTTTGCTTGCACTTACTTAGAGAATAGTTGTGCTTAACATAGATACCAAGCAGAATTGGCCTAAGTACAAAAACTCCACTACTGACAAATTTCACAATCAAAAAGGAACAATCACTGTATACCAGCATGACTATCAAAGCAGTATTAAGAATCATGTTTAATATTGAAATGAAGTCAGAAACGTAATTTCTTTGGTCAGCGACTATCAAAACGGTATACGAAACACCAAAGTAATACTGTGCCAACGTTGACATGCTCATAATGAGAACAAGAGCAAAAGTACCCGCCCAATCCAAACCTTCTATTCGAGAAATCTTAGAAAAGGAACAAGCTAAAACAAAAACATATACAATGAAAATATAAGCAACGACCTTATAGAATCCTTGGATTTCTCGGACTATGTCACTTACCAATTCATCGTTATGCTCCGCAAGGGGCTTATACAAGGCAGCACGAGCAACTCCCCCAACTCCGCCTTCAAGAAGAGTTATGTATGAAAGAAATTGCAGTATAGAAGTCGAAGCACCATACAGTTCAGATCCGAACTTTCTAATCATCAGATTTGGAATCAGAACTCCGCACACTACAGAGACAATCTGATAACACAGAGAAAAAGATACATTCAGAACAGTTCGTCTTTCTTGGGAATCGGAAACACCCTTCATTTATCAAGAACCTCTACTTCATGAAAAACAACTTGTAGGGAACAATTTCCAAAAGCCTACTGTCAAAATAAAGGCAGTACGCATAGTAAGCAAAAACTGTAAGATATATGAGAGCTTCAAGAATGAGCGTAACTTTACCTTTTTCTTCATTTTCAGTAATGAATGAATTTGTAATTGCAACAGCAGAAAAAGGCATAAAACACAAAGTAAGAAGCCTCGCTAGGATTGGCATATACATTGCAGCAAATTCAAGAGGAACACATATCATGAATGACCAAAAAACCAACCTATCGAGACTTGTTGTCGTTTCCTTTCTGTTGTAGAAAAAAGTTATAAACAAGGCAATTGCTAGAATTACAACAATCAGTTCTCCAAACTCAAATCCCACCGAGACATAGCTCCTTCCGAATTTCATCATGAACTTTTCGATAAACAATCTGTTGAAGAGTGGAAACAAAGGAAGAATCAAAGAAGAAAGGACAATCCAGCCAATAGATGTATACCAGTTGATTGGAACAAAGCTCAAAGGAAGAATAATACCAAATAGAGCAACTGACTTGTGGAAAAGTATTGCAACTAAAAACAAGAGAAGAAATAGATGATACTTTTTTTTCTCCAAAAACTCGACAGCGAATAGAATTATGGCAAAGGCCATGGCTTGTCGTAGTATGCAATAGCTGTAATCCACTATTCCAAAAGCAATTATTATTACGATACTCAATGAAGGCTTTACCGAGTACTTGTCAATAAAATACCATATGCTAAAAACGCAAAAAGCCGATTGCACCACTAACAAAAGTTGAAAACCAAGTCCTATTTTAGAGAAAACCCAAGTGAATAAAGTATAGCCCCACTCGACACCAACAAGAGGACTTTTACCAAAGAAAACAAAGCCCTTCAAGACTTCAATAAAAGAAACATCTTTGAGCCTTTCATACATAGAATAATATGCGGTTAAATCACAACCAGAATCCTTTGACCTCAAAGCAAGAAGAAGAAAAACGGCAACACAGGTTGCGGAAAGAGCAATACGTTCTTTCTTTTCGCTTTTTCTGAATAAAATCAATGAAATTGGAGAAATCAGCAAAAGAGACAGGTACAAAAACATATTGCGTAGTGTATGCCCTTAGTGCACAAAAAACAAGACACGCAACCTTACATCAACAACAACGAATAGGATACGCTGGCGCCAAGGCTGACTTGAAGGTCAAAGCCTCGCCTCGTGGAGTTGATTCCTGAAATGTCAATGAAAGCCTTGACGGGAGCGAGGCCCCAGGAAAAGGAGTATTCGCATCCTAGGTTTAAAGTTGTGATTACATCATAGTCGCCGGAAGGAGCTGTAAGCATTAGAGGGGCGGAGTATTCATCGAACATCGTATATGCACCATCTACCACGATTTCAATTACGGAATAAGCATACAATCCACCAGCCCTGTAGTTGCAATCACCTCTTACTGCAATGGTATCGCCTCCATATTTGTAGCCAATGTACGTATAGAATGGGAACCTATAGTAATCATCGGGATTCAAGTAGTTGTAGTTTATGATGAAATCCGAGCTGCCGGTGGGCCTATACAATGCCGGGTTGGTGTATATTCCTTCAATCGAGGTGGAAAGGACTCCCTTTCCAATGAATGTCTTGTACTCCAATCCCAAACTATACCCCATAGCCTGATCTTCCTTTGATGGGTCTTCGAAGAATGGGAACGATCCCTGGTCCAGTACGAACTGGCCATAAAGGAGAAAGCCTTTGATTATCGAATATTCGAACTCCACATGGGCGATTGCGTTGAATTGGTTGTTGTTGAGGTTGTTGTGATAGAATGTCGCTGGGTTCAGAAGCGTTATGTCTGGAAATCCATAGAAGCGGTACATGACGTTCTCGCTCATGGAGATGTTCAACGAATCTATTGGCCTGAACTCAATCCTATGGGCAGCGAAGACCCTAGTGTAGTCTTCATAGTTCTTTGCTGAGGTATTCACCCCACCTCTGTAGTTCTCTGGAAACATCATTGTGTATTCGAACGCGAACTTCTTGGCAAACGTCTTGAGAGAGATGTAGTTGTAGAAATCGTTGTGATTATCGAATATGAAGTTTCCGCCCTTGTTGAAACCCCATGACTTCTGTGCCTTGTAGAAACCCAAGGAGAAGGAATCGGCGGAATAGTCAAGGTAGGCACGTCTTGGCATATTGCAGTCGCTGTTCGCCGTAGTTGGAAAGTTGAAAATGAAATTCCTTTTGTAATTTGTCTGGCTAGCGACGACCTTTATGGTGTCGGCCTTTGGATCGTCAACAGGAATCTGGGTTCCTACCCCCCCCCACGGTTTTTCGAGGTCCTCTTCGACATAGCGCTTTATGCTTTTCGCAGTAGCCGCATCGTCACCGCTCACCATCCCAAGTCCCATCGAAAGCTCCAAATGCCCATAGAAACCACCAATTGAATTATCCAAGGAAATTGATGCGAAATGATTCCTATCGCTGTAGCCATACCTCCAGTATTCCTCTCTGTTGTAGGAATCTCCATTTGTATGGGTATAAGCCTCTGGAGAAACTTCAAACTTAAGGGACACCCAAGTATCTGAATCGCCACAAAGCCTTGCAGATATGGAATCATAGAGAGCTCTTTCATTGAAGGAAAGCGAAGAGCAATCTATCTTTGACAGCTCGTTCAAGGCTTCCGAGATAGTCCAAGGCTTTGATGTGGAAGGAACGGAATATCCAGTCAACACAAATAGGTCGTCCATAAGGGCGTATACTTCGCTTCCAATAGGAATGAGTACACCTTTTGCAGCAGGAACACCAACATTCCCAGATCCAAATGCAAAGGCACAGGAGAACGAAAACAAAACCGAAAAGCAGAGCAATAGAATCTTCTTCATGAAAATATCATATCATGAAAAACTTCTCGAACAACCCAGAACTTTCTAACCATTAATCCAAATCCAATCCTTAAGAGCATACTTATTTCATTGCTTTCTGATATACGCTGAGGCAGGGCCATTTCCAACTTTTTCGAGATAGCCACTTTTTACAAAACCAGAAAGCGCTCTCTCAACGGTTATCTTGCTTATATCTGGACAAATCTCCATTATCTCTTTCTTTGTAATCGTATACGACCATTTCCATCATTAAAAGAATGAATACATAAAAAATCCAAAACAAACATCGGAATCAAAAGAATTTTGTCAAACCTATCCTCATTCCAAGCTTTTTGAAAGGAACCGCAGAGTTCTTCCATTGTTTTAAAATTATCTACCTCATTTCACCTTAAAATGATGCAGATATCAAGTTTGATGATGGAGATATCGCCCTTAGAAGAGATATGTCAATTCACAACATTCAAATGCCTGAAAAAGTCGGAACAGCCTTCTCCCTTCATTACTCCAAATCCACGGAATCATGATTTGTCTTGAAAAATGAAGAACGTCCATTTCCACTCTTCTCCAAGTATCCATGAACTACAAGATTATCAAGCACTCTCTTTCTAAAATAACTGGAATCGCTGATATTGAGATAGTTTGCAATTTCAGAGGCCTTTCTTGCCTTGCTAAAACAAAAACTCAGAACCTTGTCGTCATGCATCGTTCCATTAGGTACAGGTGCATACACTAGAGAAGGAGCTTCGTCTTCTTGCAGGCCTTTTCCGTAAGTCAAGTCTGGAAGAACCAGAGTGAAATGATCTGAAGCGGAGGAGATATACGGACGATGCTCGGCATCAGCATCCCTATACTCCTCGGTTATCTTATCGAATCCAGTTCCTGCAGCCTCCATGACGTTGCACATAACAAGAATTGTGGAAATCAGTTCGTTTCTCCGTTTTGAGATGATTCTTGACAAATCATATGTCTTGCCAAACGGTTCGCCTCTGTAAAATGAACCAGGTGATGTTATCTCCAATCTATCTTTGAACATATCTACCTGGATTTGTGTACCGTCAAGGAAATAATCACGATGTGCAACAGCATTGATGACACCTTCAAACAACGCTCGTCTTGGATAGGCGTCTATATTAATCCGAGACTCTCCCAGCTTCCTCATAGAATGGTTCATACGTTGCATTACAAACTCCATCATTGCATTTATTACAACGATGATGTTTCCTTGGTATCTGTTGATACTTACAATCCGTTCGCTTCCCTTGTTGAATCCAGAAAAAACAGAGCACATTGCCTCTGTTTTTCCACCTTTGTAATAATCAGAAAAGAGTACAGCACCATTTGCCAAAAAACCTCGTTCATCATAAAAACCAATGGATTTCAGGGCTTTCTCCGTCAATAACTTTCCATCGTTATGATTAGAATAGAAATCTTTTAGAATAGTGAAATCATCAGAACTATATTTCTCATCCGATGGAAGAACATCATACTGGGTGTTTTTGCTCTTAATACTCATCTCTATGATTTCCTCATAAGTCGCACCATTGGTGAATCCATCACGACGCATATAAATTGAAGGAACACCTTTGAACTTAAGGATAATTGGTTTAATGGAAGACTCTTGGACTTGTACACGAATTACAAACCGCTCTGATTCGTTTATCTCATACCGGATAAAAGAAACAAACATCTGGGGCCTTGGCGTGATATGTTCATTGACCATGTTGTTGAAGAAATTACGCTCATTGTCCGCAGCTACACGGTCAAAACCAATCAACTTGTTGGTCTTATCTTCAACTCCTATGAAGAACTCTCCACCTTTCGCATTCGCAAAACCAGCAATCGTCTTCAACCATCCCACAACATCATCCCGGTTCAGTTTTCCTTTGCACTCAAAACAATCGCTTTCAAGTCGCACTTCTTTGACAATTTCTTCCAAGTACATGATTCAACCTGCCTTCATGAAGTATGTTCATACATTACTTCAAAACAACTTCAAAGTCAACTTCAAATCAACTTCATGAACTACTTCAAAGTAACTTCATGAAAACTTCAAGCAAGTTCAAACAACTGTCATTTAAGTTTCTTTTCTACTGAATCAATTGCCATCTTCTGCAAACGACAAAAAACCTGACGAGCATTTCATGTAGATTTAGCACGTTTTCCATAGGAAAAAGGTGTCAAAACAGCACGTTTTCCAAAAAAACTACAACCGAGGACTCCTGCATCGTTTCTGCTGCATCAGTTTTTTAAGCAACCAATAGGAACCACATAAACACCGTCACTGCGACGGTATGCGTAATCACCAACTCCTGTCAAAACCATAAGGAAACACGGAGCATTCATTTTATCAGTATCAATTTTTGCTTCCATTGATTTCAAACTCTTTGCCCCTTCCTCAATCAAGCTGTCACCACCAATCTTGATTTCAATGAGACCATATTTTCCATTTCTCAGATGTATAACTGCATCACATTCCTGCCCATCTTTATCTCTGTAGTGATAAACCTCACCACCCAAGGCATCTGCAAAAACACGCAGATCTCTGATGCAGAGTGTTTCAAAAAGGAATCCGAAGGTTTTTAAATCATTTAGCAAATCGTTGGGCCCGATACCCAAGGCTGCAACAGCAATAGAAGGGTCTATATAGTAACGAGTGTCTGAAAAACGAATAGCGGTTTTTGACCTTAAATTAGGATTCCATGCAGGTAAATCCTCTACAACAAAGATCTTGCGAAGTGCATTGACATAAGCTGCAACAGTTTCCTCGTTGATTTGAGTTTCATCATTTGCCGAAATATCCCGCGCAAACACAGTATTGGGAACTTGACATCCTTGGTTCCTTGCGTAGGAACGCATAAGGCGTTTAACCCTTTCAGGGTTCTTTTGTACGCCATCAGCCCTGTTAATGTCAGAGTGTACAACGGCATCATAATAATCTACGGCTTGGTCCAAAGCAATTTCGTCACGCATATCCACCGCCAACGGCCACCCTCCTCGGCACACAAGGAAAGCCAGTCGATCGATACTCAAATCAGAATCTCCATCAATATCCATCTTCCCGTCAAAAAGGTCTTCTATGCTGACTTCACCTGTTGAATCTCCCGATTCGTACAAGCTCATAGGCCGCATTGTAAGCCAAGAGAAACGGCCAGTCCCAGAGTGAGTAATATTCCTAGTATCTGCAGGAACAGAAGAACCGGTGAGAACAAACTGCCCAAACTCTCCTCGATGATCAACCTCAAAACGGATAGCATCCCAAAGCTTTGGGGCAAGCTGCCATTCATCAATCAGTCTTGGCGTTTCACCTCTTAGCAGTCGTTTGGGGTTCAACTCGGACATGGCAATGTTTTGTTCTTTCTTTTCCGGGTCATCCATGTACAGAATACTGGCAGCTAGCTGTTCGGCAGTTGTTGTCTTACCGCACCACTTAGGACCTTCAATAAGCACTGCACCTTTGCCTTCCAACTTTCGTTTAAGGATATCGTCGGCAATTCTTTTTCTGTAGTTTCTCATTCGGAACACCTCATCTTCATTCACATCATATTTTCATGCGCCGCAATCACGGATTCTACAGTATTTTCCGACGATTGGCGAGATATTTTTCCGACGATTGGCGAGATATTTTTCCGACGATTGGCGAGATATTTTTCCGACGATTGGCGAGATATTTTTCCGACGATTGGCGAGATATTTTTCCGACGATTGGCGAGATATTTTTCCGACGATTGGCGATTGTCTGTTACATCAGCCAAAAAGAGAAAGCAAACATTACCTTCAATACACCTCTCCGAGATGACAGGCTTTGCGAGCCGATATTCTGATGCCAAAACCTTTCGTTTCAACCATCGAAATCCTCTTTATTGTGAGGTGAAATAGATATTTTACCAACTCGCCTCACGATAAAGGTACTACACGTCATCGTATTACATCTGCAAATCAACAATCTTGACATGAGATATTGACGGCATCTACAAGTATGGTGAACTTACATGGGAGGCAACCAACAAGAAATTCTTGTCAGTTCGGACAGTGGCAATCTAGACCGTTTTAGAGAGGCTAGAGCGACTAGAAAGCCCAGAGTGGCTAGACGTGCCAGAGTGGCAAGAATACAAAATCTTCAGAAGCTGAACCCAAATGCAATGCCTGTTGGCGCTATGCCAAAGGTGGCGATGCTTGAAGCCTCTTTTGAAGAATTGGAAGAACCAGAGACTCCGCCAAAACCCTCAAGGTGCAGCAATGGAACAACAGCTCCGCAGGAGGCACCAATGAGGGCACCTACAAGGACATCGGTTATGTAATGGTTTCCACTCAGGACACGAGAGGCCGCAACACCAAGGGCAACGGCATAGGAGCCAATGCAGACGGGAAGCCGCCAAGAAGAAGCAGAATCGTCAAAGCCCATCACCATGGTAATGAACGTTGCACTTGCAAATGCAAGCGCTGTATGTCCAGATGGGAAGGACCTGCAATAATCTCCGTTGGAGAACTCCTCCTCTGGAGCGCCTACACCAAGAGTCCCCTCTCCATACACATAAGGCCTTTCCATCACGACAAGGTTCTTTGCAAGTTCTTTGAGTCCATACGTCATGGCGATGGTTTCAAAGTACATGAGGCCATAGCCCCACATTGCATCGCCTTTGAGCAACGAATACACCCCGGGGATGGCAAGGACACCTATGGTTGCAATGGTGCCAACCTTATCCAACACCCTGTTGTAATCAAAGACGGCAGCCTTATCCAAGAAGTTCAAATCCTCAATGGCAACCGCAGGGACCCCTGAATAGGAAGGAAACTGCGAATTCTTCTCCCATGCAAAGTTTCCACCAACAAGCGCCAACGAACCCACACCAAGGGAAACATCCAACGAAGGTGAAAGCCTGAACGAAGACTCCCCTGCAAACAGCATGGAGAAGCAAATGAGTAGAACAGCAAGGACGAAGACACCCCGTTTGCAATGGCGAGGGCCAAAAACGAAACTCACTAGGCATCCACCTGCTGAAGACGTGTCTCCATCCATTCCTTCAAAGCGGTGACTCTGCGAAGGAATGCACTTGGGAGGTCAACGGTTATGAAAAGAACCTTGACCTGTGGGTCGCGGTCTGCAACCTTAGCCATTGCATTGAGAAGGATACCCTCTTCAGTAAGGTATGTATCAAGGTACATGTGAAGATGCCCTTCCTTGACGCATGTGAAACCCATGAACTTGAGGGCCGTCACGTTGTTCAGACTAAGGAATATCTCGTCTTCGTCTATTGTGAAGTCATGCTTGTAGATGTTGCCGCCAAAGGTGGAATCCTTCTGGTAGCAATAGCTCTCTATGGAAGAAGGAAGCTCCGTTACGACAGGGTCGTCAATCTTGGACTTCCAATCGGAAGGGTCCGACAAATACCAGGAGCGGTCGAACAGCACCTTTGGCTTGTCACCTGCACGGTGAGATATGTAGGTTATACCTTCCTGCGTGGAAACGCCCCTCATAAGGTTGAGAAGAGCTATCTGGATCTCTTCCTGAGAGAAACCCTCCCATGCCTTTGGATAAGGAAGAAGGACCGTTAGGTTCTCTGAAAAGCCGCTGGAAGCAGCTTTCGCATCCTCCACAGAGCCCTCGAATACGGATCCAACAGGACTCACATTGCCCATGTCCGCACCACCAAGTGTGGAGGTCTCCACTATTTCACCGGACAAAAGGGCATCAAGCTGTCCTTGGGATGCAGACGGAAGCACACTTTCCAGTCCAGCGACCGCAAAGACGGTCGAACAGAATACAGCAAAAAAAACAACAGCGATAGCTTTCTTCATTCTAAAGATCCCCATAAAACACTAATAAGCGTTCTTGTTGATAAAACCCTTCAGGAAAGTGAAGATTACAATCTTCATGTCAAACCCAAAGCTCCAGTTTCTAATATAGTACAAATCGTAGTCGATGCGTTTTTCAATGGAAGTGTTGCCTCTAAGGCCATTGACCTGCGCCCAGCCCGATATCCCAGCCTTCATCTTATGGCGCATATTGTAGCCGGGGATGGTCTTTATGAACTGCTCTTCAAGCTCAGGTCTTTCAGGTCTTGGACCTATGAGGCTCATAGAACCTCCTATCACATTGAAGAACTGAGGAATCTCATCCAAACTGGTCTTGCGCAGAAACTTTCCAATCCTTGTTACACGAGGGTCGTTTTCAGGAGTGAGGTGGGGATCCCCCTCCGGCATGTCTATGCGCATGGAGCGGAACTTGAGCATCTCGAACACCTTTCCATCACGGGTCACCCTCTTCTGCCTGAAGAAGACAGGTCCTTTGGACGTTGTCTTGACAAGGATTGCAATCAAGAGGAAGAGTGGCGACAGTATGACGACCCCAAGCGAACACGAGACTATATCGAACGTCCTTTTGAAGATGCGTCCCAGAGGAGACATCTCGAACGAGTTTATTCCAATTATTGGAATGCCTTTGTACATTGAGAGCTCAGTCCCAACGTATGACTTTGGAACGGATGGAATGAGAAGGACCTTCTGGCCAAAGAGATCAAGGCTTTCGTTCAGAATCCTTTGGGAGTCATCGTATGACATCTCGGAGGTTGAGATCACAACGATATCGGCCTTTGATTTGGATACGGCTTCCTTGAGCGTTGCGGCCTGCACCTGCGCAATGCCGGCTATTGCCCTACCCTGCCCAAAGTACTGCCCTTCCACAGTACGGCCGTCCGTGTCGTCCTTTGCAACTGCGCTGCAGTACTCTTCTATCGAGGAGCCGGACCCCACAAGGAGAATCCTTTGGTAGAACAGCCCCTTCTTTCCAAGTTCCTTGAACCGCTTTTCGAACGATGCGTTTATGAGTCGTCTTGAAATGAGCAGGAACAGGAAGTGGAAAACGAAGAAAAGAAGCAGTGCCAAACGACTGACCTTTTCGACGAACAGGAAGTAGTAGACGCACACGAAAAGGAGGAACACATAGAGGGAGACCTTGAAGATCTTTCCAGCTTCCTTTGCGAATGTGCTTATTTCGTTACAGGCATAGAGATCCTGCCTATTGCAGAAGAACAACGTAAACGCACATGCAAAAACAGCCAGGACAGCGAAGAGTTCGATTGGTTTCCCGCTTCCCCCGGGAAGGACATAGAACCGTAGGAAAAAGGCCAACGCCCAAGCGAGAATGGTAGCGAATATATCCGAAAAGATACGCAGGCCAAGTATCCTTTTCCTATAGTCCCTCACTTTCAAAAGAAAACCTCCGTTCCGCCCCTATACCTTATATATCAAGTCTTGAACAAATGCAATCGACAGCTTAGAATGCACCTTGCGTCATTTTGCAATTTTAGGAGAAAACAGGGGTAGTTTATATGAAACGTTTCATCATGACGGCGCTTGTCGTGCTGTCTGCAATATCGGCTGTATTCGCAACGACATACATCATAGATCGGTACGACTTCAACTTCGAAGGCAAGACCGATGTCAATGAGGTATACAAATACTTGAATATCTCTGACGGGGCATCGTTCGACAGCTATGACAAACTTGAAGCGAATGCTCGCTCCATGGTTCAGAAACTTGTAAACGCAAAGTTCTTCACATCTGTGGATTACAAGGTCGTCGAAGCAGAAGGAAATGTCGAAGGATCAGAGGAACTGCATTACACAGCCGTCTACCACATAGACGACAAGAGTCCATATTTCGTACTTCCAAAACCAAAGTACGACTCCAACTATGGCCTTGATGTGGGAGTCAAGGTGGATTCCTACAACTTCCTAGGCAAGCTTGCAAAGCTCACCATAGACGCTTCCCTTCAGCAGAAGGAGCAGTCGTTTGAAAAGGCCACATACAAATTGGACTTCAATGTTGCAAAGTTCCCGGTCTCTACGTTCGACCTTGATACTACACTTTCGTTCGCCTACGACGGCAGCAAGGAAGGTCTCAAAGGTGCAACTATGGGCCTTTCCTCAAAGGTATACAACATCAAAGTCATAAACAACGTGACGTTCAGTTTCTCAGCTGGCCTTAAGTTCACTCCGTCGTCGGACAGCCTTCAGTCGTTTGGCATGAACGAATTCACCTACACAGCGCAATTGAACAACTTTCTGAACTCCCTTGGGAAAATGTCCGTGTCCCATTCACTTACATACCTTCCAAGAGAAAAGAGGGTCAAAACATCAAACAGTCTCTACTACTATGGATTCAAGCTCATGGACAAGCAGATTACGACCACCATAGCACTAAGCACCAACAAAGTGCTCGAAGCAGAGACGACCACAGTGACATTAAGTGAAACAATCTCCGTACCGTTCAGTCTTCCTTTGAACTTCTCTCTAACTCCTTCGATGTCCATAAGCACAAACTATACTACGGATGGAACGCTCAACATAAAGAATTGGACCATCAAACCACGATCTGCAACTATAAAAGCTACACTTACACGCAACAAGATAAACAAGCTTATCGAGGGCAACACGGATTTCAAAAAGGGTCTTTACATAAACATAGTCGCCTCCCGCACGATGCCTCTTGAAAACCTTCTCAATGTTACAGGCCAGTACGTCCAAGCCCAATTCACATGGTTCCCATACGCAAACACATGGTTCAACCCATCGATAAGGATTACAGCGAGCAAGGATACAAATTCAACGAAAAAGCTCCTTCCTTCCGCTTCAAGCACTCCTTATATGGCTGACTATATGCGAGGCATAAGGGATGACAATGAATACAATACAAAGACATGGGATGCAAAAATAGTGGCTAATATGAACCTCACCACTAAGTGCATCAACTTAGGTTCTTGGGCAAGGACATATGCCATTCCGTTCGTTGATGTCGCATACCTCAAGGATTCGAAAACAGACACAGAGAAGACTTTGTGCACTGTTGGCATCGAGGGCATTGGAATCATCAACGACCATCCAAACTACCCGGTAAGAGCTTCTCTGGGATTCAATACGGAATCCATAAAGAAGTACGCAGAGACGAAGAACTTCAAGGATCTCGAATACGAGCTCTTCATTGGTTTGGATTACTTCTATTGATTTGGCCAACAACAAGCGAACGCAAACAAAAACACCTGCAGCCACGATGGTTTGCAGGTGTTTTTATTAGAACTCAACTTTTTGATGCGTCCTGATGCGCCGTAGTCCGCCGTGATGCGCCTTGGTGCGCCACCATGCGCTGTCATGCGTCTACATAAGCCAACATAAGTCCACATAAGCCCCACATCAGCAATCAACCAAGAACTTCAATATGGTGGATGGTAGCTTACTCCAACGGCAAGCTGCACATCGAACATCTTGCGGCCAATTTCGTTGCGGTAGTTCCATGCATGGACAAAGGCCAAGTTCGCCTTCAAGTCCAAATCATCGAATAATGCATACTCCACATACGATGAAAGAGAAAGTCTCAGTTCAGGAAGTGTAACGCCTTTGGTATACGTGGGTGATACATCATAGAAGTGCTCAGGTCCAAGCTCCACGGTGTCATGCTGGTTGTCGTAGTAGCGTATTCCATGCTCACCATGGGCCCTGAAAAGGAGCGAACCTCCAAATGACAGACCATCAAGTTCCACATAGTCAGCACCAAGGCCAACGGCTATGGTGTCCGGCCCATACTTGTAGCCAAGATACGAAATGTCGCTTGAATCGTCGTCCCAAAGCGCATTGCCAACTATGAGGTTAGTATCATAGTGCTTATACTTTCCCCTATCCTCTTTCAAGTACAGGCAAGGAGACGTGTACACGAACTCCAACGAATATGTGGAGACTCCTTTTCCTACAACGGTACTGTATATTGCATTTGCAAGTACCCCATAGGCGTTTGGAGCGGAATCGTCCCAAGGCTTGCCGTCATCAAGCTCCGTCTTGACTTGGATTTGGTCGAACATCACATCCAGGTTGAGTTCAAGGCCTCCGCAAGGAACGAATGACAGCTCCACTCCAAAGAAGTTGTTCTGGTTCCCGTTTACATATCCGTTTGTACCATGGAATACCATGAATGGGTTGAGCATCTCGAAATCGCCGAACAGGTTCACTCCATATTGAAGCATCCCCTCTACAACGGAGAAGCTCATCCATTTGAAAGGAGCCATGGAGAACCTGTGCAGTGCAACGACCTTGTGAGCAGAGTCGTAGTCGAACTGCTCGAAATCCAAAGGATGGTTATCATGATCACCATTTACATCAAACGACATCATTGTGAAATCGTATGAGAACGGATATCTAAGGACACTTAATTTTGCAAAATCGTTCCACCAATGACCATCGCCGACCACTAGGTTTCCTGTGGTTCCGTTTCCAGCAGAGACCCTATCCCTTCCAATCAGGAAGTTCAAACCGTCCGTCCCAATGGAGGCATATGCCTTGCGGGGAAACGCCAGTTCAAAGTTCATTATATCCCAAAGAATGTTCGTAAAGAACGTACCATAGTCCATTTGGGAGAACCTCGTGGTCAGGTTGAGGGCAATGAGCCCATAGAAACCCTCACCAAGGCACAAGCCAACCTCAAAGTCCAAGCAAGGAAGCCAATCCCTGTATGGGTACTCCCAATCAATGACGGACGCCTCTTCGTTCGAATGTACGAAAAGCTGAGGGTTTATCGTGGGCCTGACAACAGCAAAGACATCGGGTTCGAAAGAGAACGTCCTGCTGACAAGGCCTAGGCTTTCGCCAAGCTGTTCATATTGCAATCCAAACGAGCCCACCCCGTCTCCAAGTTTAGGAATGTCAAGTTTGGAAAGGTATCCTTCCATTTGGCTTCCCGTGATTGGCGTCGTTGGAGATGGCACAGCCTGCCCTGCAATCCTGAATGCAGCCTTCATCAACCTAAACTCTCTGCTTTGGGCGCTGTATGTGTTCTGCCAAGCCCCAACACAGGACAGGCACACCAAAGCAAGAACGCAGACCACAAGTATTCTCTTTGAGGTTCTCATAATTTCAGTTCTCATCTTAGAACAAAGCGTTCCAATCAACGTCCATGACAGCTACGGAAGCACCAATTGTAGCAGCAAAGGCACTTGTACCGTGTGTTATGTCCTGTGTGAATCCAAGAGATGCGCTGGCCTTGAGGCCTTTCTGTACGTTGTAGGACGCACCGGCTTGCAGTTTGAGAACCGTAACGATGGGTTCATTGAGTTTCATCTTGGACAAGCCTTCGCTCTTGTAGTACTCTTTGTCTCCGTACTCGCTGTCTATGGTATAGCAACCGCGCATGATGAGCTCTGCACTTGCAAACGCACTCAACGGATTCGCCTCATACTCCACTGAAAGCCTATTGACCATGGTGTCCGGTCCGTACTTGAAACCAAGATAGAACGCATTGTCATCGAAACAGTAGCCCGCACCGGTAAGGCTTATGAACTGGAACGGCACGGTGAACTTGCCTGCATTCACGTCCCTATTGTACATAAAGGTGGAACAATAGTAGAACTCGTAACCAACGTTTAGACCGATTCTCCTGAAGGTGTCGTCCTTCAATGCATACTCGCCGTATTCGAACTGGGACGACTCCACCGGCTCTCCGTCAAGGATGTGCAGTTCAACTCCTGCTGTAAATCCCATGGCCTGAGGCTTTCCGCTCCAACCATCACTTCCCAGTTCATGAGGAAGGTCGAAGTCATCCATGGTGAAGGTTCCATAGAGCCTTACAGGGCCTACGACACCCTCCACCGCCAAGTTGAGCATGACGTTTGAATAGTTGTCCTGATAGTTGTCATGCCATATTCCTAAAGGAGTGAAATCCAAAAGAGAAGGTTCCTTGCCATACACGTTGTTGAGCTCTGCGACGGCTATCCTCACGCTGTCGTTTCCAAAGGCGAACCTGTGCGCGAACGTGGATTTCTGTCCGCCTCTGCTGCCGCCATCGACATTGTGGTCATAGTTCATGAAAAGCTTATAGGCTATTCCAAGGAAATCATACTTGAAGTTCCACATACCCCCCCCTACAGGTGTATTGTATGAAAGGTAGAAGTTGTCCAAGTATGGCTGGGAATCCGATATTGCCATATCGTATGTGGAAGGTCCCCACTTGATCTGTCTGCGACCGACCGATGCATAGAAGCTCTCATCGCTTGAGGTGTAATCGACATAGCCTACACGCGGGAAATTGAGGTCCACTATGGCTCCTACGAACGGAATGTTCGTGAGGATCTTTCCATTGTCCTTGAAGTGCTGGAAAGTATCCTGCCTTATATCAAGCAGAAACACCATGCCAACCTTGTCAGTATCAACGACAAAGCCAATGTCAAGGAAACCAGGCTTTGAGAAAGCCCTGTTGAAGTAATCCTGTTTGGTCTCCCACCAGTCGTCATTCACAGCACCTTTACCGGTTGAAGAGTTCTTCCAATTAAGCCAACTGGAATCCTCCGCAATACCCGCGGGTGAATTGTCGAAAGTGAAATAAGGTTTGACGTTGAGCACGAACCCAACGGAAGCGAATACTGCAAACGCAGCCAAAAGCATCAATATAGCAGACAACGTTTTCTTCATAGAGAGCCTCCTCAAGGGAAACCTTGCAAAGCTCCCCTTTGAACTACATTGTATCAGAGACAAAAAGCCTTTCCAATTGGAAAATGAAAATCAATACCCGCCCAAAAACTATGCCAAAAAGCCATCAGTCGGAAGCCACATCACCCTCGCTGCCGTGGTTTCTTCTGTACTCGTACATGAGTATGCCGGCGGCGACCGAGACGTTCAGGGAGTCTATGTGACCGCTCATTGGGATGGAGACTATGTGGTCGCACTTGGAAAGTACAAGAGAACGCATGCCGCTGCCCTCACTACCCATCACTATGACGGTACGGTTTGGAAAGTCCATGTCATAGGAGGACTCGCCGTTCATGTCGGCACCATAGACCCAGAACCCAAATTGTTTGAGGACATCAAGCTCCTTGGCAAGGTTCGTGACTGTGGACATCGTCACATACTGGGCGGCGCCTGATGATATGCGTATGACCGTTTCGTTTGCACTTGCGCTTCTGCGCTCAGGAACGATTATGAGGGATGCCGAGAACTGGTCCGCACTTCTTAGAATTGCACCAAGGTTGTGTGGGTCCGTTATCTCATCCAAGGCAAGCACAAGGGCGCTGTCGCCCTCCTTGAGACTTGAACAGAAGTCGTACACGCTCATCTCCCTTATTCTGCCACCTTGGCTTGAAGAGGATTTTGCACCAAGATCCAAGACCGCACCTCTGTGGTCGTTGCCACCAGCGAGTCTGGCAAGTTCAACGTCAGAGACCTTCTTCACGGCGGTCTTTCCATTGGCTATGGCCTCGAATTCTAGCTTCGAGTTGCGCTTGTCGCCTCTGAGGATGTAGAGGGTCGAACCTCTAGGTGCACTTCTCAAAGCCTCTTCTATTGCGTGTATCCCTGTAATCTTGGCTCCCATATGGAAAGGCCCTCCTCAGTCATCGAAAAACATCGAAAATCGTCAAATAGTAAAAATCGTCAAAGCCCTCAAGAAAACAATCAGTCGTTCTCAAAAGGAACAGGGTTCGGCGAAGGGTTCTCTCCCATCACATCCGACAGCTCCTTCATAAGCTGCTTGGCCTTGAGTCCTAGACGCTTTGGGGTCTCGATCTGGAACTTGATGTACATATCACCCATGGAAGCGGCGTTGCGGTAACGAGGAAGGCCCTGCCCTTTGACCCTTATTATCTTGCCGTTCTGAACGCCGGCTGGAATGCTCACCTTCACGGTCTGACCCATAAGGTTCTTCACCTCTATGTCCAAGCCAAGGGCCGCCTGGGTCATTGAGATTGGAATCTGCACGAACAGGTCTTCGCCCTGCCTTACAAAGTACTTGTGAGGCCTTATGTTCACCCTAACGTACAAATCGCCCGGGGTTGCGTTGTTCTGACCTGCATTTCCCATCTGAGGGATGATGATGTCGGCACCGTTCTCTATACCGGCTGGAATCTTCACCCTCAGGGTCTGGCTCTTCCTAACGGTTCCAGAGCCCTTGCAGGAAGGGCATGGGTCCGTTATGACGACACCGCGTCCGCCACATGTAGGACACGTCCTTGAAACGGAGAAGAAGCCGCTTGACTGCCTCACCTGACCGGCTCCACCACATGTAGGACAGGTCTTGGAGGAAGAAGTCCCCTTGGAGGAACCTGTACCATGGCAGGCCTCGCAAGGAACCTGATGGTAATATGTAAGCTCCTTCTTGCAGTCACCCATTATATCCTGAAGGTCGACTTCAATGTTGACCCTTATGCTCTGACCAACGTTTGGATTGCTCTGCGCCCTAGCTCTTGATGCACCGCCAAAGCCAAACAGATCCTCGAATATGCTGCCAAAGCCACCGCCTGAGAACAAATCGCTGAAATCCCTGTAGGCTGCATTTCCAAAGCCCTGGCTGTTGTCAACACCTGCAAAGCCGTAGTTGTCGTAGTTCTGACGCTTGGCATCGTCTGAAAGCACCTCATAGGCCTCGGTAGCCTCCTTGAAGCGCTCCTCGGCGGCCTTGTCGCCAGGGTTCTTGTCAGGATGGTTCTCTATGGCAAGTTTTCTATATGCTTTCTTTATCTCTTCTTTCGTAGCTGTCTTGGAAACACCAAGAACTTCGTAATAATCCCTTTTATCCGCCATTGTCGTACCTTCCAGAGAAACCTTCAAAAGAGTTCCAAAAGTCCCTCTTCAACTAATCTAATATAAATTAACAAAAAACAGTCAACAATACAACAAAATAGCCGGCCAAAATGACCGGCTACCTCAATTGCCATCACAATTGTTATCACAATGCACCATCGTAATGCGGCGCTGTCATGCACCGCAGAACTGCACGTATCAGTTGACCACCTCGTAGTCTGCATCGTCTGCACCGTTGGCATTGGATGGACCATTGCCCGGCTGTGCTCCAGCACCTGGCTGAGGACCAGCTTCAGAACCGCCCTGCTGCCCCTGAGGATTTGCATTCTTGTACATCTCCTCGGCAAGCTTGTAGGAAGCGTTCTGAAGAGCTTCTGTCTTGGACTTGATCTCGTCCACGGAAGCGCTCTGGTTTGCAAGGACCTGCTTGAGGTCTGCAAGGGCAGACTCAACGGCTGCCTTGTCGGACGCGCTCACCTTGTCGCCGTAGTCCTTGAGGGCCTTTTCCGTCTGGTACACGAGGCTGTCAGCCGTGTTGCGGGCATCAATCCTCTCGCGCTCCTTCTTGTCTTCCTCAGCATGCATCTCTGCATCCTTGACCATCTTCTCTATCTCGCTCTCATCGAGACCGCTGGAGCTTTGGATTTGGATGCTCTGCTCCTTGCCGGTGCCAAGGTCCTTTGCGGACACATGTACGATTCCGTTTGCATCGATGTCGAATGTGACCTCAATCTGAGGTACTCCCCTTGGAGCTGCAGGAATTCCAACGAGGTCGAACGTTCCCAAAGTCCTGTTCTGGGAAGCCATCTCACGTTCACCCTGAAGGACGTGTATGCTTACAGCGGTCTGTCCATCAGCGGCGGTTGAGAACACCTGGCTCTTTCTTGTAGGAATGGTCGTGTTGCGCTCGATGAGCTTCGTCGTGACTCCACCCAGCGTCTCGATACCAAGCGAAAGCGGCGTGACATCAAGAAGAAGAACGTCCTTGACCGATCCACCAAGGATTCCACCCTGAATTGCAGCGCCCATTGCAACGACCTCATCCGGGTTCACTCCCTTGTGAGGCTCCTTGCCAAAGAGCTCCTTGACAACAGCCTGAACCTTTGGAACACGTGTGGAACCACCAACCAGGATGACCTGGTCTATGTCAGCGGCTGTAAGGCCTGCGTCTCTGAGGGCGTTCCTGCAAGGAATCTTCGTCCTTTCGATGAGATCGTCCACCATCTGCTCGAATGCAGCCCTTGTAAGAGTCATCTGCAGGTGCTTTGGACCTGTTGCGTCTGCGGATATGAACGGCAGGTTGATGTCCGTAGATGTAGAGTTGGAAAGCTCGATCTTGGCCTTCTCTGCGGCCTCCTTGAGTCTCTGGAGGGCCATCTTGTCCTTTGAAAGGTCAATGCCGGTATCCTTCTTGAAACTCTCGACCATCCACTCGATTATCCTCTGGTCAAAGTTGTCTCCACCAAGGTGCGTATCACCGTTCGTGGACTTGACTTCGAAGACTCCGTCTCCAAGCTCAAGAATGGAGATATCGAACGTACCACCACCAAGGTCGTATACGGCGATCTTCTCGTCCTTTGACGTATCCTTTCCAAAACCATATGCCAAAGCGGCGGCTGTAGGCTCGTTTACGATTCTCTTGACCTCAAGGCCGGCAATCTTACCAGCGTCCTTGGTTGCCTGACGCTGTGCATCGTTGAAGTATGCAGGAACCGTGATGACGGCTTCCGTGACAGGCTCTCCAAGGTAGTCCTCTGCGGTCTTCTTCATCTTCTGGAGAATCCTTGCGGAGATCTCTTCAGGTGAATACTCCTTGTCCCTGATGACGACTCTGATCGTGTCGTTTGGACCAGCGACGACCTTGTATGGAATCATGGAAAGCTCATCTGGAACTTCCCTGTACTTTCTTCCCATAAAACGCTTGATGGAGAACACTGTGTTCTCAGCGTTCGTAACAATCTGGTTCTTTGCAGGCTGACCGACAAGGCAATCGCCCTTGGCTGTGAAGCCTACGATTGAAGGGGTCGTTCTCTGACCCTCTGAATTGGCCATCACGACAGGCTCAGAACCTTCCATCACTGCAACGCAGCTGTTTGTAGTACCAAGATCAATACCAATAATCTTTCCCATAATATATGCTCCTAATGATAAGTGACTTTCTTCCAGTCCCAAGCTCACTCTTCCGAGCTCCCTCAAGACCCACGGATAATTTACAAAACCACCATTGAATCGTCAAATGAATTGCGTTTTTTGGACAAATGGTTTATTCAGGTTTGCCAATCCTCACCTTGGAAGGCCTCAAGACCCTGTCGTGCAGGGTATAGCCCTTGAGAAAATCCTCAAGCACCGTCTCGTTCTCAAGGCTGTCGTCAACGGTGACCATGCAGGCCTCGTGCATCTGAGGGTCGAACTCCTTGCCAACGGACTCTATGGCCTTGAGCCCCCAGTTCTTGTCAAGGTTGGACATAAGCTGTCCCTGAGCCATCTCGATCCCCTGAACAAGATTCGCAACATCGCCGCCAGCCTTGGCCGCGACAAGCGCCCTGTCAAGGTTGTCAAGGAAAGGAAGGATGTCCTCTATGAGCTTGGAGTTGGCGAACTGCACGGCCTCCTCCTTGTCACGCACAAGCCTTTTCCTGTAGTTCTCAAGCTCAGCCTGACGCCTTGCCATCTGGTCCTTGAGTCCTGCATTCTCAGCCTTGAGCTCATCCACCTTGGCATTGAGGTCGTCTATCTGGGCATCCTTTGGATCCACAACGTCATCCTCGCACGAATCCCCACAGCAGCAATCGGCATGCCCGCCATCGCAGCACGGACAACCGTCCTTTTCAAGACCGATGTCCTTGTCCTCTACCTTTTCTTCCGTTTCCTTTATGTGCTCTTTTTTCATGATACCATCCTTCTGGAGTCCTCATAGAAGGAACCCCTCAATGTCCCAAAATAACCCCGCGCCCATCCATCGTCAAGTCAAGTCGTCGTTTGGGACATCGTTTGAGTCGTCGTCGAAGTCAACGACCTCCTCTTCTCCATACGTCTCCCACTGAGGGTTGCCATAGTCGTCCATTGAATCGTCAGGCACCCCGTGGGCGTCATAGCCATAGTCGACGTCCATCACATCCATGCTGGAAGGCTTGCTTTCCACGACAGGCTTGTTTTCAGCAACAGGTTTGCTTTCTCTGTTCTCCCTGACAGGATTCTCCCTTGCAACGTTCTCCTTGGAAGGCTTTTCCTTGATGGGCCTCTCCTCCACGAACGAAGGCATGACCATATCGTCATACACGTTGCCGGACACATGGGATGACACGCTTGCAGGACCAATGCCGTTTGGCACGTTTGGAATGTTGACGACACTTGGAGCGCTTGCACCCATGTCACTTGGAATGCTTGGAACACTGGAAACCACCTCGGAACCCTTTGCAATGAGCCCTTCGAGAACCGCAGACTGCTGCCTTACAACGTCAAGCTTGTTCTCAAGCTCTCCAAAGAACTCCTGTACTGTATGGATGACGGACTGGAAGGCATCGTCAATCTTCCTAAGCCTGAACTCGGTGTCCTTGTCGGTCTTCTCCTTGAAGTCCTCGAATATCTCCACGCTCTCCTTGTGGAGTCCTTCCATGGCCTCGTCCATGCTGCTGTCGGTCTCGCTCACGGCGGTGTTCATCCTGCCAATGGACTCCCTTTCAAGCTGGATGACACGCTGCTCGTGCTTTCTAAGGTGTTCGTCTGCATCCCTCATGTCCTGCCTGAACCCATCGATGACGTTGCGGACCTTGTCCAACCTGTCCACTTCGTTCTGGACCGTGGATATCTTGTCGTCCGCATCCGATGTAAGGCGGGCAAGACCCTCGAGGGCCTCCCTGTATGTATCCATGGCCATCTTCAGTCTGACAAGGTCCTCAGAGTAGGACCTGAGCTCTCCAAGCTGGCTGTTGACGGTCTGTATGAGCTCCTTGACCTCAGAATCCTTCTTGGAAATGGTCTGTTCAAGCTCTGCGGCGTACTGCTTGAAGGAGTTGTCGCTGGCTTCCACATCCCCTTTGTACTTGTCCAAAAGCTTCTTCACAGTGGAAAGGCTTCGACTGCTCTTGTCCCCTGCCCTTAGAGTGAAGATTATGATCATTGTCACCACGAACAGCGCGATAGGCAACAAAACCGGAACCAAAGAAAAGAAATCCATCAAACATCCTCCATCCGTCCGGACAACCATCCGTCGAAACAGGCCCATGTAGGGAACACCCCACAGGCAAGCGGATACCTACCCGCGTCACCTTTGGCGTTCACAAGGACCGCATTCATTCCAGCGTTGTGCGCACCAACGACATCCTTGCTGTAGCTGTCGCCTACGTAAAGCACCTCGTCTGGCTTCAAATCCATATTATACAGCAAATACTCGAAACAGTGGACACTGGGCTTGAGAAAACCAACGTCCTCGCTCGAAGCGACGAAATCCACATATCTTGAAAGCCCCATGGACCCAAGCTTGTCGAACAAAGGAAAGTCGCTGAACACACCAACGAGAACACCCTTCTCCTTCAAGCTCTGGAAAGTACGCACCACTCCATCGTATGGAGTCGTCTTCCTATACAGTTTCTCCATGGGCCTGTATATCCACGACTCAAGCCTATCAACCACAAGACCAATGTCCTTATTCCTGCACACACCATAGTTTTTCTGCAGTATAGAGGCTTCACGCACCCTCAAGGACGCATCATTCAAAGAAGAGTCCTCTTCGAATCCATCCTGAAGCTCCCTATAGGAACGCCTCATGCGGTTGTATTTCATGGCAAAGACAGGATGCCTCAGACCCAAGGCCAGAAGCCTACGGTTCATCACCTTTGCAGGATAGAGGGTCCCATCTATGTCGAAGCACACAGCCTTGTAGCCCATGGTAGGATTCCTATCTCTTTCCAGAGGGCTTGGAGGTCTTTCCTGAAGCCTTCCTGGCCGCAGTCGTCCTGTTTCTGTAGTCTTCGCGGGCCTTCTGCACAGCCTTGGCCTTTGCCTTTGCACCAACCTTCTTCGCCTTTGGTGCGGCCTTTGCTTTGCCACCGGCCGGTTTTGAATTGGAAGCAGACTTCGCGGCAGAAACAGGCCTTGCGGCAGCAGTGGACGCAGGCTTTCTACGTGCAGCGGGCTCCTCGGAGCTTCTCACCTTGGCGTTCTGTCCAAGCTTGTGGTTGCTTTCGCTGCGCTCGCGCTCCCTTAGGTTTATCTCGATTGGAACAAGAGAGAACCCAAGGTCCTTGCGTATGCAGTTCTTGAGATACTGCACATAGACCTGCGGGAAATCCTTCTTGCGGTTTATGAAGAAAAGGAACCGCACTGGATGCACGCTCACCTGAGTTCCGTAGTAGACCTTGTAGTGGCCCTCCGTTCCTCTAGGCGGTTGGTAGGCCTCGCCCCAAGCCTTGAGGGCATCGTTGAGGACTGCAGTGTCTATCCTCTTTCCAAGCTGGTTGTACACCTTGAGCACGGTGTCCAGCATTTGTGATATGTTGGTTCCGTTTGCCGCCGATATGAACTGGATTGGCGCAAAGTTGAGTATTGGGAACTGGAACCTGACCCTGTCCTCTATGGCCTGCATCTCGTTGGACATGCCTTTGAGGAGGTCTATCTTGTTCAGCACAAGGACGACACCCTTGCCTCTTCTCACTATGAGATTGGCTATCTTCTTGTCCTGGTCGGCAAGGCCTTCAACGGAGTCCACTACAAGAAGCACGACATCGGCCTCGTCAATGGTCTTTATGGCTCTGTTGACGGAGTAGTACTCGACATCCTCCTCAACCTTGGTCTTTCGTCTTATCCCTGCGGTGTCAAGGATCGTGAACTCCTTGCCCTTGTAATGGAAACCGCCCTTGACCACATCCCTTGTCGTGCCCGCAATTGGACTTACAATCGACAGGTCAAGGCCTGTCAGAAGGTTCGTGAGCGTACTCTTGCCCGTGTTGGGCTTACCAAGGACGGCAAGCTTAAGGGCATCGGTCTCATAAGAGGCATTGAGCTCCTCAGCGGAATCGGTTTCGTCCTCAAGGTCCAGCATTCCAAGAAGGGTCTCCTCCAAGGTGTCTATGCCAAGTCCGTGCGCCGATGATATCCCAACGATGCGTTGGTAGCCGTAGGAGAAGTAGTTCCAAATGAGGTCTTCGCGTGTGACGTCGTCTATCTTGTTCACGGTGAGGACTATCTTGTCCGTGTATGGACGAAGCTCCTTCATGAGCATGTGGTCCTCAGGTGTGACCTCAGTGCAGTCGAGGAGGAAGATGATTGCGTCCGCACCGTCAAGAAGCGAGAGGCTCTTCTTGGAGACAAGCTCGTCGAAGCCCTCAAGGTCCAGCTTGACGCCGCCGCTGTCCGTAAGGTCCACTGCATGGCCGCAGAGAATCCAGCGCTCGGTTATGGGGTCCCTGGTCACGCCGGGGGTTGGGTCTGTTATCGCTCTTCTCTTTCCTACGAGTCTGTTGAAAAGCGTCGATTTGCCTACGTTTGGCCTTCCAATGATTACAACGTTCTTCATATTGGGACATACTAAAGCATTAGACGAAAACAAACAATCTACAGGAAGCCAATACCGGCGACCAACCGCATGAATTCCTGCACTTGGATTCTTGGCCTCAATGTTGTACTCTTTGGTTGTTATGATTGAAGACCTGCAGGACGAATTCCAGGAAGAGAAACCACGACGCAAGAAGGCAAAAGGCCTTGGAAGGGGTGCATTCCTTGCCCTTGCATTCGTATTCTGGATCCTCTATGCGGGCGTCATTGGCATAATAAGCGCACCAAAGGCCATCGTCGCCGTCAGGGAATCGGGCGTTGTAGGATACCTTGAGGGCGTCATGAAACAACGCAGCCTGCCGGACACACACGAAGCATCGATCTGTTTTGCTATACCGATATCCCAGACGAACGTCGTCTATCGCCTATTCTCCCAAGATGTGCCACGAACCGGCGCCTCGCTGTACCACGATGCAATCGAGGGTCTCCTTTCAGGGCCAAGCCAGGAGGCCCTTTCCCATGGTGCTGTGACGTTCATAGCACAAGGCACAACGCTGAGGGGTCTGACCGTTTCTGAAAACGTGGCGTTCGTGGATTTCTCCGGAGAATTCGCCTCCTCTGGCAGCAACTGGGGATCCGGCGGACTTGAAACGGCAAGGATTCAGATCGAATCCACCCTGAAGGCCGTTGACGCCTCTTTGGAAAAGGTCGTCATCATGGTCGACGGCGAAGTGTTGGATATTTGAAGAATTCACTTTTTTCATGTTTATGATTACATTTCTATCACTTTGGTGATACACTATAGACAATCGGTCACCAAAGGAGTACTTACAAATGGAAGGGATCGTCACGCTGTATCATGGCTCGGAAAAAGTCGTAAGGTGTCCAATATTTGGAGAAGGAAGAGGCACCAATGACTTTGGACTTGGATTCTACTGTACAGAGAACGAGGAACTTGCAAAGGAATGGGCGGTTTCCTCCCTACGGGATGGTTTTTCCAATTGCTACACTTTGGATACCCAATACATGAAGACCCTGAATCTGAACAGCCCAGACTATACGATCCTCAACTGGATATCCGTTCTTGTCGAACATCGTCAATTCTCCATCAAAACACCTGTTGCAAGACGAGCCAAGAGATATTTGATCGACAACTTTGGAGTCAATGTGAATGCCTATGATATTGTCGTTGGATACCGTGCAGATGATTCGTACTTCGATTATGCCGAATCTTTCCTGAACAACGGAATCACCGTAGAACAGCTTGCAATGGCCATGAAACTTGGAAAACTCGGAGAGCAGGTTGTCCTCAAATCCAAGTTCGCTTTTTCGAATATCCATTTCGAAGGATTCGATGTTGCAGAAAAGGAAGAGTTCTATGTTCTTCGTAAAGCAAGGGATGAAGAAGCAAACAGACTTTACCTTGGAATACTTGAGAAGGAGGACGATGGCCTTTATATCCAGGATATCATAAAAGGAGGAATCACAAACGATGACCCACGCATACCAAGAAACATACCTGAATAGAGCGCAGTCAGTACTTGGTGATGCCTTTGACTACGCCATCAATACCTGTGGGATTGCTGGCGACGATTTCATCAAGCTGTTTTTGGCAAGCACGGTCAGCAACCGCATGGAAAACGGAGAACCTTCCGTTCTGACAGGAAGAAGCGGAATAGAAGCAGTATCGGAGATTGTCTACGAAACTACGAACGATAAAATCCCGAATGAGCCCAAAGAACGGTTTGGCCGTTCGAAAGAATACTGGATAGGTTGGGCGGTGGCCTACTATCAATGGTACTCCAACAGAAAATACAGCGAAATCTTCAAAGTCCTCACCTTCTACGACCTTCAGCAAATGTACTACACGCTTCATGAAGCGGACATTTCGAAATTCGTGGATGTCGCAGATAGCCGCGTACGCGAATACTTCAAGGACACGAATCTGAAACGCATCCGTATGGAATATGGCTGCACCCAAGCCGAGCTAGCTAAAAAGGCAGGCGTAAACCTCCGTTCCATTCAAATGTACGAACAACGCAACAAGGATATCAACAAGGCGAGCATCGACACGGTACTCCGTCTGGCCAAAAACCTTGGTTGTACTGTGGAGGATCTAATCGAGAAGTAGGATTCCAACGGATCCAAAGAAACTAGACTCCTATGGGGAAACAACGTTCGCATTTCTTTCCATCAGGCAAGGCAAGCCTTGAGGAACGTTTCCTTGTCCCAATCCACACCGCGCTTTAGGAGTGCAAGGAATTCGGTGTTGCCTTTGTGACCTCTGATTGGAGACCTGACGGCATTGTAGATTCCAATCCCCTCCTGGATAAGATTGTCGAATACACTTGCAAGGGTGTCTTCAAGAAGCTTTGGGTCTTCTATGACGCCAAAGAAGTTCTCCTGCCACTTTGGAACCTCGAACTGTGGCTTTATGAGCGCAATGAGCCACGTATCGCCCACAAGGTCAAGGATATGTGAGGCCGCACCCTTTATGGAACGGAACGAAAGGTCCGCCACAGCGGCGTTTGGAGCAGGGTCAAGAGAGTCCTTGCCAAGCGTCATTATATTCTGCTTCTCGTGCACAACGACCCGCTTGTCGCTTCTTACCTTGTAGTCCAATAGATTGAATCCAACATCCACGCTGTGCACGGCCTTGGCTCCACGCTGCAACAGGCAGTCGGTGAAACCTCCTGTAGAGGAACCTGCATCAAGCATCACCAAGCCCTCTACATCAATGCCAAAGGTCTCCAAAGCCTTCTCAAGCTTGAAACCTCCCCTTGATACGAACTTGGGGAATATCACTTCAACGATGGCCTCTTTTGGGTACATTGCCTTGCAATCAGTGCAAAGTTCACCGTTTACGTACACATTTCTGCAACTTACGAGAGCCGTTGCATGGTCTTTGGAAAGACTTGGGTCGTTGAGACGCAGCAGCTGGATGACGCTGAGCCTTGGCTGCTTCCTAGGAACGTTGTGGGGATGGGAATCCTTAGCAGGAGATGCCATGGGCCTACTACTCCTACTACTCCACAAGCCTTGCTATGGACAAAGCCTTGCCGGTATCCACATCGCACTCCACAACGACGCCATGGATCTCTCCCATGCTGTCGAACACCTTCGCCTTCATTGGCATCTGGGTCTTCTGCCTTTGTATGGAGAGCTCAGGATTGCTTCCAATCACGCTGTCCTTTGGTCCGCACATACCAAGGTCCGTTATGTAGGCAGTACCCTTTGGAAGGATCTTCTCGTCCATGGTCTGCACATGTATGTGAGTACCCACGACGGCACTTACCTTTCCATCGAGGAAGAATCCAAGGGCTTCCTTCTCCTCTGCGCTCTCTGCATGGAAATCCACGAACACGAACTTGGATTTGACTGTACGTAGCAGGTCGCTTGCAGTCTTGAACGGGTCTTCTATTGGAAACATGTTCACTCTTCCCTGAAGGTTCATGACTGTGACATCGCCAACAGACGGAACGTTCACGGTTACGATTCCATGGCCTGGAAGCGAATTGCCGTAGTTCGCAGGACGAAGAAGCCTCTCCTTGGAATCCAAATAGCCATCCACAAGCTCGTCGTCATGCCAAATGTGGTTTCCTGACGTTATGACGTCTGCACCTGCACCAAACAGCATATCCACTTGGTCCTGAGTTATGCCAAAGCCGTTGTTCGCATTCTCGCCGTTTATCACGACGAAATCAGCCCTGTATTTCTTTATTATGCTTGGCAGTCTAAAAGAAACAGCCCTGCACCCAGGATCGCCATAGACGTCACCTAGAAGCAGGGTTGTAAAGGTTTTTGCACCCATATTGCGCATCCACCGTTTATCTTGCGTACTCTACGGCACGCATCTCACGAATGATCGTAACTTTGATTCTTCCTGGGTAGCGGAGCTCCGCCTCGATTCTGCTTGCAATGCCCTTTGCGATGTTCTTTGCATCTTCATCGGTCACGGAATCAGAATTGACGAGGATCCTGAGTTCCCTTCCGGCCTGGATTGCGAACGCCTTCTCAACGCCTTCGAAGGAAACGGCTATCTCCTCAAGGTTCTCCAATCTCTTGATGTAGTTGTCAAGGGACTCCCTTCTTGCTCCCGGACGTGCAGCGCTTATGGCATCGGCTATCTGGACGATTATGCTCTCTATGCAGCAAGGCTCCACATCTCCGTGGTGCGAATGTATGGCATTGACGACCCTTGGATCTTCTCCAAGTCTTCTTGCAAGGTCGGCTCCCATCTCGGCATGGTTGGAATCGCTCTCGGTCACAATGCCCTTTCCAATGTCATGGAGAAGACCGCCGCGTCTTGCAATCTCAACGTTCGCACCAACCTCGGATGCAATCATGCCTGCTATCACCGCCACTTCCCTGGAGTGGCTGAGGACGTTCTGTCCATAGCTGGTTCTGAAGAACAGCCTACCAAGTGCCCTTATGGTCTCCTGGCTCATATTGTGGATTCCAAGGTCGAATACGACCTTTTCACCCTCT
This sequence comes from Bacteroidaceae bacterium, assembly GCA_963599445.1. Lineage (GTDB taxonomy): Bacteria > Spirochaetota > Spirochaetia > Sphaerochaetales > Sphaerochaetaceae > UBA9732. Next base: position 33,787 of record CAVBWZ010000011.1, read on the forward strand.
TCCGCGCAAATGCGGTTGACTTCCTTCGTGACCTTGGTGACGACTTCCTCGATCCTTGCCGGATGTATGCGACCATCCTGCACAAGTCTCTCAAGAGAGACCCTTGCAATCTCCTTCCTTATGGGATCGAAGCAAGAAATGACAACGGCCTCAGGTGTGTCATCAATGATGATGTCAACGCCTGTAAGGGTCTCAAGGGCCCTTATGTTCCTACCCTCGCGGCCAATGATCCTTCCCTTCATCTCATCGCTTGGAAGGCTCACTGAACTGACGGTGCTCTCAGAGCTCACTTCCGTCGCAAGCCTCTGGATTGTCGTGACTATGATGTCCCTGGCCGTCTTGTCAGCCTTTGCCAACGCTTCCTGCTCGATCTTGTTGATGAGGGCCTGACCGTCCTTGACGGCCTCCGACTGCATCTTGTCTATGAGAAGGTTCTTGGCTTCATCGCTTGTTATGCCGGCGACACGCTCGATCTCCGACAACCACTTGGTCTCGTTTTCAGCGACCTGTTTGTCACGGAGTTCCAACTGTTCTTCTTTATCTTGTTGCAAGGACTTGGCTTTCTCAAGGTCTTCCTGAACCTTTTCCAAGTTCTCTTCCTTCTGGAGTAACCGTCTTTCAAAACGCTGGAGCTCATTCCTTCTGTCACGGGCCTCGCGTTCCTGCTGCATCTGCTCCTTAAGGAGTGTATCTCTGGTTTCAAGCAAGAGTTCCTTGCTCTTCGCTTCAGCTTCCTTGATGGCTTCCTGATTCAGCCTTACAGCCTGCTGTTCGACCGACGTAAGCTTTACTTTTCCATACAGCCAGCGCGCCAGCCAGCCGATTCCAATACAACCAAGACAAAGAAGGATCCATACGAGTGTACTGTTCATACTATCCTCCCTTATAACTGAACTATTGTAAATACTGCAACAACCAGTGTCAAGGCAACCCACGCAAAAGGTGTCGCAGAACCAGCAGAACCGGCAGCGTCCAAGGAAACCACCATCTGCGAAGCCGCATAATACAAAAAGCCGCTGCAGTGCAAAACCACAGCGGCTCATAGTCAAAACCGTAGGCCAAAGACATCGGCCTAGACGCCCAAGGGGCGCGATATTACATCATGCCACCCATGCCTGGGTTTGCAGCTGGTGCCGGCTCTGGTGCTGGGATGTCAGTGATTGCGCACTCGCTTGTAAGGATGAGCGCTGCAATGCTGGCTGCGTTCTGGAGGGCGCTTCTTGTGACCTTGACAGGATCGATGATACCTGCGGAGACCATGTTGACCCACTTGTTGCCGTTTGCATCGTAGCCAACGCCCTGCTCGCTGTTCTTGCACTTGTCGGCGATGATCGCACCGTCTTCACCTGCGTTCTCGGCGATCTGACGCATTGGCTCCTCAAGGGCTCTGCGGACGATCTTGTAGCCAATCTGCTCCTCATCTGTGAGAGCTGAGAGGTCATAGGACTCCATCTTCTTGGCTGCCTGTGCAAGGGCTACGCCACCACCAGGGATGACACCCTCTTCGATTGCCGCACGCGTTGCGTTGACAGCGTCTTCGACTCTGTGCTTGCGCTCCTTGAGCTCTACCTCCGTAGGTGCACCAACGTTGATGACCGCAACGCCGCCGGCGAGCTTTGCAAGACGCTCCTGAAGCTTCTCGCGGTCATAGTCGCTGGTTGTATCTGCAATCTGCTTCTTGATCTGGCCAATTCTGTCCTTGATGTCCTCAGCCTTGCCAAGACCGTTGATGATTGTGGTGTTCTCCTTCTCGACCTTGACGCTCTTCGCCCTACCAAGCTGTGAAAGCTCTGCGTTCTCAAGCTTCATGCCAAGCTCTTCGCTTATGACCTGACCGCCTGTGAGGATTGCAATGTCCTCGAGCATGGCCTTTCTTCTGTCACCAAAGCCAGGAGCCTTGATTGCACACACGTTGAGCGTTCCTCTGAGGGAGTTCACGACAAGTGTCGTAAGGGCTTCGCCGTCTACGTCCTCTGCAATGATGAGAAGAGGCTTGCTTGTCTGGACGACCTTCTCAAGAACAGGAAGGAGTTCCTTCATGGAGGAGATCTTCTTGTCGTAGATAAGGATGTATGGGTCGTCGAGGAGAGCCGTCATCGTCTCGCGGTTGTTTGCAAAGTAGGCCGAGATGTAGCCACGGTCGAACTGCATACCTTCGACGAAGTCCGTTGTCGTCTCGATGTTCTTGGACTCTTCAACGGTGATGACACCGTCCATTCCAACCTTCTCCATTGCGCTGGCAATCTCTTCACCAATGACTCTGTCGTTGTTTGCAGAGATGGATGCGACCTGTGCGATCTCTTCCTTCTCGCTCACAGCCTTTGCATTGGACTTGATCTCCGTGATTGCATCGGAGACGGCCTTGTCGATACCACGCCTGATCCCCATTGGGTTGACGCCAGCGGAAACGCTCTTCATGCCTTCCTTGGTGATCGCCCAGGCAAGGACTGTAGCCGTTGTGGTTCCATCACCTGCGACATCGTTCGTCTTGGAAGCGACTTCCTTGACTAGCTGTGCACCCATATTCTCAAACGGATCTTCAAGTTCAACTTCACGTGCAACTGTGACACCGTCCTTTGTAATCATTGGAGCACCATACTTCTTGTCAAGAAGAACGGTCCTTCCCTTTGGACCCAAAGTCGTCATAACCGCCTTTGCAATCTGTTCCACGCCGGATACCAGTGACTTTCTGGCGTCCTCACTGAATTGAAGCTGTTTTGCCATAAAATTTATCCTCTTTTTCTGCTATATGTTTCTATGTCCGGCCCGCATACCGCCGACCAATCCAAAAGATACAAAAGAATCTTTCAGAAATCAAGTAAACGCTGGAAAACTAGAAAAGAATCGAAGCCATCCCAAAGGCGAACACCGACGCGAACACATTCGAAAGCAGGTTCACCATATCGTTGTCCACCCAACGCACCCCCTGCACGAGCTCAAACGGCACACCATCCTTGGAATCCTGCTCCGTAAGCATTCCGGTGTCCGAATCCCTATAGCGGGCCTGGACGCACGCACCAAGATACGAATCCACGACGCTCCCTACAAAACCCGTGAGGCATATCACACTTGCACCCATGACGCCGCCTTTCACACCAAACAGCGCAAACCAGCATAGACCGATGATGATGGAGGAAACGAATGCAGCGACCGTTCCAAGAAGCGTAACGCCACCTGAAAGCCCCTTTGGAACCGGCGTGAAGGTCCTTATGGACACTGGAGGATTCTTGCTGAGCCTTCCAACCTCACCTGCAAAGGTGTCGGCTGCAGCCTCGGCGATGGAAGCTCCAAACATCACAAGAGCCGGAAAGCTTCCGCAGACATACCATATCAACCCTGCAACCATTGCCATGAGGCCGTTTGCAAGGACCTGCATGAGATCCCGCCTTGAACCTTTCTTTTCAATGATTCCAATGGAGTCCTTTCCAAAGGCCTTTGCCTGCAGACGCTTTGAGACCTTCCCTACCACATTGGCCCCAACGAAGAAAACGAGGAGAAGCAAAAGCCCTTCCACTTGGGTCGTCCATAGGACAACAACCCCCATTATTGCTGCAGCGATGGCTCCACTTGGGTCAAGAGAACGTTTTTTCAAGGCAATGAGGGCGAAGACGACCATCGTAGAGACCACAACAACCAAAGGAAGAGGCCAAACAAGGCCAAAGAGCCACGCATCTACATAATCTATAAGACGTCCTACTGCACCCATACGGGACATACCATATCACAAAACGATACGACAGGAAAGGAAAGAGCTACATTACAGCAGCCGCAAGGTATATTGCAAGCGGAACCGTCACATTGTCCAAGCCTGACGGAGTATAAGCCTCTGCAAAGGTGGAGACCAAGGCGGCAAGGAACCCAAATCCAAGGGTGCGCCCAAAACCAGAACCTCCAAATAGGACGTTAAGAAGAATGAAGGAGACGAGCACCACCAGGAACATCGTCAAGGAACCCTCAACGGTCTTGTGGCTGCGCTTTGAAGCCCCCTCTCCCTTGTCCTCACTTCCAGAAGAACAAAGACGGTGTTTCCCAAACCTCATCCCAACAAGTGCTGCAAGCCCATCCCCATAGCCCATTCCAATCAGGGCGCAACCAACGCACAACCTATCTCCAAAGCCAAAGTCCGCAAGAACTATGAGCAGCACGACCGACAACGGGTAGTAGACCATTCCCCAGTTCCTTTTCGAGGAAGACTGTGCAAAAAGAGAGCCCATGGCCCCCGTAACGTTCATTACGGCATTGACAGCAGCAAAGGCACATAGCCCAACGATGGCCCAAAACGAACGTTCGAATACGAAATAATAGATGAAAAACCAATTGGAGACACCAATGTGCACAATCTTCCTTGCAATCTCAGGATAAACCAAACCGCTCCTCGCCTCCAAACGACGGGAGCGGCTTCTTCCAATGCGGACCACAAGCAAAGCAAGCAGTCCGCATACACCAATGAGACATACAGAGAGGACTATGCCAAGAGCATCACCATGCACGGCCTCCGCCTCCTCCAAATCCGCCACCGGAGAAGCCACCGCCGCCAAAACTGCTGCCACCTACATGCGCACCAGGATTGGACGAGCTGGAGGTCTTTGGAATCGCAGCGACAGGGACGACGCGCGACATGCGGGAAGCCATCCTTGAGAAATAGTACACATCAAAGGCCGTAGGTCCGTTGTACCAAGTTGCAGGAGGAATCGAGATTCCCTTGAACTTGTCCGCCCAGGTGTTCTCAAGGCCAAGGACGACCGCATAGCCCAGCACATGGTAGTAGACCATTGGATCCTCGTCTATGAGCATCCTCAGCACGGACATCTCGACCTTGTCTATGAACTCCCTGTATCCCAGGACCTGTTCGAGCATCCTGTTCCCGTAGGCGCTTCGCTTTGGCATGATTGCAGAGAGGAACGAAATCATAGTCGAGCACAGCACCGACACAATGGCCTGCACCACGCCCGGCGTCCCATACCTGGCCATGCCCTCCACGGCAAGGATCCCAAACATGCAGACCGATGGCACTGCACACAGCAGGACAGGAAACACATTGGACTTCCTAAGGTACCACTTCCTGAAAAGCAGGAAGAATGCAGTGGTGTTCGCAACAGGAAGCAGGAACGCCGCTATGAAGCTTCCAAACGCCACATCCCTTGGGAACTCCATGAGCGAAAGCCTACAGAAGAACAGCATCATTGGAATGATTGCAACGAATCCAAAGATTGCAGAAAGGACCTCGCTCTTGGTCTCCGCCAAACGCCTGTCCTTTCTGAAATAGCCAATGACCTTTCCTTTTGCAGATGTCATGCACTCATAGAAATTGTTCTTTTCAAGGTCCTTGAAATCTATTGTGCCACCCACTTCGCAGCCTTTGAAGAAGCCGTTGAAAAGCTGCACTTCAAGGGACGGGACGTCCGTTCCGGTCTCTATGGCATACTGCTCTATGTCCTTGAGCTTCGTGAACGTGAACTTGTCGGTCTTCTCCTCTGTTATTGAAAGAAGACCCTTGTCCGCCCAATAGAAGAGCATGGATATGATGTCCTTGTCGTCCGCTGTCTTGTCTGCAAGATAACCTACAAGTAGCGGAGAAAGACCATCAGGAGCCTCGAACCTTGCCGATACAATTGGAACAGAATCCCTTCCATAGAGCATCCACACTGCTGCCGCCAGGATAAGAAGCAGCACTGAGAACACAGGATTGAGAACGGCAAAGACATCCCTGAAATCCCAAGGCTGACGTGCATCCTTGTACCATCCGTCAGGAAGTTGGACCCTTAGAGTCAACGCTTCGTATGGTGCAAACGAAGATGCGCTGCCGCTTATCACGGCAGAGCCGTCGCTTTGCATTTCAATGCGGTATGTCACCCCTGACGAAGAGGTTGAGCCATAGCCACCCCGTGTGAACCACACGTTCCCTTTCAGGATCGACGAAAGGTCATAGCCTTCCACATAAGGAATGCTTATGGAGAACGTCACATTTCCAACTGGGCATTCCCAACCAGCACCAAGAATGTTGAAGTAGAACTCGTCGTAACCGTCGTTGGCATCGGCATAGAGGTCGTAGTCGTATGAGATTTCGTATGTCTTGTGACCATAGACCGTCGTGTCCTCCGAGCCGATGCGCATGACAAGGTATCCGCTTGAGCGCTCCGTTTCGTATGGGTCGGAGCAGCTCAGGTGCGTTATGCGGGCCTCCACCCCGTTGTAGTCCGTGTAATCGTATGGGATTTCGCGGTAGATGCCGTGGCGAGGGTTCTGGAAGTTGAACTGCAGGGATTCCTGTACGGAGTGCACTGCATTGTTCCCAACCTCTACGTCCACGTTGTAGTTCTCTATATAGTAGTCCGTTGCAAACGCACCTGCGCACATGGCAACGGACACAATGAGAACGAAAACTAAGGAAATAGTCTTCTTCATGTATTAGAACTGGACCTTCACGTTCTGTCTTTCGGCTTCTGCAACCTCAAGATAGGCCATCTTCTTGAACTTTGAGCCAAACAATCCAACGATGAGGGACGTTGGGAACGTCTCTATAGTGGTGTTGAACGTCTTGACCACAGCGTTGTAGTACTTCCTTGCCTGAAGGATGTCCTTCTCAAGTGCGGAAAGCTGCTTCTGAAGGTCCATGAAGTTGGTGTTGGCCTTGAGCTCAGGATATGCCTCTGAAAGTGCGAACAGGCTCTTGAGCGTTCCTGCGAATGCGTTGTCGGCCTTGTCCTTCTCCTCTATGCTACCGGCGTTCATGGCCTTGTTGCGAGCCTCGATGACCGCAGTGAGAGTCTTCTGCTCGTGTCCTGCATAGCCCTTGACGGTCTCCACCAGATTTGGAACGAGATCGTATCTCTGCTTGAGGTGTGCATCAATCTGAGCATATGCCTCCTCTCCCTGGTTCTTGAGTCTCACACACTTGTTGTATGCGGACATGATAAGCAAAAGCAGTACGACAACAACTGCAATGATGATGAAAGCTGTCATTTTTCAACCCTCCAAATTAATTTACCCTATTCGTATATCTTACATACCTACGAGCAGATGCTTGCGAAAAAAATCTTCATACTTTTTTCGCAAGCAGCTGCGAGTACTTTATTAGATTTCCATCCCCTTCGCACCCTGCCAACACCTTCTTGGCAAGGATCTTTCCAAGCTGGACGCCTTCCTGGTCAAAGCTGTTTATGTTCCACACGAAACCCTGGAACATGACCTTGTTCTCGAAGTGGGCCAGTATGGAGCCAAGTGCAAACGGAGTAAGCCTGTCCGCAACCAGAACGCTCGATGGTCTGTTGCCGTCGAACGCCTTGTTTGGATTCTCCTCGTCGTCCTTTCCGCAGGCGAACGCCACCATCTGGGCCACAAGGTTGGCATTGAGCTTTTCGTGGCTCGTGGAGCCGCCGCTTACGCTGTCAAGGGAGCCCTGAGCCTCACGGAACCCTATGAACTGCATTGGAACTATGTCCGTACCCTGATGCAGCAGCTGATAGAACGAATGCTGACCGTTCGTTCCCGGCTCCCCAAAGATTACAGGACCCGTCTTGTACGAAAGCCTCTCTCCGTTTCTGTTCACATGCTTTCCGTTGGACTCCATGTCAAGCTGCTGCAGGTGGGCTGGGATTCTGTACAGTTCCTGGCTGTAGGGCAGCACCGCACTGTATGGATAACCAAACACGTTCCTAAGATATATTCCAATCATGGCATCCATGAGCACGCCGTTCTTCCTCACGCTGGGCTCCAACACCGCGACGTCCTCTGCATGGGCTCCGTCGAGCAGCTGCCTGAACACGTCGAATCCATACACCAACGAAAGCACCACGCCACCCACGGCACTCGTGGATGAATACCTACCGCCAATGTAGTCGTCCATGTAGAAGGCGGCCAGAATACTGGAGTCGCTTGCCAATGGGCTCGTGTTGCTCGTAACGGCCACTACATGCTTTTCGGGAACAAGACCCTCTATGCCGCTGTCCCTCATGACCTTGAATACAAGGTCTCTGTTTGCAAGGGTCTCCTGCGTGGTTCCGCTCTTGGAGACGAGTATGAAGAGGGTCCTTTCAAGATCAAGCCCTTCCATTACGTTTGCAGCATCGTCAGGGTCCACATTTGAAAGGAACCTGGCATTGAGCTTCTTGGTGCAGCCGTCCTTCTCTCCAATGAGATTGAGGGCGTAGCACAGTGCCCTTGGCCCCAAATCAGAGCCGCCTATGCCAATCTGGACCACCGTTGTTATTTCCTTTCCGGTCGATCCCTTTATCTCTCCGCTACGGACCTTGTCGGAGAAATCCTTTATGCGAGAAAGTTCGTTCTCATAGAAGGCACCCTTCTCCACACCATCGGCCATTACGGAGACGCCTTCGAGTACGCGTCCTCTTGTCAGCTGGTGCAGCACCAACCTTTTCTCTCCAACGTTCATCACTTCGCCTGACAGCAATGCCTTGTATTTTCCAATCAGCTGCTGCTCGTCTGCAAGAGCCTGGAGAGCATCCAATATGTCGTCATCCACAGGCAGGGATGCGTAGTTGAACGAAAGCGACCCTGCTTCGTCTATGGTAGAATTCTCTATTCTGTTTGGAGTAAGTCCCTTTCTGACATCAAAGGGCTTGCATTTCAAAAGCCTTTCATAGGCCTTGGTCCTATCCATGTCAATGTACTTCAAAGAGCAATCCATCAACGTCTCCTTACGCGACACTAAGCCACTATAGGGATTATACCCTCCAACAACGCAATGCACAAGGACATCGGTTTTGGGTATGTACCAAATGAGAATGTTGTGATGCAGGCGTAAGCGAATCAGTCGTCGGACTCGGGAATCCTTGTCTTGAAGCTCTCAAGCAGGTCTTCGCGGGTGTAGCCCTCACGAAGGAGGACAAGTATGGTGTCGTCGCCTGCGAGGGTACCAAGGATTTCAGGAAGGCACAGGGTTTCGAGCGCGAACGCCACCCCCGTTGCGTGGCCCGTCCTGGTCTTGATGACGCCAACGTTGCCGCTGAACTCTATTGACACGACTCCGCGGCGCACGTCCTGGATGTAGCTCTTCTCGGACTCGGCTACAAGGTCGTTCTCAGGCAGCGAGTAGTAGTAGCCGCTCCATCCGTCCGATATCTTGCCAACCTTGAGTGTCTTGAGATCCCTTGAAAGGGTGGCCTGCGTCACGTTGTAGCCCTCTTCCTTGAGAAGGTTCAGAAGAGTGTCCTGATTGTCTATGCGGTTCTTCTTGATGAGATCCTTTATGGCGGAAAGTCTGTTGTATCTCTGTTTCATTTCATGCACATCCTTTTGTTTTTCCACAAGGCTCAAGTAACGTTGCATCTTCATTCCTCGCATGAAATGCATAAACAAAGCCTTAGTGTTTGACCGCTAACAACCATACACCAACGCATTACAAGATGCAACATTTACTTGCAGTTTTTTGCATGAATATTCAATGTTCTTTTCACTCCGCTTCCGCTCTTTTCCTATTTCAGTTCGCCTTGGTCTGCTTTGGAGAAACAAATTCAGGGACTGCGGCATGGAGCCTTGCAACGAGCTCTTCAGGGGAAAGCCCAGGAAGGTCGCTGACCATCTGCGCCAAGTAGTCGTGCGTGTACTTTGGATTGTGCAGGACCTTTGCCTTGAATATCTTCTGGTTCGTCGTAGGGATGGTGTTGTCTTTGTCTGCAAGAAGCTCCTCGTACAGCTTCTCGCCGGGTCTGAGACCAGTGACCACTATAGAGCTGCGGCCGTCGCCGAACACATCTATGAGCTTTTCCGCAAAGTCATATATCTTCACAGGTTCGCCCATATCAAGGACCATGACCTCTCCTCCATTGGCAAGCGTCGCAGCCCTGAACACCAAGCTCACGGCCTCAGGGATTGCCATGAAGTATCTTATGATCTTCTTGTCCGTGACCGTTATTGGCTTTCCTTCCTTTATCTCTTCAAGGAACAGCGGCAGCATGGAACCTCTGGAACCTATCACGTTTCCAAACCTTACGCAGCAGAACTCCGTATTGGAGTCCGTCATGGCACAGGCCATCATCTCCACGACCCTCTTCGTGGCCCCCATGACGTTGGTTGGATTCACCGCCTTGTCCGTTGATATGACTATGACCTTGCCCACACCGCAGTCCTTTGCGGCCTTGAACACATTGTACGAACCGCATACGTTGTTGAGTATGGCTTCCTCTGGATACAGCTCCATAAGCGGAACATGCTTGTAAGCGGCGGCATGGAGGATTATGTCAGGCTTATACTTGGACATTATCCTCTCCATCTTCCCTGCGTTCTTTATGTCGCACACGACAGGGACGACGTCGTTTGACCATTCCTGTCTGTAGTCCAGGAGCCTAAGGCAAAGGTCATGGAGCTCAGTCTCGTCTATGTCCAAGAGCACAAGCTTCTTGAGGTTGTATCCCATGAGCTGTCTTGAAATCTCGCTGCCTATGCTCCCACCTGCACCTGTGACCAGAACGGTCTTGCCATGGAACATCTCCTCAACAGGTTCCTTCTCTATGGTTATGAGGCTGCGCCCCAAAAGGTCTTCGTAGTTTATGTCCCTTACACTCACGCTGGAGCGGCCCTTGGTCTCGAATAGGTTTGGAACGATCTTCACACCCACTCCGTACTTTCTTGACGCATCGACCATCGCCTGTATCTTGGAAGCCCCTATATGGGTGATTGCAATCACCAGGGTGTCCACGTTGTACTGTCTCAGAACCTTCTCGACATCCCTCGAATCGCCCAGCACCGGAAATCCTACGACCATCCCACCTTGGAGTCCGGGATTGTCATCAAGAAAACCGATGATCTTGTAGTCGAACTTTCCCTTGAGGCACATCCTTGCCATGGCGCATCCAAGTTCACCAGCCCCATAGATGATGGCACTTGGATTCTTCGAAGCCGCCAGATGGCTGTTGTAGCCAAGCATCCTATACAGGATCCTCATCCCGCACACCGCACAGAAGGAAACCACATAGAACACTATGACCCATCTTGCCTGAAGGGAGTTGAATCCAAAGGACAAACCTTCGTATATGAATGCGACAAGACCAACCGGAACAAGCCCTTCAAGGGACATCGTTATCACTTCGACAGAACTCGATGCGACCCTTATCCTGTAGAATTTGACCAAGAAGAGCGCAAAGACGGATGCAACGACCATTATGGCGAAATGCATCATTGGCATCCTCGATGTTCCTCCCATGACTATCCACCCGGCGAATATCCCGGAAACCGCCATTGCTATCGCATCAAGAAAAACAAGAAAAACCCTTCTAGCCATACATTCCCTTCTTTATCCAAAGAATCTCCCCTTAGAGGGATGTCAACCTCAATTGCCTTGAGAGGCTTTCAACCCTCAATTGTATCAGATGCCATTTGCATCCTCAATCCCTTTGAAACCAATATGAAACCCATTTGACGTCCCTTAGGCCTCCATTTGGACGTTCCCGCCAATCCAAGAACCACCCCTTTCCGCAGAGATGTGCATGAAGTTTCTTCAGTAAATGCAAAAAACGGGATTACTGAAGAAAATTTTCTTCATAAACGTCCGGAATTCGTCAAAATGAAGAAACGTAACTTATCATCAATACCTCCTGTTGATTGGACGGAACTTTAGGTGTGTCCTAAAATCCATTTATTGCTCGAAAAGTGACAATGCTGTCACTTTTTTCCCAAAAACATCGTTTTGTGTGACAATGAATTGTTTGGTGTTCTTCAAAAATCTTTCCAAAAGTGAGAATGAAAACTTCAGGTTTCTCGTATTTGGTATTGTACAAGGCCCTTTGGGTCTTGATTCAAATCAAAGGAGGTGCCTTCATGACAAAGAAGCACAAGGATTCCATCAGCACAAAGGTATTCGAAAGGAACGACAGGTGGGACATACCACTTGAGAACGACCTCATGTTCTCCACCGTCATGCAGTGCAGGGACGCCTGCATAGGACTGCTGGAGACCATATTCGACGGACGAAGGGTGAAGTCTCTGGAATACAAGGACTCCCCTTCTTCAGTGACGCAGAAGTACGTAGTGTTCAACCCTGCCAACAAGAGCATACGGCTTGACGTCTACTTCGAGGACGGAGACGGCGTCTACGACATGGAGATCCAGAAGGTGGACAAGGGGAACCTTCCACGGAGGACGAGGATGTACTCCTCAATGATGGACGCAAACATGCTGGACAAGGGGCTTGACTACAATGCGCTCAAGAGGAGCTATGTGATATTCATATGCCTCTTCGACCCTTTCAAGAAGAACAGGAAGACGTACTTCTTCGAGAACCTATGCAGGGACGAGCCGGACTTGCCTTTGAACGACGGCAGGTATACTATATTCGTGAACACGAAGGGCTCCGTAGGAGACTCCAGCCGTGCGATGGATGCATTCTTCAGATATCTCAATGGAGGGGTGTCCTCGATAGGCACCGGAGAGGATAGCGGCGACGAATTCGTGAAGAGGCTGGACAGGTACGTCCTTGACATAAACGGGGACGAAGAGTGGAGGCAGGGATATATGAAATATGAACTCAACCTCATCGAGAGCTACAGGGACGGCAAGGCCGAGGGGATGTCCATTGGAGAAGCCAAAGGTGAAGCCAATGAAAGAACCCGCATGGTCAAATCCATGCACTCGGATGGTGTACCAATAGCAAAGATTTCGCAGTACGCTTCGATTCCAGTTGGAGAGGTCGAAACAATACTGAAGAAATAACAAACCTTGCCGTGGACTATCAGGTCAGCCCACGGCGGTTTGCAACCAAAAAAGACAACCGCTGTTGGAAACCGCTAGCAGCGACTGAGTATTACCTGCAAAGGGGAAACTTCAATCAAACACCAGTCTCCACAACAACCATAGGCCTGATGCCAAACGTGTAGTTCACCGCCATGCCAGACTCAACGACAGCGCCGTTTGCATCCACATACGCAGCACTGGCCGGATTGCTACCCGTTGACCTAAGCCACCATGCACTGAACGAAGGAACCTTCGCATAAGACCCCGCAGAGCCCCCATAGAAAGAATCCTCATACGAAGTCGCCAAACCAGCCAAGGACGAAGCCCCTTCGAAAGAACCAAAGAAGCTCCTTGCTTCTTCAACAGACAGCAATGAAACCAAATCCCCATTGCCATCGTTTGCAAGCACACTCCGCTCCTGCTCGTTGAAAAGCTCACCGCAAAGGACATCATTGAGCCAACGCCGCAAGGAGCAATCCTCCCACGAAACATCTCTGTTCACATTGTTGTACATGCGGTCCACAACATCGCAGGGCAAAAGATACTGCGAAACGAGGACCGCCCTCCCCTCCTCGGACGAAAGGACGATCCACTTCACATCGCGGCCCCTGTACGAACCAAAGGTCACGACGTCTCCCGCACGAAGAGCAAACGGAACGAACGACTTCGCATCGGCCTCACTCTCCAAGGTCACAACAGGAAGCTCCACGACCTCTGGCTGGGCCTTCGCCTCCAAACGCGACACCTGAACAAGTGGCCCACTCCCCTCTAGACCGATATCCTTGACCGATGCACATGACGAGAGCACTACCGCCACACAGAGCGAAGCTAGCAGAACAAACCATTTTCTATTCATATCCGTTCGTTTCCATCTCCTCTTTTAATTGCCTACCAAAATGCCTCACCAAGGCAAAACACCTTGGTGAGAGTTGAAACCGGTTAGTTACTCTTAGAAACAGTCCAAACTCCGCCGATTTCTGTAACAGAACAGCCTTCTTCTTTAACATATTCAGACGGGTCAACATCAAATGTTCCACCAGTTATTGAAAAATCTGCATTTCCAGAACCATCATTAGTAATTCCAACTGAACCTCTGAATTTACCACCATTTAGAACTGTGAATTTTGAGCCCTTACTTGCTGCTACAGCCCAATTTTTACCAGTGTATTCACCACTTTCAATTGTAACAGAGGCTTTGGTATCGACATACACAGCATTTCCTTTACTTGTACTTGATGCATCAACGTCACAGTCTTTCATATAACCAGTTGAATCACCAGTAAAGTAAACCCCTCCAGTAATTTTCATCCCTTCAATATGAACTTCGGCTTTGGCTCCACCACTCCCAGAAGTTGAAATTGTAAGAGGATAAGACGATTCTCCTTTTATAGTTCCATTTTTTATCGTTATACGAACCGACTCACTGGATTCCCCTTTAACCCCAAAAGTCCATGGGTCTTTAAAAATGTTCTTCGAAGGAAGAGTTAAACTTTTCCCATCTAAATCGAAAACACATTCACTCTTTAGATAGAGATCTGTCTTTTCTTCAAAGTAATAATCTTTCAGCAGAAGAATGGTTTGTCCCTTTTCAGCTGCTCCAACGGCAGTTGAGAGGGATGAATACACTACGCCATCAACGGAAGCAACTTCATCTTCATGGACAACGTAATAATCACCTTTCTTTTCGGAAACATACCCTTCGGAAATCCAGTCTTCATCAGGATTCTCAGTTCCTCCCTTGGAAGGATTGAACATATAGAAAGAACCACCAGTGATAACAAATGAAGTCGATGTTCCATCCATCTTGTTAAATGTCCAGTAGTGGTTGTTGTATTCAACAACACTCTTGAAAGAACCTCCTTTAACATAAACCTTAGCGGTTTCTCCTGTCACATTGCGCACTTTTCCAAGTCGAACACAACCCATAATTCCATGAAAAGAACCATTCTCAATCGTAAGCTGCCCATCTTCTCTAACAGTAATTAAATAAGCAACAGGCTGCCCTAAGGTCCACCCAGCATCTTCATAATTTAAATACGAGTTGGTATAATCGAAGAAACCATTGCCGAGTATTGTCAAGTTCGCAGACCCTTGAACTGTAACAATTCCATAAGTACCAGATTCAACGTCAATATCCTCCACAACTCGGCAGCCATTCAAATCTAGAGTAAAATGATTAGATTCGACAAGAACAGGGCTAGAAAGAACAATGTCATTCTGCAGTACTATCACATCTCCATTGCTTACGTCATCGATTGCAGCTTTCAAGGAATCATACAATTTTCCATTTGTTTCATTTTTGGCAGCAGCACAAGTCACTACAAATGAACTGAACGCATTTGTTGCAAATACAAGTGTACCGCCTTCCGCATCGTAATACCAATCGCCGTTTGCCTTAACTGCGTCTGCACTCTCGCATGCGATTTCATTCATGAGAACACCATTGTGATAAATCTTGACACCAGAGAGGCCTGAAGCAATGGTTGTCTTGACAATAACAACGCCATCTATTGTTGCATTTGTGAGATTGAAATCAAATCCGGCAACCACGGCATCAGCACCTTCAATCTCAAACGTGCTGTTTGCACCAAGTGTTGAATATATCTTAACATTAAGACTTGAAGTCTCACCACTTTCATCAATCTTTTTGAAAGCAGCCTTCACGATTGTCTTGGAACTCTTGTTCTCAAGATTTGCAGGAGTACCATCGAATACATAATCCGTTTCAGAATCGCTATTAATACCTGCATTTCTAGATGCATATTTATCATTGACTTCAAGAACCGCATCAGCAGTGCTTTCGTTCAGGGTTCCAGAAACCGTTGTGGTGAGGTTTGAAAAGATAGTCACTCTTGTTGTTCCAGAGGCATATGTAATGCCATCTTTTGTATATGCGACAACAACGGTGTATGAACCAGGAGCAAGCTCGACTTTGCGGTCATTGTCCAAATCGTTCCAGAGATTCTCATTATCTTCACTTGCCTTTACTGTTATAACCTCGTCATATCCTTCTGTAGACTTATCATACAAATTGCTACCATTCTGAACCTTGAGATTGTCCGCAATGCAGAGGTAGCCGTTATTCCCATCCTTTACAGGATAGACATCAATCGAAATGGTCTGGGCAGTATCATCAGTTCTTTTAGAAACGAACTCTTCCGTACTACCTTCATAGATTTTAGTCTTTCTTGACTCTTCCTTATATCCATAAAGAGTAAACAACCATTTCCCTTGGGACAAAGTCAGCGTCACGCCATCAAAACCTATTCCGTCCTTCAAGTGTTTTTCCGATTCCACTTGTCCGGTTGTAAGGTTTGTAGAATCCTTCTTTACCGCCGTATAGTTCCAGTAAAGTTTGGATGTCTCATAGCCTTCCAATGTGCGATTGAGGCCTTTACTGGCATCATCACTTGTGAGAACCACAGACACAAGGTCCATGGAAGGGTCATCGACTTCGACCTTGCATGACACGAAAAGCATCGTGACAAGAAGAATCGCTGTCAAAGCAATCGTAAATCTTTTCATCGTTTTCTCCTCCGATTTATAAATTACCAATCTATTGTCAGTAGCTCACAACGAAGCCAATCAAATCCCAGTTATCATCGCATCGCAGGAACCTATGCCCTGCTCGTTCCAGAACTCGCACATGATTGTGTAGCTCCTCTTTCTTGGACTCTCTAAAACAAACACGTTGGAATCAATGCCAATGCCGTTTTTGATCTGTTCTTTTCCATCTACGAACCATCGCCAATGCTCGGCTTTGGACTTTGGATTCGTATCTCTATACTCGAACGTCCAGACATTGTCAGGCGTATGGGAAACATTAAGAACCCCTTCCGGCTCGAGCATTCCTACAGTTATATCAAGTCCTGGACTGGAAGGTTTGTCTGGCTCTGGCTTTCCACATTTACAGTAACCGTTCACCCATTCATGATTTTCCCTTGTATTTGGGAATTCATATCCACAAGCAGTACACTTCTCACTGTGCTGCTTGTCGTCTATAGGTTGCCAACGGAAGTCACCTACCCCATGAATATGCGAGGCATAGTCGCCATAACCTTCACCACAGTTCTTGCATATAGGCCTATGCCCAACAGAAGTGTAGTCATAGCTACCTGATGGCTCATGGTCGGTTTTGCCACGGATTATGTCTCGCTGCTTGTCCTCTACATGATTCTTCCCCAATGCATCCTTGAACCATTCCTCACAAACAAGGCACTCCCAGTACTCCCAGTTACCCTCTGCATTGCATTTGGGTTCCTTTTGCTCATGATATTTCAAAGTATGTCCAGTGACCGTTCCATGTTTGAACGTCTCATCGGACTTCCAACCGCAGGTTTCACAACTCTTATAGTAGATGGCAGGAGAGGTGCAGGTAGCCTGTTTATCCCTATATCTATCTTCAGGGTTCTCAACAAGTGTGTGCTCGCCACTGTCGAACGACTTTCCACAGACTTCGCAGACCTTCCAGTGTCCATTACCAGTCTCGCCATCGTCGCACCAAGTATCGCTCTGGTGTCCATTTGCAGGAATTACAATCTCTTCCCAAGTCGTTTCATTGGCAAACCCGGCATCCAAGAAGTACTTGTTGCAACGTTTGCAATGCCAATACTCCTTGAGTCCTGCGTTTTCACATCCGGCGGCGACTGTATCAGAATGCTCGTCATCGTGTCCAAGAGCCTTGAGAACATCAGTCTTTACCGCATCGCAGTCCTTGCACTTGTACTTGAAGTAGCCGTCCTCAGTACAGGTTGGTTCCTTGCTCTCGAACGCAACGGTCTCCCATTCATGCTCACCGGTTGGATCCATGGGTTCGACACGTGTTGCATCACAAACGTTACAGGTATAAGTTCTCTCTCCCTGCTCTTTCTCGGTTGGCTCCTTAGTGACAACTCCATCACCCCATGTATGGGACTCGACATCCACCTTCAAACCGCAGACAGTACACTCATGCCAATGCTGGTCGGGACACGAAGAATCATGGTGCCATGCGGCATCGGGCTTATGGGGAATCTTGGCCACAACGACATCGGCCTTGTTTTCTATCAGGCTTTCACCAAGGCCATCTCTGTACCAGTTTCCACAGACAGGGCATTTCCAGTATTCAATGTTGCCTTCGCGGGTGCATGTGGCGTCGACGGCCTCCACCTTGACAAGCGACTGCGGGTGCAGTTTTCCAAGTACGACGGAACCCACAATGAGAGTCGTGCCCTCTTCGTCCTGGAAGTTGCGTTCGCACCGCTTGCAGTACCAGTACTCGATGTTTCCGTCCTTCTCGCACGTTGGAGCGACCCTTTCATAGTGGACCATGATGTGGCCAACGTCACTGAGTTCGACCGTCACGCCCTCTCCGGCCTTCGTGAGGCTGTAGCCCTCGAACGAACCTTTGCAGACGACGATGGATGAGGAATCGGCCTTCTGGTGGACGCCGACGACCTCAATGTCATACAACCCTCTCTGTATGGAAAGCGCAACCTCTATGTCTTTGTTTTCGTAGGGGACGTCGAAAGAGGAAACCGCCTTGGACTCCCCGTGCCTGTAGACCCTGACCTCATAGTGGTCGATTTCTTCAGGCACTTCGTATGCCGGCTTGATTGTAAGGATTCCGCTTCCATCTGCAAGGTAGACGCCATCCTCTATCAGGTCGTTTTCGAACACCTCCTGCACTGCGGTTCCACCATCCATGTATACATCGCACGCAACCAGAACCGTGGAGATGAGGACCATGGCCATGAATGCAACTGCTGCAAGCCTTCTTCCCTTCATGCCTAGGCCCCTCAGTCCATAACCTCTTTGAACGAATACGAAAGCCCCACTCTGAACGGTAGGGACGCATACATGGTCGTGGCAAGCGTGAGCTGGTTGTCTCCATTGAAATTGGGCTCTATGACCGCCGTGGTATCCGCACACGCAAACAGCCCGATATTCCCGCAAAGTCCAATTCTGCAGGAGACTCCAAGGCTTGCCGTAAAGCCCAGACTTCCAATCCTGTCGTACATGCAGAATGCAGGACCTACACCGGCTTCGAAACGAAGTTGGAAGCCGTTCTCCTTGGAAGTCCTGTATATGAGCCTTGAATACGTAAGTTCAAGCGCGGTTGTGGTATAGGGCTTGTCGTTTTGCGTTGGGCTGTAGATGAACATTCCCTTGAATCCAAAACCGTTTCCCTTTGCTGTCTCGTACATCGCACCCATCTCCGCATTGAACGAGACCTTCAGACTATCACTTGTAAAGTTCTTTGGACTCTTGTACTTCACAGTACCTTTTGCAGGAGTGAAGAACGCCACAAGGTATGGGTATTGAACGGAAGCTCCTGCATTCACGACCCACCCTTCATGGGCCATATAATCCTCGTTGTATCTGTTTTCAGGGTCGTAGGATGTGTATCTTTTCAACCAGTCCTTGCCGTTGTTCGAAGCCTTGACCTGGAGGACGGCTCCTCCCTCGACTTCGTTTGCAAGACGGGCGGTGTCTTCGTCAACCATCAATGTTATCGTCGATACGAACCCATCAAGGGCGTACCAAGGGCCGTCGTTCAGGCGAAACCTTATGTAGCGGGGGTAGACCTCATCCTGACTGTGGCTTTGTTCCTGTTTGGGAGTATAGGACAGTCCATAGGTCAATGGAATCGAACCTGCTCCAACCGTTATGCTGCTGCGGTCGGCTTCCTGAACGTTTGGAACAATGGTCTGAATGCTCTCGTCCTTCCAGGTCTCTCCATCCTTCGTGGACTGGAGCCTGAAGGTAATGCTTGAATCCTGGTCTATGCCAGTGAATGTGTACGACGTAGCATATGCAGGAAGCTCAATCCATTCTTCTGAATCAATGCCTTCCATTTGTACACGTTGTACTCGCAGGGCTGTTATCTCAGGGTCGTTGCACTCCCAATTGAGCACAACGTCAAGGGAGAACAAAGGCACCGCCACAAGCAATAGAAATGTAACGATACATGCAAACAGCTTAGCCTTTTTAGCCATGTCCTACCCCCAATCCAAATGTGTAACGCAGAATCTTGCAGCCCTAGGACCAGTCTTAGATTACCCCCCTAGCATATTGTCAAGCGATTTGTACTTCCCTCGTTTGCATGAGATAGAAATGGAAATGAATGAAATGGAAAGCCGTTCTTCACAAAACCGAAAAAAGCAGATTTATGAAGAAGATTTTCTTCAGTAAAGCCAAAAACGAAGGAAAAAGAAGAAAAGCATCCACCTTTCAACATCGATGGATTACAGGAAGCATTTTCGCAAAACTTGACAGGTACAGTTTCAACCATTGCGACCATGCTTACAAACTCACCAAACTCACAATGCTCACCAAGCTCACCATCGCTACAAAAAGCTTACGTTTCCCACAAGAAAATAGGTTCTTCACGGAAAGTTGAGGGATTTGGAGAAGGAAATAATCTAAGGAGAGCATCCAACTTTGGGGCCTACGGAGCCGTTGGGGCTGTTGAAGACTGTTGAAACAATCGAGGGTGTCTGTGGCTCTTGAGATGGTTGTGGCGCTTGTGGCGAATGAGACGCGGCGCTTCAAGACGGTTGAAGTAGAGCGCTTCAGAGCGTACCTGAGCGTGTCTGAGTGTACCTGATGGCTCCTGACCGTGCCTGAGCGTACCGTATCCCTGAATCCAGACCGTTTCAGAGTGACTGGAGCGGCTAGTTGTGCTAGAGAGACTAGAACGCCTAGTTAGGCTAGAGGGATTAGATTGCCCAGAGTGTCCAGAACGACTAGATGGACAAGTTGTTCCTTTGAAGTTTGCCCTTTGCCTTCATTCCACCTCCCCTAAAAAAACAAAAAACCGGAGTCGAGACGACTCCGGCTGAACCCTCAAAAGGGCATCTAGGAAAGGCGAAAACTCAAACCTTCTCCTCTTTCTTTGCCTTGGCTTTTTTCTCTGGCTTCTCAGTCTTCTTGGTCAGCTCGAGGATTGCCATGTCGGCCGCATCACCAAGACGGTTGGATGTCTTGATAATACGTGTGTATCCACCGTGGACGTCAGCATAAAGCGGAGCGATCTCGGTGAACAGTTTGTTTACGACTGCCTCATCGAAAAGGATGGCAGAAGTAAGTCTGCGGTTGTGTACGTTGTCAACCTTTGCTCTTGTAATCATCTTTTCTGCAAGACGCTGGACTTCCTTGGCCTTGGCCTTGGTCGTCTCGATTCTTTCATAGCGGAACAGGCTTGTGACCATGTTGCGCTTGAGAGCCTTGCGCTCTGCAGAGGTTCTGCTCAGGGCATTGAATCCAATCTTATGCTTCATTGTTCTCTTCCTTGTTGCCTGGGACTCTAATCGAGTTCTTCAGGACGCTGTAATCTGTCATTCCAAGTCCAAGGTTCCATTCCTTGAGCTTATCTTTGATTTCGGATAACGACTTCTTGCCAAAGTTCCTTGTCTTTGCAATCTCATCCTCAGTCATCTTGGTAAGGTCGCCAATCGTGCGGATGTTTGCGTTCTTGAGACAATTGCTGGAACGAACGGTAAGCTCGAGCTCTTCGACGGAGGTGGAAAGGATCTTGCGGACCTTCTCCTCTGCCTCATCGATCTCGTCTGCGCCGCTGACCATGCTCTCATCAAAGTTGATGAAGATGGAGAAGTGGTCCTTGGCGATCTTTGCAGCCTCGGCCAAAGCGTTTTCAGGAGAAATCGTGCCGTCTGTCCAAATCTCAAGGTTGAGCTTGTCGTAGTCGTTTCTCTGTCCTACGCGGGTAGGCTCAATGGAATACTTGACGCGTGTAACAGGAGAGAAGATTGCATCGATTGGAATGGTTCCAATGATTTCAACGTAGTTCTGGCTGAGTTCAGCTGGAACATAGCCCCTGTCAAAGTCGATCTGCACCATCATCTCTATGTTTGCATCGTCCATCATGTCGAAGATCTCAAGATCCTTGTTTATGACTTCGACGCGGTCCTTCTCGAAATCGGCACCGGTGATTGTGCCAGGACCCTTGCATTCGATGGAAATGGTGGTTGACTCGACCTCTTCCGGCATTCTAAGTCTCAGTTTCTTGAGTCTTGCAATGATCTCGCAGATATCCTGCTTGACACCTGGGATAGCTTCGAACTCGCTGGAAATGAGGTGTGAAGTACCGTCAGCATCGTAATATGTGAACCATACTGCCGTGATTGCATAGCCTTGAATTGAAGACAAGAGAACTCTGCGGAGGGTGTTGCCAATCGTCGTTCCAAAGCCTCTCTCAAAAGGGAAGGCAGTGAACTTGCCGTAGTTGGCTTCAACCTTGCTGTGCTCCATTGAAATCGATTTGGGTTTTTTGAAACCCTTCATTAGGTTTTTGCGTGCCATTGACACTCCTTTACTTTTCCAAAGCCGTGTCCGCTTTCGGAACACCTTCTCAGAACACCCCCTTCAGGACTCTCTTCTAGAAAACTCCTTCAGAACACCCTGCAGGTACGCCTTTTCAGGACACAGCTATGGATAACCGAAACTCAAAGCTTATCTGGAGTAAAGTTCAACGACCAACTGCTCGTTGACTCCCTCAAGCTCCTTGACCTCTTCTCTTCTTGGAACAGCTACGAACTGACCCTTCATGTTGTCTGCATCGACTGTGAGCCATGGGCAAACACCACTCTTGCTGACTTCAATCAGGCTCTCCTTGATGGAGACCATGTTCTTGCTGTTTGGAGCGATCTCAACGACATCGCCAGCCTTGAGTCTGTAGGAAGGGATGTCAACACGCTTTCCATTGACGAACACGTGGCCATGTCCTACAAGCTGAGCTGCCTGTGGGCGGCTGCATGCGAAATGCATCCTGAACACAACGTTGTCAAGGCGTCTCTCAAGAAGGCCAACAAGGTTCTCACCTGTCTTTCCTGGGAGTCTGCTTGCTTCGTCGAATGTAAGCTTGAACTGCTTTTCGAGCATGCAGTAGATTCTCTTGAGCTTCTGCTTTGCACGAAGCATCAATGCGTAGTCGGTAGGCTTCTTTGAGCGAGCCTTTGGATCCTTGCCAGGAAGTCCGCACTCTGCTGGATTGTTCATCGGGCACTTTGCGGAAAGGCATCTGGAACCCTTAAGAAAGAGCTTTGCCCTCTCTGCTCTGCAGTATCTGCACTTTGGTCCTGTATATCTAGCCATCTTTCAATCTCCCTTCGTCAGATTCTTCTCGTCTTTCTTGGTCTGCATCCATTGTGAGGGATTGGAGTCACATCACGGATGGAGCGAACCTTGAGTCCAAGTGCACCAAGGCAGCGGATAGCCGACTCACGGCCCTGTCCTGGTCCCTTGACATAAACGTTGACTTCACGAAGACCATAGTCCATGGCCTTCTTTGCAGCCGTCTCGCAAGTCGTCTGAGCAGCATAAGGAGTGGACTTCTTGGCTCCGCGGAATCCAAGACCACCAGCGCTTGACCAGGACACTGCGTTTCCGTTTATGTCTGTAATCGTAACGATAGTGTTGTTGAAAGTAGCCTGAATATAGACATTGCCTTCAAATACAGTCTTCTTGACCTTAACTTTGCGTTTTGCGTTTGCCATATCCTACTCCTTACTTCTTCTTACCGGCAATCGTCTTCTTCTTGCCTTTGCGAGTACGAGCGTTGGTCTTCGTTCTCTGACCACGTACAGGGAGTCCCTTTCTGTGTCTGAGACCACGATAGCATCCAATGTCCATCAATCTCTTGATGTTGAGGTTGACCTGAGTGCGAAGTCTTCCTTCCACGACATAGTCGTTCTCAATCACCTTACGAAGCTCTGCAAGAACCTCAGCGCTGAGGGTGTTGATGCGTGCATCTGGATCCACGCCAGTCTTCTGGCAAATCTCTTCAGCAGAAGTTCTTCCAATTCCGTAGATGTATGTCAAAGCAATCTTTGTAGCCTTGTTAGGTAAATCTACACCTGCAATTCTTGCCATCAAAGGCCTCCCTAATTATTTCTGTCTCTGTTTATGCTTCGGGTTCTCGCAGACAATGCGAACAACACCGTTTCTTCTGATAACCTTGCATTTGTCACACATAGGTTTAACACTTGCTCTAACTTTCATGATCTGCTCCTTGCGTTATTATAAATTCTTGGATTTGATCTTCTTCACGCCCACAAAACCTTCGTGATGGTGCATCTTCATGATACTTTCGATCTGCTTCATCAACTCAAGCTCAACACCAACGAGGATGATGAGTGAGGTTCCGCCGAACAGCATTGCAACCGACTGAGGGAACTTGAAGATGAGCTGCACGAGAGTAGGAATCAATGCAATGAAAGCAAGGAAGATCGAACCAGGGAGGACGATCCTGTTCAGAACCTTCGTGAGATACTCTTCGAGCTTCTCGCTTCTGACGCCAGGAACGCTTCCACCGTTCTCTCTGATCTGCTTAGCCATCTCTACAGGATTGAGTGAAACCTGTGTGTAGAAGAATGCAAAGGCAATGATCAAGATGGTGTAGATGATTAGATAAGGGGCACCCTGAGGATCAAGCCAATTTGCAACTGACTGCAACCATCTCACGTTTGGACCCAACGCACTTGCTATCTGCAGTGGGAATGACAGGATTGCAGAAGCAAAGATTACTGGAATGACTCCGCTTGGATTGATCTTGAAAGGGATGTATGAGCTCTGAGCTCCGTACATCTTTCTTCCAACAACTCTCTTAGCGTAGTTCACAGGAATCTTTCTCTCACCTTCCTGTTCGCAGACGACGAGGGCCACAACGATAATGAACATGACCAAGACGACGACCACAAGTACAGGATTGATCGTACCGGCGATGATTCCCTGAATCAGGACATTGAGAGCTGAAGGGATTCTTGCAACGATACCAGCGAAGATCAGCAGGGAGATGCCGTTGCCGACACCGAACTGTGTGATCTTCTCACCAAGCCATACAAGGATCATGGATCCGGCTGTTACTGTAAGCATTGAAATGAGTGTGAAAGGAAGCATGTCTATCGTGATGACGCCAGGAAGGTAGCTCTGGATGCTCCTTGCATAGACCGTAACCACAAAGGACTGCAGCAAACACACGACGATTGTACCGTATCTGGTAAGCTTCTGGATCTTTCTTCTGCCATCAGCATCCTCGCCCCACTTCTTGAGTGTTGGAATGATCAACATAAGAAGCTGGACGATGATCTGCATGGAGATGTAAGGCATAACACCAAGTGTGAACAGTGAGAAGTTCGAGAAAGCCCCACCAGAGAAGAAGTTCAGGTACTCCACGAGCCCAAGGTTTCCACTTGTGGACTGGCTCAGGAAATACTGCTCAAGAAGAGTTGGGTTTATGCCCGGAACCGGAATGACGGTTCCAATCCTCGTGATCACGAGAATCAGGAGCGTAAACAGAATCTTCTTCCTGAGATCTTCCATCTTGAACATGTCGGAAATGGTGTTTGACATCACTACCTTCCTTTATTATCTGATCTCGCCGCCGGCGGCCTTGATCTTTTCTGCCGCAGAAGCGGATACCTTCAACCCTTCAACAACAACCTTCTTCGAAATCTCACCGTTGCTGAGAATCTTGGCCTCGACACCATTGCCCTTTACGATGCAAAGGTCCTTGAGAGCCTGAAGATTGACAGTCTCGCCATCCTTGAAAGCTTCATTGATGACATCGAGAGATACAACGACATATTCCTTCTTGAAAGGATAGTTGGAGAAACCCCTTCTCGCCACACGGCGGTAGAGGGGCATCTGGCCACCTTCGAATCCAGGACGCACACCACCGCCAGAACGGGAATTCTGACCGTTGAATCCTCTTCCACAGGTTCTACCCTTTGAGGATGCTCCGCGGCCTACTATGGTCTTTTTCTTGTTGGCACCTTCTGGTGCATGAATCTGTCCCATATTATATCTCCTCAACCTTAACGAGATGCTCAACGACGCGAACCATGCCCATCGTCACAGGAGTTGCCTCCTTGACGACGCTGCTGTTGATCTTTCCAAGGCCAAGAGCCTTGACTGTGGCCCTCTGCTTTGGAAGGCATCCGGCAAGTCCCTTAACAAGTTCAATGCGAATCTGCTTTGCCATATATTACCCCCATACTTCCTTGAGGCTCTTGCCTCTGTCAGCTGCAAGCTTCTTGGCTGAGAACAGGTTCGAAAGTCCATCGAACGTAGCCTTGACAGTGTTGATCGTATTCTTCGAGCCGAGCGACTTGCTCAGAAGGTCCTTGATTCCACATGCATCGCATACGGCACGGACTGCACCGCCGGCGATGATTCCAGTACCTGGAGAGGCTGGCTTGAGGAGGACGCTTGCGCTCTTGAACTGACCAAGGACCTCGTGAGGGATCGTGGAATCCTTGAGGTTGATGGTCATAAGGCTCTTCTTTGCGTTCTCAGTGGCCTTGCGGATAGCATCGGATACGTCATTGGCCTTGCCCATTCCGTAGCCGACTCTACCCTTCTGGTCGCCTACGACGACGAGGGCCGAGAAGGATCTGCGGCGTCCGCCCTTGACGGTCTTTGACACTGCGTTGAGTTTGATCAGCTTCTCAAGGAACTCCTTTGGCTGGTTTTCTCTCTCTCTCTTATCTCTATTTCTTTCCATACTACCCACCTTAGAACTTCACGCCGGCTTTTCTGGCGCCGTCTGCGATAGCCTTGACGATTCCGTGATAGAGGTAACCGTTCCTGTCGAATACGACGGTCGTGATACCCTTATCAATGCATCTCTGTCCAAGGATCTCTCCGAGCTTTCCAGCATCTTCGACGTTGTTCCTAAGACCTGCGAGGTCCTTCTCTACCGTACCTGCGCTGACCAAAGTCGTGCCGGTTGTGTCATCGATAACCTGGACATACATGTGGAGGTTGCTTCTGAACACAGACATTCTTGGTCTGAGGGCTGTTCCGGAAATGGATTTTCTGATATGAAGCTTCCTTCTTGCGTGCTTTCTCTTCTTGTCAATAATTCTATTCATATCTTCAACCCGCCTTATTTCTTACCAGACTTTCCGCTCTTGGAGCGAACATGTTCGGTATCGTACTTGATACCCTTGCCCTTGTAAGGCTCAGGCTTTCTAAGACTACGGATATCTGCAGCGGTCTGGCCGACAAGCTGCTTGTCTATTCCGGAGATGTTGATCTTGTTTGGAGTCTCAAGCGCAATCTTCACACCTTCTGGAATGACGTATTCGATATCGTTCGAATAACCAAGTGAGAGGACAAGGTTCTTCTGCTGAAGCTCAGCCTTGTAACCAACACCTACGATGACCAAATTCTTCTGGTATCCTTCGGAAACACCTACAACCATGTTGTGGATGAGCTGTCTTGTAAGACCATGGGCGGCCTTCGTCGACTTCTCTTCGTTCTCTCTTGTAACAACAATCTGAGTCTCACCAATCTCTACATGGATTGCTGGCATGATTGTCTGAGACAGTTTTCCCTTTGGACCTTCAACGGTAATAACTCCGTCTTTGATGGAAGCCTTGACCGTCTTAGGCATATCAATTGGTAATCTACCTATACGAGACATAGTTAACCACCTTTACCAAATCGAGCAGATCAGCTCTCCGCCGACCAACTGCTCAGATGCCTTCTTGCCGGTGATGACACCGCAGGAAGTCGAAACGATGACAATGCCGTAGCCGTTGTAAACACGTGGCATCTCTCTGTATCCGGAGTACACGCGGCGACCAGGAGTGGAGATTCTCTTGATACCGTGGATGACTGGGCTCTGCTCGTCATCGTACTTGAGGAATACGCGGAGGTATGTGGCACCGTCCTTGGTGACCTTCTTGAAATTCTTTATATAGCCCTCGTTCTTCATGATCTTGATGATCTGGAGCTTGAGCTTTGAATTGGAAACGTCCACTTTTTCATGCTTAGCCATGCTAGCATTTCTGACTTTTGTCAGCATATCAGCAACAGGATCACTTACTGCCATTTCTGCACTCCTACCAACTGGATTTGGTTACGCCAGGGATCTGGCCTTCGCTGGCAAGTTTTCTGAAGCAATGTCTGCACATGTCAAACTTGCGCATATATCCACGGGGTCTTCCGCAGATCCTGCAACGGTGAACAGTTCTTGTACTGAACTTTGGCTCTCTCTGCGCCTTGATTATCATTGACTTTTTTGCCATATCCTAACCCCTTATTTGCTGAACGGCATGCCAAGCTTCTTAAGCAGGGCAAAACCCTCTTCATCGGTCTTGGCCGTTGTTACGATTGCAACGTTGAGGCCGCTGACACGGACGATCTTGTCATAATCGATCTCTGGGAAGATGATCTGCTCAGTGATTCCCAAGGCGTAGTTTCCATGGCCGTCGAATGCATTTGGCTTTACACCCTTGAAGTCCTTGACACGAGGGAGTGCAATGCAGATGAGCCTTTCAAGGAAGAACCACATGTTGTCTCCTCTGAGTGTCACCATGGCTCCAATCTCCATTCCTTCACGGAGCTTGAAGTTTGCAATCGACTTTCTTGCCTTTGTCTTCACGACGTGCTGACCGGTGATCTGCTCGAGTTCCTTGACAGTTGCATCCAAGTACTTCTTGTCCTGGATTGCATCGCCTACACCGGCGCTGACAACGATCTTCTCGAGTGCAGGTATCTGCATCTTTGAGGTGTACTGGAAATCCTTGTAAAGCTCAGGAGCCACTTCCTCAAGATATTTTCTCTTCAAGTTTGGTATGAACTTCTCTTCCATCAGACTACCTCTCCGGTCTTCTTGGCATAACGGACCTTCTTTCCGTTGGCATCAATCTTGTAACCAACTCTGCTTGTGTCTCCGCTCTTGTTGATGACAAGGGCGACGTTTGACACATGGACAGGAGCTTCGATCTTGACGATTCCGCCCTGATCCTGCTGGTTCCTCTTCCTCATGGCCTTTGAAACCATGTTGGCGCCCTGGACGTAGACTCTCTCGTTCTCAGGGTCGACCTTGATGATCTTGCCGGTAACACCTTTGTCCTTACCGGCGATGATCTTGACTGTGTCGTTTTTCTTCAGTCTCATAACGGCTCTCCTACAACACTTCCGGTGCGAGAGAAACGATCTTCATGTATCCGTCTCTCAATTCACGAGCGACAGGCCCAAAGATACGCTTTCCGCGTGGGTTATTGTTGGCATCAATGACAACGCAAGCATTGTCATCGAACCTGATGTATGTACCGTCAGGTCTGCGGTATTCCTTCTTTGTCCTGACAATGACAGCCTTCAGAACGTCACCCTTCTTGATGGCGCCGTTTGGAAGTGCGTCCTTGACAGCAACAACGACTATGTCACCGACACCAGCCACGTATCTGTGGCTGCCGCCGAGAACTTTGATGACCTGGACAAGTCTGGCGCCGCTGTTGTCAGCAACGTTCATGTATGATTGCATCTGTACCATGACTTATCTCCTTACTTTGCTCTCTCGATGACCTGAGAGAGTCTCCAGCACTTATCCTTGCTGATGTGGCGGCACTCGACGACCTTGACGGTATCGCCAACATGGGCGTCGTTGTTCTCGTCGTGGGCCTTCAGCTTCTTGGAACTGGTGACGTACTTCTTATACAGCGGGTGCAGACTCCTGTTGTGGACAGTGACTACAATGGTCTTGTCCATCTTGTCGCTGGTAACCACGCCTACAAAACTTTTCTTATTGGATTCCATAGTTCACCCTCTTACTTTGCCTTGCGGATGCCCAAAGCATACTCATGGATAATGGTATTCAGCCTTGCAATCTGTCTTCTGACGTTGCGAACCTGAAGAGGATTCTCGACATGGCCGAGAACCTTTTCCATTCTCATGTTCAAATAGCTCTTGTAAAGCTCATCACGCTTTGCTACGAGCTCGTTGTAGGACAGTTTATCAAATGAGTTCTTCATGCTTCTTCAACCTTCCTTCTTGCGACGAACTTCGTCTTGATTGGGAGCTTGGATGCTGCGAGCTCAAGAGCCTCCCTTGCAAGGGACTCCTCGACCTCACCCATCTCAAACATGACTGCACCCTGCTTGACGACTGCGACCCAACCTTCAGGAGCACCCTTTCCGTTTCCCTGTCTGGTTCCAATCGGCTTTGCTGTGTAAGGCATATCAGGGTAGATTCTGATCCAGACCTTACCACCACGCTTGATGTGACGTGTCATAGCGACACGGGCTGCCTCTATCTGGCGGTTGGTGATCCATCTTGGCTCAAGAGCAACAAGACCGTAGTCTCCAAAAGCGACGGTATTGCCACGATGTGCAACGCCATCCCTTGTTCCTCTCTGCTTCTTTCTAAACTTTACTCTTTTAGGACTAAGCATTTCTGATTACCCCTTACCTTGTCTCTACGGCTTCGTCAACGACTGCCTCAGGAGCCTTCTTCACGAGAAGACCTGCATCGTCCTTCTTGACTCTGTCGTAGATTTCGCCGTTGAAGATCCAAACCTTGACGCCAATTGCACCAAAGGATGTGTTTGCAACAGCAAAACCATAGTCGATGTCACTTCTGAGGGTGTGGAGAGGGATTCTTCCTTCCTTCATCCACTCAGAACGTGAAATCTCAGCTCCACCGAGACGTCCGGAAACTCTGATCTTGATTCCCTGGACACCAGCTGCCATAGCCTTGGAGATGGCCATCTTCATGGCTCTCTTGTATGCCGTGCGGCCTGCGATCTGCTTTGCAACGCTCTGTGCGATGAGCTGAGCGTCCTTCTCACCGTGCTCGATGCTCTTGATCTTTACCTGGACCTTTTTGCTTGAACACTTCTGAAGCTGCTCGCAGATCTTCTCAATGTTGGCACCCTTGGTACCAATGATGACGCCTGGGCGGTTCGTGCTGATGAGAACAGTCACGCGCTGAGGCTTTCTGCTGATCTCGATGTCGGAGATCTCAGCACCCTGGACCTCAGGGCACTTGAGCAGAGCCTTGCGGAGCTGGAGATCCTCATGCAACGTCTCTGCATACTCTCTTGGATCTACATACCACTTCGACTTCCAGGTCTTGTTGACTCCGAGACGGAATCCAATTGGATTAACTTTCTGTCCCATTTACTCACTCCCCAACGACTTCGCTGACTTCAACGGTGATGTGAGACATTCTCTTGAGGAGGATGTCACGCTTTCCGTGGGATCTTGCCCATACTCTCTTGAGCATTGGACCGCCATCGACGCATATCTTGGAAACCTCAAGCTGGCTCTCGTCAAGCTTGTTGTTCTTGTACATTGCGTTTGCACCGGCGCTCTCAAGAACCTTAAGAATAAGGCGGGCACCTTTCTGAGGCATTGCATTAAGGATGCCGTATGCCTCCTCGTAGCTTTTACCTCTTACCAGATCCGCTACAGGACGAACCTTTGAAGGTGAGACCATGAGATACTTTGCGCAAGCTCTATAAGTTGTTGCCATATCCTACCTCCTCAAGCCTTCTTGTCCGAACCGGAGTGACCACGGAACAATCTGGTTGGTGCGAACTCACCAAGTTTGTGACCAACAAGGTTCTCCGTTACGAAAACTGGTATCCAAGTCTTTCCGTTGTATACGGAAATCGTAAAACCTACCATGTCAGGGATGATCGTCGAACTTCTTGAATAGGTCTTGATCATGTCCTTATGGCCTGCGTTGTTTGAAGCTTCGACTCTCTTGAGGAGCTTTGGTTCCACAAAAGGTCCTTTTCTAATTGATCTAGCCACGTTCCAACTCCTACTTGCGCTTCTTCACGATGAATTTGCCCGAAGGTTTCTTCTTTGAACGAGTCTTGGCACCCTTGGTTGGTTTGCCCCAAGGAGTTACCGGATGACGTCCAGCTGCGGTCTTTCCTTCACCACCACCATGTGGGTGATCGACTGGGTTCATGACAACACCACGAACCTTTGGCCTTCTGCCAAGGTGGCGGCTTGCACCGGCCTTGCCCAAGGACACGTTCATGTGGTCTTCATTTCCCAGGAAACCGATTGTGGCATAGCACTCACCAAAGACCATTCTCATCTCGCCAGAAGGCAGGCGAAGAGTAACATAGTCGCCTTCCTTAGCAACGATGGTGGCTCCAAGACCAGCACTGCGGACAAGCTGTCCACCGCGGCCAAGTGTGAGCTCGACATTGTGTACTGTCAGACCAAGGGGAATGTTCTTAAGTGGAAGGGCGCAACCAGCCTTGAGAGGGGCGGTTGGTCCGCTAACGATGACGGAACCGACCGTAAGTCCCTTAGGGGCGAGGATGTAGCGCTTCTCACCGTCTGCATAGAACACCAATGCAATGTTTGCACTGCGGTTAGGATCATATTCAATTGTCTTGACTGTACCGGGGATACCATACTTGTCGCGCTTGAAATCAATGATTCTGTATGCGCGCTTGTGTCCACCGCCTCTCCTGCGAACGCTGATGCGTCCGAACGAGTCGCGACCGGCAGTCCTGTTGAGGCTTGTTGTCAGAGATCTCTCTGGCTTCTGAGCCGTGATTTCGCTCCTGACCAGAACAGTCTTCTGACGGAGGCCCGGTGTATTTGGTTTATAACTCTTCAATGCCATACTCCGTCTCCTTATACGCCTTCAATCGCATCGATCACTTCGCCCTTTGACAAAGTGACAATCGCCTTCTTCCAGTTGGACGTGTAGCCCTTGATGTAGCCACCCTTTCCTCTGGAGAACTTTGGCTTTCCAGCCATATTCATAACGTTGCAAGCTGTAGGATTGACCTTGAAGATCTCCTTCACTGCATTCATGATCTCGAACTTGTTGGCTCTTGGATCAACCTTGAATGTATACTTCTTGCATTCCAATTCACGAGCGTAGCTTGACTTCTCGCTGAGAATAGGTTCAATGATTACTTGATCTGCTCTCATCTCATCACCTCTTAGTCGCCGTAGAACTCATTAAGGTTCTTTGCTGCAGTCTCAAGCATGATGACCTTTCTTCCGTAAAGGAGTTCCTTTGCGGAAAGCTTGTCATAGGCAAGAACATGCAGGTATGGGATGTTCCTTGCGGCACGGCGGAGCATTGCATCATCGTCCTTCATGACGAGAACAGTTCTCTTTCCGTCCTCAACGAAATTCTTGAGAATTCCAGCAAGCGTCTTCGTCTTACCATCTTCACTTGTGAAATCCTCGACCAGAACCAAGCGCTCTTCCTGAACAGAAAGAGAGAGAAGTGACTTCATAGCAAGGCGCTTCACCTTCTTTGGGAGGGTGTAGCTGTAGTCTCTTGGCTTTGGCCCAAAGATTGTTCCGCCACCAACCATGACTGGGGACTTCTTGTCACCTCTTCTGGCATTACCAGTTCCCTTCTGCTTGAAAGGCTTGGTATTGCTGTAGTTAACTTCAGCACGTGTCTTTGTGCATGCGGTACCAACGCGGCGGTTGGCAAGCTCGTTGTTTACAGCGTGGTAAATTGAGCCATTGCTGACTTCAATGCCAAAGACATCAGCATTGAGCTCAATGGACTTGATTTCCTTGCCGTTTGTAGAAAAAACTTTTGCTTCCATAATCACGCCCCTACTTCTTTACCGCTTTCTTTACAACAACAACGCTCTGTGCAGGACCAGGGATTGCACCCTTGACCATGAGAACCTGAAGATTCTCGTCAACACGAACGACTCTGAGGTTCTGAACGGTAACCCTCTCAAAACCCATGTGACCGGCCATCTTCTTACCCTTGAAGGTCCTTGATGGCGTCGATGACATTGCTGTACCTCCAAGATCCCTATGGAACTTGGAACCGTGGGTTGCACGTCCACCGCCAAAGCCGTGGCGCTTCATACCACCCTGATAGCCCTTACCTTTGGAAGTTCCGGTAACATCAACGAATCTGATGTCCTTGAACAGGTCAACCCCAAGAACCTCTCCTACCTG
Source organism: Bacteroidaceae bacterium (assembly GCA_963599445.1). Classification (GTDB taxonomy): domain Bacteria; phylum Spirochaetota; class Spirochaetia; order Sphaerochaetales; family Sphaerochaetaceae; genus UBA9732. Next base: position 67,176 of record CAVBWZ010000011.1, read on the forward strand.
GACTTCCTTGTCATAGTCGCGGAACTCCATGAGAGTCTTAAGCGGATTGCCGTCGAACTGTCCGGCATATGGCTTTGTTGCGCGGTCGGCCTTCATCTCGCCGGAACCAAGGACTGCTGCGTTGTAGCCGTTCTTCTCCTCGGTCCTTTCCGCAACAACTACGTTGCCTTCTACTTTAATGACAGTGACCGGTGTAAGTCTGCCTTTCTCGTCGAACACCTGTGTCATGCCAACTTTCTTTCCGATAAGCCCTAACATCTCTTACCTCATTACTGCTTTATCTCTACATCAACACCAGCCGGGAGCTCAAGCTTCATGAGAGCTTCCATAACCTTGTCTGTAGGATCCAGAATATCAATCAACCTCTTGTGGGTTCTCATCTCAAACTGTTCGCGTGATTTCTTGTTTACGAACGGTGACTTCAAAACAGTGATTTTGTTAATGCGGGTTGGGAGAGGTACTGGACCGGAGACCTTTGCTCCAGCCTTAACAACTGTCTGTACAATGGACATTGCGCTCTGTTCTACGAGCTCAACATCAAAACCTCTCAGTCTAACGCGAATTCTATCGTTAGCCATTTTTCCTCCAAAAAATCAGGTCTTGCCCGGAGCGTTTTCTCCAGGCAAGACATTCGAATCAAAATTACTCGATAATCTCAGTTACCTGACCGGATGCGACTGTTCTTCCACCTTCACGGATAGCGAAGCGGAGACCCTTGTCCATTGCGATTGGGTGAATAAGCTCAACGATGAGGCTGGTGTGATCACCAGGCATGACCATGTGGACACCCTCTGGGAGGCTTACTGTACCGGTGACGTCAGTTGTTCTGAAATAGAACTGAGGTCTGTAACCAGCAACGAATGCGCTGTGGCGGCCACCCTCTTCCTTGGAGAGAACGTAGACTGTTCCAATGAACTTTGTGTGAGGTGTGATCGACTTTGGCTTTGCAAGGACCTGTCCTCTGACGACTTCCTTCTTGTCAACGCCTCTGAGAAGAGCACCAATGTTATCACCGGCCTGACCTTCGTCAAGGAGCTTGTTGAACATCTCGACGCCAGTGACGACTGTGTCGCGTGTCTCGCGGATACCGACGATCTGAACTGGGTCGTTTACATGAACGACACCGCGCTCGACTCTACCAGTGACGACTGTTCCACGGCCGGAGATCGAGAAGATGTCCTCGATTGGCATAAGGAATGGAAGGTCTGTTGCTCTTGCAGGAAGTGGGATGTATGAATCCATGGCCTGAAGCAGCTCTTCGATGCACTTTGTTGCCTCTGGGTTGTCTGGCTCTGTCATTGCCTTGTATGCAGATCCCTTGATGACTGGGCAGCCATCGCCGTCGAAACCGTAGCTGTTGAGGAGATCTCTCATCTCTTCTTCAACGAGGTCGCCGAGCTCTGGGTCATCGATCTGGTCCATCTTGTTGATGAAAACGATGATTGCAGGAACACCAACCTGTCTTGCGAGAAGGATGTGCTCTCTTGTCTGTGCCTTGGCACCGTCATCAGCAGCAACGACGATGATTGCACCGTCCATCTGTGCAGCACCAGTGATCATGTTCTTGATGTAGTCTGCGTGGCCCGGGCAGTCGACGTGAGCATAGTGTCTGTTGTCAGACTGATACTCAACGTGTCTTGTGTTGATGGTTATTCCTCTGGCCTTCTCTTCTGGTGCGTTGTCAATCTCATCATAGTTCATGAGCTTGTCGCCGTACTTTCTTGCGCAATACTGTGTGATTGCAGCTGTGAGAGTTGTTTTACCGTGGTCAACGTGACCAATAGTACCAACGTTTACGTGTGGCTTGGTTCTCTCAAACTTCTCTTTAGCCATCATGTCCTCCTTGTGACCTTTTGTCACAAATCCAATAAAAATAAAAGAATGTGCTCTAAAGGCACAAAGCCTTTACCAACTTACCATCGAGACAAACCTATTCTATTTCATGAGTTACTAAAAAGAAGGAATCCAGAGGTCGAAGCCCCAACGTCTTGGGAAACCGACATAGCACAATTTGTAAAAACCGTGTTTCTGGAACCACCTTATCACCCCTAAAATGATTGGTTTGGCTCTAGAATCCTGCACATAAGGTACTTTTAGGGCATACCCATGACAGGACACCTTGGCTAATATAGACCAAAGCGCCATGTCATGTCAAGCATCATTCAAAAAAAAGTAATTTCTTTTCTTTAATGAATTAAAGGTCTCTCTCAAAACGCCTCAGAACAACCTATAACGACCTAAAACGGCTCAGAACGTCAGGTAGTCGCCCATGAAGGCATCGAAGCATTCATGTATCAGATGCTGTCCGTTGGAGTTGGGGTGGATTCCGTCCGCACACATCAAGTCGGACCCCTTTTCGCTCTCGAACGCCCTGCGGATATTCACCAAAGGGATGTCTCGTCCTGCAGCAATCCCCAGAATGGCCTCCGAATACGTCAGCTGGAAATGCTCTATCCTCTCTACAATGCCGAGCCATTTCATCACACTTGCCTTGTCAAGGTTCATGTTCCTGCAGAACCACTCGAAATACCTTTCGCTCTGCACCGGAACCAGCGTCGTTATGACAGGCTTCACCCCGTTTTTCACAATGGCGTCCAACATGGTTTCGTAAGTGCCAATGAAGGTGCTTATATCCGTGTTGGGGTCATGCACCTCAAGCGGGCTCTCGCTTACAGCCTTCCAGTTGAAATCGGAATCGTTGCCGCCAAAATCCATGATGACCATATCCGGCATGCACTTGAGAAGACCATTTGACATCCTCTTCTGCACGAAATCCCATGCCTTGGTGACGGTGCATCCGAACTTGCTCAGGTTCTCCACCTTCATCCCGGCCCTGTCCGCAATCTCCTCCCAGCCAAGCTCATTGCGCGTCACATGCTTTGAGGAGGCCTCGTCCCACTGAATACCCTTGAGAACCGAATCCCCCAAGATACAAAGCTTACCTGCACCCATGCCATTCCTCCTCCAGCCCGATGTCCTTGCGCCCACCCGCACTGCATCGAACCTGTATGCCAAACTGTTAGCATCAAAAGGACCGCAGGGAAATAGCGATTTCTATTCATTTTGCATTCTGGGCAGCCATAACCATGGAGAAAAGGTCCTCAACATGCATACTAACCACCCATGGTGAATACTAACTACACAAACGCATCTAGCTATATTCAAAGGAATTGCCCAAAACACCAACTATGCCCTCGAATTCACTCCAGCCAAACCTAACCATATGTTCTAGCCATACTGGTTTTCTTCATAAAACCTAAAATCGACAAGTGCTGAAGAAAAGTTTCTTCCTAAACGGCTGAAATCCACAAAGGAGAAGAAAAGCATCCATCAGCCCTGCACGGCTTGAGTGAACTGACGCAGTAGACCGCTCAAAAAAAAGAAAGGTCCAGAGCTGAATCTGAACCTCTCTATAACAATTCCAAAATAGATTCCAAAAAGGAATTAGAACCTGATGTGGCTGAATGCCTTGTTGGCTTCTGCCATTCTGTGCATGTCTTCCTTCTTCTTGAATGCGGAACCTGTGTTTGCGTATGCATCAAGCATCTCCGCTGCAAGCTTCTCGCTCATGGACTTGCCGGAGCGGCCGCGTGCGGCAGCAATGATCCAACGCATTGCAAGGGCTTCGCGTCTTGGCTCGCGGATCTCGGTAGGAACCTGATATGTAGCTCCACCGACTCTCTTCGACTTTACCTCGACGACAGGCTTGACGTTGTCAAGTGCCTTGTTGAATACATCGATAGGAGCATCGCCGGTCTTCTCGCCCATGATCTTCATTGCATCATATAGGATGCGTGTGCTGACGGACTTCTTTCCATCAAGCATCATGCGGTTGATGAACTTCTCGACGACAACGCTGTTGTATACAGAATCCGGAAGGATTTCTCTAACGGGTGCATTAGTTCTTCTTGACATAAAGATACCTCCTCATCAAGCCTTTGGCTTCTTTGTACCGTACTTGGAGCGGCTTCTCTTTCTGTCGGTGACACCCTGAGTATCCTTGGTACCACGGATGATGTGATAACGAACACCAGGAAGGTCCTTTACTCTACCACCACGGAGCAGAACGACTGAGTGCTCCTGAAGGTTGTGTCCAATACCTGGAATGTAGGCTGTAACTTCGATACCGTTGGAAAGACGGACACGAGCGACCTTTCTCAAAGCTGAGTTAGGTTTCTTAGGCGTTACAGTCATGACCTTTGTGCAGACACCACGCTTCTGTGGGCAGCCCTCCAATGCTGGGGACTTGGTCTTGTGTGTAACCTTTGAACGACCCTTTCTGATCAGTTGGTTAATTGTAGGCATTATGCTACTCCTCACCGTATACGACGCTTCCGAGACGAATGTCAGCGGAACAACTGCCGTGTACGCAAATAAGCCATCCATACGGATGACGTTGGGCCGCACCAAAGGAATCCAAAGATGCAGCCCTTGTATCTCTAACCGAGTTCAGCTAGCGAAGAAACGGAAGGAATCACTCCTCGTCACCGGCGAAATCGTCATCGCCGACGAAATCCTCTTCTTCACCCTCGGTAGACATATCAGCAAGATCCTCGATGTCGTCATCGTCTTCCTGAGCTCTGGCGCTCATTACGGACTCGACTCTATCGCTGAGAGCCAACGTGTCCTCGTCCTTGAGTTTGACATCCCTGTAGCACTTCATACCTGTACCGGCAGGAATGAGGTGTCCAATGATGACGTTCTCCTTAAGTCCACGCAACTCATCTCTACTACCAGCAATCGCTGCGTTTGTCAAGACCTTGGTCGTCTCCTGGAAGGAAGCGGCGCTGACGAACGAATCTATCGACAGGGATGCGTTCGTTATACCAAGCAGACAAGGTCTTGCGATTGCAGGCTGTCCGCCCTCGGCCATGACCCTTGCGTTCTCCTCATGGAACTTGAACTTGTCGACCTTCTGACCAAGGATGAACTTCGTATCGCCAACCTTGAGGATCTCGACCTTCTTGAGCATCTGTCTCACGACTATTCCAAGGTGTTTGTCGTTTATGTCTACACCCTGGAGTCTGTAGACTTCCTGAACCTCGTTGAGAAGGAACTGCTGGAGTGCGTTCTCGCCGGAGATCGCCAAGATGTCATGTGGGTCTATGTTGCCGTCACAAAGACGCTCGGCTGCCTCTACATGGTCCCCTTCCCTTACAAGGATGTGCTTACCAAGAAGGATGAGGTGTTTGTATTCCTTGCCGAACTCGTCTGTGACGATGACGACTCTCTTACCCTTGACGACAGGACCGAACTTGACCACGCCGCTTGCCTGGGCAAGGATGGCGATGTTCCTTGGCTTTCTTGCCTCGAAGAGCTCTCCAACCCTTGGAAGACCACCGGTGATATCCTTCGTCTTGACGCTGGCCATGAGAAGTCTTGCAACGACCTGTCCCTTCGTCACCATCTCGCCATCTCCAACCTGAATGTAGGAGGAGCCTGGGAGGAGGTAGGAGGCGCACACATTGCCGTTTGCATCCACAATCTCAAGCCTTGGCTCTACGTTCTCCAAGGAGTGGTCCGTGACACGGTATCCAATGATACCCGTCTCTTCGTTGACTTCCTTGAGAAGTGTGGTTCCCAAAGTGAGGTCGACATATCTGACCATACCGTCGTACTCGGAGATGATAGGCTCTGAGAACGGGTCGAACGTCATGAGGGCGTCGCCGGTCTTGACATAGGTGTTCTCATGGACCTTGACCTCCGAACCGGCTCTTGCATCAATCCTTTCCTCTGGACCAAGGACGAGGACCTTGTCATCAAGGACCTTTACGATTCCGCCCTTGATTCCACACACGCACTGCTGGCTTCCGTTGGTGCACACAAGAGTGTTTCCAGTGATCTTGGAACCATCCTCGACACCGTTGGCGAGCTTCGTCTTCTTGGAGTACTCGAACTCCTCAAGAACGTGTCTGTAGTATATGTAGCCCTTTCTGGTAAGGAGCTTTGCACCATCCTCTTCCCTTATGACCGTGTTTCCTGTGAGCTTGGTCACGTAGACAGGGTGCTTGAATGTGATGCTGTTCTCCTCTGCGCTTGTGGATGCAGTACCTCCAACGTGGAAGGTTCTCATCGTGAGCTGAGTACCAGGCTGACCAATGGACTGTGCAGCTATGATACCAACCGCTTCTCCAACGCTTACAGGCTTGTTGGTTGCAAGGTTCCTTCCGTAGCACTTGCGGCATACACCGTGCTTGGCTTCGCAGGTAAGGACCGTCCTTACGAGGACTCCCTCGACGCCTGCATCCTCGATCCTCTTGGCCTCTTCGTCGGTTATCTCATGGTCGATTGGAACTATGATCTCACCGGTGTTTGGATCCACGACGTTCTCAAGGGTGTAGTGGCCTGTGATTCTGTCGGCCAAAGGAGCTATAATCTCATCACCGTCCTTGATTGCGGTCCTCACTATACCGTTGATGGTTCCGCAGTCGTCCATGTTGATGACGACGTCCTGGGAGATATCGACGAGCCTTCTTGTGAGGTATCCGGCCTCTGCGGTCTTGAGAGCTGTATCTGAAAGACCTTTTCTTGCACCGTTCGTCGAAATGAAGAACTCGATGATCGAAAGACCTTCCTTGAAGTTCGACTTGATTGGGAACTCGATGATGTCGCCGTTAGGCTTCGACATAAGACCACGCATACCACCAAGCTGACGGATCTGAGTCTTGGAACCTCTAGCACCGGAATCGGCCATGAGGAACAATGGGTTGAATCCGTTCTGGCTTTCGCGGAGCTTCGCCATGAGTTCATCGGCAAGCTGCTCGTTGGTCTGGGACCAGATGTCGATGAGTCTGTTGTAGCGCTCTTCCTGAGTGATCTGACCATGATGGTACTGCTCAAGGACCTCGGCCTGCTTTTCGTTGGCTTCGTCCACGAGGGTCTTCTTGGAGTCAGGGATTATCATGTCGGAAAGGCCAATCGTTGCACCAAAGACGGTTGCATACTTGAAGCCTACGTCCTTGATGGCATCGACGAGCTTGACGACTACGGAGTTTGGACTTGTCTTGAGGGCCTGGGAGATGAGTTTCTTGAGCTCCTTGTCTCCAAAGCATTTGTTGCAGTAGTCCTTGAACCCTATTCCGTTGACCGCTGGAAGGGAATCGTAGAAGAGAAGCCTTCCTGGGGTCGTGTAGTCCTCTTCGTCCTTTGGATATGTGAACCTATAGCCGTCAGGAAGCCTGTAGCCAATCTTTGCGTTGTATGAAAGGCTTCCGGCCTCTATGGCCATTTGGATTTCATCCAGGTTGTCGTAGTAACGGCCCTGTCCCTTGTCGTTGTTCTTGGCTCTCGTAAGGTAGTTGATGCCAAGGACCATGTCCTGGGAAGGATAGACGATAGGCTTTCCGTTTGCAGGGTCAAGGAGGTTGGTGGCGCTGAGCATGAGCGTCCAGCACTCAAGCTGTGCAGCCTGCGTGAGAGGTACGTGAACCGCCATCTGGTCTCCATCGAAGTCCGCGTTGAATGCATGGCATACGAGAGGATGGAGTTTGATTGCCTTTCCGTCCACGAGGACAGGCTCAAATGCCTGGATTCCAAGTCTATGGAGCGTAGGTGCTCTGTTGAGCATGACAGGATGCTCCTTGACGACCTCGTCAAGGACGGACCATACATCGGAGGTCTCCTGTTCGACGAGGGTCTTGGCCTTCTTCACGTTTGATGCAAGTCCGCTCTGGACAAGCTTCTTCATAAGGAAAGGCTTGTAGAGCTCAAGGGCCATCTTGGAAGGAAGTCCGCACTGGTGGATCCTGAGTTCCGGTCCAACGACGATTACGGATCTTCCGCTGTAGTCTACACGCTTACCAAGGAGGTTCTGTCTGAAACGACCCTGTTTTCCCTTGAGCATGTCGGACAACGACTTGAGAGGTCTGCTGTTGGCGCCCTTGACGGCTCCGCGCTTCCTCTTGGAATTGTCGAACAATGCATCGACCGCTTCCTGAAGCATTCTCTTTTCGTTTCTCACGATGATGTCAGGAGCATGGAGACTTATGAGTCTCTGGAGTCTGTTGTTTCTGTTTATTACACGTCTGTAAAGGTCGTTGAGGTCGCTTGTTGCGAACCTTCCACCATCGAGCTGGACCATTGGTCTGAGATCTGGTGGGATTACAGGAATGACCGTGAGGATCATCCACTCAGGCTTGTTGTCGCTGTCGCGGAAGTTTTCGACGACCTCGATTCTCTTGAGGAGCCTCTTGTCGGCCGTCTTGGAGCCCTTCTCCCTCATCTGGGCTCTGAGCTCTTCGCTCAATGCCTTGAGGTCGAGGTCTGCAAGAAGGATCCTTATCGCCTCTGCACCCATGCTGGCTGTGAAGGAATCACCATACTGCTCGCGGGCATTGATGTACTCCTCCTCAGTGAGGAGCTGCTTGTACTTGAGCTCCGTGTCACCAGGATTGAGGACTATGTACTTCTCATAGTAGAGAACGCTCTGCAGAGCCGTCTTGGAGATGTCCAGAAGAAGGCTCATGCGGGAAGGGACGCTTCTGTAGTACCAGATATGGGAGACTGGGGATGCAAGAGTTATGTGGCCCATCCTTTCACGGCGGACCTTGACGTTGGTTACTTCAACGCCGCATCTGTCGCAGACGACGCCCTTGTAGCGGATGGACTTGAACTTTCCGCAGTAGCATTCCCATTCCTTTGTGGTTCCAAAGATCTTTTCACAGAAAAGTCCTTCCCTCTCAGGTCTGAGAGTTCTGTAGTTTATGGTTTCCGGTTTCTTAACCTCTCCGTAAGACCAAGCCTTGATCTGCTCCGGAGAAGCCAGCTTAATCATTACACTGTCGAAATCTTGAATATCTTTCATCTTTGCAGCTCCCTGAATCAAAGACCCTTCTTGTTGATTATCTCTTCGTCACGCTCTGTGAGAGCAACCTGCTTGCCCTTGGAATCGTAGACGCTCATATCCAAAGCAAGTCCACGGATTTCCTGAACGAGGACGTTGAACGCCTCAGGCATACCGGCACTTGAGGAAGGCTCGCCCTTGACGATGCTCTCGTAGATCTTCACACGGCCGTTCATGTCGTCGCTCTTGATGGTGAGAAGCTCCTGGAGGGTGTTGGCTGCACCATAGGCTTCAAGTGCCCATACCTCCATTTCTCCAAGTCTCTGGCCACCGAACTGGGCCTTTCCTCCCAACGGCTGCTGTGTGACAAGCGAATAAGGTCCTGTGCTTCTTGCATGCATCTTGTCGTCTACGAGGTGATGCAGCTTGAGGTAGTAGATGTATCCGCAGAATACTGGGTTCACGAACGGAACGCCTGTCCTTCCATCGTACAGAGTCGTCTTGGAGGTGATTGGAAGACCGGCTTCCTTCATCTTCTCTTCGATCTGCTCCATGGTTGCGCTCTGGAACACAGGTGTGGAATACCACTGGTCGAGCTTTACGGCAGCCCAACCAAGCTGGGTCTCCATGAGCTGTCCAATGTTCATTCGTGAAGGAACGCCAAGTGGGTTGAGACAGACATCGAGTGGAGTACCGTCTTCCATGAATGGCATATCCTCTTCAGGAAGGATTCTGGACACGACACCCTTGTTTCCATGTCTACCAGCCATTTTGTCGCCCTGGCGGAGCTTTCTCTTAGTGGCTATGAGGACCTTGATGGACTCCTCCACTCCAGGAGGAAGCTCATCGCTTTCGCTCTTCTTGAGGCGCTGTACGTCAATTACTATGCCTTCTGTTCCGTGAGGAACCTTGAGGGACGTGTCACGCACTTCCTTCGCCTTCTCTCCAAAGATGGAGTTGAGGAGCTTGAACTCAGGAGTCATGTCGCTTTCGCTCTTTGGAGTGACCTTACCAACAAGGATGTGACCAGGATGCACCATGGTTCCAATCTTGACGATACCCTCTTCGTCGAGCATCTCAAGCATCTTCTCGTTGGTGTTTGGAATGTCACGGGTAAGCTTCTCAGGACCAAGTTTGGTCTCTCTGATATCGGTCGTGAACTCCTTTATATGTATGGACGTGTAGATATCGTCCTTGACGACCCTCTCTGAAATGAGAACGGCGTCCTCGTAGTTGTATCCGTTCCATGGGACGAATCCAACGAGGATGTTCCTTCCAAGAGCCAGGTCGCCTCTGTCCGTTGCAGGTCCGTCGGCGATGACGTCACCGGCCTTGACGACCTGTCCGTTGCTTACGATTGGAGTCTGCGTGAAGCATGTATCCTGGTTCGTTCTCTGGAACTTCTGGACTTCGTACTTGTCGACCTCGCCCTCTATCTCGCACTCGGCAGGGTTCACCTTTATGTCGATTCTGGTGGATGAGACGTATACGACCTTTCCACCGCGCTTGGCCTTGATCAGGACGCCTGTGTCGTAGGCGGTCTTGGTCTCCATTCCTGTACCTACCCTTGGAGCCTCTGGGAAAAGGAGAGGAACTGCCTGGCGCTGCATGTTGGAACCCATGAGGGCTCTGTTGGCATCGTCGTGCTCAAGGAACGGAATGAGGGATGCGGCTACGGAAACGACCTGCTTTGGAGATACGTCCATGTACTTGATCTCCTCAGGTCTGCGTGTGGAGTAGTCGCCCTTGTTGCGGACAGGGACCATCTTCTCTGCAAACGAACCGTCCTTGTTGAGCTTGGCGTTTGCGTTTGCAATGAAGTATCTCTCTTCGTCGTATGCATCGAGGAACTTGACTTCCTTTGTGGCTTTGCCATCGACGACCTTTCTGTAAGGGGTCTCAAGGAAGCCGTACTTGTTTATTCTGGTGTAGTTTGCAAGGGAGACGATAAGACCAATGTTTGGACCTTCAGGAGTCTCGATTGGACACATCCTTCCATAGTGTGTGTAGTGGACGTCTCTGACCTCGAACCCTGCACGGTCACGGTTGAGTCCGCCGCTTCCCAATGCGGTGAGTCTTCTCTTGTGCGTAAGCTCTGCAAGAGGGTTGATCTGATCCATGAACTGGGAGAACTGGGAAGAACCAAAGAACTCCTTGATTGCAGCCACGATTGGCTTGTTGGAGATGAGGTCCTGCGGTTTTGCAGCCTCCGGATTGGTGTTCATGCGGTCCTTGGCGATCCTCTCCATGCGTGAGAACGCAGCCTTGAGCTGTTGCTGGAGAAGCTCTCCAACGCTTCTTACACGACGGTTTCCAAGGTGGTCTATATCATCCAGGCTCTCTTCGTGGATGAATACCTTGATGAGGAACTTCATGGTGTTCACGATGTCCTCAGGGGTAAGGACCGTAAGGTTCTCATCGAACTGGGAGTCCTCGTCTCCTGCGTAGAACTTCTTGTGGAGCTTGTAGCGGCCGACCGCTCCAAGGTCGTAGCGGCGCGAAGAGAAGAACATCTCAGGAAGCTCCTTCTCCCCTCTCTCCGTGGTGATCATCTCACCAGGCATGAGCACGCTGTAGATGTGGCTCAGAACCTCTTCCTTGGTTGGCTCGTCGCTCACTCCGCTGTTGGTGTATTTGGATTCCTCTATTGCAAAGCAGTTGAGGACTATGTCGCTATGAAGCGACCCCTCGGCCTGCATGTCCACAACGTCTATGCTCTGGACTCCCAAGCCAATGAGGGTGTCTATATCGTTGGCGTTCAATGCCGTACCGGCCTGGAAAACCTTGACTTCCTTTCCATCCACGACTGCGTAGATGTCCTTTGCAGGATACTGTCCGTCGAAGGCTTCCTTCGTCTGGTCGTTGAGCTCCATTGCCTTGGAGGCATAGAACGCCGCAATGATCTTCTCTCTCGTATTGTATCCAATGGCCCTGAGGAACAGGGTTCCAAGGATTCTCTTCTTCCTGTCGATCTTGGCTGCGATTACGCGCTTCTTCTCGTCGATCTCAAACTCGAGCCATGAGCCGCGGTATGGGATTATCCTTGAAGAATATACGCCCTTCTCGTTGGTGAAGATGACACCTGGGGATCTGTGGATCTGGCTTACGACAACCCTTTCGGCTCCGTTGATGATGAACGTTCCCCTGTCTGTCATGAGAGGAATGTCTCCAAGGAAGATCTCCTTCTCCCTGAGCTCATCGTTTGTAGCAAGAGCCAAACTGATCACAGCACGGAGTGGTACACTGTATGTGCGTCCCTTCTTCTTGCATTCGGTCTCCGAGAATTTGATATTGTCGAAATCAAGAGAGTAAGACTCATATCTAAGGCTCATCTCGCCGTTTGGCCCCTCGATTGGAAAGATCGACCTGAAGACTTCTTCAAGACCGCACTTTTCATCGACAGGCTCTCCCTTCCTGAGCTTGTTGCTCTGGAGGAAGCTCTCGTATGAGTCCTTCTGGATTCCAATCAAATCCGGAAGCTCGCACACTTCATCGTATTCTGCTCCGATATAGGTTCTGTTTATGGGTTTGCCTTTGGCAACCATCGTGTACCCCCAAATCAGTGATAAAACGCCATCAAATCATGGCATGAAAACAAACTTCAAAAGTAACTTTCAAAAAAAGACAGAAACCCTCCCATGGCCCAAAGGACCCGGGAGGTTCTGCTGTAAAATCGATTATTTTACCTCAACTACGCAGCCTGCAGCCTCAAGCTTTTCCTTGACGGCAGCGGCATCAGCCTTGGAGATTCCCTCCTTGACTTTTCCACCAGCCTCAACAAGCTCTTTGGCTTCCTTGAGACCAAGCTCTGCGCTGACTTCTCTGACTGCCTTGATTGCAGCGATCTTCTTTGCAGCATCGAAGGACTTGAGGATGACGTCGAACTCTGTCTTCTCCTCGACTTCCTCAGCGGCAGCGGCAGGACCGGCAGCGACAGCAACAGCTGCAGCAGCGGCTGTAACACCAAACTTCTCTTCCATAGCCTTAATGAGGTCTGCAACCTCCATTACGGTCATGTTTGCAATTGACTCTAGAATCTCATCTCTTGTAGCCATATTATCTTCTCCTTTGTAAGATTTTATTTTCAACGGTCATAGCATGGTACTATGAAGACTAAAACCGTTGTTACTCTGCTTTGGCCTCTTCTGCAGGGGCTTTGCCTTCCAACTTCTCCTGGTAGGCGAGGAGTGTAGCAGCGACCTTCTGGACAGGAGCCATCATCGTAGCCATGAGGTGGCTGATGAGGTCGAGTCTTCCAGGGAGCTTGGAGAATGCATCCACTTCAGCTGCATCGAAAGCTCTTCCATCAAGGAATCCGCCGCGAACCTTGAGCTTGTTGTCCGTTCCCTTCTGTGCATCGACGACGATCTTTGCGATTGCGCTCTGCTCGTCACCTTTTGCAAGGACGATTGCAGTTGGTCCAACCAACTTGTCATCGACACCCTCGTGGCCAAGTTCCTTCATTGCAATCTTTGCATAGCGGTTCTTGACGACGCGGCACACAGCATCCTTGGCCCTGAGCTGCTTTCTGAGATCGGAGATCTGAGCAACCGTAAGACCACGATAGTCTGCGAAGATGAATCCGGAGTACTGACCAAACTCTTCCTTGAGCTGCTTTACAGCGGCTTCTTTAGTCTCGTTTACCTTTACGTGATATTCCATACTTCACCTCGCCTATTACAGAACTTCCTTGGCATCGATGGAGACGCCAGGACCCATGGTGGAAGCAAGAGCTGTGCTCACGATGAAATCACCCTTTGCATCAGCCGGCTTTCTTCTGAAGATCTCCTTGATTGCGACATCTGCGTTCTCAGCAATCTTGTCGGCATCCATGGAAACCTTTCCAATCGCCATGTGGACGACACCAGTCTTGTCGGAGCGGAACTCGGTTCTTCCCTTGCGGAGCTCTGCGAGAGCACCCTTGATGTCCATGGTGACGGTCTGTGTCTTTGGGTTAGGCATGAGACCTCTTCTACCAAGGATAGGACCAAGACGTCCAACATCCTTCATCATGTCAGGAGTTGCGACTGCTACATCGAAATCCATCCAACCACCGCGGATCTTCTCAATGAGGTCTGCATCGCCAACGTATGTTGCACCTGCATCCAAGGCTTCCTGAGCCTTGTCACCCTTTGCGAAGACGAGGACCTTCTTTTCAGCCGAGAACTGGTTTGGAAGGACGACGGTGTCTCTGACGCTCTGGCTCTTCTTGAGCATAAGCTTGATGTGGAGCTCTACAGTCTCGTCGAACTTTGCAAATGAAAGCTCCTTTACGAGTGCTGCAGCTTCAGCAAGGCCATAGACCTTTGATCTGTCATACTTCTTGACAGCTTCCTGATACTTCTTGCCGTGCTTCATTTTTCCACCTCCACGCCCATGCTTCTCGCCGTTCCAGCGATAATGCGCTTTGCAGCCTCGATGTCGTTGGCATTGAGGTCAGGCATCTTGGTCTTTGCAATCTCTTCAAGCTGAACCTGAGAGAGGGTTCCGACCTTCTGCTTGTTTGGAACACCGCTGGCCTTCTGGAGTCCAAGAGCCTTCTTGATGAGAACTGCTGCTGGAGGGGTCTTCAGAATGAAAGAGAATGTTCTGTCTGCGTAAACTGTGATTACGACTGGGACTGTCAAGCCTGGTTCAAACTGTCTTGTCTTCTCGTTGAACTGCTGGACAAACTGTGGTGCGCTTACCCCGTGAGGACCAAGAGCCGGACCGATTGGTGGAGCCGGTGTGGCCTTCTGGGCCGGACACTGCAACTTGATTATTGCAGTAACCTTTTTCTTTGCCATATTTTTCTCCTTACGTGCAAGGCCTCGCCTGAGTTGGCGGAAAAGTTCAGACCTCCACGCTGGTATTAACGCCTGTCATACGATCAGGCTCCCACCTTTTCGAATCATCCCAAGACACCCTGGCCGCCACGAACGAAACGCCCACACCGTCCAAAGCAATCCATCGAATCCTCGAAGAGGAGTAATTCAATGCAAATCGAGAGGGAACCTCAGTTCCCCTCCCTGAACGTATGTCATTTTCAACGTCTGCGCAACGTCCGGTACGCAGACGAAGTCCAATCAGATCTTCTCGACCTGGTTGAACTCTATCTCGACAGGGGTAGGTCTTCCAAAGATCTCCACGGAAACCCTTATGCGGCCTTTCTCGGTGTTGATCTCCTCGATGACACCCGTAAAGCCGGAGAACGGTCCGTCGATGACCTTGACGGTCTCCCCTTCGTTGAAGCTCTGCTTGGGTCTGAATGCCTTTTCAGCCTTTATCTCACCCGTCTTCTGGAGGATGTTGTTCATCTCGTCCTTCGTAAGTGGGATCGGCTTTGAGGACCTAGTGGCAGCAAGGAATCCGGTCACACCCTGGATGCGCTTGATCTGAGAGCAGTAGCGCTTCCAAGAATCGTCTTCAGGCATATCGAGCTCAACGAGAATGTAGCCAGGCAGAACCTTGTGCTTGACTTCCTTCCTGACTCCGTCCTTGTTTTCGACAAGTGTCTCGAATGGAACCTTAACGTCAAGGCAGACCGATGCGAAGTCGCTGTCGGTCTCCATCATTCTGCGGATGAGTTTCTCGATCTTCTGCTCGTAACCAGAATAGGTGTGTACGATATACCAGCCTCTTGCCATCTAAACCTTCCTTAGAATCCTTAGAAAATCAAGGACATTGCCTTGAGAAGCAGGAAATCTGTGAGACCAAGGAGGACTGCAAAGACGATGGTCGTGACGATGACGATCTTCGTCGATGAAAGAATCATGGTCTTGTTCGGCCATGCGACCTTCTTCATCTCTAGACGACATTCCTTAAAGTATTTGAAAAGTTTCTTCATCTAATACTCCCAAACAGAGGTTCTACAGGCCAGGAGGGATTCGAACCCCCAACACCCGGTTTTGGAGACCAGTGCTCTAACCGTTGGAGCTACTGGCCTATATTCCTCTATTTCAAAACCCCAAGCTTACTTTACCTTTGTTTCACGGTGCAGAGTATGCTTGCGATCGAACGGACAATACTTCATAAGCTCAAGCTTGTTCGGATTGTTACGGCGGTTCTTTTCTGTTGTGTAGTTCTTCCTCTTGCACTCGGAGCACTGGAGAGCGATCTTCTCAACAGGACTTTTCTTTTTGTCTGCCATATCTATAACTCCTTAGGGCAAAAGCCCTTCTCTTTTTCCATACATGCATTCGCCATATATAAATAAAGCCCTCGAGCGGATTTGAACCGCTGACCCCAACCTTACCATGGTTGTGCTCTACCGACTGAGCTACAAGGGCATAATAACAGCACGGAAACATGCAAAATGTAAGGTAGCAAAAACGCAACTACTTTGTCAATAACTTATTAACCAATGTATCAACATTGCACATATGGCCGCCTGGCACAATGGTCCACACCGCCCCTCCACCACCCACATAGACCGATGTCCCTGCATCCCGTCCCATGAAACGTCACCCACTCTGTACGCACATGCGCGCGCATCTTTCAATTGATATGCGCTTTTTTTTATGATACAATAATGTTGGTTTTGCCTATTTCCTTTAGGACAAAAGGATAAATCCAATCGTGTTTTTAGCGAAAACCCAAAGGCAAAGCCAAAGGCGGCTCAACGATGGCTAAGACCAACAAGGCAAAAGAAAATACAAGGATATCCCACAGCAGCTCCGCCATAGAGCGGGACTTTGCAGAGCACCTCAAATACACGCAGGATGCAGATGTCTTCCATACCACCATGGAAGGAAGGTACGAGGCGCTGGCCCTCACCATAAGGGACAGGATAATCCACCAGTGGGACATTTCAAGGAAGGAACAGGCAAAAGCCAAGGCCAAAAGGGTCTACTACCTTTCGTTGGAGTTCCTCATGGGCCGCGCCATGACCAACAACATAACGAACATGGGGCTTGAGAACGAAGTGACCAAAGCCCTCAAGGACCTTGGCTACACATACGAGGAGCTTGCGGATGTAGAACCGGATGCCGGTCTTGGGAACGGAGGCCTTGGAAGGCTTGCAGCGTGCTTTTTGGACTCCCTTGCAACCCTTGAGATCCCCTCTTTTGGATATGGAATAAGGTACAACTACGGAATATTCCGCCAGCAGATACGAAACGGATACCAGATGGAGCAGCCCGACAACTGGCTGCGCTACGGCAATCCATGGGAGGTCCCAAGGACGGACCTGTGCTACACGGTCAACTTTGGAGGCCGTGTGGACGTCATACGCGAAAACGGCAAGGACTACTACAAGTGGGTGGACACGGACAAAGTCCTTGGCATGGCGTACGACATGCCAATCATCGGTTTTGGAGGAAAGACGGTCAACACCCTAAGGCTGTGGAGTGCGAAGGCCGTGGAGGATTTCAGCTTTGAGCAGTTCAACGAAGGCGACTACACGGAGGCTGTGAGAAGCAAGATCCAGGCTGAGAACATAAGCCAGGTGCTCTACCCCAACGACACTCAGTACATGGGGAAGGTCCTGAGGCTCAAGCAGCAGTATTTCTTCGTGGCGTGCTCGCTTGCGGACATCGTAAGACGCTTCAAGAGGGAGAACGAAGACTGGGAGAGGTTCCCGGACTACGCCGCGGTGCAGCTCAACGACACCCATCCTTCCATTGCCATTGCAGAGCTCATGAGGATCCTCGTAGACCAGGAGAACCTCGAATGGGACGAGGCGTGGGACATCACCAAGCGCAGCATGGGCTACACGAACCATACACTCATGCCTGAGGCGTTGGAGAAGTGGCCGGTTCCAATGATGGAGAGCCTGCTTCCGCGCCACATGCAGATAATCTTTGAAATCAACCGCCGTTTCCTGCAGTACGCAGGCACGTTCTTCCCAATGGACACGGACATCCAAAGAAAAGCAATCGAAAAGGTGAGCCTCATAGAGGAGTCAAACCCAAAGAACGTGAGGATGGCGAACCTTGCAATCGTTGGCTCCCATGCGGTCAACGGAGTGGCACAGCTCCATACGCAGCTTCTCAAGAACAGCATGTTCCCAGAGTTCAACACGATCTATCCGGAGAAGTTCCAGAACAAGACAAACGGAATAACACCCCGCCGCTGGCTTCTTTCTTCCAATCCAAGGCTTGCAGGCCTCATAACGGACGCCATAGGAACGGATTGGATAACGGATGCCGACAAGCTCAAAGGCCTCCTCCCATACGCCAACGACAGTGCCTTTGCAGAGAAGTTCGCAAAGATAAAGGAACAGAACAAGAAGTATGCAGCCAAGTTCCTTATGAAGGACTGCGGCATAAAGGTGAACCCCAACACGGTCTTCGACGTCCAGGTCAAGAGGATCCACGAATACAAGAGACAGCTTCTCAATGCATTCAACATCGTCCTCCTCTACCAAAGGCTCAAGAACGACAAGGCCTTCGCCCAAAGCTTCGAACCCACCACGTTCCTCTTTGGAGGAAAGAGCGCTCCTGGCTACGTGAATGCAAAGCTTTCCATAAAGTTCATCAACAACCTGGCCTCCATGGTCAACATGGACAGGTCCACCAACAAGCTGCTACAGGTCCACTTCATGCCAAACTACAGGGTCACAATGGCCGAGAGCATAATCCCCGCCACCAACCTGAGCGAGCAGATATCCACCGCAGGCCTTGAGGCGTCCGGAACCGGAAACATGAAGTTCATGCTGAACGGAGCCCTCACAATAGGGACCCTCGATGGGGCCAACGTGGAGATAGCCCAGGAGGTTGGAGACGACAACATCTTCATCTTTGGCCACACGGAGGACCAGCTTGCAAGGATGAGGGCCACATACGACCCATACGACTTCATCCTCATGGACGACGAAATCAACAGCGCCGTCAACCTAATCCGCTCCAACTACTTCAACGCATCTGAGCCCGATGTCTTTGAGCACCTGTTCCACGACATCTTCGACTGCAAGGACCGATACTTCATCTTCGCAGACCTCAGGATGTACGCCAACAGACATCAGGAAGCCTTGGATCTGTACAGGGACGACTTCAAGTCCTTCAACAGGAAAGCCATCATAAACGTTGCATCCAGCGGCAAGTTCTCGTCTGACAGAACCATCCGCGAATATGCCGAGCAGATATGGAACGCAGGAAGCTGCCCCGTCCCTCTCAATACAGACGTGGATACATCCCTTGAGGATGCCCGCAAGCACTGATGCTTGGAGACCTTTGAACCATGACCGTAGTTATGCTTGCAGCAGGGACATCCTCCCGCATGGGGGAACGCAACAAGATGCTTCTCCCCTACAAAGGAAGGCCAATGGTGGCCCATTGCTGCATGCAGGCGTTGTTTTTCTTGGAAACATGCGGGTCTCAGAACACCCTTTTGGTTGCAACCGGCTATATGAAGGACGAAGTCGAAAGAGCTTTGCAGCCCTGCATGGAGTATGCAAAAAGCTCCAAGGCTGGTGTCAGGATGACCCTCGTGCATAACGCAGACTTCTTGGAAGGCCAGTATTCATCTACGGTATGCGCCGTCAAGGACGTTCCTGATGGAGATGCGTTCTTCATATCCCTTGCGGATATGCCGTTTGTATGTGCACACAACTACGAGGCGTTGGTTCCCCTTTTGAAGGACCATGACGCAGTAAGGCCATTCATGACAACTGGAGTGGACAGCGGAGCGGACAACGGACAAAGGGTCCCTGGACACCCCGTACTGCTATCTCATAGAATGAAAAAGGCGATTGAAGAGAACCCAAACATAGGCTCTGTCAATCGCCTTCTAAAGAACTACGACGTCCATGAAGCGCTTTTCAAAGACACTTCATGGACATTCGATGTAGACAACCCCCAGACTTACGAAACCCTCTCGATGTGAAGATCTCCGTTTGGAGCGGTAAGCTCTATGGAGTCTCCGTCAGAGAACCTCCCGTGCAGCATATCCACAGCAAGAGGATTCTCGACCAAGGTCTGTATGGCCCTCTTGATAGGACGAGCACCAT
Organism: Bacteroidaceae bacterium; assembly: GCA_963599445.1. Lineage (GTDB taxonomy): Bacteria > Spirochaetota > Spirochaetia > Sphaerochaetales > Sphaerochaetaceae > UBA9732. The sequence goes on from CAVBWZ010000011.1 coordinate 86,885, forward strand.
AGTCGGGGTCGAATCCAGCGTTGGACACAAGGTCAACGACCGAATCGTCCCACTTGAGATGCAGGTTCCTGTTCTCAAGACGATTAGCAAGCCTCTTGAGCTGCAAGGAAACGATGCCCTTGATCTGCTCCTTGCCAAGCTGGTTGAATACGATTATCTCATCTATCCTGTTGATGAACTCAGGCTTGAACGACTGACGGATCACCTCAAGGACAGCCTCACGTCCAGCCTCCACTGTTGGAGCTTCCATGAGCTGCTTGCTTCCAAGGTTGCTGGTCATGATTATGATGGTGTTCGTGAAGTCCACCAGCCTACCCTGTCCATCAGTCAAACGACCATCGTCCAGGATCTGAAGCAGGATGTTGAAGACATCGGGATGGGCCTTCTCTATCTCATCGAAGAGGACCACGGAGTATGGCCTTCTTCTCACGACCTCAGTCAACTGGCCGCCTTCGTCGTATCCAACGTATCCTGGAGGAGCTCCAATGAGTCTGGAAACACTGAACTTCTCCATGTACTCGGACATATCGATCCTTGTCAGAGCCTTCTCGTCGTCGAACAGGAAGGAGGCGAGCACCTTTGCAAGCTCAGTCTTACCAACACCGGTTGGACCTGCGAACAGGAACGAACCCAAAGGCCTATGCTCATCGCCAATGCCTGTCTTGTTCCTTCTTATGGCGTTGGACACGGCGCTTATGGCCTCGTCCTGACCTATGACCTTCTCGGAAAGGATCTTCTCAAGGTTGAGGTATTTCTGCATCTCGGAGCCCTGCATCTTTGCAACAGGTACACCTGTCCAGGAGGAGACGATCCTTGCTATGTCGTCTTCATCGACCTCTTCCTTCAAAAGCTTGTGGTCGCCCTGGATTTCGCTTAGATGCTTCTCCATATCGGCGATCTCATGCTGCAAGGATGGAATCCTTCCATGCTTTATCTCCGCGGCCTTGGAAAGGTCTCCGTTCCTTTCTGCTATGGCCTCTTCGTTCTTGAGGCTCTCCACCTGGGACTTCTTGTCACGGATGCCCTCAATGGCGTTTCTCTCGTTCTCCCATCTGAGATGCATTGCATCGCGGGTGGTCTTGAGGTCCGCAAGCTCTGCGTTTATCTTCTCAAGCCTTGCCTTGGAGGAGTCATCGTCCTCCTTGGAAAGCGCCTGCTGCTCGATCTTGAGCTGGAGTATCTTACGTTCTATCTTGTCCAACTCCGTAGGCTGGCTCTCTATCTCCATCTTGAGCTGGCTTGCAGCCTCGTCTATGAGGTCTATCGCCTTGTCAGGAAGGAAACGGTTGGTTATGTACCTGTTGGAAAGCACTGCAGCAGCGACCAAGGCATCGTCCTTGATCCTCACTCCATGGTGTATCTCATACCTGTCCTTGAGGCCTCTCAGTATAGCAATCGTGTCCTCTACTGATGGCTCATTGGCATATACAGGCTGGAACCTTCTTTCAAGGGCCTTGTCCTTCTCGATGTACTTCCTGTACTCGTCAAGGGTAGTAGCGCCAATTGCATGGAGTTCACCTCTTGCAAGGGCCGGCTTTATGAGGTTGGAGGCATCCGTAGAACCCTCTGCAGCACCAGCTCCAACTATGGTATGAAGCTCATCTATGAAGAGTATTATCTTGCCTTCGCTACGAGTTATCTCGTTTACGACGGCCTTGAGCCTCTCTTCGAACTCACCTCTGAACTTTGCACCGGCCACCAAGGCTCCTACATCCAAGGAAAGAAGTCTCTTGTCCTTGAGCGAATCTGGAACGTCTCCGCTTACGATCCTCTGGGCAAGCCCTTCGACTATTGCGGTCTTACCAACACCAGGCTCACCAATGAGAACAGGGTTGTTCTTCGTCTTTCTGGAAAGCACCTGCATGACACGACGGATCTCCTCGTCCCTACCAATGACAGGATCCATCTTGCCCTGACGGGCCAAAGCGGTCATGTCCTTGCAGTACTTCTCAAGGGACTGGTATTTGCTCTCTGCATCCTCGTCCGTGACACGCTGGTTTCCCCTAATGCTCTGGAGAGCCTCCATGAGGGAGTCCCTAGTCACGCCATAGCGTTTGAGAAGCGAGCCGACAGCCCCTTCGTCGTCAAGCATTGCAAGGATCACATGCTCTGTGCTTACATACTCGTCCTTGAACTTGTCGGCTTCGCTTTGGGCGTTGTTGAGAACCTGAAGAAGTCTGTTGGACACAGTCTGGTTCACGGCTCCGCCGTAGGCCTTTGGAAGCCTATCGACAAGGTTGTGGGCATCTGAAAGCAGGCTCTGGAAGTTGATTCCAACCTTTGAGAACAAGGGCTCTGCAATGCCATCCTTCTGCTGGAGCATGGAAAGGAACATATGCTCGTTTCCAATCTCCGAGTTGTTGTATCTGTTTGCAAGGTTTTCAGCCCCCTGCAGGGCTTCCTTCATCTTTATAGTGAATTTGTCAAAGTTCATATTCTATTCAAAACCTCTGAATCGGACCTTCTGGAATGAAGGCCACCTTCATCAGGCGATCCCCTTCGCCTTTCATCGGAGGAACTTTCAAAACTATGCTTTGTGTGGATTGGACATGGATTGCCGAGATGGAAGCCGTCTGAAGCAGCTGAGACAATACTTTGTGTATTGTGAAGTTGCTGAAGGCGGGGTTCCAGCCGTGCAGGGCATGGCCAGGACGCATGAAGGAGTTTTGAAAGTTCCTCATCGGCACTAAAATACGAAAATAGTCCCAAAACGGCAACTTTGACTGCACACCCTCTTTTACGCTATATTAACACCGATGCCAAAGCATATAGACCACGAACAGAGAAAGAAAGAAATACTCTATGCAGCGCTTGACGTCTTCGCACGCGAAGGCTACAAGGACACGAGCCTTGGTCTCATTGCATCCTCATGCGGCCTTTCGCGGACAACGGTCTACCAATACTTCAAGGACAAGTCGGAGATATTCTACTTTGCAGTGAAGAACGCAACGGACACAATGTTTGCAAAGTACTCAAACCAGGAATGGAATAGAATAGAGGACCCGGTGGACAGACTCCTTCTTCTCATGAACGATATCCTGGATACTGCAGATGAGCATGAAAAGGAGATATCCAACCTCGTTCTGGTACTCAAAGACCTTGAAGGAGACCTCAACGAAACCATAAAGCGCCGCACGGCAAAGCTCACACTCTTCCTCTCAAGGCTCATAAGGGAAAGCCTTAAACGCAATCCAAGCGAAAAGGCAAAGACCATGAAGCCCCAGAAGGAAGCCCAAAAGCTCATAGTCCTAGTGGAAAGCTACTGCTTCCACTCAACCTACATCCCCCAGGACAAGGAAACTATCCGCGAACTTGTCACGGACCTTGTGGAAAGCTACAGATCCTAGGCGGCAAGTAGACTCACAGCCTTTCCGTTCTATTGAAGTCTATACCTGACACATCCTCATGCGAAACCACGACGACAATCTTGTCCTTTCGTTCTATGATGCCATTGATGAAACCATCAAGCCTTGCTTTCGTTCCAACATCAAGGCCGGCATGAAGCTCGTCGATCAAGATGACGGAAGAAACATTGCACAATGCCATAAGCTTTGCAAACAGCAGCTTCTTGCGCTGCCCTCCCGACAACGACTCACCATTCTCACAAATTTGAGTGTTGAAATCCTCTACGCCAGCCCTTTCAAGAACGTCACAGGCTTGGTTCTCCCCAAAAGACGTTCCCAGTACAGGTTCAATAACCCTTAGAAGGTACTCCACAGGAGTTTCGTTCAGAATGGCCTCATCCTGACCAACATAAAGTATGTTTCTATGAAGGGACTCCATCGAAACCCTGCGGATATCGTTGCCATCAAGCTTCAACGAACCGCCCTTCACATCATACAGTCCTCTAAGAAGCTTCAAGACCGTGGATTTACCCACGCCATTCCCACCTCCAAGAAGCACGGCATCGCCTTTGGAAAGGCAAAGGTTAAACCCTTCCAAGACAGGAGTACCTCCATAGGAGAACGAAACATCCTCAAAGCACACGGAAGAGACACCTTCAAGTTCGACATTCCTTTGAGGCATCTCCATACCCAAGATTTCATCTATGTTTCTGAAACAGACCTCACTTCTTATTATCTGCTGCAAAAGCCCTTCTATATTCTCACCCTGCTTCATGGTCAAAGAGAAAATGAACACATAGAAGACATAGTTTGGAATACTCCTACCTGCAATTGGAATGGAGACCAGAACAGACAGCAGTATCTCCATTACGAGATTGAAGTTGTTCGTAAGACCATAGAAAAGGTATATCCTTTTGTCCTCTTGCCTTGAGACGGCTATGAAATCATCGACAGTGGAACTGAACCGGTAGTCGTAATAGCTATTTTCTCCATTGACCTTGGCGGAAAGGATTGTCTGGGAGAACTGGTCGGTCAAACCATGAAGGCCCTTGAGCTTGGCATTGGTGGCGGAACTTGCCTTGTAGATTGCCTTCCTTGAGACCATGGATATGACGATTCCAAGGGAAACGGAAGCAACGAGGAACAAGGAGATATAGACGCTTCCCTGCAGAGAAAGAAGCAGCGTCCCGATTATTATGAACACGCTTCCAATCAACATTGGAAAATGGTGTCCAATGACCCTGAACACATCCAAGACATCGTTGTACAGGATGTGGCATATCCTATTGCTACCCTTTGCATCAACAAAGGACATATCCGCTGCAAACAGCTTTTCCCTAAGGCTCCTCCCCAAGTCCTTTATGAAAAGCCCTCCAAAGGAATCCAAGGACACATACAAAGCAATCGTCACAGCAATGGACAATACAATGCAAAGGACAATCAGCAACCCCATTCCCAACAGCTCATCCAAAGGCTGGCCGGAACCAACCCCTTGGATAAGATTTCGAAGAATCACGGGAATCAGAACGTTGAGCAATGCACAAAGAACAGACAGGGAGGTTGAAACGAAGAACCTCCCTTTGAATGAACCTACGGCTTTTTTGAAGTATCGCCGTTGGATCTTCATCTCTTGTCAGTAAGATGGGACACCAGCACGGCCTTTATGGTGTGCATCCTGTTCTCAGCCTCGTCGAACACGACGGACCTTGGGCAACGGAACACCTCGTCAGTGACTTCCATCTCACCGGACTTGAGGTCGTATTTCTCGCCGTATTTGGCGGCGACATCACGGGAGACGACGGTCTCAAGATCATGGAACGATGGCAGGCAATGCTCGAACAGCGTCGTTTTCTTACCCGTTGCGTTCATTAGATCCATCGTTACCTGATAATCCCTAAGAAGGGCTATGCGCTCCTCCATCTTGTCCTCTTCACCCATGGAGACCCAGACATCGGTATAGATTACATCTGCACCCTCCACCGCTTCGTATGGGTCTGTCGTGACCATGAGGTCGCTTCCGCTTTCAGTGGCATACGAATCCACCAAGGACATGAACTCCTCGGAAGGGAAGAGCTCACGAGGCGTTCCAATCGCAAAGTCCATTCCAACTTTGGAGGCCCCAATCATAAGCGCCATGGCGACATTGTTCCTGCCATCGCCAATATAGGCCATCTTCATCTCATCAAGAGGCTTGTTCAAATGCTCGCGTGCTGTGAGGAAATCGGCCAGGACCTGGGTTGGATGGTCGTCATCGGTAAGTCCGTTGAACACTGGAACACCTGAGTAGTCCCTAAGGTCCTCGCATACCTTCATGTCAAAGCCACGGTACTCAATTCCATCGTACATGCGGCCAAGGACCCTTGCGGTGTCCTCTATGGATTCCTTCTTACCCATTTGGGAATTGGTGAGGAACGTTGCATGAGCGCCTTCGTCGAATGCTGCGACCTCAAACGAACAACGCGTCCTAGTGGAGGTCTTGTCGAATATGAGGACTATGTTCTTGCCCTCAAGAAGGTGTCCTACCTCCCCTCTTTTCTTCTTTGCCTTGAGCTGAGCTGCAAGGTCTATCATGTAAAGGATCTCCTCCTTGGAGTAGTCCTTGAGTGTAAGAAAGCTTCTTCCCTTGAGATCAATACCTTTGAAATCACCATCTTTGAGATTCATATTCACACCTCCTCCTCTGGGACATCGGTCTGAATGGAAGGTGTTTCCTCCAATCCATCCGTAGCCATGTCCAAGTCAGGCCCTTCCACGGCTTCGACGGCCCTGAGCTTGCGGCCCATGACGCGATGTCTGGTAAAAGCATTATCTATCTCATTGCTCGCCAGCGCAAGCTTCTTTTTGATGGCCTCAAGCACAACCCCAAACTTGGAGTACTCCGTCTTGACCTCGCCAAGGATATGCCAGACCTCTGAGCTCTTGCGCTCTATGGCAAGCGTGCGGAAACCCATCTGAAGGCTGTTGAGCAGGCTTGAAAGCGTCGCAGGACCTGCAATCATCACGTGGAACTCCCGCTGCACACGCTCCTGAAGGCCAGGATTGGAAAGCACCTCCGCATAAAGGCCCTCGATAGGCAGGAACAGAACGGCGAAATCCGTAGTGTTTGGAACGTCTATGTACTTATCCCTTATATCCTTGGCCTCGTCCAGAATCCTCTTCTCAAGAGCCTTCCTAAGGGCCCTCGTATTCTCGACATCACCGTTTTCAATGGCATTGCAAAGCCGTTCGTAGTCCTCGCGCGGGAACTTGGAATCTATTGGAAGGTACACCTTCTCACCATCGACCGAACCAGGCAGCTTGACCGCAAACTCCACAGGATCCCTACCGCCTTTCCTCGTGACCACATTCTTGTCATACTGCTCCGGCAGCAGGATGTCCTGAAGTATGCGCTCGGCCTGAAGCTCACCCCAAATTCCACGCGTCTTCACGTTCGTAAGCACACGCTCAAGGTTGCCCACATCCTTTGCCAGCACCTGCACCTCGCCAAGTTGCCTATACACGCTCTCAAGCTGCTTGCCAACCTGCCCAAACGACGTTGAAAGCCTGCTCTCAAGGGTGCTCTGGAGCTTCTCGTCCACCGTGATGCGCATCTGCTCCAAACGCTTCTCGTTGTCCCTACGAATCTCCTCAAGCTTGCAATCCACGGTCGTCCTGAACGACTCAAGCCTGGAATCGACAAGGCGGTTGAGGTCCAGACTGCGCTTGTCCATCTCATCCAACCGGGTGGAAATACTTGCGAAGACCGATGCCATTGTGTTCTCCGTCCTGCGGGAAGTCTCTATGAGGTTTTCCATTTCCTTCGAGGATTTGATGTCTTTTATATCGTCATTGTTCCTTTTCGTTTTTGAAAGCAGAACTATGAGAAGGGCCATGACTATGGCCAGCATTACAAACAGAACAATTAGAAGTACATTGTACATATTGTTTTTCCTTTTTTGGGGCTATTACTAAGACTACTCCGTGACGATGTTCCTTATCCAAACGCCCTTTTTGACAAGGACATATCCGATGAACCCCTTCAGAAATTCGCCAATCTGCACGCCAATGAAGATCCAAAGGACGCTGGCGTTTGTGAAACGACTCAGTATGAATGCGGTCGGAAGGCTCACAGCCCACACAAAACCACCGTCGAACAGGAATGTGATGAATGTACGGCCACCGCTTCTAAGAGTGAAGTAGGTTGCGTTCTTGAAAGCATTGAGGGGCAGACACACCGCTTGTGCAAGTATGAGGATGGTTGCAATGTGACGGGCGGCGTCGTTCGTGTTGTATATCATGGGGAACACTCCCGATATCGCTGCCATGAAGACCCCAAGAATTGCGCTTATGAATATTGAGAACACGATTATCTTGCGGTCGGTATCCTTGGCCTCCTCCATCTTTCCAGCTCCAAGGAGCCTTCCAATGATGATTCCAACGGACGATCCAAACGCCAGGAACACGACCTTGAACACATTGTTGAGGGTCTCTGCAATGTTGACGCCTGCAACGGCGTTGAGTCCACGCATGGAGTAGCACTGCACAAGAAGCGCCATTCCTGATGACCATAGAGCCTCGTTCAGAAGAAGAGGAAGCCCTTTTGTCGTTATGTTGGCGCACAGCTGTCTTGGTACTTTGAGGGTTCTGTAGAGTCCTTCAATATACGGATTCTCCCTCTTATGGGAGTGCGTCCATACAAGGACGATGCCCGCCTCAACGAACCTTGAAATCACAGTTGCAACAGCGGCGCCACGGACACCCATGTAGGGAAACCCGAACTTTCCATATATGAGAAGGTAATTGAAGATGAGATTCACGAAGACTGCAGCGACCCCGGCCTTCATTGGAAGGACGGTTTCTCCGCATTCCCTAAGCGTACTGGAATAGACCTGCACCAACATGAACGGGAACATTCCAAAGAACACAACCTCCATGTAGTCCATGCCGGACTTGAGGGCAAAGGCCAAATCCCCTCCGTCCTCGCTGCTATGTAGGTATATTCCAATAAGCTGTTCGCCAAAAACGCTAAGGGCTATGATTGCGACCACCGTCAGAATCGTTGCAAGGATGAGCTTGAACCTGAATGTATGGCGTATTCCATCGTTGTCGTTCTTTCCATAGAACTGCGCAGTGAAGATTCCAGCTCCGGAAAGCCCTCCAAAGATGCAAAGGTTGTAGATGAACACAAGCTGGTTTGCAATGGCAACGCCCGACATCTGCTCTGTGCCAAGCCTACCCACCATTATGTTGTCCAGCATGCTCACGAAGTTCGTGAACCCGTTCTGTATCATTATAGGAACGGCAATCGCCAGCAACATCCTATAGAAGTTCCTGTCGCCTATATATCTCTTCGCTCTCTCATTCATACCTACCATTATCCAAAAGAAGGAAACAAATTCAAGGGATGGAAAATTCGTACAAATAGACCTTTCTTTGGAAAAGCAATTGAAAGGGCCAAAAAAGAAACTTTTTAATAACAAGACCTTATATAACGTTCATATCTTATAGTTTTCTTCATTTAGGTCTAATTGATGATATTGCCGCTTTCATCCCAGTTCACAGTTGAAACTATACTCGACTCGTTAGTTCCATCATAGAGGGTTTCACTTTTCTTCAAGCCAGAATCATAATAAAAAGCAACACTTATCAGATATCCATCAGAATTGAATTTTTCAACACGAGAAATTTTTTCATTCTCATTGTAGTAAGTCTTTTCAATAATCACATAACTTGCATCATACTTCAGAACAAGTGTTTTCATATTTGTAGCATTGTAGTGGGTCAGAATTTGAGTATACCCGTCAGAATTATACTCATAACTTGACCATCCTGTTTTTTCACCGTCCTCACCATAAGAAATCTGTTTAACTACTTTAAACCCCAAATCATCATAAAAAGACTCCGTCTTAGAGTTCTTTCCTTTAACATACTGGGTCCATTTTGTCATGCATCCCGATTGATTGTACTCATAGATATACCAATACTTAGGCTCATATATGAAAAATGTAGAGATTCAAGATTGAAGAAGATGACCTAAAAAAACTGAACCAACCCAGTCAACCACTGCATATCCAGAACGACGTGAAAACAGCATAAAACAATTTTCTCAGGAAGTAAGGCTCTCACTGTTTTCAACAACCGTCCTACGAGATTTGCAAAGCCGTTCGAGCCGATAGGGCTCTTTGGGCCGTTGGGGCCTACGAAGACCGTTGAATTTGAACTCGCAGGAATAAACGCACACCGACGAAATGTCCGCATTATTGTTTTTTTATTTGTTCAGAGCTGTCAACCTCCAATCTTCAGAATTCTGCAAGAACCCCAGAGCCATGTTTCAATGATGGTTCCCGATGCACGGCCGCCCCTTCCTCAACATGAGGATTCTGCTGCAAGTTCGATGTTGTCCAGATTCTGTAGCATCAGGCGGGCCTGCATTCCTTGGATTCCGTCATTGAAGTAATGGTTCACCAGATCATGCCTTCTGCCGGATTCCCTGAGGTCGCTCCTCTTCAGAAACGGGATTCCGTTCAGGTTGAACAATGCATCCGTCAATGTCAGAATAGCATCGTCTTCCTCAGCTATGAACATCCTACTTCTGGAAAAGCGGACAGAAAAATGTCCGCAAATGAAGTTTTCTGCAAAAAGCGGACAACGGACGGTTCCGATGGACGGGACGGATGCTACGGATGCAACAGACCCTACGGATGCGACAGACACTACAGTCTCTACAGACGAGACAGACGGCACAGACGCGACGACCGCTACGGAACGGCCACGGATGCAACGGATCGCCGACAGAACGCCGCAGGGGAAAACCGGAGCAGTGCGTTCCGGCACGACCAGTTCGTGATGTCCGTGAAGCGGGTGCAGCCCGCTCGGTGCGTGACGTGTCCTCCAAGGGATGAGGATGAACGATGAAAGCGAGGTCCCTTCAAGGGACGCGGATGGAAGAAGAAAACAGCTCCATCCGAAGCATGCTGCGATGCGGGGAGGTTCCTCCGAAGGAAGCTTTGCCCAGAGGAAGGAGCGAGGTGTGCGGACAGTGCTGAGTGCACGGCCGCATGCGAAGCGACGCACCTATGGACGAGGGGTCCGAGGAGGTTCCTTCAAGGGATGCGGGATGGAGCGCAAGGAGGGAGTGCGGAGACAGTGCTTGGTGCACGGCTTCGCACGGACCGACGCGGCGAAGCGCCCGCAGGCCGACCAAGGGCTCCATCCGAAGCGGATCGCGGCGTCAGGCGCAGACCCAAGTGAGGGACAGTACAGGACGTACGGCCCGAGCGAAGGGGC
>CAVBWZ010000012.1:0-80399 GCA_963599445.1 Bacteroidaceae bacterium
AGGTGCAGAAGGGAACCTTGGAGATACAGGGTGGAGAGTTCTCATTGATTCAAACCTGGCCAAATAGTGAAAAAACGGAATTCTCGCATCGTTATACTATTAACTGTATCGATGCGAACTACAAGGATGGATCAGCCGTCGTTGCCATAAAAGGTGGAACATTCAAGATGTTCAATCCTCAGGACTGCGCAGCAGAGGGAGCCCATACGAATTTCGTAGCCGAGGGATACATTTCAGTCAAGGAAGATGATACTTATACCGTTCGAGAAAAGGCTGCTAACCAAGCGGTCGTGATGAATGGAATTCCGTATTCTTCTCTTGACGATGCAGTGAGAGCTTTGAACGGTGCAGAGAAAAAAGATGTATCAATCGTTATTCTTGACGACAAGGTTGTTTTAGGCAACTTTAAAGAACAAATTACCTCCAATCAAGGCGAGTATTCGATTACCTTTGTTGGAAACGGAAAGGACAAGACAACAATAGATGTAAAAACAGACATAATGTCTGGTGAATCAAACGGTGCAAACTACATCGATGGTGCAAATCTTTCATTCAAAGATTTAACGGTCTGCATTGGAGATTCTTCTGATTGGCAGGGTTTCATTAGAGCTGGTTGGCTGAGTTTTGAATCTTGCGATATTGTTGGTATGGGGTCTTATTGGGGAAAGGGTGCAACCTTTGTTAAATGCACGTTTGTAGACCAAAATGCGTCTGGTGCATACAATTTGAAGTTGTGGGATGGTAGCATATTTAAATTTGAAGAATGTGTCTTTGATAGTTCCTATGGCCGTTTCATACTCGCATACAAGGTAGGCTCAAGTGTTGAGTATTCGATTTCTGTTTCAGATTGTGTGTTTAACAACAAGAGCGGAAATGATAAAACAGGTAAAACAGCTTTAACAATAAAGGACAAAGGAGAAGGCGGTTGTACAATTGGAAAATGTGTTGTCGATTTCTCTAACAACAAGTTCAATTCCGTTCTTACAGGTCCTAACGGATATCAGGAATTTCAGATTCTTACAGTTGGCGATGCTGTTGTAAAAGATAGCAAAACAAAGGTTACTATAGACAACAAGATTGTTTATAACCCTAACCCGAAAATCTTCAGTTTTTGATATCTGAGTCTTGAATAAGGGCTGTGGCTTGATAAGAGCTGCAGCCCTTTTCGTATGTTTTACAACAACCGCCCAGCAATTACAGAACTGCTGAGCGGTTGTCTTTTGAGAGCCCAAATCATTGCAAATAGACTTGTTTTCAGTTGATCTTGTCCACTTCGTCTACGCTGAAGTTTGCAGCCTTGGCTATGGCTTCAATAGGAAAGCCTTGCTCCTTGAAGCTCTTGACCATGCGGCTTCTTTCGTTGGCTTCGCCAATGGAAATGCCCTTGGCTTTTCCAATTGAGATTCCCTCGGCTTCACCGGCGGTTCTGCCCTCATCGTATTTGTCCTTCAGAAGGAACTCAAGCTTCATGTACTCTTTCCTCCAGTCGTCGTCTCTGTTGTACTTCTGCACATATTTGTCCAGAATGGTCACAAGCCCGCTTCTGGTCTCCATGCCTATGGCTCCGACACCGCCGTTCAGATACCTGAACAGCTCGTCCATGTCCAGGTTGGAGACACCCTTGGAGCCTCTGCTGTTCAGGAACATGATATACCTGCGGTCCCCAAGTGGCAAGCCTTGGACGTTCTCGCACATGGTTGCGAACCTGTAGACCTTCTCGTCCCTTGCAAAGGGATCGAACGTGCATAGGAATATCACATAGCTTGTCCTTATGCTCCCAAAGCTCTCTCCCTTGTCCAGCATGGCTATGTCCATGGAGGAGGAATACAGCCTTGCCCTCTCCGCAAGGTCTGTGATCGATGTACGCTGTAGTTCAATGTCGTAGACAGTCCTTCCATCGTCGAAGTATACATCGAGCCTTACACCCCTTCTCATTGGATCCGAGAGTATGCTCTTCTCCGCCTCGGGATGCCTTGCGTACCTTATGTCGGCTATATGGTGCTCATTACCGAATATGGCCTCGAGCAGCCTGATGCAGGCCTTCTTGTTCTTCATGACGGTGGTGAACATGAAGTTGTTCTCCAGGGCCACGTCGTTCCTGCTGTTCCTTACAACTGTGCTTTTCTTCATGGTAAAACCTCTCTGCATTTGGATCGCAGGGCTTTGGAGGCCCTACATAATACCAAATACGAGAAACCTGCAGTTTCCATTCACGGTTTTTGGAAGATTTTTGGAAGAACACTTAGCAACTCATTGTCACACAAAGTAATATTTTTTTGAAAAAAGTGACATTAGTGTCACTTTTTCAGCGAAAAATGGATTTCAGGACACATTAGAAAGTCTTCCTCAAGATATGAGAGGCCTCAAGAAGACATCCCAAGTATAGGCTTGTCTCCTGATTCCCATCGTTTTCGTACAAGAGCCAGAAAACGAAAAACGGTCGCGGGGCAATGTTCCACGACCGTTATGTTTATGGGCCCAGAGAGATTTGAACTCTCGACCAAAGGATTATGAGTCCTCTGCTCTAACCGCTGAGCTACAGGCCCGAGTTGGCTAAGAAAACCAACAGCGAAGTAAAATTACCATTTTTGACATCGAATATCAAGCCCCTGCACCTTTTAGTGCACTTTTTGTTCATTGGCATTCTTTGCCACCTTCATTGTTTACTTAAATAAACTTGTCCTTGCAGCGATTAATCCTTACAATGGCAGTGAGAACTGCACTATGGACAAAGGAAGAATGTTTTGTAATAGGGTCTCCCATTGCGGCCGCAGAGCCGTTTTGGTATGCCTGATGTTGATTGGGGCAATGGCGGGTGTATTTGGACTGTCGTTTACGTCTCGGTTGACAGGGGTTACAACACATCCTGACTTTTGGGCTGGTGTATTCCCGTCCAGCGTGCGCAGCTTCATTGGACTTGACGGCATAACGCTCCTTGAAGGCCGCAAGACAGAGGTTGGAGCGGAGATCGCAACCGGAACGATCGCCCGCACGATAACCGTAAACCCAATCACCGGCAAGGCTCTGGACACGACAAGCGACGCTTCCATCATCGCCAACTCCAGCTATGACGTCATGTACGCATCCTGGAAGGCCGGAATCGCACAGGGCATTGGCTGGTCCGAGCAGTCGCAGACCGATTTCCTTACGCTCCGCTTCTCCTTGGACGGCCAGTGGGAGGTCGCACTCGATCCCCTCATGCAAAGCGTGAACAGAAAGGGCTATCCCTTCACGACGCTTCCAATGTTCAAGACCGATGGTGAATACTATGGAACCATCTTGCAGGGAACCCCTGACCTTTCAGGCGATAGAAGGCTTCTTAGCCTTAGCTTTGATTTGTACGGCAAGGTGAACTACCTTCTTATGAAGACGGGCTCTTCGTCCGGGATAGCAACCGAGTTCAAGTTCACATGGGCGCCTGCTTTCATGAACCTTTCCAGCGACAAGGGGGGAGTGGCCGATTTCTGGAAGTTCTGGCTCTTTGCAAACGGCGGGCTCATGATACATCAGGCCGTTGACGAACGAGGGATGAACAAGTGGTCCCTTGGTCTTTCCAACGAGTTCGAGATGAGGGTCTTCGGCGGCGACCACATACCTGCATATGCCAGGACTCTTAAAGGCACGACTTGGTGGTATGAGCCTGAGAACATGACGTTCATGGCAAGAAACGTCGTCAAGCTGGACTATTATGGACAGCAGTTCTTTGGATCGTGCATTCCATATGTGTATGCGTTCGTTGACCTAAGCTATTCCGGTGGTCATACGAACAACATAAAGGACTCAAAGATAGGTTCCGTGTGGGCTGGAAGCATGGGGCTACACTTTGAACTGCAGCTTTTTGGGGTTGTGCACCTTTACTATGAAATAGGTAGGATTTTCCTCTATACAGGCGAAAATCCAGCGTATAGGCCAGGATATAGGCTATCGAACAGCTTGAAGGTGTCTGTGTCCGTCTCAGGTGGAGGCGGCGACATAGACTGGTCAACTTAAGGAACAGGAAAAGGAAGGATTATGAAGAAGGTTATGGCTTTTGTTGCTGTCGTGCTCATTGCTGTCTCATGTGTCTTTGCAGGGGACGTCAAGTTCGTGCTTGGGGAGCTTGCACAGCATCCTGAGGTGCTGTTTGGGTTCTGTCCAACGCTTGCAACCGTTGGTGCAAGCTTCGAAGGTCTTGAACTTGTGGAAGGAAGTCTCACGCAATTTCAAGTCATAGCAGGCGGCGGATATGCCCAGCTTGTCCTTTTCCAAGACCCTTCGACCGGAGAGCCGTTGCTCTATGACCAGGGCATATACGACAGCATACAGTTTCGTTGGAACCTGAAGATGCTCCAAGGTTTTGGAGACTCTTGGGTGGAGGGCAAGGATCTTGTAACCGTCTATGCAGGCTACGAGGGGAGGTTCGAGAAGAACATAGACTCCATGGCCGTTGGTAAGGAGCGTAAGCGTGGTTACGTTGACGATAGCCTAACCACAGGAAAGAGTGCAATAAAATCAATCGATACATGGTTTGTAGACCATGGTACAACACGAGCATCCAACGAAATCTATCCAGACCTCGTCGGTGGCGAAACGGCCTTCATGAACAACCTCTGCATTGGTGCAAGGCTCAACGGCATGGACGATAGGATGGTCTCCAACGAGGGAGTCCTTGCAGAGCTCAAGCTGCAGTTCGCTCCAGGCTTTCTCAACAGGAAGGCTTCGTACTACAGCATAACGCTCAACGCCGTTGCGGGAACCACGTTGTATGAGCTCAAGGATGCCGCAACTGGACGCAATTCGTTTTCAATCGTCTTGCTCGACAGGGTGAACGTGAACTGGACGGACGGCTCCAAAGTGCCTGTGTATGCACAGCAGCCGGTGTCGCTTGGTAGGAAGGTGAGGGGCTTCAACACAGGCAGCTACAATACGAACTTCACCGTTGTGAACAACTTTGACATAAGGTTCGCAGGCCCTGAGCCGTTCATGGACGGCATCTTCCCAAGGGCGAACCTCTTCTTCGACATGGGGTACTATGCAGGCGAATATCTGAACACAGGGATATCGGCCTTGGATATGGCGGAAAAATATGGCTTGGAGCGTTTCCTTTGCTCGACCGGGGTGCAGCTTGAGGTGAGCTTCTTCGATATGTTCGACCTTGGGTTGCAGGTGGCGTACCTTGTGAACGGAAGCAACCTGCGTGACCCGGGCAGCCGTGTGATTACTGGGGCGACGTTCTTCCTGGATTTCTGATTGAGGTTTCTGATTGGCGTGCAACGAATTGTCTTTAAGGACGCGTTGCTGTATAATCGGTCTCATGGAACAGCACAATTCAGTACATTGGGCGGATATCTATGCCGACCGCATAATCAGAGAGAAGGGACCCAAGGAGGTCTACACCTGTGCGTCTGGAATCACTCCTTCCGGTACAGTCCACATTGGAAACTTCCGTGAGATAATCTCCGTTGACCTTGTCGTCAAGGCACTTAGGGAGAAGGGACAGAACGTCAGGTTCATCTACTCATGGGACGACTACGATGTGTTCAGGAAGGTCCCTAAGAACATGCCTGAGCAGGAGTTGCTTCAGACATACCTGAGAAAGCCCATAACCCTTGTGCCTGACACGACAAAGCGTGCGGACAACTATGCCCGTGGCAACGAGCTCGACGTTGAGGAGAAGCTTCCAATCGTTGGCGTACACCCTGAATATCTCTACCAGGCCGAGCGCTACCGCAGCAGCCTCTATGCAGAACAGATGAAGAAGGCCCTCGAGTGCAAGCAGCAGATAATCGATATCCTCAACCAGTACAGGAAGGAGCCTCTTGACGATTCATGGTGGCCTATTGCGGTGTTCAGTTCGTTCACGGACAAGGACAACACGACGATTCTTTCATGGGACGGCGAATATGGCATCACATACCGTGACGATGAGCTTGGCAAGGAGGAGACGATAGACCTCAGAACCACTCCTTATGCAAAGCTTCACTGGCGTGTGGACTGGCCAATGAGATGGGTCTACGAAGGCGTTGACTTCGAGCCCGCAGGCAAGGACCACCACTCCCAGGGTGGTTCATTCGATACCTCCAAGCAGGTCGTCGAGCTCTTTGGCGGACATGCCCCGGTAAGTTTCCAGTACGATTTCATCTCAATCAAGGGCCGCGGTGGGAAGATATCCTCTTCAAGCGGCGAGGTCATCTCCCTTGGCGATGTCCTTGAGGTCTACACTCCAGAGATAACAAGGTATCTGTTCGCATCCACGCGTCCGAATACGGAGTTCGCCATTTCGTTCGACCTCGATGTTCTCAAGATCTACGAGGACTACGACAACTGCGAGAGACGCTACTTTGGCCTTCTTCCATGCAACGAGAAGAAGCTTGCCATGGAGCGCCGTGTCTACGAGCTTTCCCAGGTGGGCCCTGTTCCTACGACACCTGGCTACCAGATTCCTTTCAGGCATCTTTGCAACCTGCTTCAGATAAACAGCGGAGACATTGAAAAGGTCATCTCCTCGCTTCCCGATGTCAAGGACGACCAGGTGGATAGGCTTAGAACCCGATGTCGTTGTGCTTGGAACTGGATAACCACATTCTCCCCTGAAGACTTCAGATTCGCAGTGGCCGATGCTTCGACTCCTCTTGTTTCGTTGAACGAAGATGAGCTTCGTGCCGTCAAGGCTCTGTGCTCAAAGGTTGCATCTTGGGACGGTGCTGACGAGAAGGCCCTTTCCCAGCTCATCTACGATGCCGCCGCTGATGCCGGCGTTGAGTCGATTGTGCTTTTTGGTGCCGTCTACCGCGCGTTGATTGGCAAGGAGAAGGGGCCAAAGCTTGCAGGGTTCATGAATACGATTGGAAAGGATAGAGTTTTGGAGATTCTTTCTAGATACTGATTCTCTCTTGCTCTTTGCGGTGATAACTGCGTTGGTTCGAACTGCGCCGTACAGCAAAGTACTGTCTGTGCCTTTTCTTTCTTGTACTGCATCGCAAATAGCTACGAGGGCTTTCTTGGGCTTCGCGCGGCCTATGTTTTACATAAAAGAGGGAAAAATGCTTCTTTATGCAAAGAAAGTTTAATAATTCTGCAAAAAAGCCGTTTTTATTGAACTCCGTTTTGTATTCTTTTTGACGAAAACGTTGGTTAGAAGCTGACGCCTACTCCTAGGCCAACGTTCGTAAGCAGGAACGTCCCTTCAGAGGCTTCCTTTGCGGTGAGGTTGCTCAATGGGTATATTACAGAACCGTTGAGCGATAGAAGGAAGCCGCTTTCGCCTATGCTGTATCTAAGGCCGGTCATGAGGCCAAGTCCCAGGAGGTTGAGCTGAACGCCTTCGTTTCCCTTGTAGCCTGCTACGAAGTATGCTCCAAAACCTGGCATGGCATAGAAGGAGAATGACTTGGATATGTTCACGTTCACGCCTGTGCATGCAAGACCGGAGAGGAAGAAGCCTGATGCTTCTATGTCATTTGTGCAGACATCGACTCTGCTGCCTACTGCAAGCTCGGCCTTTCCTTCTTTTCCAATCGTGGTTATGTAATCTACGAAAGCACCATAGCCAACGAAGGAGTCGGTTGTCGTCTCTCCTCCAATGGGCATCCCCAAAAGTATGCTCGCACCGGCGTCTCCGCCTATCTTTCCAGCGAATGCTGTACCTGCGACAAGAATCACCAAAAGTATGAGAATGGTTTTCTTCATGTGAAATCCCTCCTGGTGCCATTGTTGCAGTTGAATGCTCAAAAAGCAAGGATAAATGGAAAAATCGTTCAAATGTCGTAAGATTGGTCCATTACCCGAACAATTTTTGCGGATATACGCATTTTTTGTTCGTCTAAAGTATCGTACACCACGTTTTGAAAGTCAATACTTGAATATTTTTTGCGGATATACGCATTTTTTATTTGCAAGGTTGAAACGACTATTCCTTGGTTTCGCAGAAGACCTTCCTGAGGGTGAAGTCGTTTGTCTTCCACTTGCCGTTGACGCGCACCCGTAGGTCAAGATCGAGCTTGGACTGTGGGAATATCTTCTTTATGTCCTTGAAGGCTGCGACCCTTATGGCTTTTATGTTGCTGCCGCCTTTGCCTACGATGATCCCCTTCTGGCTTTCGCGCTCAACGGTGATGAAGGCGCGTATCCATACCTTGTTCTCCTCTTCGTTGTACTCAAGGTCTGCAATCTCCACCATGATGGCATGGGGGATCTCCTCCTTGACTGAGTTCATGGCCTTTTCGCGGATTGTCTCGGAGATTCGGAACTCAAGGTTCTGGTCGGTACGTGCGTCTTCATCGTAGAGAAGCTCCCCTTCAGGTGCGTATTTGAAGAGCTCTATGAGGATTTCGTCTATGCCGTCGTCTTCAAGGGCTGAAAGCTCTAGGATCTGGCGTCCCGGCATGTGCTTTCCAAGGTATTCGCGCGCCACTTCAAGCTGCTTGTCCGTAAGCATGTCCTTCTTGTTTATGCAACACAGCACGGGTACGGAAAGGCCGCTCAGCATGTATGATATTGCATCCTCCTCAGCACCTGGGGAGCGGGTTGCGTCTACGAGGTACACAACGGCATCGGTCTCCTCAAGGCTGGATACGGCTATTTCCTGCATTCGCTTGTTGAAGCCCTTGTCTGAGAGGTGGTAGCCGGGGGTGTCCGTGAAGATGAGCTGGCCGCGGGTGTCCGTGTAGATGCCACGGATTGCGTTGCGCGTTGTCTGCGGGGTGGGGGATGTGATGGAGACCTTGGACTCGCATATCGTGTTGACGAGCGTGGAT
Source organism: Bacteroidaceae bacterium (assembly GCA_963599445.1). GTDB lineage: Bacteria > Spirochaetota > Spirochaetia > Sphaerochaetales > Sphaerochaetaceae > UBA9732. Next base: position 8,736 of record CAVBWZ010000012.1, read on the forward strand.
TTGCCGGCGGACGGCCTGCCTATTATGGCTACTGATGCGCACTTCATGGGCGAAGTATAGCAAAGTATGTTCTTTATTGCCAAGCATTGGAATAACTGGTATCTTCGTACTGACATGGGAAGTGGTGGTGGAGACCGGTTGCTGGAGGGGCTATGAGGCTACAGGAAGACATTGATGCAAAGCAGGTTCAGGAGAACATGGGTCAGTACGACAAGCTGCTGAAGACCCGTTCCCTTCTTCTCACGGGTGAGATAAACAAGGAGATGGCTGACAGGCTCATAAAGGACCTTCTCGTACTTGAGGCGGAGAGCCAGGACCCTGTGAAGCTTTATATAAACTCCCCGGGCGGAGATGTGGACTCCGGTTTTGCAATCTATGACATGATAAGGTTCGTCTCGTGTCCTGTGACCATCATTGGCATGGGGCTTGTGGCCAGCGCTGCTGCCCTCGTGCTCCTTGCGGTTCCCGTGGAGAGGAGGATTGGACTTCCCAACTCCTCCTACCTCATACACCAGCCATTGAGCGAGATGAAGGGCAACGCCACCGACATCGAGATCCACGCCATGCAGCTTGAGAAGATCAAGGCGAAGATCAACAGGCTGATAGCGGAGGCCACGGGCAAGTCCTTGGAGAAGGTCGCGCACGACACGGACAGGGACTATTGGCTTGATGCCGATGATGCTGTGAAGTACGGTCTCATAAGCCGCATAGTCACAAAGAGGAGCGTTCTGTAAAGGCCTTTGAGCTGAAGGGGGACGGGAACGAATACCTGAGAGGATCCTTTGAATGCCTACCAGATATCTCAACGAAGCTGAAAAGAGAATTGGTCGCAAGCACTTGCTGTGGTATGAAATCTACAACGGTCTGGCCTCCACGTTCCTTGGTGATACGCTTGTAGTTCTCCTTGCCGCATACTTTGGAGCGGGGAACCTTACGCTTGCGTATATATCGGGTGCCTTGTACATGGCGGGCATCGTCCTGCCGTTCGTTCCAAAGATCCTCAGCGGAAGGAACCTTGAGAAGGCCCACTCGTTCTTCTGGATGATGCGCGGCATTGTTTCGATTGGTTACGTTGCGCTTTTCTTCCTAAACGGCAGGGCCGCTGTATGTGCGCTTATTCTTGTATATTCTCTTTTTTGCATATTCCGTTGCATTGGAATCATGATGAACGACTACTCCCAAAAAAGCGTGTCGTCGCTTCAGAACAGGGGTGATGTTGTATCCCGTTCCAGCACCGCATACAACGAAGTGTCCGTCGTTGCAAAGGTTGTGAGCTTCCTGGCCACCTCCATACAAAGGATTTCGTTCCTGGTCTCCGTTGTGGGGCTTCAGATGGTTGGTGTCGTCTCGAACGTGTTCTCAGCCCTGCATCTTTCCAGAATTCCGTGCCGCACCACCATTTCGTACAATCCAAAGCACTCGATGTTCCGCATGATGAAGGATTCGTTCAGGGATTCGTACAAGGCTGCATCCATAGTGGCCAAGTGGCTGTTCCAGACTGCAGCTGTGGTGCTTGCAATGTCAGTGCCGTTTCTCAACGATGTGGTTGGGCTTCCTTCCAACATCGTACTTCTCTATACTGTCTTTGGGGGCATTGCCCTTGCCCTTGCAGGTGTGGCTTCAAGGGAGTTCTCGGACAGGTTGGGTTCAAGGCCGCTTGTAATAATAGGAGGTCTTGCGCTTTCCGTAGTGTGCCTCCTGTGGACTGTGATATCTCCAACACGGCACACTGCGTTCTTCATGGTGCTTGGTTTTTTGTACAACTTCCTGTGCCAGTTCTGCATAAACCTTGTGAACAGGCTCATAGTCCAGTCCATTCCCGACGACGAGGCCATAACATACAATTCAATGGTGAACTTTGGCCTTGGCGTCACGGCTTTGGCAGGAAGCCTCCTTGCCGGTGTGCTTGCAGATGCAGGAGCATCATTGGCGTCCATGTCGTCGATGGCGGATGGAACCATATTCAACGCTCTGGGCCTTGATTTTGGAAACGGGTACTCGTTCACGTTCCTTCTTGCTTTCTGCATGGTGTCCGTAGCCACGCTTATGGTGTTGGGGATCCGCGAGAGCCGGAGCCTTTCGACCCCTGAGGCCGTGCAGGCATTGTTCTCCGTCCATGGGCTCAGGGCCTTCTCCATGATGGACAAGCTTGGAAAGACGTTGGATCCCCTCAAGCGCAAGATCCTGCTGATGAACCTTGGAAACAACGTCACGAACGTCTCCACGACGGAGATCCACCAGAAGCTTGCATCTCCATTCTCGTCCGACAAGCAGGACTTCATAAGGGCTTTGGCTGTCCGTCCCCGTCCTGAACTTGTGGATGACCTCATACTCATTGCATCCGACGACGATTCATACGTCCAGATGGATGCCATAGCCGCCCTTGGTGCATACAAGGACAACAAGGCTGCAAAGGACGCTTTGGTGCGCCTTCTGTACTGCCGTTGGTCCCAGGTGCGGTCCATGGCAAGCAAATCCCTTTCAAGGGTGACCGATTCAAGCGAATACCTTGATGCCGTGAACGAGCTGTCGGCATCGGCCCGCCATATAGACGAGGAGATAGACTTCCTCATTGCAAAGAGGAACATGGACAAGCAAGGGCTTTTCTACAGGGATTTCCTTGTGTCCGTAGAACAGGGCAGAAGCGCCACGTTCAGGCAGACGCGCTATGCTGTCATTGCAAGCTTCCTCAAGTTCGGCTCTCCACGTCTTGCGCAACTGTACCAGATGATGAACTGCTCCGGCAGCAGCAGCGCCTTCATTGACGATTTCCTTCCAGAGGCTAGGGACCTTGAGGAGATAGACAGTCAGTTCGATGACATTGCGAGGGCTTTCCGTGAAAGGGACTGGAGCTTTGTGCTTGAGTTCTGCATGAATCTGTGCGAGATGTCGGTTCTGGATGACTCCCGCATGGCGAACCTTAGGGAGGGGATCCTCAGGGCCCGCTCGTTCGACCTTGACAAGTTCGATGAGCAGGATTTCCTTGCGCTGTTGTATTTCAGCTATAGTCTGAGAAAGAATTCGAAGGAGTTTTGAAAGTTGCTTTCCAAAAAAGCGTGAATGGAAACGACAGGTTTCTTGTATTCATTTAGATGAGGGACTTATGTTCCTCCAAAACTCGTTTGGAGGGTTTCTATGGAATGCAAGGAAAGGTTCGCCGTTGTGCTTATGGTCGTTGCACTTGCCGTCATGTCGTGTTCGTGCAAGGCTCAGCCAGAGGGTCGTCCAAGTGGAAGTGGGGCTTTGTGCATCGCCACTTGGAATGTCCAGAACATCTTCGATGCCGTGGATGATGGCACCGAGTACGAGGAGTACACAAAGGCATCGGGTTGGAACGAAGAGGCGTACGCAAGACGTCTTGCCGGTGCCGCTGACGTGCTTTCCCAAATCCCGTCATGTGGTGACTATATCGTTGTGTTGAATGAAGTTGAGAATGCCAATGTCGTGGAGGCTGTCTTTTCCCAGCGGGCCTTGTCGGGGCATGAAGTCTCCCAGTTCGCGTTTGCAAAGGCGCCCGGTGGTGCCATGGGTCTTGCGGTGGCCTCGTCGTTGCCGATCGTGCACGCAAAGGTCCATGCCGTGGGTGATGGCCTAAGACCTGTCCTGGAGGTCGCCCTCAAGACCGATTCTGGTGTGCTCTTCGTCCTTGCGGTGCATTTCAAGTCCAATGTGGGAGGTGTGGAGGAGACATCTTCCATGCGTGCGTTGGCCGGCGAGGTCGTGGCCCAGGTAGCTGCATCCATTTTGGAAGGGAATCCGGGGAGCCTTGTCGTTGTATGCGGTGATTTCAACGAGGAGTGCTGGGATGGGAATTCAATGGGGCGCAGTCATGGGTCCAGTGCACCCCTTGCGGTTTCCAGTACGTTTGGACGTGGCATGTGGTATTGTCCGTGGTTGGATTCGTCGAACGAAATATGGCCTGGAGGTTCGTACAGCTACAACGGGGTCTGGAAATGCTATGACAACATCCTGGTTTCGTCTGCGGGCAGGGATGGTTTTGGATATGAGCTTGGCAGGTGCGGCGTTGTGTTCTCAGGCTCCATACGGGGAGCGGACGACAAGCCAAACGCATGGAGAAGGGATCTTCTGAAGGGTGTGTCGGATCACTTGCCTGTGTGGGCGGTGTTCGATGCGCTGTAGAAGTTGGGTCTCTGGTTCGTTGCGTCGTGTATCGAGGGTTGCGGGTTGCTTGTTGAGGCCTGCTTGTTGTGGGGTTTCTTGTTGTGGTTGTAAATCCGCATTGCAGGATGTAGAATGTTGGAAGGGCCACGCTTTTGGAATGCCTGTAGGGTGTCCATGGTGCTTTTGAGGCGTTCGTGATGCGTGGCGGCTTAGGAGGAACCAACGTGCATACAACACCTGTCTACGAGGCGTACAAAGACTATCCACACATGAAGCTCATAGATTTTGGAGGATGGGACCTTCCCGTGAACTTCGAAGCTGGAATAATAGCCGAACACAATGCTGTCAGAAGCGATGCTGGGATGTTCGATGTTTCGCATATGGGTGAATGCCTTGTGCAAGGGCCTGGCGCGAGGGCTTTTCTGGATGGGCTTGTCACGAACGATGTTTCAACTCAGCCCATAGGCCGTGCCCTCTATGCGGTGATGTGCTACGAAAACGGCACCTGCGTCGACGACCTTATTCTGTACTGTCTTAGGGAGGACCTCTTCTTTGTGGTGATGAACGCATCCAACGTTGAGAAGGACCTTGCTTGGATAATGGCCCATAAACCGCAGGAAGGCGTGGAAATCACGGATTTGAGCGGTGTTACGGCACAGATTGCGGTACAGGGGCCAAAGGCGGTGGAGTATGTTTCAAGGCTCCTTCCAACTGCTGGCGACCTTGGTTTCTTTGGTTTGGACTACAAGAGCGGAATGCTTGGAAAAGAGTGCATAGTTGGAAGGACTGGCTATACCGGAGAGGACGGCTTTGAGATATACTGCGCAGCTGAAGACGGAGTCATGCTGTGGAACGAGTTTGCGAAGATGGGCGTGCAGCCCTGCGGCCTTGGAGCAAGGGACACCCTTAGGCTTGAGGCTAAGCTTCCTTTGTATGGACATGAGATATCTGATGGCATAACGCCTCTTGAGGCCAACCTTGGCGTGTTCGTCAAGTTGGACAAGGCCGGTGACTTCATTGGGAAGGCAGCGCTTGCCAAACAGCAGGAGGAAGGCATCCCAAGGTCGTTGAGGGGTTTTGAGATGGTTGACGGCGGTGTCGCCCGCAACGGCTACCCCGTCTTGCTTGGAGACCGAGAGATTGGCTATGTAACAAGCGGATGCAAGAGTCCTACGCTTGACAAGTTCGTGGGCCTTGCCCTCATGGAGAGGAAGACAGGTCTCAAGTTTGGAGACTCCATTGAGATCGTGATACACAACAAGCCAAAGAAGGCGGTCCTCGTCAAGACTCCGTTCTACAAAAGAGGAAAGCGGAACGACGATAAGTAACCATTTCCAACGGTGTTTCCCAACATGTACGGCCCATCGTGTTGACGGGGTTTGTCCTGTACTGTATCCTAACAAAACGGAGAAAAAGAGGAATGAAAGCAAACAAGACGCTCACGATGGTCGTTGTCCTTTTAGGGTTGGTGGTTTTGGGAGCATGGGCCGATGGTTTTGTGCAGTCCCCATTGTTTTCGGATACTGAAAGCTATTCGTATTGCTATCAACTGGGCATGGACGGAAGTTCTCCATCGATGCCATCGAATGCGGTCAGCATCGCCATTGCAAACGGCTCGTCCTATCCTGTCACACCGGGGGACTCATTCGTACTGACCTATGTGGATGGAAACAGAAACGTGTCAATGTCGTTCCAAGTGGACAACGGCTACAGAATAGTGGTTCCATCCCTTACGACGATAGATACGAAGGGAAGGACATTGAATGGTCTCAAGGAATATGTTGAAGGGTTGGTCTCCACCTACTATCCATATTCGACTCCAAAGCTAACACTGACCGGTTGTGGAATGTTCCAGGTTCAGGTGACTGGAGAGGTCCCGTATTCAAGGCTGGTCCAGACATGGGGCATGGCGACTTTGTCGGATTTCGCATCCCTTGCTGGCCAGTATGCTTCCACTAGGAGGGTTGAGGTCACATTTGCCAATGGTGAGGTGAAGGAGTTCGACCTCTACAAGGCCACTAGGGAGAACTCAAAGGATGATGACATCCTTGTTTCTCCGGGATGTTCGATTAGGTTCCTGAAGGCATCGACTACTGTGACGGTCAAAGGTGCGGTTTCAAGACCCGGTGCATACCAGCCGTTGGAAGGGGAATCCCTTGGTGAAATAGTGGAGCGTTACTGCAATGGGTTGCTTCTCGATGCGGACTTCTCTTCTGTATCGGTCTCAAGGAACGAGAATGGTACGTATGTCTCAAGGCTCCTTGACGCACAGTCCTGGAAGTCCTACGTCCCGTGCGACGGAGACTACGTGAACTTTGGCTCGTACTACAAGTCAAAGCCTTATGTCACCATCATTGGGGCTGTATCGGGCGGCTCGATGTATGGTTCGAGTTCGAACAAGATGACGTACTACTTCGTGGAGGGGGAGACCGTCGAGCAGTTGCTTAGAAGCACATCCGGTCTCATTTCTTCCTCCTGCGACATTGAAGGCATATACCTGCTGAGAGGTGGAGAGGAGATTCCCGTGGATGGAGCGTCCGTATTCACTTCCGGAGAGAAAGGCTCTACAGTCCTGCAGCAAGGGGATGTAGTCGTTTTGCCTTTCGCGCAGCTGTTCGTTACGGTGAACGGCGCTGTTCAGAATCCCGGAAACTATGCATATGTGCCGGGAGAGTCCGCGGAGTATTACATAGGCCTTGCAGGTGGACTTTCCTTGGATGCAAGGGCTGATAGGAAGCTCAATGTGTTCGATGAAACGGGAAAGGCGGTGAGACGCAGCGCACCGATAGGGGGGGGATATACCATCACCGCTGCAAAGGATACCCTTGGAAGGGACCTTGCGGTGGCATCCTCCGTGATCGTGTTTGCGACATCGGTGTTCATGATGATTTCAGGGATAAGCAATTTGGCCAAATAAAGGGGTCGAATAAGGGAGAATTTATATGATTGAACAGAAAGAAGGGGCCACCATATACGAAACGATGACCCCAAACCATGAAGATAGCCAAGAAATTTCACTCATGCAGCTGTTTGAGATAGCAAAGAGGAGAAGAGGTCTCATTGCGTTGTGTACGTTTGCCGTAGTGCTGTGCGCCTTTGTGTACGTTATGTTCAAGGGTGTCTCGTATGAGTCCACATCCACAGTGGTCGTTGAGCCAATAGCCAACAATACGTCCATATTCTCCAGTGATGGAGGAAGCCGTTCATCGGATGTATCCATGGAGCTCCAGCTTCTCAAGTCGGACAAGGTCATGCAGGATGCTTTGGCTATGTTGGACCTTTCCTCGTATGAGGATTCAAAGGGAGTCCCTTATTCCCAGAAACCGGCCAAGGACTGGGAGCTTGACAACGTTGCCAAGATGATAACCATATCGAATCCTGACAAGAGCAAGGTCATAACCGTTACCGTCAAGGATTCGAATCCTAGGTTCTGCGCGGATTTTGCCAATGCGTTGGTGAGCGCGTTTTCGGATCTCCTGTCAACGACGGCCAAGAGCACGAAGACCCAGCTTCTTGAATTTGTGGAGAAGCAGATCCCTGAGACGACTGCCCTGCTTGAAGCCTCCAACGATGCTCTTACGAAGTACAAGGAGGAGAACGAGACCATAAAGATATCGGATAGGGTGTCTCTGCTGTCCAACCGTATCGTGGCGTTCGATGTCATGATGGAGCCTCTGGAGATGCAGCTTGTCGAAAGCGAGACCTTGATGAACTCGCTTTCCTCTTTGGTGGATGGCCTTCCCTCCGTTGACGTGATCATGGCTGACGAGGGTATTGCGTCTCTTTTGAACGAATACAGGGCCGCCGCGACCGAGTTCTACATGTACAAGGGTTCTACTTCGATTGCCGATGAGACCAGAATCGCGACACTGGAGAACTCCCTTGGTACGAAGGAGAGGGAGCTTGCCGTCCAGATCGTCTCCGTAAGCGGAATGACCGGCGTGTCGTCGTATGCCAAGGCTGTCATAGACTATCTTGGAGCGAAGATAAGGCTAAGCGTTCTGAAGACCCTAGAGGCTCAGTACAACGAAGAGCTTGCCAAATATCCTTCCATAGAGAGGAAGCTTACGGAGCTTCAGGCCGATGTCTCCATATACAAGTCCCTGCAGTCGTCCCTCAAGACTACATACGAAAGGACCAAGATAGAGGAAGCCTCAATATCAAGCAACATAGAGATAGTCGACTATGCAGCGGTTCCTTCACAGTCGCTTCCAAGAAAGAGAGCCATGACGCTTGCCGTGGCGTTCGTCCTTGGTTTTGGAGGTGGATGCCTTTTGGCCTTTGTACTTGAACTTACTGATTCGCACATAAAGGACGAGGACGTCATAAGAGCCTGCATTGGAAAGTCTCCAAGGCCTTTGGGGTGGACATTGCATTGCGTTGAGCGAAGAAAGGCGAAGAAGGGTCGCACCTGCCTTGAGATGGTCGAGGATTCTGAATCCTGCTTTGCGGAGCGCTACAAGGCGATTGCGAACAACCTCATAAGCGTTGTGGATGGCTCTTCTGAAACCGGTGACCTTCGTGAAGGTGCCGGTACGGTCATTGCCTTTGGTTCAATGGATGAGCATGAAGGGGCTTCCCAGGTGCTTTGCAACGTTGGAGTCTATTATGCTTCGATTGGCCGCAAGACCTTGGTTGTAGATGTCGACGGTCGCACCTGCATGGTAGAGGGGCTGTTTGGAATCAAAAAGCCTGCCCTTGGTGTATCCGATGTAGTCAAGGAAGGAGTTCCTCTTGAAATGTGCATAGTCAAGCCTTTCAAGGGGCTGTCGAATCTGCATTTCCTTTCCAGTGGAAAAGCTCAGTTCAATCCAAATTCCATATACAGCGCAAAGGAGTTCCGTTCGATGATGGAAAAGCTCTCCAAGGTCTATGATCTCGTACTTGTGAATGCACCGGCTTTCGCCTATGCCTCGGAGATCCAGAGCCTTTCTTCTAGCATCGGCGGCATTGTCTTCGTTGCCAGAGCTGGTTTTGGGACCAAGGGTTCGTTGTACGGTTTTGCACAGGAGATTCCTTTCCTGGACGCTCCTGTAATCGGCTACGTATATCACGGAGTGGTTCCTGCCAACCAAGGACGTTGCGGTGCAAACTGCAAATACGAGGTGTCCGGCAATGTGGGTACTGTGTATGAGGTTGGAAAGGGCTCCTACAAAGCCATAAACAAAAATCAGATCAGGTGCCGTCGTTCGTTTGGCTCTTATCCTGCAGAGCTTGCGTTTGCAAAGGAGAAGGTCAAAGGGGTCGAAGGCTAAGGATTGGTTAAGATTCGCTTTCGGTGGAGGTCTCCTTTTGATGGAGACCTTTCTTTTTGATGATTTTGCATGAATTGATGGTTCACAGTCCGTCTTGATTCTTGCTATCTTAGATTTGTTGGTCGTTTGTCTTCAGCGGGGCCTTCGTTCTTGGATTTGAATGGCCGCCCGCTGATTTCTTTTCTGATACATGAGGAGTCAAGATGGATTTCGTAGGAAAACTCAAGGAGACTTTGTACTCCGTCCTCCCCATTGTTGGAGTGGTGCTTGTTCTGAACTTCACCATAGCCCCGCTAGGTGACAGCCTTGCTCCGTTCCTTTTGGGATCCGTGTTCCTTGTGCTTGGACTTTCGCTGTTTCTGGCAGGAACTGACATTGGCATGGTTCCAATAGGCGAGAAGCTTGGATATGTCCTTGCACACAAGAGAAGTACGGTTCTTATGCTTGTGATTGGCTTCATCGTTGGATTCTGCGTCACGTTCGCAGAGCCCGATGTCAGTGTGCTTGCATCCCAGGTGCATAGCCTGAACCCTTCCATAAACCAGCAGTTCTTGGTATTCATGATTGCTCTGGGTCTTGGTGTGTTCGTTGACATAGGCCTTTTGAGAATTCTCAAGAGATATCCTCTCAAATGGGTCTTGATGGTGTTCTACATCATCGTGTTCGTGCTTGTCGCTTTTGCAGGGCAGTCCATGGCCTCCATTGCGTTCGATGCAAGCGGTGCCACGACAGGTCCTTTGGCCGTTCCTTTCCTTCTTGCCCTTGGACTTGGCGTTTCTTCCGCTACAAAGGATGGACAGGACAGCAGCTTTGGCCTTACAGGTGTGGCCTCCATTGGCCCTATCCTTGCCGTTGCATTGATGGCCATCTTTGCAGGTCGTGGTGGTGCAGGTGAGTCCGCAGCTTTGGCTTCAGGCGAAACGGCTCATGCCTTGTCCCTGTGGGGTGTGATGCTTGAGAAGATAAAGACCACCGCCATTGGCTTTGGTCCGCTTGCAGCTATAATCATCATACTTCAATTCGTCCTGCTCCACTTTCCAACGGTGAAGTTCAGGAAGATAATCTTTGGTATCATATACAGTTTTGTTGGGATCGTAATCTTCCTCACTGGTGTTGACTATGGTTTCGTCGGCGTTGGAAGACAGCTTGGACAGATGATTTCCGCAAACTACAGCCCTGCCGTGGTCATTGGTCTTGCCCTTGTGTTCGGTGGAATCGTCGTATGCGCAGAGCCTGCCGTATGGGTGCTCAAGAATCAGGTCGAAACTGTAACTGCTGGTAGGATAAAGGGTTCCCTTGTCATGATGTTCCTTTGCATAGGCGTTGCAGGCGCAGTTGCCCTTGCCATGGTGAGGATCCTGTTTGAAATAAACTATCTGTGGTTCGTGTTCATTGGTGTTGGCCTTGCATTGGTGCTTACGCTTTTCTCTCCGCCGCTGTTCACAGGCATTGCGTTCGATTCCGGTGGCGTTGCCAGCGGTCCAATGAGCACTACGTTCCTGCTTTCGTTCGCTTTGGGTGTGTCCGGGTCTGCAGAGCTGGGCTTTGGCCTTGTTGGACTTATTGCAATATCCCCATTGATTGCAATCCAGATTTTGGGCATTATCTTCCGTATAAAGGAGAAGAAAGGGCTTTCAAAGGAGGCGAAGAATGCTGTTTCTGAAAAATAACCTTTTGGTTGCAATCGTTGACCGAGGACATGCCGAGCGTTTCTTCGCAATCGCAAAGAAGGAGGGCGCTGGCGGCGGTACGATATTTCCTGCAAAGGGGACTGCCACGAACTCGATTCTGGCAGCCCTTGGCCTTGGCGACAAATCCAAGGAGGTTGTTCTCATCCTCTTGGACGACGACACCGCCTATCGCATTTTCAATTCTGTTCGCAGCGAGGACAGAATACAGGGCGTTCTTGCCTTGCTTACCAACGAAGAGGAGAAGGATATGGACTGCAAGTGGAAGATGATTACAGTCATAGTGAATACCGGTTATGCCGATGACATAATGGATGCTGCAAGGAAGGCTGGAGCCACAGGCGGAACAGTGACCCACGCGAGGGGCACAGGTACTGCAGAGGATGCCCATTTCCTAGGTGTCACGATAGTCCCTGAGAAGGAGATGATAATGATTCTGTCAGAATCCGATAAGTCTCAGGCCATCATTGATGCAATCTCCAATCTGGAGTGCCTTGACGAACCCGGCATTGGAATAATCTATACGAACGATGTGAAGGAGTTCAGAAACCTGAATTCCAAGAAGCATTGAGTCTTGGGGCTGACATGATTGCAATACTAGAGGGAAAGGAAAGGAACCTGTTCAAACACCACCCATGGGTCTTTTCAGGAGCCATGGACGCTTCGACTCTGCCTGCATGTGCAGGTGTGGAGAAGGTCGTAGCCTACGATGGGCGCTTCATAGCTTGGGGTTGGTACGACAAGGACAGTCATATTCCTCTACGTCTTCTTTCGTGGAAGGAGGACGACATGCCGGACTCTGCATGGTGGGAGAGAAGCGTCCGCGAGTCCGTGCTGAGAAGAAAGTCCTTCTTCAGCGATATGTCGTCATCCACCAATGTCTTTAGGATAATCCATGGGGAGGCTGACCTCCTGCCAGGGCTTGTATCCGATGTCTACGGACGCATCGTGCGAATCATCGTGAGCGCCCGTGTGGCATGGGATATGCGAGAGGTCGTCGTACGTGCCATAGAGGGGCTCTTGCACCCTCAGATGATAATCCTCAATACGGATTCCGCCTTCTGTGCCATAGAGAAGCTCCATGAGGTCGTGGAGTACTACCAAGGTGGTGTTCGCTTCACTCCAGCAGAGAAACTTCCTGAGATGCGCATACGAGAGGACGGCATCTGCTACGGCCTTGTGCCGGGAACGGGGCAGAAGAGCGGCTTCTACTGCGACCAGCGCGAAAACCGCAGACGCCTTGAGCAATACGTCAAGGATGCGGTGGTCTTCGATGGCTGCTGCTACACCGGTGGCTTTACGTTGCATGCCCTTCGTGGTGGCTGCAGAAAGGTGGATGCATTCGACAGCTCGGCCGATGCCGTTCACAGACTTCTTTCCAATGTTCATTTGAACGTGGATCTTGGCGTCCTTCCTTCGTCCTCGTTGGAGAGGGTGACGGCAAACAAGGCCGATATCTTTGAGACCTTGCGTTCGATACCCCGCAATGCATACGATGTGATGATTCTTGACCCTCCAAAGCTTGCACAGACCATCAAATCTCTTGAAAGCGCGAAGAAGGCATACAAGGACCTCAACAGGCTTGCCATGGAGAAGATTCGCAGCGGAGGCATCCTCATGACCTGTTCCTGCTCAGGCTCGCTGAAACGTGAGGATTTCAGGACGGTTCTTGCCTGGAGTGCAAAGGACGCCGGCGTAGAGGTTCAGATCCTTGAGACCCTTGGCCAGGGCATGGACCATCCCGTGCGTATGTCGTTTCCAGAGAGCGAATACTTGAAGGCATACATCCTTAGGGTGATAAAGTAGCTTTCGCCCGTTGCCGTTGCCTTTTCAGCTTGAAAAAGTCCTCCGTGTTGAATATCCTTTGGATGTAAGTTCTATATGTGCACCCATAGCCCTTTGTTGTGGGTTCCAAAGGAGAAAACAAATGACATTTGCAGAGAAAATGAAAGCGAAGGCTATTGCAGCGAAGAAAGCGCTCGTCCTCCCTGAAGGTCTTGAGCCAAGGACGGTCAAGGCTGCAAGGTTGATTCTGGACCAGGGTATCGCTTCCTCTGTCACCCTTATAGGAAATCCTGACGAAGTGAAGGCCAATGCCGCCAATCTTGGTGTCGACCTCACTGGCATCGCAATCGTCGACCCAATGACAAGCGACAAGAGACAGGCATATGCCAACGAGTACTACGAGCTCAGAAAGGCCAAGGGAATGACCCCTGAGCAGGCCTACGATCTCATCACAGCCCCTCTTCGCTGGGGTGCCATGATGACACGCCTTCATGATGCCGATGCCATGGTGGCCGGTGCCGAGAACACGACAGGCAACGTCCTTCTTGCATCCTTCCAGATCATCAAGTGCAAGCCAGGCATCAAGAGCGCTTCCTCCTGTTTCGTTATGGCTACCGACAAGACCCAATACGGCCTCAACGGTTCGTTCATATTCGCCGACTGTGCAACCATTCCAAATCCAACGGCTGAACAGCTTGCAGAGATAGCAGAGGCCTCCGCAGAGTCCTGCCGCACGTTCCTTGATGCAGAGCCTGTCGTCGCCATGCTTTCATATTCCACAAAGGGTAGCGCCAATGGAGACCTCGTCGATAAGGTCACTCAGGCAACGGAGATGGTCAAGGCCAAGTGTCCTGAACTCAAGGTCGATGGCGAGCTCCAGCTCGATGCTGCAATCGTGGATTCCGTTGCAAAGCAGAAGGCTCCAGGCTCCACAGTCGCAGGACATGCCAACGTTCTCGTGTTCCCTGACCTCCAGGCTGGAAACATTGGCTACAAGCTCGTGCAGCGCCTTGCAGGTGCCCAGGCATATGGTCCTATCCTCCAGGGATTCGCAAGACCTGTGTCCGATCTGTCCAGGGGATGCAGTGTGGAGGACATTGTGGTCACTGCCTCCATCACCCTTGCCCAAGCTGCCTGCTAGTTCTTTGGGTGGCAGCCGTTGTCGGTGCGCTCAAGCCGTGCATCCCAGCACTGTCATTCGCTTCCTTCTAGGCTGCCGCACCAAATAACGTCGCAGTTTTCTTGGTCTTTGAGTCGTCTTCATCGTCACTTCGCACGGGCTGTACAAAAAGTACTATCTCGTGCTTGTATCCTTGAATACGGCTCAAATACCCTCGAAACGATTTCTCCAAATTACGTCGCAGGAGTTTATACTCTCTACTGCATCGCAAACGCACAGGCTGTACAGCTAGTACTATCCTGTGCGTTTTTTGGTTCTTCACGGAAAGTTCGGGGATTGGGAGATGAGAATCAAAAGAGATCATCCAGCCTTAGGCTGTCGGGGCTCTTTGGGCGTTTGGGGCTTATGGGGCCGTTAGGGCTGTTGAAGACTGTTGAAACGATCGAGGGCGCTTGTGGCTCATGTGGCGGTTGAGACTCTTGTGGCTGTTATGGCGCTTGCAGACGGTTGAATCGTGTTTGAAGTGGAGCGCTTTGGAGCGTGCCTGAGTGTACCTGATGGCTCCTGACCGCACCTGAGTGCCCCGCGTTCCTAAATTTAGACCGTTTGGGAAAGGCTGGAGCGTCCAGATAGGCTAGAGAGACTAGAGAGGCTAGAAAGGCCAGATCGTCCAGATGTACAATGACGCCGTCCATCGTTTACAATCTCCGACTTTTCCGTGAAGAGCCAATAAAAGCGGCGGATTCCGTTAAAAGGGCATCTGCCGCATCCTGAATATGCCTTTCAAAAGTGAATGAACATTATTCATTGACATTTCAAAAAATGGTGTTATAATTGAGGACAGAAAGGGGGTTTGGACGATGCGGATTACGAAGGAGCCGGAAGTGCGCAAGCAGGAGATCATAGATACCGCCCTCAGATTGTTCGGGGAAAAGGGATACGAAAAGACCTCAATTACAGATATAGCGAAAGCCATCGGTGTGGCGCAGGGGTTATGCTACCGCTACTTCCCATCCAAGGAAGTGCTGTTTGACAGTGCAATCGAACAGTATGCCGACGTTCTGGTAGAGCAGATGGTCAGCTCTAAAGGGGATGAAAATCAGGCATTGCGGCAGATTATAGAAAATATGCCTTCTGCAATGGAAGACAGGGACACAAAATATTACCGTGTTTTTCACGGAGCAGAAAATAAAAAATTCCACGATCAGCTTACCCTCAAGGTGTGCGAGAAGCTGATTCCTTTTGTGGAGAAGATGTTGCAGAAGGCGAAGCAAAAGGGCGAGATCAAGTTTGACGATTTACAGACCGTTGCGGCGTTCTGTGTCTACGGGCAGCTCGGCATTCTGCTGGCGGACGATTTGACGCAGGGAGAAAAGTCCAAAAGGATTCGAGAATTTCTCATTTTCGCACTTCACCTTTGAAATAATCCCTCACTTTGTTGTGGGGGATTTTTAAGGCAAAATTATTGAATGTTATTCATTCATTTATTTATCAAGGAAAGGATGTTACTGATGCAAACAAAACTTGATTTTATCGGCGGAAATACAAAGCGCTGCCTATTGGCGATGGCACTTCCGATGATTGCCGCCATGTTCCTCAACATGATGTATAACCTCGTGGACAGCCTGTGGATTGGAAACCTGTTGGGCGAGACAGCCTATGCCGCACTCACGAACTCCACTCCCATCATTCTGATTCTGACCTCGGTTGCAATGGGTGCGACGAATGGAGTTTCCATTTTGCTTTCTCAGGCGATTGGAGCAGGGGACAAGGAGAAAACGGAAAGCCTGATTACTACATCGTTCTGCGCGGCCGTTGCATTTTCGTTGCTCGCGACGGTTTTGCTGGAGGTGTTTCTGCCGGGAATTTTGAAGGCACTGAATACCCCGGCTGAAACATATGACATGGCATACAGCTATCTGTCCATCTATGTTCTGGGGTATTTGGCCGTCTACCTCTACCTTTACTTCACCGCCGTTCTGCGCAGTTTTGGCAATTCCATGTTTCAGGCTGTGGCTATGCTGGTATCCACGATTCTGAATGCAATTCTTGACCCGCTTTTCATTCACTTAATCGGCTTCCACGGAGCTGCGATTGCAACGCTTCTCTCTCAGCTGATTTGCTTGCTTTTCATGCTGGTTTATCTGAGAAAGAAAAATTTATTTGCGTTCAAGCTCTCTGCGTTTGACAGGTACGAAGTCTTGCCTCTCGTTCAAAAAGCGGTTCCGTCCGTGATTCAGCAGAGCATCCCCGCCATCAGCACCACATTTCTCACTGCGCTCGTCAGTACATACAGCGTCACGGCGATTGCGGCCTACGGTGTGACCGGCAAGTTGGAAACCATTCTGTTCTACCCTGCAATGGCGCTGAATATGGTCTTGACCACGATTGTCGGGCAATGCTCCGGCGGCAAGCGGTATGACCGAGCGAAGGACTATTTGAAATGCGCACTGGGCTACGGCTGCGGCCTGCTTGTGATCCTCTCCACTTTAGTGGTCGGATTCTCCAAACAGCTTTCCAGTTTGTTCGTCAAGAGCGACGGTGTGGCGGCCATTGTGGGAACGTATTTCCTAATCGTCAGTATTGGGTACATTCTGAATACAGTCACAAACTGCTATCTTGGAACGATTAACGGTATGGGAAAGCCCTCGAAAAGCATGTTCCTGATGATCTTCTATTACATCATTGTGCGGATGCCTTTGGCTTATCTGCTTTCCCATCTTGGTTTTGGCCTGAATGGGATTTGGACTGCGGTACTGGCCAGTCATGTGGTGGCAAGTTTTGCAGCAGCAACAACGGGGACGATGGTTGTAAAAAGAGGTGAAAAATCATAAGGGATGCTTCTCTTTGCTATTGACAGATACGCCTTTCATAAGTATAACGTCTAATATGCATTAGATGATATGTATTGAACAATATGTTTTAGAGAATGAAAGGATGCAAACTATGGCTCCAAAGAATAAGTTTACGAAGGAAGAAATGATAGAAGCTGCGATGCGCGTTGTGCAGACCAAAGGTATCGATGGCCTGACCGCAAAGACGATGGCAGACGAACTCGGAACCTCCACCCAGCCTGTTTTTACCGCTTTTGGCTCAATGGATACCGTCAAGCAGGAAGTCTATGCTGCAGCAGTGCGTGTGTATGACAGCTATGTGGATGCTGGGCTGAAGGAAAAGATTCCGTTCTTTGGTGTCGGGATGCAGTATATCCGGTTTGCACGGGAAGAACCGGAGCTTTATCGGTTCCTCTTTTTGACGCGGACGCAAGATCAGGAATATAGCGTCATGAAAGCCATGCGGCATTTGCAGGAGTTTGTTCGGCCAATGCTGGTGAACATTTACCATGTTACTGACGAAGAAGCAGACCTTTATTTCCGTGATCTGTGGTTCGTCGTGCATAGTCTGTCCACTCTGATAGTGACCGGCGATTGCCCATACTCCGACTGGGAGATTGGGCAAATTCTAACGGGCTTCAGCATCAGCATCTGCAAATCCATCAAGGAAATTCCCGGCTTTGCGGCAGGCACCTTTGACCGTGATGCTGCGTTTCGAGCGCTGAGTTCTAAATGAACCGAGGTGATTTCAAGTGGCAGACAAAACGAATACCAAAATTGATTGGCTTTGCTGCCCAAGATGCGGCGGCAAAACAAGAACGCAGATATTGCCGCACACGGTATTGGAGGAATATCCGCTATTCTGTCCGAAGTGCAAATACACCTGCGTAATCCGTTTCAAGGACGGAAGAATTGAAAAAATCAAAATGCCAGACGCTTAGACGCAGTGCAATCCGAGATGATTGGTTTGTGCTGCGTTTTTATTTTGTAAGGAGGCATATGGATGAAAGATGTGTTTCTTGCATATGTCGATTTCGCGGTTGAAGTTGCAAAGAAGTTAAACCTGTTCGCCAGTGAATCTGATCTTCAGGAAACCATCAATTTCTGGAAACATTGTCAAAGAGTGCAGTAGAGAGGGAACCTACGCAAAAACGTGAATTGAAATGCTTAATGCTTGAAGCGAGGAGGGCTGAAGTATCCGTCTATGCAAAAAGGAAATAAAAATGGCCGAAAACTTGAGCCGTGGAGAATAGTCGTAGGCACATTGTCCATAGCGTTCATCATATTTCTATGGGTAAAAAATGATATTGCATCTACTTTGGTTGCAATGCCGAAGGAACAGGCCATACCGCTTGCTGTTACAACCATTGCAGTTTCTGTGGTTAAAGTTGCTGTAATTGCAGGTGTGCTTCTTTTGGCTAAATGGGTTATCGGAAAAATCAAAAGCAAATGAGCGCGAGAATAAGCACAGAAGGAGAGTATATGAAGCAGGAGAAAATTGCAGCAATGGAAACCGCTATTGATGTGGACTACAGCAATATTGCTGGTCTGGTCGTGCTGAAAGATGGCCAAACGGTTTATGAAAACTATTTTGGGGGCTGCACAGCAGAAAGTCGCATCCATGTTTTCTCGGTGACAAAGAGCATTGTTTCCATCCTGTTCGGAATCGTGCTGGACAAAGGCTATCTTGACAGCATTGACCGAAAGGTATTGGAGTTTTACCCGGAATACGTTATCAAACGTGGTGAAAAGACAATTCAGCATGTCACAATTCGGGATATGCTCACCATGACAGCACCCTATAAATATAAGTCCACTCCCTACACAAAGTATTTCACAAGCCTGGATTGGGCGAAATTTTCTCTTGATGTATTAGGTGGAAAGGGACGGATTGGTGTGTTCCGCTACACGCCGCTGATCGGGCCGGACATTCTGACCGGCATTCTTGTAAAAGTAACTGGGCAATCCGTTCTCGACTTTGCAAGAGAGAACTTGTTTTCTCCGCTGGGTATTGCTTTGAAGCAGAATATCACGTTCCACAGCAAAGAAGAACAGATGGCGTTTTATAAAGCGACTGATAGGAGCGTTTGGGTTGCTGACCCAAACGGAGTGAATGCGGGCGGTTGGGGGCTCACTCTTTCTCCGATGGATATGGCGAAAATCGGTGAGCTTATCCGGAATAGCGGTGTCTGTGATGGAAGGCGCATTGTATCTGAAGAATGGGTGCGTGAGAGTACATCTGAGCAAAGTCGGTGGATGGAGCGGGATTTGCCCTATGGATATTTGTGGTGGATTCTTGAGCAGGAGCACGGATGTGCTGCGATGGGTGACGGTGGAAATATCATCTATGTCAGCCAAGATAAGAATATGGTTGTTGCGATTGCCTCCCGCTTTCAGCAAAGAGCGAAAGACAGAATCGAATTCATTAAGGAGTATGTCGAGCCAATATTTGCCAATATTTGATTGAAACGCCATTGGCGCGGAAATGGAGAATGAAAAACAATGAAGATTGAAACAGAGCGCCTTTTTCTGAGGGAAATGGCACCAGAGGATTTTAATGCGCTGTACGCCGTGCTTGCTGATTCTGACATCATGCAGCATTACCCTTACACCTTTGACGAGGCTCGCGTCAAAAACTGGATCAGCAAAAACACCGAGCGTTACCATGTGTTCGGCTTCGGCCTGTGGGCCGTCTGTTTGAAACCTACGGGTGAGATGATCGGTGACTGCGGGCTAACCATGCAGAATATAGGCGGTACGATTCTGCCAGAGATCGGCTATCATATCGCAAAGGCACACCAGCGCCAAGGCTTTGCAACAGAAGCGGCGCAGGCTGTTCGTGACTGGACATTTACGCATACGACTTTAGGCATGGTGTATTCCTATATGAAAAAGGCAAACACTCCGTCCTCCGCCACCGCCCGTGCAAACGGTATGACGTTGCTAAATGAGTTTACCGGTGACGAGGGCGAGCAGACCGTTGTATATGGCATCAGCCGCAAAGAATGGCAGAATCAGGAAATATCAAAGGAGATTGTCAAATAAAAACCTTAAATGTTATCCAAAAGTTGTCAAAAATCGGAAAAATCCCCAGCAGGATTATGTTCTTCTTCTGCATCGTTGGTACGGTATATGCGGTGATGTCAGCAGGCATGCACATGAATGCGTTTGATTCCTATGACGTATCGGGTGTGGCAATCCCCAGACACCATATATGATTCTATGATTTTGTACCGGCAACAACGCCGACGGTTATTTTGCCTGCTGAATAAGGCGATTGTGAGAGGAGGGATTGAATATGAGCGTCTTGCAGACAATCAATCTCAAAAAATACTACGGCACGAAGCCAAACATTGTCCGTGCGCTGGACGGCGTGAATTTCTCCGTGGACGATGGCGAGTTCGTTGCGGTCATTGGAGCCTCCGGCAGCGGCAAATCCACGCTTCTCAATATGATAGGCGGTCTGGATACCCCCACCTCTGGCCGCGTGATTGTGCGCGGACAGGATTTGGCAGGGATGGATGACGAAGCGTTGACGCTGTTTCGGCGGCGTAATATTGGCTTTGTCTTTCAGAATTACAATCTCGTTCCAATGCTGAGCGTACAGGAAAACATTGTTCTGCCTGTGGAGCTGGACGGGCATACCGCAGAACGCAGTTTCCTGGAGGACATCGTTTCCATGCTGGGGCTGAAAGACCGGCTGTATGCCATGCCGAATACACTTTCAGGAGGTCAGCAGCAGCGCGTCGCCATTGCCCGCGCCCTGATTACCAAACCGGCTATCATTCTAGCCGATGAGCCTACCGGAAGTCTGGACAGCCAGACCAGCACAGATGTGCTGGAGCTGCTTCGGCGCAGTAGCCGCCAGTTTCACCAGACCATCGTGATGATTACCCACAATGACTCCATCACCCGCCTTGCGGATAGAATCGTATGCATTGGTGACGGCAGGATTGTGGGATGAGGGGCGGTGCTATGAAGAAGAAGGCTATTACCCCCATCGTAAAGACGGTTGCCAAACGGGATATGCGTCCTGACAGTATCAAAAATGTATTTTCCCTGCTGACGGTCTGCCTTGTGACGGCGCTTCTGCTGTCGCTGGCACTCTATGAAAGCGGCTATGAAACAGCAAAGGACAGAGCCGCCGCAGGACAACCGCAGGTCGTTTTCTGCGACCTCTCCGTACAGCAGGCCGCAGCCCTGCAAGCGGATGAAGATATTACTTCCATCACTCTGAACGAATCAGAGAATGGCTTGGATGCGTCAGTTACGCTTTTCGGTGCGGAGAAAATGACGCAGACCGGATTTTCGGATTATATTGCTGAGATCAGTGCAAAGTACGGCATCTGTCACCCTGTAAAGAACACCATGTTTCTGGACAGCCTATCGGACGGCAACCTGTTCAGTTCCGAACGGCTGCTCCTTGTGGGTGTGGCGTTGTTTGTCCTGCTGGTCAGCGCACTGGTAATCTACAATATCTTCTACTTGTCCATAACGATGCAGATTCGACAGTTTGGGCAGTTCCGCACCATCGGAATGACCGCAAAACAGATCAGCGGCATCATCCGTACAGAGCGGAAGCTGCTGTGCAGACGGGCAATTCCGGTTGGTCTGGTGATTGGAACATTCATTGCCTACTTGTTGCAGCCAAAAGGCTTTGCATGGAAACCTGTGGTTCTGTGGGGCCTCGTGATTGCTCTGGTGGTTGCGTTGGTAGTGCAGCTTGCGCTCAATCAGCCCACCAAAATCGCCAGCAGTGTTATACCAGCACGTTCTGCAAGGTTTTTTGAAGGTGCATCTGAAAATCGCATACCGCGAAGTAAAAAACGGAAGCTGTCTGCGTGGGGGCTTGCGCGAATCCATGTGACAGGCAGCCGCAAAAAGGTTATGGTGTCTGTGCTTTCTCTGGCTCTCAGCGGACTGCTGTTCACGCTGGCTGCAACCTATACGACCTCCGTAGATGCGAAGACCATTGTAGAGCGGGAGCTTTACCAATACGGCCAATTTATCGTGGAAGAATCAGGACTGTACACGCAATCCGCACCGGAGCTGGACAATCTGACCTCTCGGATCACGAAGCTCCCTGGTGTGCAAGGCATCGAAAAAGTCACCGAAACCAGCATCAACTGGTCTACGGGTGGTAGCAGCGATGCTGATCAGCTTTCCATCATCGAAGCGGACGATATGCAGATGATCCAGCCATTTGTCAGAAGCGGCGAGGCCGATTATCAGCAGTTGGTAGCGGAAAACCAAGTCCTTGCCGTGGACGGCGCAGAGGGTGTTTCCATTGGTAGCTCCGTTGCGCTGATCTTTGAAGATGGCATAACGCAGCAATATACTGTTGGGGCAATACTGGACGATGGCATTTACCATGATACTGCGGTATATGGTGGCTGGTTTCTGCTTCCGCGAGAGCTGCTGCCCGAAACGCCGGGGATGTTTGCAGTTTCTACAAAGTTGATTGTCGATGCGGACAATGCCGAATTAAGCAATGTCGAAGCTGATTTGAGGGATTTGCTTAAAACCTCCAATCAGGCGACTTTGACCACCAAGCAGGAGGCTATCATTGAAAAGGATGCCGCCATTCGCCAAGTTAGCCTGTCCGTTGTGGGGATTACGCTGCTGTTTCTCTGTTTCAGCATCCTGATTTTTGCCAACACGATTCTGATGAACATTATTGTCCGAAAAAATGAGTACGCCATGCTGCAATCCATCGGCATGACCTACCGACAGGTTCGGGCAATGCAGATTATGGAGAGTATTCTGGAAGCGGGGGTTGGATTTGTTATTACACTGGTGCTGGGCATTATCTTCGGAATCGGGATGATTCAGGTTTTGACGCGCATGGGGATGTTCTATCTGGCCTATACATTCCCGTCTGCCATGTTCGCCCTGTACTGCGCCATCACGTTGATTGTCATGTTCGCCATTACATTCATTGCGTTCAATTCCATGCAGAAAGCGCCGCTGGTCGAGCGTATGCGGACAGTAGAGTGAGCCTGCACCACCTAAGGAAATGGAACATGAACCGAAAAATTGATCGAGCAAAACTATTTACATAGGAGATTCATCAAATGAGTATTCATAATCCAAAACGAAAGCGCAGCGTTACTTGTTCCATGTTGCTGGACGGCCAGGACAGCGATTCTGTTGCCCTGGAAGTCTCAAAGATATTTCCATATTTTTGGTTCTTCACGGAAAGTTCGGGGATTGGGAGATGGGAATCGAAGGAGATCATCCGGCCTTGGGCTGTCGGGGCTCTCTGGGCGTTTGGGGCCTATGGGGCCGTTAGGGCTGTTGAAGGCTGTTTAAACAATAGAGGTATCTGAGGCTTTTAAGATGGTTGCGGCGCTTGTGGCGGATGAGACGCCTAAGGCGCTTCAAGACGGTTGAAGTAGAGCGCTTCAGAGCGTGCCTGAATGTACCTGATAGTACCTGAGCGAACCCGAGTGTTCCGCATTTCCAAATCCAGACTGTTCTAGAGTGGCACGAGCGGCTAGAACGGCTGGAACGTCCAGTTGAACAATGGAGGCACTGCGGCTTGTTTCAAATCCCCGACTTTTCCGTGAAGAGCCTAAATTCTCCTGTTCCCTGCTATGTGTATTGATGTGGGTTTTGAGCTTCGTTTACCTTTCTTCTCATTGATTCCATATCGTAGGTGGGTGGGATTGATTTCCTTCTTATGAGCTTTGCAGTGATGAGTGTGGTCGTTTCCAAGAAGACTACCGTTCCTGTCATGACGAAGTATGCTGGCCATCCGGCTTGTGGCAGGTTCGCAAAAGCTGAAAAGAGAGTGTAGAAAAGGCTATAGATGGTGTCACTTGCCCAAAGCAGCATTGGAAGTCTGCCAAGAGCCAGGACGAGAAGACCTGTTGTCATTGATGCTGCCGCCAGAAGTCCTGCAAGGGGTGATATGAGTATCGCAATGGGATTCCATGAGCCTGTCGTGGCAATCTGGATTGGAGCGCAGAAGAGCAGAACAATGACCGAGGGCCAGAAGGGCGAGAGAGTTCGCTTTCCTGTGAAGACTGCGATTGGAGAATAGGAGAGATCCTGGAGGAATACTATTGCCGTAACCGCTGCATAGCCATAGCAGTTGCCAAGGTCTACCATGGAGAAGGGAAAGAGCAGTGCTTGTATGAAGAACGCCGCACATAACCTGCGTTTTGCAGATTTCATATCCAACGCACCGTCAAACATATCACTGAACATTCCAAAGCAGAACATCATGGATGCTCTTAGAAGCGATGGTCTTGGACCTGCTGTGAATACAAACGCTCCAATAAGAAGGAATGACATGAACCTTGCAGCCATTTTGATTCTGTTTTTTCCAATTCCTTCAAGCAGCTTGCAGATTCCTGCAAGTATTCCAAGGTGCATTCCTGACAATGCCAGAACGTGGGAGCAGCCGCACTTTTGTGCAAGTTCCTTCAAAGGAAAGCCGTAGTCTTCGGACCTTCCCAATAGAAGCATGGCGCTCAGGAGGTCGGAATCCTGAGGTGAAGCTCTCGTCCCCAAAAAGGCTTCGCTTCCAAAGAGGCGTCTTTCCAACACTTCTATCAGCGATTCCCTTATGTCGTTGATTCTGTTTCGTTTGAGAACCTGCAGTTCTTCGAATATGAAAAGCTCATTGCTGAAACGTCCTGTGAGGCGTACCTTTACGCCGTATGAGACGATGGACTTGGAGGAAGGAGGCTTTCCAATTGCCGTTGCAAGGCCGCTTGCCGTGGCTCTGTAGCTGTGTATGGAGCCGCAGGTGCTGACTTTGAGCTTTATCATATAGTTGCCTGACGTGGAGAACGATGAGTCCTGCACCAAGGTGCCTTCCAGAATGCAGACCGATTCTTTGGGGAGTGAAGTCCTTAGCTGCGCTTCCCTTGCTATGATTGATACCATGAACGCTGCGACTGCTATGAATATGATGCAGCGCAGCATCGACATGAAGTTGATGTTCTTTCTGTTTGTAGAGTTGCCTCTAAACAAAAGGGTGCCGGACGGGGCTAGGGAAACGGCTGCAGCGCCAAGGACCGCTGCCGCAAGCCCCATACCCCGTCCGGCGATGGGAAAGTATGATGAGACGATGAGAAACAGAAAGGAGTGGGACAGAAGAAAGGTTTGGGGTAAGGTGTTTCTCACGCTCATACAAAATGAATACGTGGAACTTGCAGCTTCCATTCACGGTTTTTGGGTGTGTTTTCTTTGTTTTTAGCATAACTCAATGCAATGCAACGAAATAAAAATTCAAAAAATTTTTCGTGATACCAGCGTGTGTACTTGAATACGTAGACGTTGGGTACAATTGACTTGCACTGCACTGGTGCTTTAAACTCCAAGGGATGATTTGGGATTTTGACTACAGCTCAGTGTCCGCAATAGCAAAGCTACTCGAAGAGAACGGCCTTTCCATGACCAAGAAGTTTGGTCAGAACTTCCTTGTATCCCAGCAGGTGTTGGATAGGATAGTCTCTCAGTGCGGGGACCTTGAAGGGAAAACCGTTTGGGAAGTAGGGCCTGGAATAGGGGCTTTGACCACAAAACTCCTCAAAGCGGGGGCTGTTGTGACATCGTTTGAGATAGACCATGGCTTCTGTCGCATACTCAGGGAACAGGCTTACAGAGAAGAGCCCCGGTTCAGGCTCATAGAAGGCGATGCCCTCAAGAACTGGAAGGAGCTATACAACAAGGAAGGCGCCCCCGATGTGATATGCGCAAATCTCCCGTACAACGTAGGCTCAATATTCATAGCCTCACTCATAGAAGGCCGCTGCGTTCCGCAGCGCATGGTCTATACCCTTCAGAGCGAGGTCGTGCAACGCATGTGCGCCAAGGTGGGTGGCGAGGATTACAGTGGCTTCACGGTTCTTACCAACATAGACTACGAGAACAGAGAGGCCTTTAGGATAAAGGCCGGTTGCTTCTTTCCACCTCCAAATGTGGACAGCTCGGTTGTTGTTATGCAGAGACGACAGGAAAAACTCGTACCTGAAGGACTCGTCCTCCGTTTCATATCGCTTGTACGGGTTCTGTTCTCGCAGAGAAGGAAGACTGTCAAGAACAACCTCAAGGGGATCGGTCTGACAAGCGATGAGCTTGAGAATGCGCTTTCGGCGGCTGGAATACCTTCAGGTGAACGTGCAGAAAAGCTTTCCATGGACCAGATGGTTACTTTGGCCCAGGAGCTTGAAGATGCGGCGTATCGCAGTCCCTCCAAGGAGGCATTTGAGTGAACCTATACATCTACACCCTTGGTTGCCGCTTGAACCAGTGCGAGAGCGAGGCCGTGGCGGAATCCTTTGAGAAGAGCGGACATGAAGTCCTGAAGCAGTTCGACAACGGATTCGATGGTAGCGGGAAGGTCGCAGACCTTGTCATTGTAAATACCTGTACCGTAACGAGCAAGGCGGAGCAGAAGGCTCGCCGTATGATACGGCTCTTTGCTGCAAAGTGCCCTGTCCTTGTGACTGGGTGCTATGCCCAGATGGCTGCAAACGAAATCGAAAGGCTTGCCCCAAATGTGGTGGTTCTTCCTCTCTCCCGCAAGCCTGAACTCCTGAGCCTGTCGCAATTTCTGGAAGGCAGACTCTGCGAATGCTCGCAGCATGCCCTTCTTCACACCCATGAAGCATCCCATCATGCTCTTCTTGAGGCCCTCCGTGAATTTGCAAGCCTCAAGGTCCCTTTGGGGGAAAACTGCCCTAAGGAGAACAGGTTCGACTATGCACCAAGCGGGTTTACATACCACTGCCGTTCCTATCTCAAGGTCCAGGACGGGTGCGACAACAACTGCGGCTACTGCCGTGTCCACATAGCCCGCGGACCATCGTCCTTCCTCGATGCGGACATAGCCGTCCAAAGGGCACTTGAAATAGAACGACGAGGCTATCACGAGATAGTCCTGACCGGTGTGAACCTTACGATGTACGACCACAATGGAAGGGGATTGGGTGGCCTGATGGAGAAACTTCTCAAGAATCTAGGCCAGGATATGCGTTTTAGGCTATCGTCCATGGAACCTGACAATGTGGACGACCTCCTGCTTGAGCAGCTTGCAGACCTTCGTGTGCAGCCTCATTTCCACATTCCAATCCAAAGCGCAGCGCCAAAGGTCATGGCAAGGATAAACCGCAACTACAGCCTTGAACACCTTGAGTACGTGGTCAAAAGGCTAAGGGAGATAAAGGACGATCCGTTCCTTGCGTGCGACATAATCACCGGCCTTCCGGCTGAGGGGGATGAAGAGTTCGAGCAGACCCGTAGGTTCCTCGTGGACAACGGCTTTGCCATGATGCACGTCTTCCCTTTCAGTCCTCGCCCGAACACTGCACTTGAGAAGGCCAAGGACAAGGCCCCTGAAAGCGTGAGGGACGAACGCGCAGCAGTCCTAAGGGCCCTTGCCTTGGAGATGAACCAACGCTATCTGGAACGCCAGGTCGGAAAGCCCGCGGAGGTCATCCTTGAAGAGAACAGAAACGGCACTTGGTATGGCCTCACCGGCAACTACATGCGCGTAAAGGCCGATTCCATAGGGCAATCCGCAAAATGCGGAGACCTTGTGAGTGGTGTTGTAACTTTAACCAATACAGTGAGTTGCAAG
Source organism: Bacteroidaceae bacterium (assembly GCA_963599445.1). GTDB lineage: Bacteria > Spirochaetota > Spirochaetia > Sphaerochaetales > Sphaerochaetaceae > UBA9732. The sequence continues at coordinate 36,134 of CAVBWZ010000012.1, forward strand.
TGAAATACTGGTAAGTTGCAACTGCCTTTATATTGGTGTAGCATTAGTACGAAATGCGTGAAATCTACTAAAGAGGAAAAAGCTAGATGAAGAGAAAAGACGGAACAAGGGTCAAAGATGCAGATCCAATGTACTGTATCGTTCCATACATAATGAACAAGCGCTACGACGCAATGAACATGATTACATTGGACATCCCTGTCATGCCAATAAAGAAGTACCTTAGGGAGAAGAGGCAGGAAGGGAAGTTCGTAAGCCATCTTGGAATCGTCGTGGCAACATACCTTAGGACCGTGTGCAAGTATCCTCTTCTCAACAGGTTCATAGTCAACAAGAAGATATACGACCGCAAGAACTTCGATGTGGCCATGGTCGTCCTCAAGGAGGGCGACGGGGACATGGAAGGTACGATGAGCAAGATACGCTTCGACCTCAGCGACAACATCTTCCAGGTCCAGGAGAAGATAGACCACTACATAGAGGAGAACCGCAAGGAGACGAACAAGAACTCCACGGACAAGCTCATCAAGAAGCTCCTGAAGATCCCAGGTCTTGCGAACTTTGGCGTAGGGCTTTTCAAGTGGATGGACAGACGCGGCATCCTCCCTATGAGCGTAATAGATGCAAGTCCTTTCCACACAAGTCTTACCGTGTCAAATCTTGCCAGTATAAAGACCAACCACATCTACCACCACTGCTATGAGTTTGGAACCACCAGCGTGTTCATAACCATGGGTAATGCAAGGGAGGTCGCCTTTAGGGAGAAGGGCGAAATCGTGTTCAAGACCTGCCTTCCCCTTGGTGTTGTAATGGACGAGAGGATATGCAGCGGACATTATTTTGCATCGGCGTTCCAGAACATGAAGCGCTATTTCGCCAATCCTTCGCTTCTTGAAATGTCTCCAGAAGAGGAGAAGGCCTACGAGGAGAGGCTGAGCGAAGGAAAGGAAAGTAAGGCCGATGATTCCATGGAGGCTTCCAGTGGAGAGGTTTTGGTTACAAGAGGTATCTGACGCCGTTTGTCCTGGTGAATATGAAGTTCCAAGGGACCTTGCCATAGAGCTCCATGAACTTGAATGCACAGGTTCCACGAATGCAATCCTCATGGAGATGGCCCGTAGCGGCGCTTCCATTGGAACCGTTGTCTGGGCCCACAGGCAGGAGGGTGGAAGAGGGCGTCTTGGACGTTCCTTCTCGTCTCCTGTTGGAGGTGTCTACATAAGCATGCTTGTGCCTTGTCCGCGTGACCCCAAGGACATCGGTTTTGCATTGACTGCAAAGGCCGGTGTTGCGGTGAGGCGTGCAATCAGGGACGTGTGCGGTGTCCAGTGTGGCATAAAATGGGTCAACGACATAGTGCTGGACGGCCTTAAGGTGTGCGGGATTCTTGCCCAAATGGTTGCACGTGAAGAAGGAAACGTCGTGGTCGTGGGCATTGGCGTGAACTATGCAACGCCGTTGTCGTGCTTTGCAGAGGACCTCAAAGGCGTTGTCGGCTCTTTGTACGATGCGGACAAGGTGCCAGCCAAGGACGTGCCTTCCATGCGAAGCTTCGTGATGGCACTTGTTGCAAACCTGTACGGCCTTGTGTGCGGCAGAGAGCTTTGTGGTTGCGCTGAAGGCCAAACCATGGAAAACGGTGTGAAAAGCGAGCCTAAATGGCTTTGCGAATACAAAGGCTCTAGCACAATTCTGGGAAACGAAGTAAAAATAATCCAAGCGGGAGCTGTCGTAGGCGAGGGGCGTGCCGTCCTGATAGACGATGACTGCCACCTTCACGTATTGTGCGACGATGGGCGTGAGATTGTCCTTTCCACGGGAGAGGTGAGCGTCAGGAAGAGAGGTTTGAGATGATAAACAAGGAAGAATGGAAGAGTTTGGTTCAGAACACCTTGCAGGTGATGTACGAGGAGAGCGGACATGAAGGTGCGCTTTCGCCTGTCGTTCTGCAGGTCCCTCCAAAGCCTGAGATGGGAGACCTTGCGTTCCCTCTCTTTGCATATGCAAAGGCCTTCTCGAAGGCTCCAAACATCCTTGCTCAGGAGCTGAGTTCAAGGATCAATGCACTTCCCAGCGGCTCGAACGCATCCGAACAGGACGTTTCCAAACCAGATGGCGAGGCGTTCGCCCTTGGTCCATACATGAACGTAAGGGTGAACATGGACGATGTCGTCTCCCAGATGTACGAAAAGATAAAGACCAGCGGTGCTTCCTACGGACACACGGACCTTCTTGGCGCAAAGAAGGTCATGATAGAGTTCAGCTGCCCAAACACCAACAAGCCGCTTCACCTTGGACATGTGAGAAACGACTGCATAGGCCAGAGCATGAGCCAGATCCTCAAGGCCTGCGGTGCCAACGTCATGAAGGTGAACCTCATAAACAACCGTGGTGTGCATATATGCAAGTCCATGCTTGCGTACCAGAAGTTCGGCAACGGGGAGACCCCTCAGTCATCGGGCATAAAAGGCGACCACCTTGTTGGCAACTACTACGTGCGCTTTGCACAATGGGAGTCGGACGAACTCAAGAAGGACACAGAGGCCAACATTGCAAAGGGAATGTCCGAGGAAGACGCAAAGGCCCTTGCCAAGAAGGAGAACGGTCCTGACATGGAAGCCCAGGCTATGCTTCGCAAGTGGGAGCAGGGCGACCCTCAGGTCATGGAGCTGTGGAAGCTTATGAACGGCTGGACCCTCGATGGCGTTGCACAGACATACGAACGCACAGGCATAAGCTTTGACAAATACTACTACGAAAGCGATACGTACAAGCTTGGAAAGGACAAGGTCCTCGAAGGGCTTGAAAGGGGCATCTTCCAAAAGGCCGACGACGGTTCCATATACATAGACAACTCCGATATAGGCCTTGATCGCAAGATCCTCCTAAGGCGTGACGGCACGTCCATCTACATCACACAGGACATTGGAACGGCAATCAACAGGCATGAGGACTGGCCTTTCGACAGCCTTATCTACGTTGTTGCAAGCGAGCAGAACTACCACTTCAAGGTCCTATTCCACGTCTTGGACAAACTTGGATACTCGTGGGCCAAGGATCTCCACCACCTTTCATACGGTATGGTATTCCTACCTGAAGGCAAGATGAAGAGCCGCGAAGGCACGGTCGTGGATGCAGACGACCTCATCCAGTCCCTCACCGATATGGCAAAGGAGCAGATTCTTGAGAAGGGCCGCGAGGACGATCTCGACGATGTTGACGAAACGGCACACAAAATAGCCCTTGGAGCTCTGGACTACTACATCCTTCAGTTCAATCCAAGCAAGGACTTCGTCTTCAATCCAAAGGAGTCCCTCTCCTTCAACGGCAACACCGGGCCATACCTTCAGTACATGGGGGCCCGCATCTCATCAATGCTCAGAAAGTACGACGAGGTGGCCTATCGTGACGTGGCGTTCAATCCCGCCGTGCTCTCCCTTGAGGACGAACGCGAAATGCTCAAGATGCTCGCTTCCTTCCCTGAAGTCGTGGGCAAAGCCTGCAAACAGTACGATCCAAGCATCGTGTGCGCCTTCCTATACGACCTCTCCAAACGGTTCTCACACTGGTACCACGACAACCAGATCCTCAAGGCCGATACCCCTGAGCTTGTCAAAGCCCGTGTATCACTATGCGAGATGGTGCTCCAGGTCATGAGGAACGCATTCGACCTCGTAGGAATTCCGTTCCTAGAGAAGATGTGAGCGCTGAATAGGCAATACGCGATAATACATGGGCCGCTCCTTTGAGCGGCCTTGTGCTTTTTATGGATTATGTCAATTGATTCGGCTCTTCACGCTTTTTCCGGGATGAATCCCTGACGGGGGGGGGTGAGGTGCCATCATGGGGGAGTGAAGAGCATGTCCGAAATGACATGAAAACAGTGAAAAAGCGCTTTTCTAGGCAAAACCATGCACACAGACAACTAAAGCAAGGTCTTTTATGTCATCATGCATGTCATGCGAGGCGCCTTGTTGGAGTAAAGGAAGGACGATGATGCAGGAAGTTGCCCATAGAAGTCCGTTCCAAGCGCTTTATGGGCAACTAAGTGCCCATAAATGCAGAAAAAAGGGAATTTATGGGTAACTTTCCGACCCTTCTGTGAAATCGTCCGTAGAATCTACATACGTCTGCAAGTTGGATTTTCATGCTATACGGAGAAACCGTTGTTTGTCTTGACTTCAAACAGCATCAGTAGGTTGTCCACGAGGCGGTTGAGCTCCCAGTCCGTGTCTTCACAGCCTAAGGCTGTGGCCGCCTCCTGTGTGGCTGCGAGCTTTGCAAGACAGTTCTGGACCGCACTTGAGAAAAGCTCCCCTGCGGCATCGGTGTCTGGAATGTTCAGCCAACTGCGCTGTACGCAGTATTCGAGCGCCACTTTGACTCGGGCTGTGATCATGGACTCAAGCCCGTGCGCTGCAGAGGCGAAGCCTTTGTCGTAGAGCCTTTGCTGCTGGACCACAGCGTAGTAGTGGGAAAGCGGTGGCTCAGCGAACGTTTCAATGAAGCTTTCAATCAACGAGACTAAAAGCTCCTGGGCGTCCTTTGCCTTGAAATCAACCAGAAACGTCTTCTTTGCAAGTATGTCATGGCAGTGGTCCATCATGCTTTGGATTATATCGTCCTTGCTTTTGAAGTGGCTGTAGAGGCTGGACTTCCTAAGCCCTGTCGCTGTCGCTATGTCAAGGATGCTTACGTTTGCAAGACCCTTTTCGCAACCAAGCTCCAGCGTCTTTAGGATTATGTCTTCGTTCGTGTTCATTGTCGTTTCTCCTGTATTTTGGTGGACACCTTCAAGTCCTCTTGAAGTCCTATATCACCAATATATGCGAACGAATGTTCGTTCGTCAAGAGCGTTTTCCCGCATTTTCCAATGGAATGCTATGGAACAAGGACATCGGTTTTGGGTATAAAGCCAAGGAAATCAAATTTTAAGGATGTGTTTTCAATGTACGCACTCGTAGAAATTCTTGGAAAGCAGTACAAGGCAGAAGAAGGAAAGTCCATCCAGGTCGATCTCGTCAAGGCTGAGGTCGGCGGGACAGTAACATACGATTCCGTCCTTGCAGTTGTCAAAGAAGATGAAGTCAAGTTTGGCGCTCCATACGTTGAAGGTGCCAGCATTGTAGCCACACTCGAGTCCAACATCAAGGACGGCAAGGTTCGTGTCTACAAGTTCCGCAGGAGAAAGGGATATCGCAGGACCCAGGGTCATCGTCAGCAGTATTCCATTCTCAAGATCGAAAAGATCAACGCTTAAGGGAGGCAATCAATGGCTCATCATAAAGGTGGTGGTTCATCCAGAAACGGAAGAGACTCTAATGCACAGCGCCTTGGCGTAAAGCGTTACGGCGGACAGGTCGTGAAGGGCGGCGAGGTTCTCGTTCGTCAGCACGGCACAAAGATTCACCCGGGCCAGAACGTTGGTTTGGGCTCCGACTACACACTCTTTGCAAAGGTTGGTGGAAAGGTCCTTTATCACTCAAGGAACAACCGCAACTACGTAAGCATAGTCGTCGAAGAGTAAGTTCGAGAAAAGATCTCTATGTTTGGTTTTTCAGATGAAACCTATATCGACATTGCCTCCGGAAACGGAGGCAATGGCTGTGTTTCCTTCAGGCGTGAGAAGTTCGTAGCCAAAGGCGGCCCTGACGGCGGTGATGGTGGAAAGGGCGGAGACGTCGTCTTCGTCGTGAAGAACAATCTGAGGACGCTTGCGCATCTCAAGGTCATACGTTCCTTCCGTGCAGAGAACGGCAGGGGCGGCAGCGGTGCGCGCTGCTATGGTCGCAATGGAAACGACATGGAGATACCAGTCCCTCCTGGGACCGTAATCAAGGACGCCAGCACAGGGGAGGTCATAAAGGACCTTACGGGCGTCGACCGCTTCGTATTCCTCAAGGGCGGTCGCGGCGGCCTTGGCAACTATCATTTCAGAACCTCTACGAGACAGGCTCCAAAGTTCGCCCAGCCAGGCGAGCCAGGTGTTGAAATGAGAGTTGGAGTTGAGCTTTTGGTCATAGCGGACGTAGGTTTCGTAGGATTCCCGAACGCAGGCAAGAGCTCACTTATGAACATGCTCACCAACGCACGCAGCAAAGTGGCCTCGTATCCGTTCACCACGAAGATCCCTCAGCTTGGCATGATGCGTCTTGGAGACCAGGATGTGGTGATCGCCGACATCCCTGGAATCATAGAAGGTGCAAGCCAGGGTGCAGGCATGGGCTTCAAGTTCCTCAAGCACATTGCAAGGACGGGCGGCTTGGCATACCTCATCGACATGTCGGATCCTCAGTGCCTTGACCAATATGAGCTTCTCAGAAACGAACTTGGAACGTATTCTACGGACCTCCTTGAGAAACGCGAAGTCCTCATTGGCACGAAGCTTGACGAGGATGGTGCGCCTGAGAACTTCGAGAAATTCAAGGCAAAGTACGCAGACAAGAAGGTCTTTGGGATGAGCATATTCGACGAGGATTCCGTCAAACCAATCATGAAGGCGTTCGTGGACATGCTGGAGGAGCCTTCCGTAGAGAGGGGGTTCACGACAAAGCCCAACGAAGATGCCTTCTACCCTGAGACGGACGATAGGTTCCTGCCTCAGGACTAGTGAGCGAATGGGTGAGGGAAGAGACGAAATGAAGATTGCCATGCTGGGAGGAAGCTTCGATCCCGTTCATTTGGGTCATTTGTTCCTCCTTCACTGTGCTGTCTCCATGTCTGACTATGATACGTTCATGGTCGTGCCCGCCGCTTTGAGCAACTTCAAACGCACCAACGCCCCAAAGGCCACGGACAAGGACAGGCTTGAGATGTTGCGCCTTGCACTTCTTGACTACAAGGACATCTATCCCAACGACGACGCGGACATAAGGCTATCCACAATGGAGCTGGATCGCGGCGGGGTTTCGTACACATACGACACCGTCATGGCTTTGAAGCGTGAAATGGACATCCACACCCGGCTTGGCCTCATAATGGGCGACGACCAGATTCCTTCTCTAGACCGATGGTATCGATTCGACGACCTCAAGGCCGAAGTCCGTTTTCTGATATGCCGCCGCAATCAGGATGGAGCTCTCTGGAACCTCATGCCTGAAGGCGTCGTCTATTCAAGGCTTGAGCCTGCTGAGCTTGCAATGCAGTCTTCAAGCGGTTTCAAAGGGGATGTCCACGGTAGAATGGGAGACCTTCCAAAAAGGGTTGCAGAGTATGTCAGAGAACACAACCTATACAGTTGATGCGATTGCGAATATAGAGGACCTTGACCGCTTCCTGAAAGGCAAGGTCTCGGAGAAGAGATACATACACAGCCAAGGGGTTGCTGAAACCACGGCTAGGCTCTTGGAGCAGTATCCTTCATGCGACTATCCAAAGACCTGGAAGGGCTTCGATGCAGCGCTTTTCTGCGGTCTTTCACATGATATCGCACGGGAGATGGACGATGCCTCAATCCTTGCATATTGCCATGAAAACTCCATTGGACTTACGCAACAGGAAATCGATGCGCCTGTTCTGGCGCATGGCAAGGTGTCGGCTGACATCGTTTCAAATCTATGTCCCGACTATCCATCTTCCTGGAGGAGAGCCATAGAAGTCCATACCACGGGATGTGCTGGGATGGACAGCCTTGCGCTTGCCTTGTTCGTCGCCGATTTCATAGAACCCTCACGAAGGTTCATGACCGATGAAAGACGCTCCTACTACTTGGCCTCTCCAAACCTTGGATCCTGTGCGTATAGAGTCCTATGTGATATGATAGACCACTGGAGGGAAAGCGGATTCCGTAGCATAGCCAATGGTTCACTTGAAATGAAGGCTGACCTTGAAGCTAAAGGATGCGACGAAGGCCGGTTTCCATGGATGGACAGAAATGCAGCAGGAGGAGGGTGCAGTTGTTCATAGAGAAAGGAAGGCTTCCAAAGATTCTCTTTGTTCTCATGGCCGTTGTGTGCCTGGCCGTTCTATGTTCGTGCACTTCGTCCAACAGAGACTGCTTCTATGCATACTTCGAGGACACTGCATTCATTTTGGTGTACGACAGGAACCAAGACACCCTCTATGAAGTGATACTTCCCCTTGAACCCATACTCCTTTGGGGAAAGGATGCAGGATTGGACTCCATCCCCGTTGCCATGAGGAACTTTGTGGGCCTCAAGGAAAGCGGCTTCCTCGTTGGGACAAGCATCTCTCTTCAGACCCTGCGCGATATGCTGGATGTCATGGGTACCGATATGGAAGGAGAACCTAGCGGAGCCAAGAGGCTTGCAACGTTTGCGGACAACGTTGCAGTATTGAGCAAAAAACCGTTGTCAGATAATATGAACAGGCTTTGCGGACAGGACATGTCCAAAGTCCTGGACGTACTTGAAAACAAAAGTCCAAATGCCGTCTACTATGATGCAGGAGGGCTTTTCGACAACGAAGATCTGAACTTCTCCCAGCGGTACTTCACTCAGTGGCTGGGCCAGGTTCTTGGAGGATATTGATGATGAAAGAAGAGATTAGGGAGAAGGCGGCAGCCATAAGCGAATTCCTCGTTGACCACAAGGGCCTTGAAGTCACAACAATAGACGTGTCGGAGGAGTGTTCCTGGACCGAGTGCTTCGTGATCTGTACGGTTACGAGCCTTGGACACCTGAGAGGTCTGGCCCGTGAGCTCTGGGGCCTTTTGGATGAGCTTGGGCTAGAGGTGAACAACCGCCACAAGGCCGTTGGCGACGACGGCTGGGAGCTCATCGACTGCGGAGACATCGTGATTCATCTCATGAGCCAGGAGCTCAGGGACTTCTACTCCCTTGAGAAGCTTTGGCAGAAGATTGGAAAATGACCAATGAAATGGGTGCGGAGATTTACCGTGCCTTGATCACCATCCCGCTCCTACTTTTCGTAGGGGCGTTTTCGTATACGGCGAACTCTCCGTTGACCATTACATACTCCAGACCTGTGCACATTGCAAACGGATTGGAAGGGCTTGAATTGTCATGAAGCGTCTTTGGGTCGAACACCACAAGGTCTGCCTTCATGCCTTCTTGGATTGTGCCTCTGTCTTCGATTCCAATTCTTTTCGCTACCTTGGATGTCATCTTGGCTATGGCTTCAGGCAAAGTCGCAACCTGGTCTTTCAGACACATGGTCTCCAGTAGATGTATGGCGGCGTTGGCGCTTCTTGGATGGCTAAGCTCTCCAGTGTAAAGGGCATCCGTTCCAAAGAGCATTAGAGGGTCCTTGAATATCCTTCTAAGGTTCTCCGTGCTTTGGGTTGTATCGGTCATGAGCGCAAGCTCGCTTTCCTTTGACAGTAGGAAGAAGAGGGTGTCGAACGGGTCTTTGTCTAGTTTTTCCGCTGCTTCCCTCAGTGTCAGGCCATCGTATTCGGGGGAACTCTCAAGGCTTGCTATGGTTATGTCGTCCCAGGTGCACAGCTCCACTATGCTGTCCCATCCATGCGGGTGCATTATCTCATCTATTGTACGAGCCCTTAGCGAGGGATTGTTCTCCATCTCCGCCAAGGTCTTTGAAAGCTCGTCCTTCCCAAGCCTTAGAAGGAACGGAGGTAGCAGGCTGAATAGGCTTGTGCTTCCGTATTCGTATGGATATTGGTCGAACTGTACGTCAAAGCCTTCGTCCCTGAAGCGGTGTATCTTTCCAAGCACTTCGCCCACTTTGCTTTGGTTGTCCCTTCCAATGGCCTTGAGATGGGAGATTTCAAGCTTTACACCTGTCTTCCTTACGTATCCAAGCACTTCGTCTATGGAGGGGAGAATTTCGTCCCCCTCGCATCTGTGGTGCACTGCGAAGATTCCATCGTGTTTTTTTACAGTCCTAAGCAGTTCTATGATTTCATGTTCGTCTGCAAAGAGGCATGGTGCGTAGTACAGTCCTGTCGATAGCCCAAAGCAACCTTGCTGCAGTGAGATTTCAAGCAACCGACACATTATGGACACTTCTTCCTGTGTCGCAACCCTGTTTGGATTTCCTTCCATAGCCATCATGCGAAGCATGCTGTGGCTTTGGAGGAACCCCATGTTGATGCCGGGTGCAAGCTTTTGGGAGAACGACTTGAAGTCCGTCCAATCCCACGGCTTTGCGTAGTGTCCAAGTATGTCTGCAAAGACAGCCGGGTCTTCAAGTCTTCTTGGATAGATTCCAATGCCGCAGTTGCTGGAAAGGTCGAATGTTATGCCCTGCTGTGCCTTGTGCACCATTGAAGGATTGCGTATTGCTTCAAGCTCGCTGTGTGCATGTATGTCCATGAAGCCGGGGCATAGGATTTTGCCATCTATGTCCTTTATATCCACAGGGGTGAAGGATGGTGCCTTCAGGTCTTTGCCAACGGCTGCAACAAGAGAGCCGTCCACAAGGACATCGGCTTTGAATGGGGTGCCGCCTTTTCCGTCGATGACGAGGGCGTGTCTGAAGAGTGTCATGCTAGGCCCGTGCGACCGCGTCCAGTATCATGGCCACGAGGGTTTGGCTGTTGCCTCGTATCTTCGTGGAGGCGAGGGCTGCCTTGAGCTCAGGGATCTTAGTCTCCCCAAAGAGAGCTGGTGGAAGCTTTGCCTTGTACATTTCGTTTGCAAGCAGGATGAAGGCAATGAGGGTGCTCCCTTCCTCGAACGGTGCTATCCTGAGGACTTCGGAGAAGAGGAACGCCGCCCTTGCCACGGGGTGCAGTACGGACCATGGACCTGCGTACTGCTCGAGCATTGCCTCCGTCTCCTGCGACTGTGGGCCTCCCAGCTTGTAGTAGCCTGCGCTCTTTTCGTTGATTGAGCTCATGAGACGCCTATGGATGTCAAGGAGCTTCTTCTCGTTGAGGTCGAACGGTATGGAGGAGAGTATGGAACCGGCGTTGAGAGCCATGACCTGTTGCTTGAGGGTGAGGGAGGTCTGGTTTTGCAGGTTCAGAACGCCTTCGAGAGCCTGTGAGGTGGTTTCGTCTCCGTCGTATGTCATGGCTTCAAGTATCAGCTGGGCCTTTTGTCTGTTGTCCAATGGTGTGACCGTTAGGCTTGAGCGTATGGAATCCGCCTTGCTGTAGTCCTGGATGCCTGTCCTAAGGCTCCTGTTCTTCATATATCTGAGAGTTCTTCCATCGGCCGGCTTCTGGGTTCCCACCGGAATGCTCCACACCCAGTCTCCGCAGCGTGCGGCTCCTTCTATCTTGCCTTCTGCGCACAGAGACCTCACGCGCCTTTCGCTTATGCCCCATTTCTGTGCAGCTTCCTTCGTGCTTATGTACTCCATGGAATTCCCTCCAAAGTGGTCGTTTCAACGCCCACTGGTTTAGGATATTCCGAACTCGGATGGAATTTCAAGTGTAGTTTTACGTTGTTTTTACCTGATAGGGGATATGCTTCTCAAGTCTGTGCAACAAATTGCAACAGTTTTTGCGCTTCTGACCTCCTTTATGTAAAAAAAATTTTACTTTTTCCTTTCAAATGGATGAATTGCGTGAGATAATTACTAGTAGCATTTTTTTCTAGGAGGAGAAAAACATGAAAAAAGCTCTTATCGCTATGCTTCTTGTCCTCGCAATTGCATTCCCAATGTTCGCACAGGGTGCAGTCGAAGAGGATAATTCACCAATCGAATTGAATTTCTGGACACATGAGGATGCCGCAAGAGCAGAACTCGAAGACAAGTGGATCAAGGAATTCCAGGAAATCCATCCAAACGTAACTGTTACTGTCACGAGACAGAGCGCTGAAAAGCTCCGTGAGCTTGTCCAGACGGCTTTCGCTTCCGGCGAGGGTCCATCTTTCTTCAACCTTCCTATCGAGAACGAGTATCAGTACATCGAAGCCGGCCGTGTAGCTCCATGTGACTACAAGACCCTTGGTTTCAAGGATGCAGCAGATCTTCTCGACCACTATCAGGATGGCATGATCGATGCAGTCGTCTACGACGGCGATGTCTACGGCCTTCCTCTTGAGCTGACCAACTGGTCAATCTTCATCAACAAGAACGTCTTCCGTGCAGCCGGCCTCGATGCTGAGACTGACTATCCAAAGACTTGGGAGGACATGGTAGAAGTCTCCAGCAAGATCGTCCTTCGCGATGGCGACATCATCACAAGACGTGGTTTCGACTTCAGATACTCCTATGAGCTTACATACTTCGTTCCAATGGTAGAGCAGCTTGGTGGCGAGCTCAACGAGAAGGAAGGATGCGTCAACAAGGACGCTTGGGTGAAGGCTCTTACTTTCATGCAGAACTGGGGACCTCAGGGCAACAACCTTGGAAACCCAACCCTCACGGCTGCCAGAAAACTCTTCAACAAGAACAACGGTGACATGGCAATGGCCAACACAGGTCTCTATCAGGAGTCCAGAATCCTCACCGACAACCCAGACTTCTACAACAGCGGCGAGTGGATGGTCGTTCCATATCCAGTGTTCGAGGATGCTGTCAAGGACGTTGCAGGCTGCTACTATGGACACTTCTACATGGTCAACGCAGACAAGTCAGAGCGCGAGCAGAAGATGGCTTGGGAACTCATCAAGTACTTCCTCCTCACAGAGGGACATGCTGAAGAGTACCTCACCAAAGTCGGTCTCATCCAGCCTCTCAAGACTCTCATGAACGGCGAGACTTACCAGAGCATGCCTTACTCGGATGTCTTCAGCGGCGACTTCGCAAGATCCCACATCGTATACTACGGAAAGGGTGCTGCAGAGATCCAGTCCGCAATCAACAGTGCAGTCAAGTCCGTCATGCTCCAGGGCACGGATCCAGCAGCTGCATACGATGCTCTCCAGAAGAACGTTCTCGAGATCCTCGCAGACTGATTGCCCTTCAATTAGGTGTTTTTCATGCAGTGGACCACTTTGCTGGTCCACTGCTTTTAGATTTTAGAAAGGTCATATTTTTATGAAAAAGAAACTAACTCCATACAGCATAGAGAAGAAACAGGCGCGCTGGGGATTCCTTTTCACCGTTCCATGCCTTGCCTTCTTTGTTGTGTTCAGCTTCTACCCAATCATAAGCGCGTTCATAACCAGCCTTACGAACCGCGATGCAATAAGAAGGACCTATGACTTCATAGGCTTCCAGAACTACAAATATCTGTTCACGCAGAGCAACGGAGGCTTCTCCCTTCTCAATTCATTGAAGGCTACAGCAATATTCACAGTTGGTACGTTCGTTCCAATGGTCGTAGTCTCCCTTGTACTTGCCGTGCTTATCATGCAACTTCGCAAGCCGGGTCATTCCAAGATGTTCGAGCTTGCTTACTATACCCCTGCAGTCCTTTCGTCGGTCGTAGCGGCCACGATATGGATGATCCTGTTCCAGCCTACAGGTCTTTTCAACCAGATCTCCAACTTCGTGATGCATACATCAGGCAAGGACTATCAGTGGCTCACCAACAACTCAATGCTCAGGGCTTCCACCATCATAGTGTATTTCTGGAAGTACATTGGATACTTCACGATTCTGTTCATAACAGGCCTTGCATCCATTCCTCCAACGATCTACGAGGCTGCCATCGTCGACGGCTCCTCACGTTGGCACACGTTCTGGAAGATCACGCTTCCTCTTCTCAAGCCAACCGTAGTGCTTGTATCCATCATGGCAATGCTCCAGTGCCTGAAGACGTTCAGCACCCAGTACATGTTCGTGCAGGGTGGAACGGCAAGGGAACCTATAGATGTCATAACCATGAACATCTACTACACAGGCGTCGTGAACAGGCGTCTTGGACGTTCGAGTGCAATGTCCATAATCCTGTTCCTCATCATGCTTTGCTTCACCTATCTGCAGTTCTCGACGCAGAAGGGCGGCGACGACGTAGAGTATTGATGGAGGTGTAGCATGAACAACAACAAATTCGTTGGAAAGGTAGGTATTGGAGAGATACTCACGTATGTTGTCCTCATCCTCGTGCTTCTGTTCACCATAATGCCGCTTCTCTTCATGGTGACTGCGGCCTTCATGGATGCGAAGCAGATCATGGCCATGCCATACACTTGGATTCCAAGCAGCAAGTACTTCACGACATCCTCCAGGACGTTCTTCACGAACTTCCAGAAGGCCATCGTTGGAAACCACAACGACCATATCTTCTTCAGGAACCTGTGGAACTCCCTTATAGTGGCGTTCACCTGTGCCTTGACGACGGTTCTTCTGGCTTCGCTGTGTGGCTATGGACTTGCAAAGTTCAACTTCAAGGGCAAGACGGTCGTATTCATGGCAATCATGAGTACAATGATGATTCCCTTCGAGGCCATCATGATTCCGTTGTATCTTGTCGCTTCCAAGCTCAAGATAATCAACACCATCCCAGGTCTCATAATCCCGTTCCTTGTAAGCGCCTTTGGTGTCTTCCAGATGAGGCAGTACCTCATAACGTTCCCAAGCGAATACCTGGACGCCGCCAGAGTGGACGGCCTTACGGAATTTGGAATCTATGCAAGGATAGTCCTTCCAAACTCGACTCCTGTCATTGCTACCCTTGGAATCCTGTCGTTCAGGAACCAATGGGACAACCTCCTTTGGCCTCTGCTCTGCTCACAGGCCGAGAAGATGAAGACCATCCCTCTGTACATCTCCAAGTTCGCAGAGGAGAAGCAGACGGACGAAGGAGCCCTCATGGCCTGCGCCCTGCTGGCTTCCATTCCAATGTTCATCCTGTTCTTCTCGCTTTCCAAGTACTTCCTCGGCGGTGCTGCGGTATACGAATCAAGAAAGGGTTGATTTCCTTGTATGGCAAAACTATATGTCTTTGATTTGGGAGGCGTTGTCCTAAAGAACATCGACTTCCGCGACAGAATGATCGAACTCCTTGGCGTGGATGCCAAGGAGTTCCTTGTAGAGTACAGACACTACGATTTTCCAATCATGGACGGAAACTACGACATCCACGATTTCTACAGGCATTTGGAGCATGTCTTTGGCGTAAAGGTTCCTGGCGACCCTTTCAAGGATCTTTTCCATCCTGTAGAGAACGCTCCCATGGTGGAGCTCATCAAGGCCCTCAAGGCCCGTGGAAGCCGTGTAGTGTGCGCCACGAACAACTGCACTCCCCATTGGAACATAATCCAGGAGAAGGGTTGGGACAAGCTCTTCGATGCCTGCTACGTTTCGCATCTCATTGGCCTTACAAAGCCTTCAAGGGCTTTCTTCAATTACGTCCTGTCCCACGAAGGTGTGGAAGGGGAGGATGTCGTCTTCCTTGACGACTACGAGGAGAACATCCTTGGGGCAAGGGCTTTGGGTATAAACGCCCTTTGGTATGACACAAAGCTCTTGGACAAGGATCTGATGACGGTCCTTGATATGTAGTTCAACGTATAGTTCAGCGAACCACGAACCTTTCCAAAGCCTCGGCGACTGCGCTGTTGTTGCAGTCGTTTTCCGTTATATAGCGGGCAACCGCCTTTATGTCGTCAGGTGCGTTCTTCACCGTCACGGGAACGCCTACGATTCTAAGCATGTCTATGTCGTTGTAATAGTCTCCTATGGCAAGGACGTTGCCTCTTTCTATGCCATAGTGGCGGCACAGGGCATCGACGGCGGTTCCCTTGTTCACTCCCTTTGGAACTATCTCAAGGTACATTGGAGAGGATAGGAAGCAGTCCACTTCATTGGAGTACCTTTCAAGGATGGCGTCCATGAGCCTTTTCACTTTGTCCGTGTCGCTGTGGACCCCCAAAAGCTTGTTGGGGCTTGTGTGGTTGAAGAACTCTGTCAAATTCTCAACGACTCCAATGGTGTCGGTGGCATCGGCCTCCGATTTGACCCAGTCGGGATGTCCCGGGTCTATGTACCAGTCGTTGCGGTGGTATGCAAAGCAAAGGCACCCCATGGCCTTTATGAGGTCGTTTATCTTGGTCGCAAGCCTTCCGTCCACGATGTTCTCTTCTATTATCGTTCCGTCCCAGTCCTCTATGAGGCAGCCTCCCAAGGATGGCACGACGCCCGTTATCCCAATCTCGTTCATGTAGCGTCTTACGGACGGTGCAATGCGGCCCGATATTATCGCAAAGTGTATTCCTTCCTCCAAAACGGCCTTTCGTATGGCCTCTCTGTTTCTTGGGGAGAGCTTCTTGTAGTCGTCGACGAGGGTGCTGTCGACATCGCTGCATATCAGTTTCGTCTTCATTGCATTACTATTGGAATTGTTCATTTTGCGTGTCCCATCCATAAAGTTGCTCCTCAATGAAAGACTTTTAATGTATGATTGTCAAGAAGAGGTTTTGATGGAGGTTTCGCTTTGAAGAGATTCCTTAAAGTCCTGTTAGGCATCGTGGCGTTCGTTCTGTTGGTTGTTCTCATCTATGTGGCGTATGTTCTCATCGACTACCACAGACTGGACGACAATATGGTCCTTGCTGTTGAGGACCCCGTTTCGCCTCAAAGGTCTGTCCCTGTAGGCACGCAGCAGAGCATCGTTTCGTGGAACATAGGTTTTGGGGCGTATGAGGACGACTATGACTTCTTCATGGACGGCGGTAGGCAGTCCTGGGCCAAGAGCAAGGAAGATCTAGAGGCCAACATGTCCAAGATAGGAGCTGCTTTGAAGACTTTGGACGCACCGTTCAACCTCATCCAGGAAGTGGACTTCGATGCGACACGGTCATATCACGTTGACGAAAGGACGTACATAACTCATGCCCTTGAGGGTCAGAACCATGTGTTCGCCCAGAACTACGATTCTCCGTTCCTTTTCTATCCGTTCTACCAGCCGCACGGAAAGTCCAGGGCCGGAATCATGACGTTCTCCGTCTACTCCATTGCAAGCGCCGTGCGCCGCAGCCTGCCGATAGAGGACTCGCTCATGAAGCTCGTGGATCTTGACCGCTGCTACAGCGTGTCGCGCATCCCAACTGACAACGGAAGGGAGCTTGTGCTGTACAATCTTCACCTATCTGCATATACATCAGATGGCACGATTGCCATAGAGCAGCTTGAAATGCTCCTTTCCGACATGCAGGCGGAATACGAGAAGGGAAACTACTGCATTGGCGGCGGCGACTTCAACAAGGATGTCGTAGGCCGTGGAGTGGAGGCCTTTGGCATAGAGGAGACTGAGTTCTCGTGGGCCCAGCCAATCCCAGCAGAGGTGTTCGAGTCCAAAGAGATACGTCTGGTAGCACCATACGATGAGTCCAATCCCATCGCCAGCTGCCGCAACCCAAGCGAGGCCTATTGGGAAGGCCAGTATCAGATAACGGTGGACGGCTTCCTGGTAAGTCCAAACGTAACTGTGATGGAGAGCCATGTTGTTGATGAGCGCTTTGAGTGCTCGGACCACAACCCTGTGTATATGACGTTCGTTCTTGAGCCTTGAATGTGGATTTTTGTGTGTTTGCGACCGTTTGGGACATCGGTCTGTTGAAAAAATGCGTTCAAGTAGGTAAATGATTCGTTATGAAGTTGATATATATCGTGGAAGACCATAGCGTGATAAGGGAGGGCGTGAGGAGATACCTTGAGCTTGCGGGATACAAGGCCATGTCGTTTCCAAATCTGGCCTCTGCCCGTGAGGCTTTCAGAATAAAGAAGGCCGACCTGTTGATTCAGGATGTCATGCTTCCTGACGGGGATGGATTCGAATTCGTGAAGGAGCTTCGCAGTACATGCGATGTCCCGGTCATCTTCATGACGGCAAGGATCGCCGAGGAGGACCGCATCCACGGCTTTGAACTTGGTGCCGACGACTATATAACCAAGCCTTTCTCTCCAAAGGAGCTGGTGCTCAGGGTCCAGGCGATATTCAGGCGCATAGACGGCACTTCCGTAGAAGACGGTGCATCAAACGGCGTTGTCTCCAGCCTGCGGTTCTTCAGGGCCGGCCCGTCTTCAATGCTTTTCAGCGAAGCCGAGCACCGCATCGAGGTCGATGGTGTTTCCATGTCGTTGACTGCGGCCGAGTGGCGAATATTGACGCTTCTTATCGAAAACTCAAATAGGGTCATTCCTAGGTCCGAGATGCTTCAGAAATGCTTCGACTATTCGTCTGAGGCCTACGAGAGGATCGTTGACACGCACATAAAGAACCTTAGGGCCAAGCTTGGCGATGCGCCTTGGATAGAGACCGTTAGGGGCTACGGCTACAGGTTCATAGGATATGCATCCGAGCCTGGGCTGTCCGATGTGAAGAACGCATCCGGCATGAAGGGCGAATACGGAACAGAGGAAGAGGATAGATGAAAAAGGCCTTCTTCAAGTACTTCATAAGCATATTCTCCATAACCGTCGTGACGATCCTCCTTCAAAGCATCATCCTTGTGGTGCAGTATTCGCACAGCCAGACCAAGTGGAGGACCAGCGTCTACAACGATTTCGTGGATGCCTTGGAGGAGAGCATAGAAAGCGGACGCTTCAAGGACTTTGGCCTTGGAAGCCTGAGGCTTATAATGTCGTCCTTGGATGACAACAGGGTATCGGGCTACGTGGTCAGAGACACCAAGGGCAGTACAATGTTCACCTTTGGAAAGACATCAGAGGGCAGGATGCTTGCAGCCATACTTCCTGCCGACCAGGAGCCATCGGCCTCATCTGCATCAGATGGAAGGCTCATGTCCACGGATTCTCACAACACGGTGAGGCTCAACGTCGTGTTCTCGGACGATTCCCTGGAAAGCGTGGAGGGCTCGGATGCCTTTGTCCTGTCCAGCGATGCAGACAGCTTCATGGTCGTGGAACGAAAATCCCCCTACGGCAAGTACCAGACGTATCTTGTTCTCCCAAATGCAATAAATGCCGATGACATAGTGGGTTCCATAACATTGGCCTTCGAAGGGGAGGATCTTTTCATAATAGACCTTTTGACATACTCCCCAAGGACCTACGCCTACTCCAAGGATGTCTTCGACTCCTGTCTTAGAGGTGTGGTGGTGTCGATTCCTGTGTGTCTTGTAATAGCATTGATCGCCGCATGGGTCATAAGCTCCCGTAACATAAGGTTCATAGACAACGTGCGCAATGCATTGAAGAAACTGGCAAGGGGAGAGACCAATGTCAAGCTTGAGCGCAACCACAACAGCGAGCTTGATGAGATCTCCATTGCCGTAGAGGACCTGGACGAGGAGCTTCAGAAGAACGCCATGAGCCGTAGGGCTTGGCTCAGCAGTATATCCCATGACCTCAACACACCGGCAAGTGCAATCAAGATGATGGTGGACGGCATGGGTGACGGAGTGTTCCCTCTTGATGAAACATCAATTGAGGAGCTTCGCAGGGAATCCGATACCCTCAACGAGCGTATAGGCAAGGTCATAGACTTCTCCTCCATGCAGGCGGACTCTACGCCCGTCATAGACGAGGTTCCCGTGGCGGTGCTTGAGAACTGCATAGTGAACAGTCTTCCTTTCCTGAAGGATGGCTCCAGACATGTAACGTTTGAGCATGTTTCAGACAATGTGAAATGCGATGTGGTACTCATGACACGTGCCTGCATGGAGCTTATAAAGAACGCATTCGAATATGGAGAGGTCGATGGTCCTGTCGTCCTCCGCGCAGGAGAAGACGCCCGTGGTTGCTTCGTATGCGTAGAGAACAAGGGCTCTATTCCAAAGGACATCGAGGACGGAAGCTTCCTTGAACCTTGGATAAGGGGTGACTGGTCCAGAACCAGAGGTGGTTCAGGCCTTGGCCTTCCAATAGTATGCACCGTAGCCAGACTCCACGGCGGGGCTGTGGCTTTGGAGAATGTGGAAGGCGGTATGGTGAGGGCTACGATTCGTTGGTAGCCCTAGCTGGTTTGTTCCAGGTTCGAATGGAGACGCACTCAGGCCTTGAACCTCTTGAGGCTCAAGGCGTTGAGCACGACGGACAGGCTTGAAAGGCTCATGCACAGCGCCGCTATCATTGGATCAAGCGTTGGTCCTCCAAACAGTGTGAGAAGTCCCGCCGCAACTGGAATTCCAAGCGTATTGTAGAAGAATGCCCAGAACAGGCTGTGTTTTATGTTCCTGATGGTCGCTCTGCTAAGGCGTATTGCAGTAGGTACTGAGTTGAGGTTGCTGTTCATGATCACAACGTCTGCAACCTGCATTGCGGCATCCGTTCCACAGCCCATTGCAATGCCTATGCCTGCTTTTTCAAGGGCAGGTGCATCGTTTATGCCATCGCCAACCATTATGCTGTCCTTTGCCTTTTCTATGAACGAGAGCTTGTCCTGTGGCATGAGCGATGCATGGAAACCGTCAAGACCCGCCTGCTTTGCAATGACTGCGGCTGTCTTCTGGTTGTCTCCTGTAAGCATGGTGGATTCAAGTCCAAGCCCACGGAGCTTTGCAACCGCTTCCTTCGCCTCCGGCCTCAAGGTGTCCTCTATCATGACAAGTCCCTTGTACTGACCGTTGAGCGCAACGTATATCTGAGCTTGGGCGTCCTCCTTTGGCATCTCTATGTTGTTGTCCTCCATGAGGGCTCTGTTTCCTGCAAGGATCACACCCTCTGGAACGGTCGCCCTTATGCCTTTGCCTACTATGGCTTCGAAGGAGACGCCTTCAGCGGAGTCTGAAGCTCCGAGTCTTTCTATCGTGCAGCTTTGGTCGCATTCTTTGCCTTCGTTTCCATTGTTTCCATTGCCGCCCTCTATGGCGTTCTTCGAGGCTTCGTCCTCGTATGCTTCAAGGATGGCCTTTGCGTAGGGGTGTTCGGATCTGCGCTCGGCCAATGCGGCTAAGCGGAGCGTGCCAAAATCGGTATAGAATGAGACTTTGGGCTTTCCTTGGGTCAGAGTCCCTGTCTTGTCGAACATGACGGTTTTCATGCTGGATAGCTGTTCGAGGGCCTGTGCACTGCGAAAGAGTATTCCAAGTGAGGCCGCCTTGCCGGTCGAGACCATTATTGCAATTGGGGTGGCAAGTCCAAGTGAGCATGGGCAGGCTATGACGAGTACGCTTACGGCGCACCTAAGGGCGAACGAGATGTCTCGTCCTGCAAGAAGCCATGCAACGAGGGTGACAAGCGAGATCGACATGACGATTGGCACGAACACTCCCGATACCTTGTCCGCAAGCCTTGCTATTGGGGCCTTGGATGCCTGTGCCTGTTTGACCATCTCTATGATGGATGAGAGGACAGTGTCCTTGCCTATCTTCTGCGTTTTGAATATGAACGAGCCGTTGGTGTTTATCGTGGCGCCCCATACCTGAGAGCCAACCGTTTTGGATACGGGTAGGCTTTCGCCCGTGAGCATGCTTTCGTCTATGTCGCTTGCGCCTTCCACCACGATTCCGTCTGCGGCTATCTTCTCGCCGGGATGCACCAGAATGAGGTCGCCAACCGCTATGTCCTTTGCGTCTATCTCAACGTTCTTTCCGTCCTTGACAAGCGTGGCCTTGGCCGGTGCAAGGTTCATGAGGCTTCGTATGGAGTCGCCGGCCTTCCTTCTTGACCTGAGCTCTATGTGCTTTCCCACCATCACCAGCGTGATTATCATTGCCACGCCCTCAAAGTATAGGTGAGGGTGCTCCATTGCCATGCCCGCCATCTCCATTGCTTCCATCGTGTGGCCCATTGCCATGTGCTGGGCCGCTGTTTGTGCCGCCTGGGCATTGGCTACCGTAGTCTGTATGAGGTTCACAAGGCTGTACACAAAGCTCGCCGTCGCACCCGTGGCCACAAGGCTGTCCATGTTGGGCTGTAGCTTGAACAGGTTGAAGAACCCCTTGGTGAAGAACGTGTAGCCCGCAATCATCACCGGTATGCATAGGGCCATCTGGATCCAGCCCGATGTCATTGGCATTGACGGCACCACCATGGGACCCATGCACAATATGAAAAGCGGAACGGTGAACGCAATGCAGGTGTAGAGCCTTATGAGGTGCATCCTCTCGCTTTTCTTCTCCTGCCTTGATTCCTCGTCGCTCATGCCTCCTTGGCTATCGTCCTGCGGTGGGAGAAGCTGGAATCCAGCTTTCTTCACTATGCTTTGAAGTTCTTCGAAGGAGACCTTCTCTTCGTCGTATACTATGGTGGCTTCTTCGGCTGCAAGGCTCACCTGGGCGCTTTCCACGCCTTCCTTTCTTGAAAGTACCCTTTCCACGGATGCACTGCACGCCGCGCAGCTCATCCCTTTGACTCTGCAAATGACTTTCTTCATGTGTTAGATTATACTAACTGCCCTTTTCTACGGCAAGTGTTGTATCAAACGGGTGTTGTATTAAACGGTGTTGTATTAAACGGACAAGCTCTGTATGATTGCTGTCGTGTGGGTTGAACCACGATTTTTGTTTGGCTGGCATCGTCGATGTCCTAGCAAAGGAGAGTACTATGGATTTCAAAAGAATTCTTACAATTCAGGACATTTCATGTGTAGGACAGTGCTCACTCACCGTTGCACTTCCAATACTCTCCGCCTGTGGGCTTGAGACTGCAATCCTTCCTTCCGCGGTTCTTTCGACGCATACCGGAGGATTCACCGGCTACACATTCCGCGACCTCACGGACGATATACCAGCCATAGCTGCGCATTGGGAGAAGGAAGGCATTGGCTTCGATGCCGTCTACACCGGTTATCTTGGAAGCTCAAAGCAGATTTCATACGTCATGGACATCATGTCATCTCCTCTTATGAATGCAGGGGCTTTGAAGATCGTCGACCCAGCCATGGCTGACAACGGTACCCTCTACTACGGCTTCAACAATGCCTTCGTAAAGGAAATGAAGAAGCTTTGCTCAGTTGCCGACTTCGTCCTTCCCAACATAACGGAAGCCTGTTTTCTTACAGACCACGAGTACAAGGAAGTCTATGACGAAGCCTATATAAAGGGTCTTCTTGTAGAGCTTGCCTCATTCTGCAAAGGTACGATTGTTCTCACAGGTGTGAGCTACGACAGCGCTTCTACAGGTGTCGTCGTCTACCATGACGGCAAGATGGACTACTACCGCCACGTCAAGATAGAGGGTGGCTGCCATGGAACAGGCGACATCTACGCCTCTGCATTCGTTGGAGCCCTCATGAACAGCCACGATGCGGTTTCATCCGCCAAGATAGCCGCTGACTACACTGTCAAGTGCATAGAAGTCACTCAGAGCGACAAGGACCACTGGTACGGAGCCCGCTTTGAGCCGGTGTTGGGCTCTCTCATCTCCGCAGTAAGGTAATTCTTGGTCTTTGAGTCGTCTTCTGCGTCACTGCACTCGGGTCGTACAGAGAGTACTGTCCCTTGCTCCTGTCCTTGTAGCTGAGCCAAAATCCCTGCGAATCGAGACTCTTGGGCTTTTGGCTTCCACAAAAACTTGGAAAAACTCATTTCAGTGGAAGATTTTCCACTTCTTTTGCAGATTCTTCGATTTTTGTGGAAGTTTCCTCTTTGCGTTTTATATCGATTTCACAGAAAACGCGATTTAAATAGAAAAAAGTATATCGAAAACGAGAAAAACAAGATTTGGATACAAAACATTCGACTGTGTGCCAACCAAAAAACTGTTTTTGTGAAAGTTGCTTATTTTGCATCTCAACATTTTGCACGCGGTGCGTGCAAAATTTGGACAATTGTGAAATGGTCTTTGCATAAAAACAGTAAAAGCAGCCTTTTATGCAAACAAAGTTTAATACTTGGGGTAAAATGCCGTTTTTATTGGCTCTTCACGTTTTCCTGGGGGATGAGCCTCTGACGGATGGGCAGGAGATGCCTCATGGAAGCTATTAGTCGGCCGTCTCGGCATCCGCTTCATGGCCGAAATGACATGAAAACATCGAAAAGGCATCTTTCTAGGCAAAACAATGCACACAAACAGCGGAAACAAGGCCTTTCATGTCATCATGCGTCGCCTGTACATCTGGACGCTCCAGAGCGCTCTACTTAAACCGTCTTGAAGCGTCATGACCGACACAAGAGCCTCAACCATCTCAAGGGCCACAGACATCCTCTATTGTTTCAACGGTCTTCAACGGCCCAGTGAGCCCCAACAGCCCCAAAGCTGGATGCTCTCTTTCGATTTCCACCCCAATACCCCCCCCAGCTTTCCGTGAAGAGCCTTTTTATTACACCCTGAGATGTCTCCTTGATGGAAAGGACTTGGCTATGAAAAAGCTGGATTTTTCAAAGTTTTTTCAAAAACCGTGAATGGAAATGCGAGGTTTTCTTGAATTAGTTAGATAGAAGGCAAAAAACACAGAAAAGGAGGTGCTTATGTTTTCTTATCTAAGGTTCGAGATGGAGAATTCCCAGGGGATTCCTGTGAAGGTGGAGATCGACCACAAAGCAGGGCTTTTGTCCTATGGAATTGCATTTGGAGAAGAGGGTGCGAAGGAATCCAAACGCCGCACGATGAGCAAATGGAAGTCTGACAGGTTCATCCGCAAGTGGCACAAGGTAAGCTGCAACGACCTGCTCAAAGAGCTTGCGGCTTACCAGGAAACGCAGAAAGGTGATTATTGGCAGCTTTTCGTCAAGTACGACGATGTGGATCTGGCCATTTCAGGGCAAAGGCCGGGTGCATCGCTGTTCGATTCGTTCATAGAGCCGCTCATGGAGCTGCTTGACGATACGTTTGGAATCACGCAGTTCGTGAAGGCTTCAAGGGTGGACCGGCTTGAGATAGAACTGTTCGATCCTTTTCCGGTTCCTGAAGAGCTTTCCTTCATGGAAGGTTCCGATGAATGCTGCCATGTGGAGCATGTGAGCCTTTCAAGGGATGATTGGACTCTGGCCTATACGAGAAGATTCCCGCAAGGTTGTTTCCATAACAGCTATGAATGTCACTGTGAAGGTGAGATCCGCCAACTGTTGGACCAGACCTCCGACATCTTCGATGGAGGGGATTTGTTCAAAGGACATATAGGCGAGGAAGACGACCCAATCCTTACATTCACATTCCATTTCCATGATGGAAACCAAGCGATGGTCAACAGAAGTCTTTCAAAGGATGGGACGGGCAGCCAGGTCTATGATGAATTGCTTGAAGTCATTGGTCAGACCATAGGATGCACCGTCTTTGGAGGAGGGATGTTCGACCCTGATAGGAATGATGGCGGGAACGAACCTTCTGAAACGGCTTTCTTTGATGAAAGCTCTTCTATAGACCGATGCATGGGCGGTTCGTGAATGGAATGCATTTGACATCGGTCTGTTTGATGTATATCATGATATATATCAAGGAGGATTCCTATGGACACTGCAAAGGTTTTCGAAAACGGGAGGAGCCAGGCTGTAAGGCTTCCAAAGGATTTCAGATTCAAGGAGGACGAGGTGTTTGTGAATAAGATTGGTGATGTTGTGTTTTTGGTTCCAAAGGACAGCCCTTGGAGTGGGACCATGGCTGGTCTTGCAATGTTCTCTGGCGATTTCATGGAGGGCGGACGCAACCAAGGGGAGTTCGATGAAAGGTCGCTATGAGATACATGCTTGATACGAATATTTGCATATATGCAATAAAGAAGAGTCCAAAGAGTCTTTTGAATAGGCTTTCACGTTGCGAGCCGGGGGACTGCTGCATCTCGTCCATAACTTTCTCCGAGCTTATGTATGGAGTGGAGAAAAGTTCGTCGCCAGAGAGGAATCGCATGGCTCTTGCATTGTTCCTTTCCTCCTTGGAGGTCCTTTGTTTCGATTCCAACGCTGCAATAGAGTTTGGGGACATCAGGGCTTCTTTGGAGAGAAAAGGACTTCCTATAGGACCAATGGACACCCTCATAGCAGCACATGCACGTTCGAGAGGGCTTGTGCTTGTGACTAACAATGGAAGGGAGTTCTCTAGGGTGGATGGTCTTTTGTTGGAGAATTGGGTGTAGCCGGCTCCTTTGTGTTGCAAAAATGTTGCAGCCTGACCGGTCTGTTGCTTTTGTGTTGCCAAAATAACGCTTTTGAAAACTTGTGGGGCATCGCAAACGACGGAGGAGAAAGTTTTATGGCAAAGGCAAGGATACTGTGGTATACTGCCTGTATCAAACTAGTGGGCGTTGGAAGATTGTGCATAGGGGTCTTGGACAAAAGTCTCATAGCCGTGTACGTTGGACGACGAAGACATCATTCCTTGGAGGTATGAAATGGAAGAAAAGAAGAACATCGGCAAGCTGCTTTTGGGTGAGTGGAACACGAAGACGATTGTTGCCGTCGCTGTTGGTGCAGCTCTGTTCGGAGTCCTTATGTGCTACGGTGGAATCCCTGTATTCACGAATACGAGCCTTACGACCGCAATGCTTGTGCCTGTCATCGTAGGCGGTCTCTTTGGACCTCTTCCTGCATTCGTCGCAGCAGGCGTGGGCAACGTGATCGCTGACCTCATCGGCGGTTGGGGAATGTGGTTCGACTGGTCCGTTGGAAACGCCGTCATGGCTTTCTGCGTTGGACTTCTTCCAGTCTACGGTGCAAACATCAAGGAAGGCGTGTTCGAAGTCAAGCACATGATCATCTATGCAATATGCTGCATTCTTGGAAACGTGATTTCGTTTGGAGTCATAACACCAATCTTCACGGTTCTCTTCTATGGTGGAGACCTTGAGGTTACGTTCCTCCAGGCTTTCGCCGCAACCGTTGGAAACTTCGCAGTTCTGGTCGTGGTTGGCATACCTGTACTCAAGGTCCTTGCAAACCGCTACAAGTCAAGGTCCAACCTGGCTCAGGAGCACAGTGACAACTACTGATCCTGTTCTGTGGATTGGGGCTGTTGTATGGCAACAGCCCCTTTTTTTGGTTTTCCGTTCGATTGCTTGGAGATTGCTTGGGCAATTGGACGAGGAAGCTTTGACATCATCCAAAAACAATGATAGGAACGATCAATGGCTGATACGGTAATCAGATTCAAGGACTTTGGGTTCCAGTACAAGGTTCAGCAGAAACCTACGCTGTACGATATAAACCTGGAGATTCACAAAGGGGAGAAGGTCCTGATCCTTGGAGGGTCAGGCAGTGGAAAGTCCACATTGGCCAACTGCATAAACGGTCTCATCCCATTTTCATACGAAGGAACCATAACGGGGTCCGTTGAGGTCAACGGACATGAAACCAAGGGTTCTTCCATATACAAACTCAGCAAGGAAGTTGGAACGGTCCTCCAAGACAGCGACGCCCAGTTCGTTGGCCTTTCGGTTGCTGAAGACATAGCCTTTGCAATGGAGAACGAGTGCATACCGCGTTCCCAGATGGTCCCCATCGTTGAGGAGCATGCCGCAACGGTTGGCATGCAGGACTTCCTTAAGGCTGTGCCGTTCGACCTTTCAGGAGGTCAGAAGCAAAAGGTTGGCATTGCAGGTGTCCTTGGAAGCAACGTGGACATCCTCATATTCGATGAGCCTTTGGCGGCTTTGGACCCCAGAATGGGTGAGACGGCCATAGAGCTCATAGACCAGCTTGCTCAGGACAAGGACAGGACTATAGTCATCATAGAGCACAGACTGGAGGATGTTCTTCATAGACGAGTGGACAGGATCATCCTCATGTCGGAAGGCCGCATAGTGGCGGACACGACACCGGATGACATCCTCAAAGGCACGCTTCTTCAGCAGTATGGCATCAGAGAACCGTTGTACATAACCGCAATGAAGTATGCCGGCTGCGATCTTGAAGGAAACGATGGCCTAAGCAGCATAGACAATGTGGTATTCTCTAATGAAAGCCGTGAAAGACTCCTCCGTTTCTTTGAGAGCGAGGTTGAATCGCACGAGCCTCATCCTGGCGACGAACTTGTATCCGTGAAGGATGTGTCCTTCTCCTACGATGACAGCCGCAAGGTCCTTGAAGACGTTTCGTTTACAATCCGCAAAGGCGAACGCATAGCCGTAGTTGGCAGAAACGGTGCTGGAAAGTCCACGGCCGCAAAGCTCATATGCGGAATCTGCCGTCCAAACAAGGGTTCCATAACCATAGACGGCAAGGATGCCAAAGGTCTTTCCATAAAGGAGATTGGAGAGCGCGTTGGCTATGTCATGCAGAACCCCAACC
Source organism: Bacteroidaceae bacterium (assembly GCA_963599445.1). GTDB lineage: Bacteria > Spirochaetota > Spirochaetia > Sphaerochaetales > Sphaerochaetaceae > UBA9732. Next base: position 63,982 of record CAVBWZ010000012.1, read on the forward strand.
AAATGATCGTGAAGGACACCATAAAGAACGAGGTCGAATATGCGCTTACGCTGCGCAACATGCCAAGGGAGCAGATAATAGCCCGCGCAACGGATGCACTCAATGCCTGCAGCCTCTTTCCAATGCGCAACTGGCCTGTGGATACGGTGAGCTATGGTCAGAAGAAAAGGATAACGGTTGCATCCATACTGGTGCTTCAGCCAGATGTGATAATCCTTGACGAGCCGTCTGCCGGTCAGGACTACAGAAGCTACACGGAGATCATGAAGTTCCTCGACGTCCTAAACAAGGAGTACGGCAAGACCATCGTGTTCATAACCCATGACATGCACCTCGCTCTGGAGAACACTGACAGAGCCATAGTCTTCACTGATGGAAGGCTTCTCAAGGACGACAGGACGTTTGCAGTGCTTGCGGACAACGATACAATAGAAAAGGCCAACCTCAAGCAGACATCCCTCTACAGACTTGCCCAAAGGCTTGGACTCGAACCTGAAAGGGTCATACGCCATTTCATAGACTATGAGAACTACAAAGGCCGCAAAGGCTCAAAGCCTGAAGCAATGCTTGAAGACGGAGAACCTGAAACTGTAGAACCCATAGGCCAGAATGCAAAGGAGGGAGAACGGTCATGAACAATAGGTTTCTGATAAACTTCACCCCCGGCAACACGATGATGCACAAGCTTACAGGAGGCACCAAGGTTCTGCTGTTCGTGCTGTTTACGGTTGCCATAATAGCTACGTTCGATGTAAGGGTCATAGCTCTTCTTGCCATCCTGCCAATAGCCGCAATCATATCGATGAAGCCCAACTACAAGCCAATAAGGTTCATGATAGGCTTCATGGTGCTGGTGGTTGGCGTGATAGGTTCGCTCATGCTTCTGCTTGTATCTCCTGATGCAGGACTTACAAACGTTGGCGGCAGCACCGTGATATGGCGCCTTGGAGAGAACTTCTTCGTCACCAAGGAGACCCTTTGGTACATATTCGCAATGTTCGTCAAAAGGCTTGCCTCGTTCATGGTCGTCATAGCCTTCGTGCTTGCAACGACTCCAAGCGAGTTCGCATCGGGCTTGGCCTTCCTGCACGTACCATACAAGGTGTGCACCATCGTCTCCCTTGCATACAGGACCATCCCCGACATAGCAAGACGCTACACGGACATAAAGAACAGTATGCAGATGCGCGGCGTGGAGCTCTCGAAGAAAGCCTCCCTTGGAAAGAGGCTCAAGGCCACCGCAGCGTTGTTGGTTCCGCTTGTCGTATCATCGTTTGGCAAGGTGGAGGTCATAGCCAACGCAATGGACCTCAGGGGTTTTGGACGCCTCAAGAAAAGGACTTGGTACTCCGAGCACGAACTCACCAAGGCTGACAAAGTTCTGAGGAAGCTTTGCATCCTGTTCGCAGTTGGAATCGTGGCCTACATCGTATGGTTCAGAATCATAAATCCATGGCCTGTAACATATTGGAGTCCATTCATCGCCCGCAAGGACATAGTCAAGGTAGGGCGTTTCGAAACCCTGTCCATCCTCAAGTGGTTTGGCAAATAGGCATCACGACAAGGCCGCTTCAACAAGGAGTTCGCAATGAAGAGAGCAATAGTACTACAGACCGATTTTGGCGAAGGCAGCGTATCGGTATCCACAATGAAGGGTGTCTGCAGAATCGTCGATCCAACGCTTGAGGTATTCGATTCAACGCACAGCGTAAGGCAGTTCGATGTCCTCAAGGCAAGCGACGCCCTGTTCTACGTGATACCTTTCTGGCCTGCCGGGACTGTGTTCGTATCCGTCGTCGATCCAGGGGTTGGAACGTCCCGCAGATCGTGCGTTGCGCTTTTGGAGAACGGAAGCTACGTTGTGACTCCGGACAACGGTACGCTCACATACATGAAGGATAGGATTGGCATAAAGCAGGTTAGGGAGATAGACGAGTCCGTGAACCGCTATCCAACGACCCGTGACGTACACATCTTCCATGGAAGGGATGTCTATGCCTATACCGCCGCCCGTCTTGCGAGCGGGGTGATCGACTACGAGGGTGTAGGTCCTGAATATCCTGTTGACCAAATCGTCGAAGCCCCTTATGTAAGGCCGGAGAAGAGGGCGGGCGAAGTCTACGGAATGATCGCCGACTCCTCCAAGCACTTTGGACTTGTCACTACGAACATTCCGTTCCGCTGGCTGTCTGAATGCGGTATGGAATATGGCGACAACGTAAGGATACGCATCGAGCATGCAGGACAGTGCGTCCTTGAAGAGGTCGTCCCAATTGCAAAGAGCTTTGGATTCGTGCCCGATGGCAGCGATTTGGTCTACAACTCGGAGACTTCCATGATAGAGGTTGCCACGAACCGCAGGAACATGGTCGTGGAACGCAATCTTGGAGATGGCGCGGACTGGACTCTAAGAGTTAGAAAGGTTTGAAAGGAGCATTCGATATGGAGAACACAAGGAAATCGGTCCCAAATGGTGGACTTGTGGCCGTGCAGAGCGACTATGGCATGGGCGGTGAGGCCTGCAGGATCGTTGGCAGCATATTGTCTACAAGTCCAAACACGACCGTGTACGATGTGACAAGTGCAATTCCCAAAGGGGATGTCGCCACGGCTTCGTGTGCAATGTATTCGTTCTTCCAGTTCTTCCCTGTGGGAAGCGTGTGCCTTTCCCTTGTCGGCGAAGGAAGGCCTTGTGTCGTGAGGACTGCACAGGGACGGTACATAGTGACGCCTGACAACGGCACGCTTACGGCTTGGTACTCCAAGTTCCCATTCGAGGACGTTCGTGAGGTTGACCTTGCCTGCGCACCTGATGGCTGCATCCCCCTTGCATGGGCCGCAGCCCGTCTTGCAAGTGGGAAGTGTTCCTTCGAGGACATGGGGCCTGCTTATCCTGCAAAGGACATAGTGCTCATCGACGCCAAGCCTGCAAAGGTTGGGGACGGCATTGTTGAGTGCGGGGTGTTCAGTCTTGTAAGGAACTTTGGGAACCTGAACCTGAGCGCCACATACGAGGAGTTCGAGAAGTCAGGCATACGCTTTGGAGACCATGTCAATGTTCTGATGCGTAGGGATGGTGATGAAATATTCAACGAGGATATGCTTTACGAGCATTCTTTTGGATTTGCAAAGCCAGGCGACCCGATCCTTTTCAATGGAAGCACCGGCTACATGGGACTGGGGCTCAATCTTGAAAGCTTCGTCTCCAAGTATATGCCTGAGTCAATGCAGGAAGGGTTCGACCTGTCTCGCTATGAGATTGTTATAAGAAGGATCTGAAGATATGCAAGAGAATTGTGCAGCTAATCATGCAAATGCAGATAAGCCAGACATCGTCCTCATGACGGACTTTGGACTTACGACGGGTTTCGTAGGTTCCATGTATGGGGTCATACGCAAAGTGGACCAGAGCCTTGGGGTGTTCGACCTGAACCATGAGATACGCCCATATGACATGCGTCAGGCTGCGTTTCTGCTTTCAGACACCGTCATGTACTGGAAGGACGGCACTGTGTTCGTGTCCGTCGTGGATCCTGGCGTTGGAACATCCCGTCGCTCGTGCGTGGCGCTTCTTGACAACGGAAGCTACATTGTCACACCTGACAACGGAACGCTCACTGCTGTGAAGGACCATGTGGTTGCGGTTCGTGAGATAGACGAGAAGGTCAACCGCCTCTCTGGATCAGAGCGTGCCAACAGCTTCCATGGTCGTGATGTCTATGCCTATACCGCAGCCCGTCTTGCAAGCGGAGTGATCGACTACGAGGGGGTCGGGCCTGAGTATCCTGTAGATGAAATAGTGCTGTTCCCACAGACCAAGGGCCACGTGGAACCAGGTCTTGCAAAGGGGCATCTCACAGGATGCCTCAAGCACTTTGGCTCCCCTGAGACCGATATTTCCGTGGTTGACTTCGAGAAGACCGGCATAGTGTACGGCGACATGGTCCATGTCCGCATTTCAAAGGGCGGAAGAGTTCTCTTCGATATGCCAGTGCTCTATCATAAGTCGTTTGGATTCGTGCCTGAAGGCGAGCCCATTCTGTGCAATGGAAGCACCAGCCCGTACATGGAGATAAGCCTTAACAAGCGCAGTTTCGCCCAAAAGTACCTTCCAGACATCTTCGATGACGGGGAGGTGTTTACAGACTATTCTATCGAGATTTCAAAGCTATCGGGCTATGATGCCCCACAGCTTTCCAAGGAGGCGTGATATGAAACCATTTGTCGTGATGCAGACCGATTTTGGTGTAGGTGGCGGTGGTGCCATGTATGGCGTGTGCAAGACGATTGACCCTGACCTTGGAGTCTATGACCTGAGCCATGTCATTCCAAAGTTCAATGTGGAGGCGGCGTCCAAGTCCTTGGTGTCAGTGATTCCATACTGGCCCGTTGGAACCGTGTTCGTGTCCGTCGTGGACCCAGGTGTTGGAACATCAAGGTGCGCATGCGTTGCAAAGACATCCAACGGCTACTATGTGGTCACGCCTGACAACGGCACGCTTACGCTTCTCAAGAAGGAGTTTGGCATAGATGCAGTCAGGGAGATAGACGAGACGGTCAACCGTCTCAAAGGCACGGAGAAGACAAGCATCTTCCATGGCAGAGACCTCTTTGCATACTGTGCAGCCCGCTTGGCCTCTGGAGTGATAGACTTCGAAGGGGTAGGGCCGCAGTATCCAGTGGAGGAGATTGTACTTTACTAGTTCAAGAGAGGCGTTTCAGAAAGTGCTTCAGAAGGCGAGTCCGTTGGATGTCAGGCCTTCTGGAGCTTTATGGCCCAGTTCTCGCCGGATCCAATCCTGTACTCCTGCGCAAAGCTTCCTTGGTTGAGTGCAAGGCCCACGTTCAAGAGACTGTTTATGTAAAGAAGCGGTTCGCCTATCTCCACCTCAGTGAAGTTCCTGCACATGCGCATCGTATAGCCAAAGACTATCTTGTGGTTGTGGCTTATGAGAACCCTCACATCGTCTCCGTACTTGATGCCGTACTGCTCAAAGATCATGGTGTCAGGTATGTTCGTCCAAAGGCTGCCGTAGCGGGTGTCTAGGACGTCTATGTTTCCACAGACCTCTCCGCCTTCTATGACTGGGTCAGATACGTTGAGCATGACAGGGTTCGGTTCAAGGAGAGGTCCTACTTCGTCGAACGTTATGGTCCCGCTTGCAATCCTGGCTCCAGTGTATGCATACACGTCACGTCCATAGAATGTGAACGACCTTTGGCTGTTCTTGAGTCTGTTGACGGTCTCGCTTATCCTTCGCCTTTCAAGGATTCCAATCTCCTTTGCGACATGTGACAAGGTTCCGTTGTCAGGTGTTACTATGACGTGCCCTGACTTTGTAAGCACCGCCACGCTTTCGCGCTCCGATCCCACTCCTGGGTCTACGACTGATACGAAAACGGTTCCGGGTGCCCAGAACGACATCGTTTGTATGAGTCTGTAGCTTGCCTCCCATATGTTGAACTGGGGGATTTCATGCGTAAGGTCTTCAAGTTTGAGGTTATGGTCCACTTCGTCCGCAACTCCATGCATGGCGCTCACAGCTCCGTCCACATATCCAAAGTCCGACATGAACACAACCGTACCCTTTTTCGTCCATGGTGCAAGCTCCTTGAGCTCCTTTGCGCTTTCGTATGTCATGTGTTCATACCTCCGTAGTCGTTGTATTACAGACCTATCATCGCCCAATGATTTTTTGGACCTCGCCGATGTCAAGTGAAGCACATTTTGCAATGGTTGGGATTGGGATTCCATTTGCATTCATCTCCTTGACCATGCGGCTTCTTTCGTTGGAGACACCTCTGGCCTCTCCAATGGAGATTCCCTCGGCCTCACCGGCGGTTCTACCCTCATCGTATTTGTCCTTTAGAAGGAACTCCAGCTTCATGTACTCTTTCCTCCAGTCGTCGTCTCTGTTGTACTTCTGCACATATTTGTCCAGAATGGTCACAAGCCCGCTTCTGGTCTCCATGCCTATGGCTCCGACACCGCCGTTCAGATACCTGAACAGCTCGTCCATGTCCAGGTTGGAGACACCCTTGGAGCCTCTGCTGTTCAGGAACATGATATATCTACGGTCCCCAAGTGGCAAGCCTTGGACGTTCTCGCAGATGGTTGCAGCTAAGGAACTGGAGGCTGATTGGCAAAGACATGTTGAGGACTAATACTAAAGATCAATCCAAACCGTTCTTGACGATGCAAAGGTCGACTGATACCATTGTAATTGAAAGCCCGAGAAAGAATAAATACAGGATGGTGAAAACAATGATCGACCGCTGGATTGCGGAGGCGACCGAGTGTGATTTCAAGGTTGCCTTGGAGGTGAAAAAGCCGAAAAGCTGGCTCAAAAGTGTCAGTGCCTTTGCAAACGGCATTGGTGGAACGTTGTTTTTTGGTGTTGACAATGATAGGAATATTGTCGGTCTATCTGATGTGCAGAATGATGCTGAAACGATTAGTCGATTGATCAAAGAGCGGATTACACCTTATCCCGATTTTATTCTCAAACCAGAACGTAAGGACTGCGAGGATGTTCTTGTGTTGTCTGTGTCTGCAGGGCGCTCCACGCCATATTACTACAAGGCAGACGGTATTATGGAGGCCTATATACGTATCGGCAATGAAAGCGTGATTGCTCCGTCCTATGTCCTGAATCAACTCATTCTGAAAGGAATGCACCGTTCCTACGACGAATTGGTTTCCGAGTATTATTTCAATGATTACTCTTTTTCTAAATTACGTGAGCGCTATAAGGCTTGGACTGGTAATGGCATGGAGGAAAAGCTGTTCGATTCCTTTTGTATGCGGAACGAAAACGGCAAGTTGACCAATGCTGGTGCTCTGCTTGCAGATGATTCTCCCATCAGGCATTCCCGCCTGTTCTGTACGCGTTGGAATGGAATTGATAAAAGCGGTGGCGTAGTAGATGCACTTGACAGTGCAGAATACTCCGGCAGTCTGATTATTCTACTCAATGAAGGTGTCAGCTTTGTCAGGCGGAATATGAAGACACTTTGGAAGAAAACCACTGATTCCCGCATTGAGATGCCTGACTACTGTGAGCGAAGCGTCTTTGAAGCTCTTGTGAATGCGCTGATTCATAGGGATTACCTGATTCTTGGCAGTGAGGTTCACATTGACATCTACGATGACCGCCTTACAATCTGTTCTCCTGGCGGTATGGCAGATGGTACCAGGATACAGGAACGAAATCTGCTCAGCATTTCCTCTACGCGTCGCAATCCCGTTTTGGCGGATATTTTTGGGCGATTGGGCTATATGGAGCGGCAAGGCAGTGGCTTTAGGAAAATCATGGAAACGTACCATGCTGCACACAATTATCATGACGAATTGGAGCCCCAATTCTATTCTGATGCTAGCTTCTTTCAAGTTACGTTGTATAACTTGAATTACGGGCAGGCAATCGAGAAAACAGGCCTTCAAGACGAAAAACAGGCCTTCGAAAATGAAAAAACAGGCCTTCAAGACGAAAAACAGGCCTTCGAGAACCTGCTGATGGGGCTTGAGAGCAGTACACCGACCAGGGAAAACATTCTGAAACTGTTCTTGCATTTCGGTTTCGGCAATGCTTTTGCAAGGGCCGATGTTATGAAGGTTACAGGAATAACGGCTACCCCTGCAACGGAGCTTATGCGAAAGATGAAGGACGCAAAGTTGATCGAGAACGGAATGGGTCGAGGGAAATATGTTTTTACAGAACCTAAATGATAAAGTGTTAAGGTTAGCTTTTTAACGAAAGGTTGAGCTTGAAGGGGAAGAGTGGTAGAATTGCAGGCATCAAACCTGTTTGGATTCGAGGGGATATGGAAAGGGTATCCTTTAGTTGCTCAACATTGTCTCTTTTGCTCTGCAATACGCTTAAAAAAGCCGCAGAAGACGATGATTTCGCAATCTCCTTGAAATCCTCCCCCCCCCCCCCGAAGTCGGGTATGCGCTTGTCGCTTAACCAGCTTAACTGAATCAAACGCAAGTAAATACAAACATATCCATATAGCCTCAATGTACACACCAAAGGAGATGTCGCTATGACCAAAGGAAGATCTTTTGTCATTTCAATCGTTCTCTTTGCAATCCTTGCGTTGTCTGCATCATGCAACCAGGATGTAAAGGAACCGGAGAAGACCAAGGGTTACGGAACGCTGTCTGTGTCTGTTGAGAGGCCAAAGGGTGTTGCGGACTGCAATGTCTACGTAAAGTCCTCGACTACGGCATATTCAAATGCACTCCAGACCTCTGGAGAACTTTACAAGGTGGAGAACCTTGAAGAAGGTGATTATGTCGTGTACGCAGAAGGCCTCGATGCAAATGGCAATGCGATACTGAAATCTTATGAGACGAGGGTTCTAATTGGAAACAATCTGACCACATCTGTAACACTGGGCCTTGACCTATATGTTGAGGGCACTGGAATGCTCAGTCTTACAGTAGGAGTTCCTACAGATAATGGATATGTCGATGGAATACTTCTCAGGCTCACAGATACCTCCGATACGACCTTTGAGTATGCATTGGGGAATCCGTCCACTTCAATGGACGGGCTTTGTCTCATGTATTCTACAGAGCTCCAATTGAATGCAGGGAAATATGTCTTGTCTGTTGGCGCATTCCATGTAAACGGTGATGGCAGTCGTGAACAGTTGGGTGCAAATCATGTAGAACAGCTTGAAGTCTTCAGAAACCATTCCTATTCGTTCTCCCTTTCATGGGATGATGGATTCTCGCAAGCTGTAGAAAACCCAACCATCTATCCTGCAGGAGGTCTTTGCAAGGAAGGGACGCTTGTAAGAATCGAGACTTCCAATCCAAGAGCTTCAATATACTACACAACCGATGGAACAGAACCTTCCACAAGTTCGAACAGATACGTCAATCCAATCATCATAGACAAGTGTATGACAATCAAGACAATCGCCGTCATAGAAGGACTTGGTTCCTCGGCTGTGGTTGAAGAGAGCTACAGGGTCAAGGTCGAAGACCCAGTCTTAAGCATAAAGGACAAGTCTATAGTGGACTACGATGCACTTTCAATAAGTACGACTACAAGCGATGCCACAATCGTCTACACCGTGGACGATACGGAACCTTCGCTCTCCAACGGAACTGTATATGACGGCCCAATCTCGATTGAAAGGACTTTGACTGTCAAGGTAAGAGCCTTCAAAGACGGACTTGAACCTTCAAATGTGGTTTCAGCCCAGTATTATGATGGAAACACACCTTCCGCCGACAGATACTTCTCAATTGATGCGAACGGAGCCATATCCGTGAACAAGGATCTCAAGGAGAGGTTGCCTAGTGTTGTGATAATCCCTTCAAGGCTAAATTGAATCGATGTGGTTGAGATTGCAACCAACGGGTTTGCAAACCATTGGGAGATAGAGAACATAGCCATTCCTGCATCGGTAAGGAAGATAAGTGCAAGAGCCTTCAAAGGTTGTACAGGAATAGAGAGCATAGAACTCAGTGAATACATAACGTACATAGATAAGGATGCTTTCTCCGGTTGGACGTCCAATCAGAGGATAAACGATGAATCCGGTCTCATAAACAAGGCATACTCCCTTGGTGACTGCAATGCAAGGATATACACGACTGTGAGGAATGATACGCAGGTGGTGTCCGGCTATACAGGGATGAAGAACCTCTATGGCATAAAGCTGACTGGTGATATAACAGCCATAGCCGCCAATGCATTCTCAGGTTGCGTGAACCTTGAGGAGTTCGAGCTTCCTTCGTACGTCACTTCGATAGGTTCCCTTGCCTTCAACGACTGCACGAAGATAGAGTCCATTACTTTGCCAAAGACCCTTTCTACATTGGCTCTTGATGCCTTCACAGGCTGGACGAACGAACAGAGCATAATCGACAACAGCTGCATTGCCTTCAGTGAAAGGTTTGTTGGGTCGGATGCCAAAGTTTACACCAGAATGCCTTCCAAGAAGACGAACAACGAACCTATTACGGAGATTCCTTCAAATATGTGCGCTGGTCGAAGCGACCTCTATGGACTTTGGCTTCCAAGTACTATAGAGACCATTGGCGACTATGCATTCGAAGGGACGAACATAGAGGAAATAGAGATTCCGTCATCAGTGAAATCCCTTGGTCTTGAATTGTTCAGAGGTTGGAATGACTCCCAGAGAGTCTCTCTCGTCTACAACGGCTATGAAGCAAGTGTCTCCGATGATGGTCTTCAGACTCCATTTACAAGTTCAGATGCCATGTTCGAAGTCTCGATTGCAAAAGGTGTCACAGAGATAAAGGACGATGCATTCAACGGAATGGCAAGCCTCAGTGAGATTGAAATACCAAATTCCGTGAAGAAGATAGGGAACAGGGCCTTTGCATGGACTTCCCCTCGGTCTGTCTCTATGGGATCCAACGTCATTTCAATTGGAGACGAAAGTTTCATTGGATGTGACTTGCTTGAAGAAGTGGGTTTTGGTTCCAGATTGGGGAGCATTGGAGAAAAGGCATTCCTTGGATGTGATTCTTTGGCGGAGGTCAAGCTTCCTGATTCAGTGTACCACATAGGCGATATGGCTTTTGCCTATTGTTCTAGTCTGGAGAAGGTTGACTTGGGAACTAGCGTTTCCAACATACCTTCCAAAGCGTTCCATTGTAGCGACAGGCTTTCCTCCATAACGGCTCCAAGCTGTATGGGAAGCATGGCTGTGACAGTCAAGGTCCCTCTGAACCAGCTTATAGTTCACGACATCGATGTCTTGGTTCATCCAACCTATGCAAGTATAGATGGGTTCTCTACGAGTTTTGCAAGAAATGAGCAGAAGATTGATGGTGACTTTAGGGTGTTTTCCTACGAGATTCCAAGTATGCTGGGTTTGGATTATACGGTCGATGTAGAGCTCAATGATTTCAATGGAGAGAATGCCGGCTCCCAGTCTAAGACCGTGGCGGTTGAAAACGAAAAGAAAAGCTCGGTATTGGTGGATTTCTTCTTGGGAGATTTGGTCAGCCGCACATTGTCGAACACAAAGATGACTCCATCGAGCGGAATAATCCTCGATGGAGAAGCTATAGAGATCGAGAACGAAGAGGCGGATGCAATCTACTACACATTGGACGGAAGCGATCCATCTCCGGAGAAGGGGATTGGAACTCTCTATGCAGAACCAATCGTCCTCCATTCGCTTGAGACCATCAAAGCCATAGCTGTAAAGGAGGGCTATGCACACTCGGCGGTTGCTAGGACGACTTTCAGCAACATGAAGACGCTTCCGCCTGAACTGCTGCTCGATTCCTCCGTCACATATCCGTCCACGCAGTATGTGGAGATCAAGCCCGTCACGGAAGGCTCTTCGATAATCTATACACTGGATGGAACGAATCCTTCGGATGCAGGTCTTGAATACACTGGTTCAATAGAGATAGGAGAGACAACCACACTTAGGGCCGTTGCATGGAAGAAAGGTTTCCTCCCTTCTGACGAGGTGAGTGCGGAATATGTGATATCCATCCCAAGCCATGAAGTGGAGACTCCAATTATACGCAGCCTTTCGATAGAAAGGAACGTGGAGGATGGGAACGTAAGCTTCGAAGCCGTCCTAAGCCCTTCATCTGACAATGTCACCTACGAATGGTATCTTGACGGAGAAAAGGTATGTACAGATAAGGTCTATGCATTCCCCAACGACACCGAGTTGGGCTGGCACATAATCGAGGCGAAGGCCAAGGTTGATGGCCGTTCGTACTCCAGCGAGCTTATGTACGAACACAGGGGCTGGTATCGCATGGAGTTCTATGAGAAGTGGTCCAAGGACCCGTCCTACCACAACCCCGACCCAACCCTGTACGATGGGGTCTACATGTCCAACCTGTTCGGTGAATACGAAGGCTCCGATTCCAAAGGCATGAGGATAATCGTCAAGGGCTATGGAAAGTTCTCGCTCTATGTAAGATGCGGCTCCTCTTCGGAGAAGGAGAACGTGTCGGTGTCCATCGATTCAGGTTCTTCGATAAGGACCGTGAAGGGTGGTCGCGGTTCATCCAAGGACATAGACGGCTACACTTTGGTCGAGGTTCCGGTTCCGGACGACGGCAAGGCCCATACCATATTCGTCACCTTCGAAAGATTCAATACTGGTAAGGACGAAGGCGACGAGTTCCGTGGTTTCGTGCTGATTCCAAAGGTTCAGTGAAGGAGGTTGTATGATGATTAACAGAATGGCTGCAATAATGGTTTGTCTTGTACTGGCGTTCTCCCTGGTCTCCTGCGACGACCAGGGCAAGGCCGTGGGATACGGCTCCCTTTCGGTCGAGGTATCAAATGGCGATGGTTCCAAGACTATACGTCCAACGGACGAAAGCCTTGCATTCGCATCCTATAGGGTAGAAGGTAGGCATAGGACCATTGAAGGAAGGACCGTTGATGAGACATTCACTGATGAAAGAATAGAGATAGATTTTTTGGAGACCGGTGATTGGGAGTTCATGGTCGAAGGGCTCAACAAGGACAAAGTCGTCCTTGCAAAGTCGGATACCCACATCGTGACCATAAAGACCAACGGAACCGCAAAGGAGACATACACCCTTGACTGGATAGAGGGTCATGGTACGCTCAGGCTTTCCGTCAAGGTTCAGACATCACGTGTATCGACCATGGAATGCAAGCTGTACGACGAAGACGGCAATGAAGCTGGAACCTATGCGATGACAAAGGCTGACTCCCAGCTTGACGATGATGGATTCCTTGTGTTCGAGCACAGTTTCACTGATGTTGCTACAGGTTCCTACGATGCAACCATGACTATGAAGGACAAGGACGGTGGAATGATAGGCAGGGCTCTGCATCCTTCCGTGCACATCCATGACGGCCTCGTCTCCTCGTATGGGTTCTCATGGGAGAATTTCAGGAACCTCCTTCCAAATGTGGACGCTCCAAAGGTGACGAACATAGGAGATGGTTCAACGGCTGTATCATGCGACTACTCGATTCTGATTGGAACCGAAGAGAATGGTACGACCATATTCTACTCGCTCGATGGTAAAAAGTATTCAGAATACCAGGAAGGTGTAATTGATCTGTCAGCAATGAGAAGCCTCAGCGATAGCATTGCGATTTGGACGTATGCGGAGAAGGCCAATCTGAACAAGTCGGATGTTGCTGAATACACATTCAATATCGAACATAACAGTCCTGACAGGGCCAACGCAGAATACACATGGAATAAGGTAGAAGGTGGATATGAGTGTATTGCAACATCCAAGTGTAAGTATCACAAGAGCGTTGAATGTGAAACGGAGAAGGCTGTCGTCAGCTATCAGGTTATAACGGATTTCACATGTTCCAAGGAAGGTGTCGGTCGTTACACTGCTGAATTTGCGAAGGAAGGGTACAAAGTCCAGACGATGGATGAAGCCATTGCCAGAAAACATATCTACGATAGGGAGGTTGCAGAAGACAAGTATCTTAAGTCTTCCGCTACATGCCTTGAATCCGCCGTTTACTACAAGAGCTGTGAATGTGGACGGCCTTCAAGTGAAGAGTATTTCTCTTTTGGTGATCCGCTTGGACATGATTTGGTGCACCACGAAGCAAAAGCTGCTACGTGCACTGGAATTGGTTGGGACGAATACGATACATGTTCAAGATGTAGTTACACTACTTACGAGGAAATTCCTGCGCTTGGACATGACAAGATTCACCATGAGGCAAAGGATCCAACCTGCACGGAGATAGGCTGGAGTGTATACGACACGTGCACGAGGTGCGGATACACAACATACAAGGAGATCGAGGCCCTTGGACATGACAAGGTTCACCACGAGGCCAAGGCGGCCACATGCACGGAGATCGGTTGGGACGAATACGATACCTGTACAAGATGCGGCTACACGACTTACAAGGCGATACCAGCACTTGGACACGATCTTGTGCACCATGATGAGAAGGAACCCACTTGTACAGAGATAGGTTGGGATGCATACGACGAGTGCACCAGAGGAGACTATACAGCGAAGGTCGAGAAGTCCGTATTGGGCCACGATTACGTGAAGACCGAGACCAAGGCCCCCACATGCACTGAGACTGGAATGTACGAGCATGTATGTTCAAGATGCGGAGATACTAAGTATGAGACGATACTAGCACTAGGACACAAGTTTGAACACCATGATGCAAAGGATCCAACTTGTACGGCGATAGGCTGGAGTTCATACGACACGTGCACGAGGTGTGAATACACAACCTACAAGGAGATTAAGGCGCTTGGACATGACCTTGTGCATCATGAAGCTAAGAAACCAACCTGTACCGAGGATGGTTGGGATGCATACGATGAGTGTTCAAGAGGCGACTACACCGCAAAGGTCGAGAAGTCCGCATTGGGCCACGATTACGTGAAGACCGAGACGAAGGCTCCTACATGCACCGATGCCGGAATGTACGAACATGTATGTTCAAGATGCAGTCATACTAAGTATGAGACGATACCAAAACTTGGGCACGAGCTTGAACACCACGAGGCGAAAAATCCTACTTGTACCAAGATAGGCTGGTATGCATACGACACGTGCACAAGGTGCGAATACACAACATATGAGGAGATTAAGGCACTTGGACACGACAAGGTCCACCACGAGGCCAATGGCGCCACGTGCACTGAGATAGGTTGGAACGAGTACGATACGTGTACTAGATGCGACTACACGACATACGAGGAGATTAATGCCCTTGGACATGACCTTGTGCATCATGAAGCTAAGAATCCAACCTGTACCGATGTTGGCTGGGGTGCATACGACGAATGCTCAAGGGGCGACTACACTACGAAGGCCGAGAAGTCCGCATTGGGTCACGATTATGTGAAGACCGAGACAGAGACTCCTACTTGTACCGAGATTGGGATGTACGAGTGTGTATGTTCTAGATGCAGTCAAATCATCCATGAGGAGATACCCGCTTTTGGACATAATGTTGGGTCTTTCAGGTGTTTTAATGATGAATACCACAGTCTGATTTGTAGTAGATGTAGTACTTCAATTGATAAGAAACTACATTCTTTCAAGGATTATAAGTGTACTGAGTGCGGTACTTGGGGAAGAGGGCCATCTGGAGGATATGTGTTCTACGACAGGGGCGAATACACGGGAGGAGAACACTCCTGGAGGTATCTTGAAGCTGCACCTGCGGATTTGCGTTTGGTCAGTGGAGTTCCGACAGTCGACTCGTCCATGGCGGGATATGCAGATGGAGAAATGTATTTCGTTTTCGGCTACTACCGGGAAACCAGCGATGGAAGCAATGTTTACTTGGATACCAAAAACGAAATAGGGGAAGGATACAACAACACGGGTATTCTGGTTCGCAATATGAAGGAGGTCTCCTATGGATCTTCAACTGGTACGACTTCAAACTATGCTGCAAGGCTTTGTGATGTGCTTGTGTACGAAGTGAATGGAAAGGAGCTCAAGGACTGGTTTCTTCCAAGCAAGTACGAGTTGAATCTCTTGTACAAGAATCTTCGAGAGAAAGGATTGGGCTCGTTTGCTTACAACTACTACCCTGTCTACTGGTCGAGGTCCGAGAACGATGCAGACAACGCATGGCTACAGGCCTTCGCCACATGCAGTATGAGCAGCGGCGACCAGTACAGCCTCAATCGCGACTACGAACTCCGTGTGCGTCCAGTCAGGGCTTTCTGACCTATTCAACCATTTAGCAATTCAAAGGGTTTGGGGAATTTGTCCCCGAACACCACAAGGAGGATATATGAACAGAGAAACATTGATTGAAATCATCAACGGATTTGCAAGAGATGGAAAGGTCTTTTCCAACGAACAGGACTTTCAATTCGAACTTGCCTTGGCATTGAAGAACGAAGCAGAAGTTGAACAAGTGAAACTTGAGGCAGACTCTTTCCCAAAAGGTAGTTGGAACTTAAATGCTATACGGGATGGTAGACCGTTTTCAGCGGATAAAGCCCAAAGGGAGTATACGGACCTCATAGTCAAGACAAAAGATGGCTTGTACTATGCCATTGAACTCAAGTTCAAAGGAGCGGATAAACCTTATTTGTACAATTCGAAGGCGTTTGGAGATGTTGCAGTATTGAGGCATAGTGCTGCAAACATAAATTCCTATTTTTTCTTGAAGGATATAGCAAGGTTGGAAGAAATCAACAACAGACTTTTCCCTAGAGATATCAAGATTTCCAAAGGTTTTGCGATTATGCTAACGAACAATAAAACATACTGGAAGTCCGGTTTTGGGAATTCCATGTGGAGAGAGTTCTCAGTAAAAGAAGGACGGACAATAGATAATAGCATCTTGTCATTACATAGAAATGACGACAAGTACAGAAGATACAAAGATTTGAAAATAAACCCCACTTCTGCACAGTGTTGGTGGCAATCCTCAAATGAAGTCATGAATTGG